>NZ_JBHVZO010000001.1:427017-603100 GCF_042879855.1 Streptomyces sp. NPDC058326 | reverse complement strand
TTTTTTTTTTTCTGGGGCGCCGCCCCGGGGTGTCTCCCCCCCACTTTTTGCCCGCCCCTTGGTGTTTTTTTTTTCCTACCGGGCGGGCCGCGCGGCTGATCCGGCCTGATCGACAAGACACCCCCCCAGCGCCCCGGTTAACCCAAGAGCGGCGAAACGGAAGTTACCGTCCCTCCTCGGGGCGTCCCGGACGGAACAGTCCTTCGCGGACCCTCGCGCCGGACCGCTCGGAAGATGTGCCAGAGTTGCCACGTCCGGCCTGTGAGCACGTACCGTACGCCCACACGCAGGCGCGACCGCCGGGCACATTCGGGGACCACCGGGACACCGGGAAGGGGCAGCGGGTTGACCACGCACGCACCACAGACGGCGCAGTCCGTGACGCTGCCCGCCTCGCTCGACGAGGCCGTGGCGGCGCTCACGGCCATGCCGGCCGCCGTCCCCGTCGCCGGTGGCACCGACCTGATGGCCGCCGTCAACAAGGGCCAGCTCCGCCCCGCCGGACTCGTCGGCCTGAGCCGCATCAACGAGATCCGCGGCTGGCAGTACCAGGACGGACACGCCCTCCTCGGCGCGGGCCTCACCCACGCGCGCATGGGCCGCCCCGACTTCGCCGCCCTCATCCCCGCACTCGCCGCCGCCTCCCGCGCCGCGGGACCGCCCCAGATCCGCAACGCCGGCACCCTCGGCGGCAACGTGGTCACCGCCGCGCCCACCGGCGACTCGCTGCCCGTCCTCGCCGCCCTCGAAGCCGACCTCGTCGTCCTCGGGCCGCTCGGCAGCCGCGAGATCCCCGTCTCCCACCTGCTCGCGGGACGCGACCTGCTCGCCCCCGGCGAGCTCGTCGCCTTCGTCCGCGTCCCCCTGCTCCACGCCCCCCAGGTCTTCGTCAAGGCCACCGGCCGCACCGGCCCCGCCCGCGCCACCGCCTCCGTCGCCGTCGTCCTCGACCCGGCCAGGCGCGGGGTGCGCTGCGCGGTCGGCGCCGTCGCCCCGATGCCGCTGCGCCCGCTGGAGGCGGAGCGCTGGATCGCCTCGCTCGTGGACTGGGACAACGACCGGGGGCTCGCGCCGGAGGCGCTCACCGCGTTCGGCGAGTACGTCGCCGCCGCCTGCATCCCGGACCCGCAGGGCGACGAACAGTTGCCGCCTGCCGTACTGCACCTGCGGCGCACCGTCGCCGCACTCGCCCGACGGGCACTGGGGAGGGCACTGTCGTGAGCAGCAACGACCAGCAGCACCAGAACGCGGGCGGCTGGGAGCCGATCCCGCAGAGCGAGGGGTACGACGGGGACGCGACCGCGTTCGTCCAGCTGCCGCCCGACTTCATGCTGGACGGTGTCCCGCTGGAGGCGCCCGGCCACGGCTACGTGCCGCCGATGATCACCCCGCTGCAGCCGCTCGCCCCGTCGCCGGCGACGGACCCGTCGGCGACGGGCTCGTGGACGGTGCACGTACCGACGCGGGCGGAGCAGACGCAGTACTTCGACGGCAGCGAGTACACGGACCAGGACGCGTCGGCCTACCAGCGGGCGGAACACTTCCCGCAGCAGGGCGAGCGCGCCGAGCGGTTCGGGCACGGCGAGCACTTCGAGCGGCCCGAGCACGTCGAGCGGCCCGAGCACTTCGAGCCCTTCGGGCCTGGTGGGACCTTCGGGCGGGGCGAGGCGTTCGGGCAGGCCGGGCGGTCCGCGTACGTCGAGGGTGACGGGAACGGCGGGCACGGCGAGTACGCCGAGCAGGATCCGCACGCGACGGCCGAGTGGCGCTTCACGGAGGTGACGGCGCCCGCCGCCGGCCCGGGCACCACGGGCCAGTGGGAGATCCCGGTCGTACCGGACACGGCGGAGGCGGCGGAGGCCGCCGGGCCGGGGCAGGAGCCGGACGGGTTCGCCGCCTCGGCCGTCAGGCCGTACGCCGAGGCCCCGGCGACCCTGCCGGGCGGCGCCCCGGCGCCGTGGGCGCTCCCGGCGGAGCCGGTCGAGGAGCCCGCGGCCGAGGCCCCGGGCGAGACGCCTGGAGACGCGGACGAGGAGCCGGGCGCGGCCCTGGACGCCGGGCAGCGGGACGGGGAGGCGGCAGCGGCCGTGGCCCTTGAGGGGACGCCGGGGGAGGGGGCGGCGGAGGAGCAGGCCGCAGCCGCGCCGGACCACGCGCCCGGCGATGAGCCCGGCCTTGTCAGCGATCAGGCCACCGATCAGGCGATGGATCACGCCCCTGGCCACGCCACGGATCAGGCGACGGATCACGTCCCCGCTCACGCCCCCGATCAGGCGACTGGTCACGCCCCCGCTCACGCCACCGATACGGCCGAGGGCCTCGCCCCCGACCCCGCGCACAGCGCGACGAGCGCCCAGGCCTCCACCGACAGTGACGAGCACCCCCACACCTCGTACACCCTCCGGGTCAACGGTGCCGACCGTCCCGTCACCGGTTCCTGGATCGGCGAGTCCCTGCTCTACGTCCTGCGTGAGCGCCTCGGTCTCGCAGGAGCGAAGGACGGATGCTCGCAGGGCGAGTGCGGCGCGTGCAACGTGCAGGTCGACGGCCGGCTCGTGGCCTCCTGCCTCGTCCCCGCGGCGACCGCCGCCGGGAGCGAGGTACGGACGGTCGAGGGCCTCGCGACCGACGGGGAGCCCTCCGACGTGCAGCGGGCCATGGCCAAGTGCGGCACCGTCCAGTGCGGCTTCTGCATCCCGGGCATGTGCATGACCGTGCACGACCTCCTTGAGGGCAACCACGCCCCCACGGAGCTGGAGGCCCGCCAGGCGCTCGCCGGCAACCTGTGCCGCTGCTCCGGCTACCGGGGCGTCCTCGAAGCAGTACGGGACGTCGTCGCCGAGCGCGAGGCGAGCGCCGCGGCCACCGCGCCCGAGGGCGCCGACGAACCCCGTGTACCGCACCAGATCCCGCACCCGCACGACGGAGGCATGGCGTGAGCAGCGACGCGACCACCGCCGTTCCCACGGCCCCCATCCTGGACACCTCCGGTGCCCCGGGACAGGAGCCGTCCGCGCACGGCCTCGGCACCTCGCTCCCGCAGGCGGAGGCGCGGGCGAAGACCGAGGGCACCTTCCCGTACGCCTCCGACCTGTGGGCCGAGGGCCTGCTCTGGGCCGCGATCCTGCGCTCGCCCCACCCGCACGCGCGCATCGTGTCCGTCGACACCAGCGCCGCGACCGCCATGCCGGGCGTACGGGCCGTGGTGACGGCCGCCGACGTGCCGGGCGCGGCGACGTACGGCCGACGGGTCGCCGACCGGCCGGTCTTCGCGTCCGAGCTGGTCCGCCACCACGGCGAGGCGCTCGCCGCGGTGGCCGCCGACCACCCCGACACGGCCCGGCTGGCCGCCGCCGCGATCAGCGTCGAGTACGAACTCCTCGACCCGGTCACCGACCCGGAGAAGGCGTTCGCGGCGGAGGCGCTGCACCCCGACGGGAACCTGATCCGGCACATCCCGCTGCGGTTCGGCGACCCGGACGCGGCCGGCGAGGTCGTCGTCGAGGGTCTGTACCGGATCGGGCGCCAGGACCCGGCGCCGATCGGCGCGGAGGCGGGTCTCGCCGTGCCGCGCCCCGACGGCGGTGTGGAGATCTACACGGCCTCGACCGACCCGCACACCGACCGCGACCTGGCGGCCGCCTGCTTCGGACTGCCGCCCGAGCAGGTGAAGCTGGTCGTGACCGGTGTCCCTGGCGCCACCGGCGACCGTGAGGACCCGGGGTTCCAGATCCCGCTGGGCCTCCTCGCGCTGCGCACCGGCTGCCCGGTCAAGCTCACGGCGACGCGCGAGGAGTCGTTCCTCGGCCACGCCCACCGCCACCCGACCCTGCTGCGCTACCGGCACCACGCGGACGCGGAGGGACGCCTGGTGAAGGTGGAGGCGCAGATCCTGCTCGACGCGGGCGCGTACGCCGACTCCTCGTCCGAGTCCCTGGCGGCGGCCGTGGCCTTCGCCTGCGGCCCGTACGTCGTCCCGCACGCCTTCGTCGAAGGGTGGGCGGTCCGTACGAACAACCCGCCGTCCGGCCATGTGCGGGGCGAGGGCGCGATGCAGGTCTGCGCGGCGTACGAGGCGCAGATGGACAAACTGGCGGCGAAACTGGGCGTGGACCCGGCCGAGCTGCGCATGCGGAACGTCATGGCGACGGGCGACATCCTGCCCACGGGCCAGACGGTGACCTGCCCGGCGCCGGTGGCCGAACTGCTCGCGGCGGTACGGGACTTCCCCCTCCCCGCCCTCCCCAAGGACACCCCGGAGGGGGACTGGCTGCTGCCCGGCGGCCCCGAGGGCGCGGGCGAACCCGGCGCGGTACGGCGGGGCGTGGGGTACGCGCTCGGCATGGTGCACATGCTGGGCGCGGAGGGCACGGACGAGGTGTCGACGGCGACGGTACGCATCCAGGACGGGGTCGCGACGGTCATCTGCTCCGCGGTGGACACCGGTTCCGGCTTCTCGACGCTCGCCCGCCAGATCGTGCAGGACACCCTCGGCATCGACGAGGTGCACGTCGCGCCCGTCGACACCGACCAGCCGCCGGCGGGACCGGCCGCCCACGGCCGTCACACCTGGGTCTCGGGCGGGGCGGTGGAACGGGCCGCGAAGATGGTCCGCACCCAGCTTCTCCAGCCGCTGGCCCACCAGTTCGGCATGTCGACGGAGCTCCTCCAGATCACCGACGGCAAGATCACCTCGTACGACGGGGTCCTCTCGACTACGGTCACCGAGGCGATGGACGGCAAGGAACTCTGGGCGACCGCCCAGTGCCGCCCCCACCCCACGGAACCCCTCGACGACTCGGGCCAGGGCGACGCGTTCGTCGGCCTCGCGTTCTGCGCGATCCGCGCGGTGGTCGACGTCGACATCGAACTCGGCGCCGTACGCGTCGTGGAGATGGCCGTCGCCCAGGACGTCGGCCGCATCCTCAACCCGGCGCAGCTCACCACCCGCATCGAGGCGGGCGTCACACAGGGCGTCGGCGCGGCCCTCACGGAGAACCTCCGCACCGCCCGCGGTCTGGTCCGCCACCCCGACTTCACGGGTTACGCACTCCCGACATCCCTGGATGCCCCGGACATTCGCATCGTGAAACTGGTCGAGGAACGCGACGTGGTGGCCCCATTCGGAGCCAAGGCGGCGAGCGCGATCCCCGTCGTCACCTCACCCGCCGCAGTGGCCTCAGCAGTACGCGCGGCGACCGGCCGCCCGATCAACCGCCTCCCGATCCGCCCCCAGGCGGCCGTTGCCGTGCCCAATTCGTAACCACGTGATGTCCGTTGCTTGTGCAACCCCGGGGTGCGCACTGTCGTCGTTCCCAACTACAGTGAACTTCTAGACTTGGTAGGACGCGGCACAGTTGTTCACACGGGGGAGGATCGCGGGATGGAAGCCTACGTAGGGGGCATGGCGTCCGGGATGCGGACGCAGGCCGTGAAGTACAGCGCCGACTCCATGGAGACGTTCCGGAAGGGCGTCGAGGGCCTCATCGAGCAGCTCCAGGGATCGGAGGCCGGTCCCGGGAAGCTGAAGGATCAGCCGGTGTCCCGCCCCCAGTTCGGCGGCGGCGGCGCCGCCTGGGGCGAGGCCCAGGGCGCCTACGCGGCGTACGACGGGACCCTCTCCCGCCTGGTGGAACTCTCCGGTCTGCTCAAGGACTGCCTGGAGGGCCTGGGGATCGCGGTGGTCGCCTCGAAGAACGGCTTCGAGGAGATGGACGACGACATCAAGCGCAAGATGATCGAGATCCACCAGCGGACCTACGAGGCCAAGGAGAAGGCCGAGAAGGCAGCGGGCAACGGAGCGCCGGCCGGCGAAGGCGGCGAAACCACCGAGGGTGGCGGCGACTACAAGTAGGCCGGCGCGGACGGAATTTCGGGGACACGGGGAAGAGGCGAGAGATGAGGCCTGCAGAGGGCGGCGGAGGCGGCGGAACCAACTTCCGCGCCATGTCGCATCAGCAGATGTTGGCGTGGCTGGACGAGGCCAGTAGCTACTACGTGGGCGATGCGGCGGGGCGGCTGAAGTCGGTCGCGGCGCAGCTGGAGAAGATCGCCTCCGAACTGCAGACCAGCATGCAGCGCATGGACTGGGAGGGCGAGGCCGAGAAGGCGTTCGCCGAGTGGGCCAACAACGTGGCCAACTCGACGAAGGCGCTCGCGGACTACAGCGAGGGCGGCGCGAAGTGGATGGAGGAGAACTCCATCGCCATCGCCTCGGCGCAGAGCGCCATGCCCCGGTACACGTCCCACGCCTCCGCCAAGGAGAACCTCGAAGCGGCGCTGAAGTACCGCAACGACCCCGACTCCCGGACGATCGCCGGCAACGCGCGGTCCTCGATGGCCGCGAGCGAGGAGCTCGCGGCCATCGAGGCCAAGGAAGCGGCGAACAAGGAGGCGGCGGCGAAGGAGATGGACCGCCTCTCGGAGGCGTACAAGTGGTCCACCTTCCATATGGACAACAACAAGCCGCCGACGTTCCCGCCGCCGCCGGGGGCGTTCGTTCCGCCGGACACCGGCCGTGGCCGGCAGGGCGAGACCGAGCGCGTCCAGTACCCGACGAGTGACAGCCGTACCACGGGCACGGACACCAGTACCAGCACCAGCACGAGCACCACACGCTCGCAGCAGGACACGCGGACCTCGTCCGACACGAATGTCGTCCAGACCACGGGTGATCCGACAAGGCCGACGCATGTCGTACGCCCCGAGGTCCGGCCCGACGTCCCCGTGGACCTGGGCATCGACAGCGTCGACACCCTCCCGCCGACCACGACCGGACCGACGACGCAGACCCCGGGCGGTCCGCCGCCGGTCACCAAGCCGGACGGTGGTACGCCTCCGTTCATGACCACCGGCATGCCCCCGCTTCCCGGTAGGGGCGGCCCTGGGACACCGCCTCCCACCGGCCCCGTCACCGGCGGCACCCGCAACCCGCTGAACACCGGCGGCCCGCGCGGCCTGCCGGGCGGTGCTCGCGAGGGCATCAGCGGCGGCAAGGCGGTGCCCAGCACGCAGGGGCGCCCCCAGACGGGCCTCCCGCGCAGCACCGTCATCGGTGGAGAGCAGGGTGGACGCAACGCCACCGGCATGGGCCGCGGTCCCATGGGCGGCGGCATGGGCGGTCCGATGGGCGGCGGCATGGGTGCCGGCCAGAACGGCATCAGCGGCGGACGCCGGCTCGCCGGCGAGTCCGGCGGAGTCGTCGGCGGCAAGGCGCAGCGCCCCGGCGCCGCCGGTGCCGCGGGTGGCGCACGGCCCTTCACGCCCGGTGGCTCCGGCCTCGTGCGCGGAGGCGCCACGCCGGCCGGTCGCGAGCGCGAGGAGCAGAACGGAGAGCGTCCCGACTACCTTGTCGAGGACGAGGAGACCTGGCAGCAGGGCAACCGCCGCGCGGCGCCGCCCGTCATCGACTGATCAGCGCGAGGAAGCAGATGTCTACCAGCAGTATGCGACGGAGCCGTGTCCGAGTCACCGCCTCGGCCGCCTTGGGGATGCTGCTGGTGGGCATCGCTTCCGTCCCTGCCCAGGCAGCGGGTGTCAGGGACCGGCAGTGGCACCTCGACGCCATGGGAGCCGAGGAGATCTGGCAGCTCAGCACGGGCAAGGGCGTCACGGTCGCGGTGATCGACAGCGGTGTCGAGGACACCCACCCGGACCTCCAGGGGCAGGTTCTGGACGGAAAGGACCTGGCCCCCGGGGCGGCGGGAGACGAGCACACCGACGTCGAAGGTCACGGCACGGGCATGGCGGGGATCATCGCCGGCACGGGCAAGGCCAACGGAGGGGCGGGGGCGTTCGGCCTCGCCCCCGGGGTGAAGATCCTCCCGGTCCGGCTTCCCGCTCCCGATCAGGACCGCAGTGCGGCCGACGCGGACAAGCAGTTCAACAAGCTGGCCCCCGAAGCCATCCGCTTCGCGGTCGACTCCGGTGCCAAGGTCATCAACATCTCGCAAGGTGCCAAGTCGGGCTCGCAAGAGCTCACGGATGCGGTCAAGTACGCCCTCGACAAGGGAGCTCTCGTCTTCGCGTCCGTCGGCAACACCGGCGACAAGGGCAACATCGTGGAGTACCCAGGGGCGACCCCCGGCGTCGTCGGCGTCGGTGCGGTCGACAAAAAGGCGACGCGGGTCCCGATGTCCCAGTACGGGCGACAGGTCGACATCGTCGCCCCCGGCAAGGACATCGTCGCCGCCTGCGACGACGGCGGAGTCTGCAAGTCCTCCGGCACCAGTGACGCCACCGCCCTCGCCTCCGCCTCCGCCGCGCTCCTCTGGGCGAAGCACCCCGACTGGACCAACAACCAGGTCCTCAAGGTCATGCTCAACACCGTCGCCAAGCCCTCCGGGGGCGAGAAGCGCAGCGACTTCGTCGGGTACGGCGCCATCCGCCCGCTCCGTACGCTGAAGACGCCCGGTGACCCCGGTCCGGCCGGCGTCCGGCCCATCGACGACCTCACCGAGGCCGCGACCACCACGCCTTCCGCTCCCGACGAGCTGCCCTCGGCCGACCCGGGGCCGGTGGAGCCCTCCTCCGCGGCACCCGCGCCGGGACCCGTCGCGAGCGAGGAGGGCGGCGACACCGGGCTGTGGATCGGACTCGGCATCGGCGCGGCCGTCCTGATCGGCGCCGCCGTCGCCGTATCCGTACTCCGTTCACGCCGGGGCTGAACTCAAGTCAGGCAGCGGCCCCATCCAGTCGCGCGGCACCAGCCCTTACGGCTGTTCCTCCGGGGGCGACCACGGGGCGGCCCGAGGGTGGCGGCTCACGTGCCGTAGACCGGCATGGCGTACACCCGGCCGCCGCGGGCGATGAAGACGCGGTTGCCGTCGCTCGCCATCTGGTAGGGGCCCAGGCGCTGCATCTTCGCGGTGAACAGGTGCTCGTGGGTGATCTTGTGACGGACGTCGACCACGCTGTTGTCGGGTGTGTGGATCCAGACCGTGGCGCCCGCCACGACAGGCGGGTTGAAGGTGCCGGTGCCCGTCCCGTCGCTCTCCAGGACCTCGTACCAGTCGTGGACCGGGTGGTGGATGTCCACCATGGTGCTGTAGCGATACGCGTGGTAGCCGTCGACGGCGATGACGAAGTCGCCGTCCGCGGCCGGCGTCCCCCAGCCCGGACCCGTGTCGCTCTTGGCCTCTTCCTCCCACAGGAAGTCGCCGCGGTCGAGCCGGCGGGCCATGAGCGTGCGGCCGCCGAGATAGGCGATGTTGTCGCCGAGGACGGGGATCTGGCCGTCGGTGCCCTGGTTCTTGACCTCCCAGTCCGTCTCCCCCGTCTCGGTGTAGAGCGCGGCGACGTAGCCGTCCCTGCCGTGGATCACGAGCCGCTTTCGGCCCACGGCGGCCTTCGCGGCGCCGTTGTGGGAGCGGGGGGACGTCATCGGGCGTGTCCAGGTGGTGGCGAGGGTCCAGGCGTCGAGCGCGCGGAGTTCGTTGTTCTTGGTCACCAGGTAGACATGGGTGTCGTCGGCTGCGAGGACGTCCTCGACGTCGTCCTGGGACTGCCAGACGGGCTTGCCGGAGGAGGCGACGAAGGCGCGCACGACGCCGTTCCTGTCGACGCCCACGACGAGCCGGTCGGCGACGGAGACGTAACCGGCGTCGGCGTCGATCGTCTTCGCCCGCCACCGTTCCTTGCCGTCCTTGACGGAGAGCGCGAGCAGCCCGCCGGTCTTCGCCTGCAGGATCACCACGTCCCGTACGGGCAGTGGCAGCTGACCGTTCGCCGCCGCGAGGTCCTGGGGTCCCCACAGGGGCTTGGGGACCTCGCCGTACGCGGTGTCGATGATCGAGACGAAGGCCGCCTCGGGAGTCGCCACGGCGGGTGGCACGTCGGCGGTCGGTGACTTCCCCTCGCGGTTCAGCCACCAGGCGCCCGTCCCGCCGCCGGCGCCCAGGACCGCCACGCCCACGGCCGCGCCGGTGAGGAAGCGGCGCCGGGTCGGCCTGCCGCCGGGTACGGCGGTCTCCTCGGGGGCCGCCAGGCGCTTCGTGGCGGTCTCGCGCCGCTTGATGTCCTCGGCGAGCGGCCCCTTGCGCCAGGCCTGGTCGGCGCCCTTCGGCGGGGCGAAGGCCTGGGCCACCTGCGCCGGTGCCGGGCGGAACGCCGGGTCCTTCGCCAGGCACGGGCCGATGAGCTCCTGGAGCTCCGGCGGCACCAGGCCCAGGTCCGGCGCGCCGTGCACGACCTCGTACTGGACCGCCGCCACGTGCGCGCCCTCGAAGGTGCGCCGGCCGCTCGCCGCATACGCGAGGACTGCGCCGAGGGAGAAGACGTCCGACGCCGGTCCGACCCGCTGCCCGAGGACCTGCTCGGGAGCCCCGTACCCGGGAGTGACCGGGATCTGGCCCGTCGTCGTGAGAGTCAGGCCGTGCTCGGGGCGGGCGATGCCGAAGTCGATGATCCGGGGGCCGGTCGAGGTGAGGACGATGTTCGCGGGCTTCAGGTCGCGGTGGACGAGCCCGGCGGTGTGGATGTCGTGCAGCGTGCGGGCGAGGTGGGCGGCGAGGGCGCGGACCGCCGGCACGCTCAGCGGCCCGTACGTACGGACGGCGACGTCGAGCGTCGGGCCGGCGAGGAACTCGGCGGCGATCCACGGCCGCCCGCCCTCCGTCTGCGCGGCGAGGACCCGGGCAACGCCACGGCTCGTGACGGCCCGCGCCATGTCGGCCTCGCGGACGAACCGCTGGGCGAGGTGCAGGTCGTGGGCGAGCTCGGGGCGGAGGACCTTGACGGCGGCGGGGACTCCTCGGGCGTCCCTGCCGACGTACACCTTGCCCATGCCGCCCTCGCCGAGGACGCCGAGAAGGCGGTACGGGCCGAGCCGGAGCGGGTCGCCGGTGGCGAGGGGCTGCGTGGTCACGAGGATGCTTTCCGGTTCGGTGGCGGGGACGGGCGGGGAGGGCCCGGGAGGGACGGGTGTTCAGGCGAAGGGGATGGCCACGACGGTCGACTCCCCGGCCCCGATGATGCGGGCCCGTTCCTTGTCGACGACGTACCGCGTGGCGTCCGTCGGGAAGACCCAGGCAGAGACGCGGGTCGACAGGTCGACGGCGCTCAGACCGCCGCGTACGGGCCCGTACGCGTACTTCGTGCCGATCACCGGCGTGGTGAGGGCGAGCGGGGTCAGCGGGCGGGCGCCGACCTTCTCCGCCCAGCGCTCGAGGCCGGCGGTGGCGCTGACGGCCACGAGCCCCTGTCCGCTCACGTTCGTGTAGACGAGGTCGCCCGCGACAGCGGGGACCCCGTAGGCCAGGGGGTCGGTGCCGCTGCCGTACTCCCAGGCGACCGCCCCGTCCGTCAGGCGGACCGCCCGGAGCCGGTCGCCGCCCGTGTAGACGTGCCGGTCGTCGGTGGCGAGCTGGCCGGGGATGAACGAGGCGGACTTCGTCAGCGGGAGCCGTCGCTGCCACAGTTGCCGGCCCGTGCGCACGTCCCGCGCCTGGATGAGGAAGGTGTCGAGGTCGCCGCTGTTCTTGCCGAGGATCAGCCGGTCCCCGACGATCTGGGCGAGCCAGGGTCGGACGCCGTCCCACTCGTACGGATGCCGCCACGCCTCCTTGCCCGTTCGCAGATCGACGGTCAGCAGATGCCAGCCGATGTTGTCCGCGTCCGGGTCGAGCTCGCGCTTGCCCAGGCGCGAGGCGGTGAAGAGGAGTCCGCCGCCCGCGGTGATGAGCTCCGTGGTCGTTCCGTCGATGCCCTTCAGCTCGATCGTCCGGGCGGCCTCCTTCCCGGTGCGCGGCGCGAGCGTACGGATCTTGAGGACGCCGGGGCCCTCGAACGGGCCGTCGGAGAGGTAGAAGTTCGTGCCGTCCGTGGTGACCTGGTGGGGTTCCATGACCGCGGATTCGGACCAGAGTTCGCTGCCGTCCTTCGTGTCGACGGCGCGGAAGGAGATGGTCTCGGCGAAGCCGACGACGTCGTCTCCGGCGAGCAGCTGCGTGGTGCTCTGTTCGCGGTCGAGGACCGAGTCCTGCCACAGCGCGGCGGGCGCGCCGTCGGCGGCGGTCGTGGCGGGGATCGCGGTGGGGCCGGTCGGGGCGGGAGAGCCGCCTGCGCCCTGGGAGGTGTCGCGGGAGCCGAGCCATGCCCACACTCCGGCGCCCGCTCCCGCGAGGCCGAGGAGGGAGCCGCCGCCCAGGGTGAGGGCGCGGCGGCGGGAGAGCGGGGTGCTCGGGGCGGTCTCCGCGACGGCCGGGCCCGCCGGGGCCGGGAGGCGGTACGGGGCGTGCAGCCAGACGTCCGTCGCGCGGCGGGCGATGTCGGTGAGGAGCAGGGGCGGGAGGTGGTCCGCGAACTCGCCGTGGCCGTCGTGGAGGTGGTTGATCAGCGTGCCGGTGGTGGGGCGTGCGGCCGGGTCCTTGGCGAGGCAGGCCGTCAGGAGCGGAAGAAGAGCCTCCGGTACGCCGGTGAGGTCGGGATCGGCATAGCGGACGCGGTAGAGGAGGTCGGCGGGGGAGCCCGTACCGAAGGGGCCGTGGCCGGTGGCCGCGAAGACGAGGACGCCGGCGAGCGCGAACACGTCACCCGCCGGCGGGTGTTCCTGGCCGCTCGCCTGCTCCGGCGACATGAAGGCGGGCGTGCCGGCCGCCGCTCCGGTACGCGTCAGGTGGTCGTCGCCGGCCGCGCGGGCGATGCCGAAGTCGATGATCTTCGGGCCGTACGCGGTGACGAGGACGTTCGACGGCTTGAGGTCGCGGTGGACCACGTCCGAGGAGTGGAGCTGGGCGAGGGCCCCGGCGAGCGCGGCGCCCAGCGCGCGGACGGTCGGCTCGGGGAGCGGGCCGCCGAGGGCGACGGCGTCGTCGAGCGGCGGCCCGAGGACGTACTCGGTGGCCAGCCACGGAGTCTCGGCCAGCGGGTCGGCGTCGACGACGGCCGCGCCGTGCCGGGCGCCGATGATCCGAGCCGCGTCCGTCTCCAGGCGGAAACGGGTACGGAAGGCGGGGTCGGTGGCGAGCCGCGCGTGCACGGTCTTGAGGGCGACGGTACGGCCGCCGGGAGTGCGGGCCAGGTAGACCGTGCCCATGCCGCCGGAGCCGAGGCGGGCGAGGAGACGGTACGTGGCGACGGCGGCGGGGTCGTCGTGGGTCAGGGGCGACAGCATGAGGTCAGGTCCGTCAGATCCAGGGAGAGGAGAGGTGATCGGGGGCTTTCAGACCCGGGCCGGCGCCGGGAGTTCGACGGCGAGGAGTTCGGCGGACTGGCGGGCCAGCGCGGCGACCACCCGGCCCGGCAGCCAGCCGGGTGCGAGGAGGGAGCCGGCGGAGTTCAGCACCGTCGCGTGGGCGGTCGGCGGGGTCAGCGAGGCCATCAGGGCGGCGGCGGTGGGCCGGTCGGCTGGGTCGCGGGCCAGGCAGGCGGCGATCGACGCGCGCAGGGCGGGCGGGATCTCGTCCCGCTCGGGGACGGTGTGCCCGGTGGCGGCGTACGCGAGGACGGCGCCCAGCGCGAAGACGTCACCCGGCGGCCGGGGGCGGCCCCCCGACGCCTGTTCCGGGGCGAGCGCCCCCGGGTCGAGGCCCGGCAGTCCGGTGCGCGGCTCGCCGTCGGCCGAGGCGGCCCGTACCGCGCCGTAACAGGTGAGCCGGGGGCCGTCGGCGGTGAGCAGGACGGCGGCCGGGGACACCCCGGCGTGCGTGAGGCCCTGGCCGTGCGCGGCGGACAGCGCCTCGGCGAGGGTGGCGCCGATGGCCCGGACGGTGGCCTCGGGCAGCGGGCCGCCGTGGACGGCCAGGGCCACCGGGAGCGGAAGCGCCGGGACGTACGGGCTCGCGTACCAGGGGGCTTCGCCGGGGCCCGACACGTCGGTCACCGGGGCGATCCAGGGGCCGAGGAGGTACCGGGCGGCGTCGGCCTCGGCGGCGAACCGGCCGGGGTCTGTGCCGGGTAGCGGGGTGCTCAGGAGCACGGTGTGCATGCCGTCCTCGGTGCGGGCCACGAACCGGCGGCAGGGCGTCGCGGCGTGGGGCGGGTCGAGCCGGGTGATCAGCCGGAACGGGCCGATCCGCCGCGCGGACTCCTGCTGTGTGCGCGACTGTTCCACCGGTACCGCCCCCCGTCGTCCGTGCGCCCCGTGGTGACGGGGGCGGGCCGAGCCTACCGAGGCGAGGGCGCGGGGCCGTGCCCGGGAGCGCCGCGGGGGCGGGTTCCGCAGTGTGCGGGCCGCGGTGTGGTCTGGGAAGTCCGGGCTGTCCGGGTTGCGATGGTGAAGCCGGCGTGCGACACCTGTGAAGAACCCGGGGCGAGGCCGATTCCCCATGGGTGTGGCTCGCACGGTGGCCCATGGGACTACGATCGCCATGTTTCCGTGGGCACGGAACTTGCTGAGGCGAAGTAGGAATGATCACCGTCGCGGGGGAGAGCATGTCGTTCGATCAGGAGTGGGCGTCGGTCCGGTCCACATCCACGGACACCGTGAGCATGAGACTCAACCAGGTCGCCCCCGAGCCCGGCGGCGGAGGCGGCGGGAACGCCGACCTCGGCGTCGACCAGGACAAGCTCGGAGCCATCGGCAGCGCCGCCTACGCCCTGCACGGCCGGCTGGTCAAGGACGGGAACCACGCGCGTACGAACACCACGGAAGCGGCGACCGGCATGTCCAGCCACGGCTTCCTCACCGGTTCCGCGATGTCGACCGTCCAGGAGACGTGGAGCTCGCAGCTGAACACGCTGCTCGACGCCTGCGCCAACATCTCCAACCACCTCGACTACAGCGCTGCCTCGCACGCCAGGGAAGAGGCGGACATCAAGGCGGCCTTCTCGGCTTCCAAGATCAACGAATACCTCAAGTAGTCGGGGGACCTGCTGTGCTGACCTTTGACAACGTGTACCAGGCGCCGCTCGACAAGATGAAGGCCTCGGCCGACGACTGGTCGGCGATGAAGGGCAAGCTGGACAGGCTCGCCGACGACGCCCGTACGACGATGGCGGCCAAGGCCAAGGACGACTACTGGCGCGGGGTGAACGCCGAGGTCACGAAGCCGTTCGTGGACAAGACCGCGAAGGAGTTCGACGACGCGGCCAAGGCGGCGGACGGCATCCACAAGGTCCTCCAGGACGGCTACAACGCCTTCAAGAAGGCGAAGGACGACCTGAAGAAGATCGTCGAGACGGAGGCCCCCTCGAAGGGCTTCAAGGTGCAGTCCGACGGCAGGGTGGTGGCCCTCGAACCGCTGTCCTCGACCAAGGACCAGGGGATGCGGCACGACCCCGACTTCCAGGACATGGTCCGCAAGGAGCGCGCCGACATCGAGGCGATGCAGCGGCGGATCGACGCGATCGTCGAGACCTGCGACGACGCCGACGTGTCCTGCTCCAACGCGCTCAAGGCCAACATCACCGGGGACAAGCACAACTTCAGCGCCCCGAAGTACACCAGCCTCGACGCCGAGGAGGCGCAGCGCGCCGTCGACCTGGCGAAGAAGGGCCGGGACATCTCCCACGAGGAGCTGATGCGCCTCAACGAGCTGCTGAAGGACAACAGCGGCTCGAAGGAGTTCTCCCGGACCTTCTACGACGGCATGACGCCGAAGGGCGCGCTGGAGTTCTTCGGCCAGCTGTCCACGGACACGTACGACTACTCGAAGGTCGACAAGCAGCGCCTCGCGGACGTCCAGGACCTCCAGAGGAACCTGGGCATGAACCTGGCGACGGCGACGCAGGGCGGCGACGCGTGGACCGACAAGTGGTCGACGGAGATGCGCAAGCTGGGCACGGAGCGGATCCCGCTGGTCAAGTACGACAACAACCCGGCCTTCGGGTACCAGTTGCTCGGCGGCATCATGCGCTACGGCGACTACGACAAGAAGTTCCTGGTCCCGATCGCGGAGCATGTGACGCAGCTCCACGCGAAGGACCCGTACATGTTCGCCGACAGCAAGCCGTTGGGCGGCGGCTGGCTCAAGAACCAGTACAACCCGTCGGGCGTCAACGGCTCCGGCTTCGATCCGATGATCTCGATGCTGGAGGCGCTCGGGCACAGCCCGGAGGCGGCGAAGGACTTCTTCTCGAAGGAGCCGACGTCCTACAACAAGGACGGCAGCGTCGGGGGCACGATCGACCTGGACCCGAAGAAGGACGGGAACCAGAACGACGGCTACCTGAAGTACTTCCAGAACAAGGAGTACGAGTTCTTCCCCGACGTCGAGGGGCACAACCCGGACGACTGGACGAAGACCGCCGAGTACATGCCGGACGCCCTCGGCCACGCCCTGGAGGCGGCGACCACGGGCCACGGCTGGGACGACCCCAGCCCCCAGCTGCACCGCGACGAGAAGTCCGCCGAGATCATGAAGCAGGTCATCGACTCGTACGGGACGAACACCGAACTGCGCGAGCAGCACAAGCCGCTGATGGACAGCCTGGCCAACATGGGCGCGGCCTACATCGACGACCTGAACTACTCGACGTACAACTTCGGCGGCACCGGCGACTCCTTGGGCCGGGACCAGCTTTTCCCGGCGAGCAGCGACGGCAGCTCCCGCACGGACTTCGGAGAGGCCGCGAGTCTCCGGTTCATGAACGCCGTGGCGAGTGACGAGGACGGGTACAAGACGATGTCCGCCGCGCAGCAGGTCTTCGAGGCCAGTGGGATCAAGGCGCTGGAAAGTGACAAGGACTCCGCTCTCAGCTTCGCGCACAACGCCACCAAGGTCCACGGAATCCTCGACGAATCGCGTGTCGCGCAGATCTCCATGGACTACAAGGACCAGGAAGACGCCAAGAACCTGGCGCTCGAGCAGCAGGCGGAGTGGCGCAAATCGGCCGTCAGCGGCAGCGTCGCCGTGGTGGTCGGCGTAGGTTCGGCCGTGGTCCTCGGCCCTGCCGCCGGTCTCGTGGCGGCGACCGCTGTCCCGCTGGTCATGGAGACCGTGGGTTCCACGGTCAGCACGGGCTACGCCGCGGACACACTGCAATATCTGAAGGACAACGAGTACAAGAACGACGACGAGGCCGACGGCGCCGTCCTGGACGTGAGCAAGGCGGGGGAGGCCGCCGCGGCCGTCCCCCTCCTGAACCTGGCCGAGACGCACGGTATGACACAACAGGAGAGGCGGGACCTGATGGCGGCGGTCGAGCACTCCTACGACGCGGGCCGCCTGGACGTCCAGAACCTGACGAGGAACAAGTGACGCAGAGAACGAGGAAGACACCGGGTGCCGCGACTGCCTTCGTCGCGGTGCTGGCGCTCGCACTGACGGCGTGCTCCGGGGAAGGGGAGTCCGGTGGGACCGACCCGGAGACGGCGACCGCGCTGAAGGTCTGCGAGGAGGTCTTCGGAGCCGAAGGCGTGTCCGCGGCTCGTGCGGTCCTGGGCGACTCCGACTTCCGGGCCGAGAGTCGGCCCTTGGAGGACGTCCGGGAGTCGATGCTCAAGGAAGCGCGGGCGTACGTCCCCGGTAGCGAGGACCTGTCACGTTCCAAGTACGAGCCGTGCCGGATGTCCACGGCGGACGGAGAGAACGTCAAGCGGGTCGACGCGCGGGTCCAGTGGTCTGTCTTCACCATGGACTCCGTCACCGTGGACGACAAGGAACGGAAGTGGACCAAGGTCGCCGAGGACGTGTACGTCCAGTGGGAGCGGCAGCCGATGACCGCCCTTGTCGCCGTGATTCCCTGTCGGGTTCCCGGGGCGGCCTCCGGGCAGGAGCGGGAACTGCCGCTCCAGGTGTCTGCGCGAAGCCAAGGGATCGGCGACGGGGAAGCCCTGGCCGGCAGCCTGCTGACGCCTCTCGTGCGGGACACGCAGAAGCGGCTCGGCTGCGAGAACGCGGTTGCGGTGCCCACCTCGCTGCTGCCGAAGTGACATGGGCGGTCCGGGAGGGGCGCGACGCGTGAGGACGGCCGGGACCGTTGCCCTGTTGTTTGCCCTGTCGGCCTGTTCCTCGGGCGCGGGCGGGGGCACCGATGGGGAGCACTCCGCGTCGGCAGCCGCTCCGGGGGCGTGCGAGCTGCTCTTCGGGGAGCGGAACGTCGAAGCGCTCCGGACCGACCTCGGGGCAGGTTTCCAGCCGCACGACCGCTCGCTCACCGAGATGAAGGAGCGGATGCTCGAGGAGGCACAGGTCTGGGATCCCGATACGGACAAGCTCTCGCGAACGACCTTCCGTCCCTGCCAGATCGAGGGCCGGGTCGACGGGAAGGAAGCCTGGGTCAACGCCACGGTCGGCTGGTCGACGTACGACGTGACCTTCGTGACCGACGGGAAGCACTCGCGCGACTTCCGCGAGGTGGCGAAGGGGGTCTACCTCGACCGCCGAGAGGGGGTCGACGGCCGCCCCCTCATCATGCCGTGCACGGTCCCTGGCACCCGGCCCGGACAGGGTGAGGAACTACCGCTCCAGGTCTCCGTGGCCGACACGGACCGCACGGACCGGTCCGTGTCCACGGATCAGCTGCTGAAGGCGCTCGCGGAGAGCACCCGGGAGCTGCTCGGGTGCGCCGAGAAGGTCACCGTGCCGGAGAAACTGCTGTCCCGCTGACCTTCCGGCTCAGTCCTCCGCCGTCGCGGCCCCCGGCGTCAGCTGGGACAGGAGCAGCACCGTCGCGCGGGTGATCAGCGCCGCGAGGAGGATCGTCGCGACGCCCTCGATACGCAGTTCCGACATCTTCGGGCCCAGCCAGGACAGGAGCCACCAGATGAGGGCGTCCTGGGCGAAGCCGATGAGGCCGAAGACGGCCAGGACGGGGAGCGGGACGCGGCCGGACGGGCCGATGTGGATCAGCTGGGTGAGCACCACGATCACCAGGGTGGCGACGAGGACGGAGAGGATCACCATCGTCGTCTCCGCGCCCAGGGTGATGCCGGGCAGCAGGGCGCCGGCGGCGCCCACGCCCACGAGGACGCCCAGCTTGCGTCTGCCTTGATCGCTCATGCGGCGGACTTTCGCACACCCGGCGGGCGCTTGTGAAGATCTCATAAGGGAGATCGCTCGGAGACCGTGATCGGATTCGAACCGACGTAACCGGCTTTGCAGGCCGGCCCCTCAACCACTCGGGCACACGGTCGTGCGGTGCAGCGAGTACGACGGTAGGGCGGGGGCCGGGAGGGGCTCAAGGGTTCCGGAGGCCGTGCCATGCGACTGCCATGCCGCTGCCACACCGCGTTCACAGTCCTACGTCCAAGGGCCGAGCAGGACCGGGACTCCTGACAGGGGTCATCCGACGCTTCACCACTTACTCTGGGGGAATGAGCGCCCTCGAACCCCGTGACGCCGACGCCGACGTCGACGGCACTCCCGGACCCCGTGCAGCGAAAGACGACACCAGGGGGTCCGTTCTCGACCCGGACCATCGGGCGCTCAGTATCGGCATCGTCTCCGTCGTCCTGCTCATCGCCTTCGAGGCGACCGCCGTCGGCACCGCCATGCCCGTCGCCGCCCGCGAGCTGAACGGCGTCTCCCTCTACGCCTTCGCCTTCTCCGCGTACTTCACCACCAGCCTCTTCGGCATGGTCCTCGCCGGGCAGTGGTCCGACCGGCAGGGCCCCCTCGCGCCCCTGACCGCCGGCATCAGCGCCTTCGCCGCAGGGCTGCTCCTCTCCGGGACCGCCGGCGCCATGTGGCTGTTCATCCTCGGCCGGGCCGTCCAGGGCCTCGGCGGCGGCCTCGTCATCGTCGCGCTGTACGTGATCGTCGGGCGCGCCTACGCGGAACACCTCAGGCCCGCGATCATGGCCGCGTTCGCCGCCAGCTGGGTCATCCCCTCCGTCGTCGGACCCCTCGCCTCCGGAACGGTCACCGAGCACCTCGGCTGGCGCTGGGTCTTCCTCGGCATCCCCGTCCTCGTCGTCTTCCCGCTGGCCCTCGCCCTGCCCGCGATCCGCCGCACCGCCTCGGGCCCCGCGGACCCGGACGCCCCCGCCGTCCCCTGGGACGGCCCCCGGATCCGGCTGGCGCTCGGCCTGTCCGCCGGCGCCGCGCTCCTCCAGTACGGCGGCCAGGAGCTGCGCTGGCTCTCCCTGCTCCCGGCCACCGCGGGCGCCGCGCTCCTCGTGCCCACCGTCCGCGGGCTGCTGCCGCGCGGCACCTGGCGGGCGGCCCGCGGCCTGCCCTCCGTGGTCCTGCTCCGGGGCATCGCCGCCGGCGCGTTCATCGCGGCCGAGTCCTTCGTACCGCTGATGCTGGTCACCCAGCGGGGCCTGAGCCCCACCCTCGCCGGCCTCTCCCTGGCCCTCGGCGGCCTCACCTGGGCGCTCGGCTCGTACATCCAGGCCCGCCCGTGGACGGAGCCGTACCGGGAGCGGCTCGTCGTCCTCGGCATGGTCCTCGTGGCCCTCGCCATCGCGGTGGCCCCGAGTGTGCTGATCACGGCGGTGCCGGTCTGGGTGCTCGCGGCGGCCTGGGGCGTCGGCTGCCTCGGCATGGGAGCCGTGATCTCCTCGACGAGCGTGCTGCTCATGAAGCTCTCCGCGCCCGAGGAGGTGGGCGCGAACTCGGCCGCCCTGCAGATCTCCGACGGCCTCTCCAACGTCCTCCTCCTCGCCGCGGGCGGCGCGGCCTTCGCGGCGCTCGGCGGCGGCGCGGTCGGCCACGCGGTGACCTCGCACGCGGCGACCGGCTCCCACCCCGCCGCCTTCGCGGTGGTCTTCCTTCCCATGGCGGGGGTGGCGGCGGTGGGGGCGTGGGTCGCGACGCGGCTGGAGCCGGCGCCGGAGCGGACCTGAGGGCGGCAACCCATGGCACCACGTGGTACCGCCCGGTACCATGGCGTTATGGCTGGTCTGAATGTCAGGTTCACCGAGGAAGAGCTGAATGCCCTGCGCGAGCGGGCCGAGGCGGAGGGCAGCAGCATGCAGACCTTCGCGCACGACGCCGTGATCCGGGCCATAAATGAACACTCCCGTCTCTTCAACGAGGCGGCGGAGCACGTCCTGAAGGCCAGCGAGGAGCTGAACCGGAGGCTTGCGTGACGTACTACCTCACGCTTCCCGAGTTGCTGAACCTCGCCGGTCGGCTCGGGGCGGACGAGGTACGGGACTACGGCCTCCTCGACTCCGCTCTCGCGCGCCCGCAGTCGAGCGTGTTCGGGCAGGACGCCTACCCCGACATCTGGCAGAAGGCCGCGGCGCTCATGGAATCGCTGGCGCGCAACCATGGGCTCGTGGATGGGAACAAGCGCATCGCCTGGTACGCGACCTGGGTCTTCCTGCACATGAACGGCCACCCGCTGGACTCCGGCTTCGACGTGGACGAAGCCGAGTCGTTCGTCCTGGATGTCTGCCAAGGCGCTCTCGACGTCCCCAAGATCGCCGCACATCTGCCGAGGTTCGCGCGCTGAGCCGAGGATGTGACGCTCACCGCACGGCGCGAGGTCAGGGCCACCCCCGCCCCGTTTCGTACGAGGTTCCGACCGGGCCACCGGTAAGGTGGCCCGGTTGTCATATCTGGACGAGCGTCGAACCCGGAGATCGTGACTACTACCACCACCTCCTCCCATCACCTCTCTCCCGCCTTCCCCGGCCGGGCCCCCTGGGGTACCGCCGGCAAGCTGCGAGCCTGGCAGCAGGGCGCCATGGACAGGTACCTCCAGGAGCAGCCCCGAGACTTCCTCGCCGTCGCCACCCCCGGCGCCGGCAAGACGACCTTCGCCCTGACCCTGGCGTCCTGGCTGATGCACCACCACGTCGTGCAGCAGATCACCGTCGTCGCGCCCACCGAGCACCTGAAGAAGCAGTGGGCCGCCGCCGCCGCGCGCATAGGGATCAAGCTGGACCCGGAGTACAGCGCCGGGCCGCTCAGCAAGGAGTACGACGGGGTCGCCATCACCTACGCCGGCGTCGGAGTCCGGCCCATGCTCCACCGCAACCGCTGTGAACAGCGCAAGACCCTCGTCATCCTCGACGAGATCCACCACGCCGGAGACTCCAAGTCGTGGGGCGAGGCCTGCCTGGAGGCGTTCGAGCCCGCCACCCGGCGCCTCGCGCTGACCGGTACGCCCTTCCGGTCGGACACCAACCCGATCCCCTTCGTCACGTACGAGGAGGGGAACGACGGCATCCGGCGGTCCTCCGCCGACTACACGTACGGCTACGGCAACGCCCTCGGCGACGGTGTCGTCCGGCCGGTCATCTTCCTCTCCTACAGCGGCAACATGCGCTGGCGCACCAAGGCGGGCGACGAGATCGCCGCCCGCCTCGGCGAGCCGATGACCAAGGACGCCGTCTCGCAGGCCTGGCGCACCGCGCTCGACGCGAAGGGCGACTGGATGCCGAACGTCCTGCGCGCCGCCGACCAGCGCCTCACCGAGGTCAGGAAGTCGATTCCCGACGCCGGTGGCCTCGTCATCGCCTCCGACCAGGACTCGGCCCGCTCGTACGCCAAGCTGATCCGCGAGATCACCGGCACCAGGCCCACCGTCGTCCTCTCCGACGACACCGGCGCCTCGAACCGCATCGACGAGTTCAGCGAGAGCACCGACCGCTGGATGGTCGCCGTCCGCATGGTGTCCGAGGGCGTCGACGTACCCCGCCTCTCCGTCGGCGTGTACGCGACGACGATCTCGACGCCGCTGTTCTTCGCGCAGGCCGTCGGCCGTTTCGTACGTTCACGCAGGCGCGGCGAGACCGCCTCCGTGTTCCTTCCCACGATCCCCAGCCTCCTCGGCTTCGCCAACGAGATGGAGGTCGAGCGCGACCACGTCCTCGACAAGCCCAAGAAGCAGGGCGAGGAGGACCCGTACGCCGAATCCGAGAAGGAGCTGGCGGAGGCGGAGAAGCAGCAGGACGAGGACACCGGCGAGCAGGACATGCTGCCGTTCGAGGCCCTCGAGTCCGACGCCGTCTTCGACCGCGTCCTCTACAACAGCGCCGAGTTCGGCATGCAGGCCCACCCCGGCAGCGCCGAGGAGCAGGACTACCTCGGCATCCCCGGCCTTCTCGAACCCGACCAGGTCCAGCTCCTTCTGCAGAAGCGCCAGGCCCGGCAGATCGCGCACAGCCGCAAGAAGCCGGACGACGAGGCGGACCTGTTGGAGCTTCCGGCGGAGCGGCGTCCCGTCGTTTCCCACAAGGAACTGCTCGAACTGCGCAAGCAGCTCAACACGATGGTCGGCGCCTACGTCCACCAGACCGGCAAGCCCCACGGTGTGATCCACACCGAGCTGCGCCGGGTGTGCGGCGGGCCGCCGAGCGCGGAGGCCACCGCAGGCCAGATCCGGGAACGGATCAAGAAGGTGCAGGAGTGGGCCACCCGGATGCGGTGACCGCTCCGGATGTCACCGAGGCCCGTACGACAGCGGTCGTACGGGCCTCTGTCGTCCCGCGGCGGCGGGACCGGCACCGCGGACCGGCGCAGACCGGCACCGCGGACCGGCATCGCGGACCGGCGCAGACCGGCACCGCGGACCGGCCCCCACGGCCGGCCTCCGGGCGCCCTCCACGCCACGGGCACGACAAAGCCGATCTTGTCCGCCGAAGTCCCGCCTGCGACCGGCGAAGGTCCCCAACCGTCTGTATACGGTCGTCGGCGCCCGGATTCTGGACGAGGTCTTCCGCTGAGCGGAGCGGGTCGCTACTGTCCCGGCTCAAAAGCATTCGCCCCGTGGCAGCGCCGCCGCGGAGCGCAGCCGGTGTACCCCTTCCTGCCGGCGGCCTCTGACGTGCGTCGCCGACGGGACCGGTGACGCAGACCCCGTGAGAGTCCCGCCCACCACTCACTCCGAAGGAGAGGGCGTCGTGACCGCGGAGACCTCCCAGACGCTCGACCGGGGACTCAGAGTCCTCAAACTGCTCGCCGACACCGACCACGGCCTGACGGTCACCGAGTTGTCCAACAAACTCGGCGTCAACCGGACCGTGGTCTACCGGCTGCTCGCGACCCTCGAACAGCACGCGCTGGTCCGCCGCGACCTCGGCGGACGCGCCCGCGTCGGCCTCGGCGTGCTCCGGCTCGGCCGCCAGGTCCACCCCCTGGTCCGCGAGGCCGCGCTGCCCGCGCTGCGCTCGCTCGCCGAGGACATAGGGGCGACGGCCCACCTGACGCTCGTCGACGGGGCCGAGGCGCTCGCCGTCGCGGTCGTCGAACCGACCTGGACCGACTACCACGTCGCCTACCGGGCCGGCTTCCGTCACCCCCTCGACCGGGGCGCGGCCGGACGCGCGATCCTCGCCGCCCGGCAGGGCGGGCTGATCGAACCGGGCTTCACCCTCACCCACGGCGAACTGGAGGCCGGCGCGAGCGGCGCCGCCGCGCCGCTCGTCGGCGTGACGGGGGTCGAGGGCAGCGTGGGCGTGGTGATGCTCGCGGACGCGGTGCCGGAGCGGGTGGGACCGAGGGTGGTGGACGCGGCGAGAGAGGTCGCGGACGCGCTGCGCTAGAGCGCGCGACGCCCCCACGCCGAGACCCGGGCCCGCCCCGGGACCTGCCCGGGCTACGGCCGGCGTCCGCACCCACGTCGGACTTCGCGAGGCCGACGAGCGAGGCAAACGCGGCCCGGCCCACGCCGAACCCGCCCCCGGGCCGCGCCCGTGCCCGCCTCGGGCCTCGCCCGCACCCGCCCGGGCCTCGCCCGCACCTGCCCGGGCCACGCCCGCACCCGCCCGCACCCGCCCCCGGACCCCGGCCCGCGTCGACCCCGCGCGCCGGGGGCAACGCCCTCGCCCGAACCCGCCCGCCGGGCCGCGCCCGCACCCGGCCCCGCCGAACAGACGCCCCAACCGGCGCCGTGCGGCGCAGGTCCCGTTCTACGGGGAAATCAGCGCAGGTCCCGTGGACGGGGAAATCAACAGTGCGCCCAGTGGGGTTCGTTCGTGGTGGACCGTGCGGCCCGTGCGGGTCGTCGTGATCAGGCCCGCCGCCCGCAGGGCCGACGCGTGGGCCGACGCCGTGGCGTTGCTGACGCCCGTGCGCCGCGCCAGCTCCGTCGTCGTACGGGGCTCCGTCAGCGCCCGCAGCAGCTCCGTCCTCGTACGGCCGAGGACCCCCGCGAGGGCCTCGTCGGGAGCGCCGCAGGACGGGGCAGGCGGCAGGCCCCGGCCCGCCGGGTACGTGAGGACAACCGGCCGGTCCGGCAGGTCCTGGACCAGCGGGCCGCCACGCCAGTGGAACGTCGGCAGCAGGACGAGACCGCGTCCGCCGAGCCGGATCTCGCGCCCGTCCCGCCCGGGCCACGACCAGACCCCCTCCCGCAGCCGCGACCCCGGCGCCACCGCCGCCAGGGCCGCCCCCAGGCCCTCCTCGGCGACGGCGAGCGCGTGCCGGGTGAACTCCGCCCGGTGCAGGTCCTGGACCAGCGGCCACACCGGCGCGAGGACCGTCTCGTACGCGGCCCGCTGGGCCCGCTCCAGGGTCCGCCAGGCGTCGGCGTCCCCGTCGTACAGGCCCCGCACCCAGGCCGGAACCCGCCGCCGCCCCGCGTACACCCGTGTGATCCCGGACCGTACGAGCGCGGGCGGCGCCGACCGGATCAGCGAGAAGCCGTCCTCCCGTGTCTCGCCGAGCACGTCGAGGAAGGCCGGCGCCGCCCCGTCCGGCGCCAGGTCGGCGAGGGGTGCCGCCGCGCCCGGCAGGGCCCGCAGGAGCCTGCCGCGCCAGCGTCCGAAGAGCAGCTCCTCGTGCGGGGCGCCGAGCATCAGCAGGGCCGCGTGGAGTTCGGGCACGGGCGAGGGCCGGGCCGCGAACCGCACCCGCGTGTAGTCGCCCTCCGTGAATCGGACCCTCATCGCCCACAACCCCCTGTCCACCGCAAGCCTTTCGGGTGAGGCCGCAAGCTTCGCCCGTCTCTCCCGTCCGCCCCAGGATGCCGTGCATGACCTTCCGCACCCCCGGCCGCCGTGCCGTCACCAAGGGCGCCCTCGCCGGTGCCGCCGCCCTGCTCCTCGGCTCCGCCGCAGGAACCGCCTCCGCCCGCCCGGCAGGTCCGGCGCTCCGGCTGCCCGCGCCCACCGGCCCGTACGCCGTCGGCGCCGTGGTCCGTCATCTCGTCGACCCCACCCGCACCGACCCCTGGGTGCCCGCGATCGGCGTACGGGAGGTGATGGTCACCGTCCTCACGCCCGCCGCCCCCGCCCGTGGCTTCCCGCGCATGCCGCAGCTCACCCCGGACGCCGCCGGCTTGTTCGCGTTCCTCGGTCCGCTGATCCGCCCGCACCTGCCGCGCGAGGGTGTCGACTGGGCGGCGACCCTCACCCATGCTCGCCTCGGGGCCCCGCCGCTGCCCGGACGGCGGCCCGTCCTCCTGTACAGCCCCGGCGGCGGTGACTCCCGCGCCATGGGCAGTTCCCTGGCGATCGACCTCGCCTCGTACGGCTGGACCGTCGTCACCGTCGACCACCCGGGCGACGCGAGCGAGGTGGAGTTCCCCGACGCGCGGCCGGGACGCGACCGGGTCCGGGAGACCGCGCTGCGCCCCGACAACGACGCGGCGACCTTCTCCACCATGGTCGACACCCGGGTCGCCGACCTCCGCTTCGTCCTCGACGCCCTCGGTCTCGAACGGGTCGGCCTGTACGGGCACTCCGCAGGCGGCACCGCCGTCGCGCAGGCCCTCCACGAGGACCGGCGGATCGCAGCCGCCGCCGTCCTGGAGGGATACCTGGACGGGATGGACGGCGCACTCCTGCCCGTGGCCCGCGACGGCGTGGACCGGCCCGTGCTCCTCGCCGGCACCGACGGCTTCCGCGACGACCGCATCGACCGGTCCTGGTCGGCGCTGCTCGCGCACGGCGGGCCCGTCGTCCGGCGGCAGCTCGACGACAGTGACCACTGGGTCTTCACCGACTACGCGGCCCTCGTCCCGCAGCTCCACGAGGCCGGTCTGATGACCGCCGAAGGACGCGCCGACATGGTCGGCACGATCGCTCCCGGGGCGTCCGTACCCGCCGTACGAAGGCTCCTGCGGTCCTTCTTCGGCCGCCACCTGCCCGTACGGGGGACCGTGCCCCCGGGCCGGCGGCCGCTCGTGTCCCAGTAGATTGGGGGCGTGCTCTCAGGTCTCTCCCGCCCCCGTGCGCTCGCTGTCTGCGCCCTGCCCGTCGCCGCGCTCTTCGCCGTCGCCGGGCTCGCGCCGCTGCCGTACGCGATCGCCCAGCCCGGCTCCACCGCCGACGTGCTCGGCAAGGACAAGGGGCGGGAGGTCATCACCATCACCGGCGCTCCCGTCCTTCCCACCGAGGGACAGCTGCGGATGACGACGATCGTGGCGACCGGGCCGTCCACGGACGTGGACCTCGCGGACGTGACCGAGGCCTGGTTCCGCACCGACCGGGCCGTGCTCCCGCACGACTCCGTCTACCCGCCGGGGAAGTCCGACGCCGAGATCGAGAAGCACAATCTCGGCCAGATGAAGAAGTCGCAGGACACCGCCACACTCGCCGCCCTCGGATATCTGAAGAAGGACCCCGAGGAGGTGAAGGTGACTCTGCACCTCGCCGACATCGGCGGGCCGAGCGCCGGGCTGCTCTTCTCCCTCGGCATCGTCGACAAGCTCGCCGGGGACGGTGACGGCGGAGACCTCACGGGTGGCCGGATCGTCGCCGGTACGGGCACGATCGAGGCGGACGGCAGCGTCGGCGCGGTCGGCGGGGTGTCCCTGAAGACCCAGGCCGCAGCCCGGGACGGGGCCACCGTCTTCCTCGTGCCGAAGGACGAGTGCGCGGAGGCCCGCGCGGAGCAGCCGAAGGGGCTGCGGCTCGTTCCCGTCACCGCGCTCAGCGACGCGGTGGCGTCCCTGCGGGCCCTGGGACAGGGCCAGGAGTCGAAGGTTCCGACCTGCTGACCGTTTCCTCGGACGTGTGGTCCACAGGCGGCGCGTCCATGCCCCGCCAGGCGGGGAAGAGCAGGGGCGAGAGCGTGGCGAGGAAGTAGAGCGCGCCGATGCCGAGCAGCGTCGCCGTCAGTCCGGCCCGCTCGACCAGGAGACCGGCCGACAGGCCCCCGAGCGGGGTCGTGAGCAGCACTCCGGCGGTGCTAGCGCCCATGACCCGGCTGCGCAGCCCGTCGGGCACCTGCTCGTACATGACCGTGGTCAGGATCGGGTTGAGCGTGCCGACGCCGAACCCGGCCGCCGCCGCCGTCACGAGCAGGGGTGCGGTGGTGTCGGTGAGCGCGGCGACCACGTACAGCGGGGCGCCGCCCAGGAGGAAGCCCGCCGTGAACACGGTCCGGCGCGGGAAGCGCTCCCCGACGGCCCCGTACAGCAGGGCACCGACGAGGGCGCAGCCGCCGAAGACGGAGACGAGCAGGCCCTGCGCGGCCGGTCCGCCGAGTTCCTCCCGGGCGTGGAGCGGAAGCAGGACGGCGCTCCAGCTCTGGCTCAGGCCGTTGGTGACCATCACCATGACCGTGATGCCGAGCAGCAGCCGGGCGCGGAACAGGAAGGCGTACCCCTCGCGGAGATCGGCCCGGTAGAGGGCGGGGGAGAGGCGGGGGCCGTCGCGTACGGGCTCCGCCGCAGGGACCCCGCGCAGGCCGGCGGCGAGGAGCAGCGCGGAGGCGCCGAAGGTGACCGCGTCGAGGAGCAGGACCGTTTCGGCGCCCATGAACGCGACGAGCAGCCCGGCCGCCGCCGCGCCCGTCATCCGGGCGCCGCGCGCCACGGCGTCGTACAGGCCGGCCGCCCGGGGGAGTGACGTTCCCGCCTGCCGGGCGAGGTCGGGGACGAGGACGTGCCGGGCCATCTCCCCGGGCGCGTGGAAGAGGCCGGTGAGCGCCATCAGGGCGCACAGCATCCAGAACTCCAGGACTCCGGCGCGGTGCAGCAGCGGGATGGCGGCGAGTGCGAGCCCGCAGAGCAGGTCGGAGGCGATGCTGACGCGGCGGCGGCCGAGCCGGTCGATGACGGGGCCGCCGGCGATGGCGGAGACGAGGACGGGGAGGGCGGCGCAGAAGGCGACGAGCCCGGCCTTGCCGGGGCTTCCGGTGGTGTCGAGCGCGAACCACGGGACACCGATGAGGGTGAGCGAATTGCCGGTGATCGAGACGGCGTTGGCGGCGAGGACGGTGAACAGCGGCCGTTTGTCTCCCCCGGGATTTTTCATGCGGCCAGGGTGACCGGGCGGCGGTCGGCGGGAGTGGCGAGTCGCAGACCCAACTCGACGAGTCGCCATCCCAGTTGGACGCGGAGGGGTGGGGCGGGGGTGGTGGGGACTTCGACGGCGTGGGCGGCGGCGCGGTGGAGTTCGGCGGCGGTGAGGGTGTGCAGCTGGAGGTGGATGTCGGCGTGCATGGTGCGGCTTCCTTCCGTGGGGTACGAGCGGCCGGGGCCCGTTCGGTCCTCGTGCTGGGGGGCGAGTGGCCGGGGCCCGTTCGGTCCTCGTGCTGGGGGGCGAGTGGCCCGGACCGCTCAGTCCTCGTGCTGAGGGGCGAGTGGCCCGGAGCCGTTCGGTCCTCGTGCTGGGGGACGAGTCGGCCCGGACCGCTCAGTCCTCGTGCTGGGGGAACGCGTGCAGATGCATCCGTACGCGGGCGGCGCCGGGCGCGTCCGGATCGGAGGTCTCGTGGTACTCGTCGATCAGCTCGTGGATCCTGGCGTTGAGCTCGCGCAGCCGCTCGGGCGGCAGGCGCAGGGTGAAGTCGCTCATGTCGGAGGCGCCCGCCCAGGCCGGATCCCAGTCGTGGCGGATGCCGAGCCAGGTGTTCAGCTCCTGGGTGTGGATGGTCGCGATCTCGTGCAGATAGACCTCCATGGCGCCCCGGACCTCGGGATCCGCGTGCAGGTGCAGCGATGCGTCGACGGACGTGCCCTGCTGGGCCGCCTTCCACCACCGCTCCCGGCCCTTGCCCCGGGTCGGGTCGTCCTCGACGAAGCCGTGGGCGGCGAGCTGCCGCAGGTGGTAGCTGGTGGCGCCGCTGGACTCGCCGAGGCGCTCGGCCAGTTGGGAGGCGGTGGCGGGCCCGTGGTGCCGCAGGGCGCGGAGCAGCTGGATGCGGAGCGGGTGGGCGAGTCCGCGCAGTGAGCGCGGGTCGAGCGTGCGGCTGACGCGTTCCTCGGGTGCGGGCATGGGTCGATCCTAGGCATGCAAAGAAGTACTTGCAATGAGTTCTTTGCAAGTACTTCTTTGCATGTCCGCTCAAGGGCTCAGTCGACGTCCTCCGCCGCCTGCTCCACCAGCGGGATGATCCGCAGCGGCACCGGGTTCTCCATCACGATCGCCGTCGACGCCCGCACGATCCCCTCGAAGGCCACCACCTTGTCGATCACCCGCTGGAGATCCGCGTTCGAGCGGGCCACGAGCCGGCACAGCATGTCGCCGTGACCCGTCGTCGTGTGCAGCTCGAGCACCTCCGGAACCGTCGCCAGATGCCCCCGCACGTCCGCGCCCTGTCCCTGCTTGATCTCAAGCGTCGCGAAGGCCGTCACCGGGTAGCCCAGCGCCGCCGGATCCACCTGCGGACCGAACCCCCGGATCACCCCGCTCGCCTGGAGCCGGTCGAGCCGCGCCTGCACGGTCCCGCGTGCCACTCCGAGCCGGCGCGAGGCCTCCAGGACCCCGATGCGCGGTTCCCGGGCGAGCAGCACGATCAGCCGGCCGTCCAAATGATCGATCGCCACGAGGGCCTCCCGATGGTCACCATGTACAAGTCGCCCGCCGATGCTGCCCGATGGCTGTACACATTGACCAGCCTCCGAGCAAACTATTGCGCACCTTGCGGGACGGCGCGACGCTGCTCCTATGACTGAGACCATCGATCACACCCCCTCCACGGCGCGGCAGGCCGATCCCTTCCCCGTGAAGGGAATGGACGCGGTCGTCTTCGCCGTCGGCAACGCCAAGCAGGCCGCGCACTACTACTCCACGGCCTTCGGCATGAAGCTCGTCGCCTACTCCGGACCGGAGAACGGCAGCCGCGAGACCGCCAGCTACGTCCTCACCAACGGCTCCGCCCGTTTCGTGTTCACCTCCGTCATCAAGGTCACGACCGACCACGGCCGCTTCCTCGCCGACCACGTCGCCGAGCACGGCGACGGCGTCGTCGACCTGGCGATCGAGGTGCCGGACGCGCGCGCCGCGTACGCGTACGCCGTCGAGCACGGCGCCACCGGTCTCACCGAGCCGTACGAGGTCAAGGACGACCACGGGGTTGTCGTCCTCGCCGCCATCGCGACGTACGGCAAGACCCGCCACACCCTCGTCGAGCGCTCCGGCTACGACGGCCCGTACCTCCCCGGCTTCGTCGCCGCGAACCCGATCGTCGAGCCGCCGGCCAAGCGCACCTTCCAGGCCATCGACCACTGCGTCGGCAACGTCGAGCTCGGCAAGATGAACGACTGGGTCGGCTTCTACAACAAGGTCATGGGCTTCACGAACATGAAGGAGTTCGTGGGCGACGACATCGCGACCGAGTACTCGGCGCTGATGTCGAAGGTCGTGGCGGACGGCACCCTCAAGGTGAAGTTCCCGATCAACGAGCCGGCGATCGCGAAGAAGAAGTCGCAGATCGACGAGTACCTGGAGTTCTACGGCGGCGCGGGTGTCCAGCACATCGCCCTCGCCACCAACGACATCGTCGCCACCGTGCGCGCGATGCGGGCCGCCGGCGTCTCCTTCCTCGACACCCCCGACTCGTACTACGACACGCTCGGCGAGTGGGCCGGCGAGACCCGGGTGCCGGTCGAGACCCTGCGCGAGCTGAAGATCCTCGTCGACCGCGACGAGGACGGCTACCTGCTGCAGATCTTCACCAAGCCGGTCCAGGACCGCCCGACCGTCTTCTTCGAGATGATCGAGCGTCACGGTTCCATGGGCTTCGGCAAGGGCAACTTCAAGGCCCTGTTCGAGGCGATCGAGCGCGAGCAGGAGAAGCGCGGCAACCTGTAGCCCGCGGCCGGTCGGCGCCGCCGAGGGCCCCGGGCCACCCGCCCGCGCCCCCGGCGGTGCGCCTGCCACCACCCGCCCGCGCCCACGGCGGTGCGCCTGCCACCACCCCGCCCGCGCCCCCGCCGCGTGCCGCGCCCGTCGACGCCACCCCGTCGCGGGCCGGGCCTGCCCTCGGCGTCGGGGCCTCAGGGCTGTCGGGACCTCAGGGCTGTCGCGCCGCAGGCGACTCGGCAGGGTTCGGCGCCTCAGCCGTCCCCGGCGCCCCCGCTGTCCCCGGCGCCTCAGCCGCCCCCGCCGGCTCCCGCCGCAGCTCCTTCGGCAGTTCGTCCGGCGGCTCGCCCACCGCCGCCAGCGCCTCCGTCGCCTTCGGCGCGAGCAGCGGGGAGAAGTCCGGGTTGATCCGCAGGGCCTCCGCCAGGTGGCGGCGGGCCGGGCCCCGCTGTTCCAGGGCGCGTTCGATCTCGCCCAGGTGGTACGAGAAGAGCGCGCTCCGCAGCCCCTCGTCCGTGGCCCGTTTCGCGTACTCCAGCGCCTCCTTCGGCTGCCCCGACCGGTACAGCGCCCAGCCCAGCGCGTCCGCGACCCGCACCGAGCGGTGCCCGCGCGCCCACTCCGCCCGCATCCGGGTCACCGCGGCCGCCGGGTCGCCGTGGTCCGCGTCGAGAAGGGCGAGGGCCACTTCCCCGCGCGCCCACGTGCCGGTCCGCAGCCGCTCGTACAGGGCTCGCGCGTCCCCGTCCAGGCCCAGCGACTCGTACAGTTCACCGGCCTCGAGGACGTACTCCGGCAGCGGCAGCCGGGCCAGTGCCGCCCGCCAGTCCCGCAGCGCCTCGCCGGTGCGGCCGAGGGCCGCGAGGGCCCGCGCCCGGCCCGCGAGTGAGGGCCCGTGGTCGCGTACGAGCCGGAGCGCCGACGCGAACCGCGCCACCGCCTCCTCCGGTTCGCCCCGCTCCCACGCCAGGTCGCCGAGGCGCGCGAGGGACGCCGCCTTCTCCGCGTCCGTCTCGGCGAGCGCCGCCGCGTCGAGGGCCGCCGCGTCCGCGTCCTCGCGCCAGCCCCGGTCGCGGTACGTCTGCGAGGCCCGGGTGCGGACCACCGCGCCCGCGTGGAGCTTCTCCAGGGTCTCCATCGCCTTCTGGGCCGCCTGGTAGTCCCCGAGGCCGTTGTACGCGTCCATCAGGACCGGGTAGACCGGCCAGCGCCGCGGCTCCGCCTTCCGTACCTTCTCGCCCCACTCCTTCGCCGTCCGCCAGTCGCCGCGCGCCCCCGCGAGCGCCCCGAGCCCCAGCTGGGCGGCCGGATTGCCGCGCGCGGCGGGCCGTTCGGCGAGCGAGCGGCGCAGCGCCCGCTCGGCCCGCGGGTAGTCCCGTACGTCTCCGAGCCGGGTGCCCCGCTCCGTGTAGGCCGCGCCGAGCTCCGCCCAGGACGCGTCGTCGTCCGGGTGGGCGCGCAGCCACTTCTCCCGGTCGGTGATCAGCGCCGCCAGGTCGGGCAGCGCGGCCTGCGCGCCCGCGTGGGCCGCGATCGTCGCCCGTTCCGCCGGACCCGGCGCGCGCGGCGGGCGTTGGCCGACGAGCTCGGGGACGTACAGCAGGGCCGTCGCCGCGAGCACCGCGCCCACTCCGGCCGCGAGGACCGTCCTCGACACGTTCTGCGTCTTCATGGCGCTCACTGTGCGCCCGCCCGCACCTGTACGAAGAGCACACGAAGCGCCCGCCCCGGCGGGTTCACACCGATGGCCCCGGGTGCCACGCTGGACGCATGGACGATCTTCTGACGCGGCTGCGCGCCGGGCTCCCCGCCGACGCGGTCCTCACCGACCCGGACGTGACCGCCTCCTACGCGAACGACATGGCGAGCTTCTGCGCGGCCGGCGTTCCCGCCGTCGTCGTGCTGCCGCGCACCGTCGAGCAGGTCCAGCACGTCATGCGCACCGCGACCGAACTCCGGGTCCCCGTCGTCCCCCAGGGGGCCCGTACCGGCCTGTCCGGGGGTGCCAACGCCTCCGAGGGCTGCATCGTGCTCTCCCTGGTCAGGATGGACCGTGTCCTGGAGATCAACCCGGTCGACCGGATCGCCGTCGTCGAACCGGGTGTCGTCAACGCCGTGCTGTCACGGGCCGTCGCCGAACACGGCCTCTTCTACCCGCCGGACCCCTCCAGCTGGGAGATGTGCACCATCGGCGGGAACATCGGCACCGCCTCCGGAGGTCTGTGCTGTGTGAAGTACGGGGTGACCGCCGAGTACGTCCTCGGTCTCGACGTCGTCCTCGCCGACGGCCGGCTCCTGACCACCGGACGCCGCACCGCCAAGGGCGTCGCCGGTTATGACCTGACCAGGCTCTTCGTCGGTTCGGAGGGCAGCCTCGGCATCGTCGTCAAGGCCGTGCTCTCGCTCAGGCCGCAGCCTCCCGCGCAGCTCGCGCTCGCCGCCGAGTTCCCCTCCGCCGCCGCCGCGTGCGCGGCCGTCTGCGCGGTCATGGAGGCGGGGCACACCCCGTCGCTGCTCGAACTCATGGACCGCACCACCGTTCGGGCGGTCAACGAGCTGGCGCGCATGGGTCTGCCCGACACGACCGAGGCGCTGCTCCTGTGCGCCTTCGACACCGCGGACCCGGCGGCCGATCTGGCCGCCGTCGGGGAGCTGTGCGCGGCGGCGGGTGCCACCGAGGTCGTCCCGGCCGCGGACGCCGCCGAGTCCGAACTCCTCCTCCAAGCACGCCGGCTGTCCCTCACGGCCCTGGAGGCCATCAAGTCCGCGACGATGATCGACGACGTGTGCGTGCCGCGGACGCGGCTCGCCGAGATGCTCGACGGCACGGCGGCGATCGCGGAGAAGTACGACCTGACCATCGGCGTCTGCGCGCACGCCGGGGACGGCAACACCCATCCCGTGGTCTGCTTCGACCACACCGACGAGGACGAGTCGCGGCGCGCGCGGGAGTCCTTCGACGAGATCATGGCGCTCGGGCTCGCGCTCGGTGGCACGATCACCGGCGAGCACGGCGTGGGCGTGCTCAAGAAGGAGTGGCTGGCGCGGGAGCTGGGGCCGGTCGGCCTGGAACTCCAGCGGGGGATCAAGGCCGCGTTCGACCCGCTGGGGCTGCTCAACCCCGGGAAGCTCTTCTGAGAGCAGCGGTACGAGGGTCAGGTGGGGGATCACAGCTCGCCGTCCTGCGACTCGTCCGACGGCCACGGCTCGCGCAGCCACAGCTCGTCGGAGATCACGGTGGTCGCCAGGAGATCGGCGAGCCCGTCGTCGATGCCGAGCCGCTCGGACTCGGTGCCCGGCGGGACCGCGCGCAGGGTCCGCTCCAGCCAGGCGGACACCTGCGCGGACGGGGCTTCGAGCAGGGCGTCGCCGTCGGGGGAGGAGAGCGCCATCAGGACGACGCCGCGGCCCTCGACCTTGGTGGGCCAGATGCGGACGTCGCCGTGCCCGCAGGCCCGGAAGACCCCCTCGACGAGGAGTTCGCGTGCGAACGTCCAGTTGACGGGGTGGTCCGTGCCGATGTGGAAGGTGATGTGGACGGCGTACGGGTCGTCGGTGCGGTAGGCGAGCCGGGCGGGGACGGGGACCGCGCGCTCGGGGGAGAGCACCAGCTTCAGCTCCAGCTCGCGCTCGACCGTGGTGTTGTCGGTGTTCTGCATGGCCGTACTTCCTCTCGTGGACCGGCCCCGGACGGGCCTTCACGAGGAGAGAGCGGGGTACCCCCGGCTCATTACGCGACTTCGGGAAGTTTTTTCGGGAAGTTTTCTCCGGGGGTGTCCCGGGCAGGGATCCATCGGCCCGAACATCACCATGAGTGATCGATTCCGGTACGTGTCGCCCGAAGGCGGGGCTTTCTCGCGGGCTCCTTGTCCCCTCGGGGACGTTCTTCGTTACTGTCCTCCTTGGGCGCGGCACGCCCGGCGCGCGGCCGTGCGGATCAAAGGCGTTGTGACTGAACGGAGTCGGGGCAGTGGCTACTCCTCCTGGAGGCGGCGGAGAGGTACCGCAGGCGGGGTACTACCCGGACCCGTCCATTCCCGGGTACATCCGGTACTGGAACGGGGGCGCGTGGGTTCCCGGCACGAGCCGGCCCGCCCCCTCGGAAGGTGAGGTTCCGCCGCATCCGCCCGCCTCGGCGGTCCCGGCCGGTCCGAACCTGGCCTCGGGCCCTGCCCCGGCCCCGGCCGCGCCCCCCGCACCGGCACGGCCCGAACCCGCACACGCCGGACCCGCACACGCCGGACCCGCACACGCCGAACCCGTACAGCCCGATCCGGCGCACGCCGAGTCCGTACGGCAGCCCTCGCCCGAGCCGTCGCCCCCGGCGCCCGCTCCCACGCGGCCCGAGACCTCCGTGCCGGCCCAGGCCCGGGCGTCCGCGCCCGTACCCGTGCGGGCCCACGCCCCCGCCCCCGTACCGGCGGTGGAGGAGACCGGGCCCGTCTTCTTCGACGAGGAGCCGGCCGACCCGGAGCCCGCATCCGCGTGGCAGGCGGACAGCTCCCGCCAGACCGGCTTCGGCGGCGAGCGCGACCAGAAGGTCTCCTGGGGCGCGCCCCCGGCCCCCGACCCGCGCACCCCGGCGGACTGGCCGGTCGCGGGCGCGAGCGAGCCCGCCGAGGAGCCGTCGGCCGCCCCCGCGCGGGCCGCCGACCCCCGGACGGCCGGGGGAGCGGCGCGGCTCGGCGGGATGCCGGTCACGCCGATCCCGACGCCCGCCACGACGCCGCCGACACAGCACATGGCTCCACCCCGGCCGGCCCCCGCCCCTGCGGCCCCGGCCCCCGTACAGCAGTCGCCCGCTCCCGCCCCCGTACAGCACGCCCCCGCCCCCGTGCAGCAGTCCCCCGCCCCCGCCCCCGCGGCGCCCTCCTGGGCCCAGCAACCGCAGCCCGCGGCCCAGGCCCCGGGCAGCGCCCAGGAGCAGGGTCAGCCCGTCGTCCCCTGGAAGCCGCCCGTCGACGACCTGTTCGTCCAGGCGGCCCGCGCGCAGGCCTCCGCGCGTCCCGCCGGGCTCGGCAGGCGCCTGCTCGCCCGGCTGATCGACAGCGTGGTCCTGGGCGCGCTCGTGGGCGGTGCCTCGTTCCCGTTCGTGACCGCGGCCCTGGACCACATCGACGGCAAGATCGAGGCGGCCAGGCAGTCGGGCGTCACCGTCCAGGTCTGGCTGCTCGACGGGACCACGTCCGTCCAGTTCGGCATCGCGCTGGCCTCGCTGTTCGTCATCGGTGTCCTGTACGAGGCGCTGCCCACGGCCAAGTGGGGCCGCACCCTCGGCAAGAAGCTGTGCGGGATCGAGGTGCGGGACATCGAGGCGCACCAGCCGCCGCGGTTCGGGGCGGCCCTGCGCCGCTGGCTCGTGTACAGCGTCCTGGGGCTCCTGGTCATCGGCGTGTTCAACGTCCTGTGGTGTCTGTTCGACCGTCCCTGGCGCCAGTGCTGGCACGACAAGGCGGCCCGCACCTTCGTGGCGCGCTGAGGCGGCGGCCGGCCGGCGGCGTCAGCTCCGGCACGGTGACGGGGGGTCCCCCGAACGGGCGGTGATTCCTTGCGGGGGCGCCGTGCCCGGGATGCACTGCCCCCATGAGCACCGACCAGCCGCCGCCCGGCCAGCCGCCCGAGGAGGACCCGTTCCTCAAGAGGCCCCAGGAGCCCCCGCCGCCCTCCGCGGGACAGCCGCCCCCGTCCGGTGGCCAGCCACCGCCGGGAGAGCCCCCGCCGGGGAGTCCGTACGGCCCCTCGGGCGGTAGCCCCTACGGTCCCGGGGGCGGCTCCCCGTACGACGGCGGCATGCAGCCGCCTCCGTACGGCGGCTACGGCGGGGGGTACGGCGGGACGGATCCGCTCGCCGGGATGCCGCCGCTCGCCGAGTCCGGCAAGCGCATCCTCGCCCGGATCATCGACTGGCTGATCATCGCGATTCCGCTGGCGGTCATCGGCATCCCGTTCGACATCTACACGCGGGCGACCGAGGACGGCAACGACTTCGGTGACACGGTCAACAGCCTCAACGGCGGGAGCCAGCTGGTCTTCCAGCTCATCACGATCGTCGCGTACGTCGCCTACGACACGGTGATGACGGCGAGGAACGGCCAGACCCTCGGCAAGAAGCTGATGAAGCTGCGGGTCGCGATGCTCAACGACGGCTCGACGCCCCCGATGAGCCAGTCGCTGCTGCGGGCCCTCGTCCTGTGGCTGCCGGCGCTGATCTGCTGCGCCTGTCTGTGGCCGCTGCTGATCCTGATCCTGATCCTGGTCGACAAGCCCTACAAGCAGGGTCTGCACGACAAGGCGGCGAAGACGGTGGTGGTGTCCGTCCCGCGGTGAGCCGTCACGAGGGAAGGTTCACGAACCGGTCCGGGTGTCCGCCCCCGCGCCCACGCGCGCGGTCGGTACCCGGATCTCTTCGTTCCCCCGGGGCGCGGGAACCCGCTCCAGAACCTTGACGGGCGCCGTCCGCACCGGCATCGTCACCGCCACGAGCAGTCCGAGCAGCAGTCCGGCGAGGCTGATCACCGTGATGCCCCACGTGGTCGTCGTGCGGGTGAGCAGCAGGAGGGCGACGGTCGCGAGGACGACGGTGGCCGAACCGTAGGCGAGCTGCGCGGCGTTCGGACGCTGCATGACGGATACCGTCCCCTCCGGACATTCGGGTCGACTCTACGACGCTCGATGCCCGTGGCGGATGCGGGGCAAGCGTGACCTTACCCACGGCGCCGGTGCACAGAGGGGCGCACGGGGGCACGAAAGCCCCCACTTTCCCCGCGTGTGCGCCGCCCATCCGTCCGATTATCGGAATCTGCCTTCCGCATAGTGCAGTTGGTCTGTGCAAGTCAAGGTCTGTCTTTTCTTGTCTCTCTCCGGTCGAATGTCGTCACTTGTGACGCGCGACCCCCGCCGGACGGACACCCCACCTTCGGTCCGAGGCGCGGGCGCCGGGGAGGACTACATCAAGTGACCAACAGACGACGGGCGATCAGAACGTCCGCAGTCGTCGTGGCGCTCGCGGCTACCGCCGCCACCGCCTCGACCTTCACCACCGCCTGGGCCGACAATCACGGCAGCGTGACGCCGGCCGACGTCCGTCACGACCCGGCGCCCGGCGCCGTCGACGGACACGGACACGGGCACGGCGTCGACAAGACCGCCGTGGACCACGACCTCGAAGGCCCCTTCAGCAAGCAGCAGGAGCAGCAGCGCAAGGCTGCCCTGGAGCAGGTGCTGAGCGGCGAGGCCAAGGTCGAGCGCCGTGGCGGCTCGCAGGTCGTCAAGCTCGACAGCAAGAAGTACGTCGAGCTCGGCCGCGAGAAGACCGACAAGATCTTCACGATCCTCGTCGAGTTCGGCGACAAGGTGGACAACACCACCCTGGTGGACCGCGCCGACGACGACACGGACGAGCTGAAGCCGAAGTTCGGCGGCACGCCCGGCCCGCTGCACAACCAGATAGCCCAGCCCGACCGCGCCAAGGACAACTCCACGGCCTGGCAGGCGGACTACGACCAGAAGCACTTCCAGGACCTGTACTTCGGCACCGGCAAGGACGCCAAGGGACAGCCCAAGCAGTCGCTGAAGACCTACTACGAGAAGACCTCGTCCGGCCGGTACTCGGTCGAGGGCGGAGTCTCCGACTGGGTCAAGGTCGAGTACAACGAGGCCCGTTACGGCTCGAACTACTGCGGCAACAGCAACTGCGCCAACGTCTGGGACGCGGTCCGCGACGGCGTCACCGCCTTCGTCGCCGACCAGAAGGCCAAGGGCCGCACCGACGCCCAGATCAAGGCCGACATGGCCCAGTACGACCTCTGGGACCGGTACGACTTCGACGCCGACGGCAACTTCAACGAGCCCGACGGCTACATCGACCACTTCCAGATCGTCCACGCGGGCGAGGACGAGTCGGCGGGCGGCGGCGCCCAGGGCGGCGACGCCCTGTGGGCCCACCGCTGGTACGCGTACGGCACCAACGCCGGCAAGACCGGCCCGGCCGGCAACAAGGCCGGCGGCACGCAGATCGGCGACTCCGGCATCTGGGTCGGCGACTACACGATGCAGCCCGAGAACGGCGGCCTCGGCGTCTTCGCGCACGAGTACGGCCACGACCTCGGCCTCCCGGACCTGTACGACACCTCCGGCCGCCCCGGCGCCGAGAACTCGACCGGCTTCTGGTCGCTCATGTCGTCCGGTTCCTGGCTCGGCCGCGGCAAGGACGCCATCGGCGACCTGCCCGGCGACATGAACGCCTGGGACAAGCTGCAGCTCGGCTGGCTCAACTACACCAAGGTGGCGAACGAGGCCCGTGCGTGGAACTCCACGCACAAGCTGGGTGTGGCCGAGTACAACACCAAGAACCCGCAGGCGCTCATCGTCGAGCTGCCGAAGAAGGCCGTCACCACCGACGTCGTCGCGCCCGCCGAAGGCGCCACGCAGTGGTGGAGCAACATGGGTGACGACCTCAAGAACACCCTCACCCGCTCCGTCGACCTGACGGGCAGGACGTCCGCCTCCCTGGAGCTCCAGGGCTGGTACGACATCGAGCTCGACTACGACTACCTCTACACCGAGGTGTCGACCGACGGCGGCGCCAGCTGGACGGCCCTCGACGGCACCGCCGACGGCAAGGCGCTCCCGCGCGACGCCAGCGGCGCCCCGGCGCTGACGGACGTCTCCGGCACCCACAAGAAGCTCGTCTACGGCCTCGACGCCTACGCGGGCAAGAAGTTCGACCTCCGCTTCCGCTACCAGACGGACGGCGGCGCGGGCGGCAAGGGCTTCACCGCCGACGCCATCACCCTGACCGCCGACGGTGCCACCGTCTTCTCGGACAACGCCGAGAACGGTGACAACGGCTGGACCGCCAAGGGCTTCTCGCGGGTCGGCAAGGGCTTCACCAAGGAGTACGAGCAGTACTACATCGCGGAGAACCGCCAGTACGTCTCGTACGACGCCACCCTCAAGGTCGGCCCGTACAACTTCGGTTTCGCGGGTGACAAGTCCAGCTGGGTCGAGCACTACCCGTACCAGAACGGTCTGCTCATCTGGAAGTGGGACCTCTCCCAGAAGGACAACAACACGGCGGTCCACCCGGGCCAGGGCCTGATCCTTCCGGTCGACTCCCACGCCACCCCGCTGAAGTGGAAGGACGGCACCCTGATGCGCAACCGCGTCCAGGCGTACGACTCCACCTTCGGCACCTACCGGACCGACTCCCTCCTGCTCCACAAGGCGGACGTCCCGACGTGGGTGCACTCGCAGCGGGGCAACCCGGTCTTCGACGACCGCAAGGGCACCTACTGGTACCCGGAGACCGAGCGCGCGGGCGTCAAGGTAACTGACACCAACACCAAGATCGAGGTCGTCAAGGAGCCGAAGAACGGCCAGACGATCACGGTCCGCGTGGGTCCGTCTGTCAAGTAATCGGTAAAACCGCAGGTCAAAGCATGATCGGCCGTCGCCCTCTAGCGGGCGGCGGCCGATCGTGTTTAGGTGCGTCTGACGCTTTTCTTATTGACATTCAATCCACGGGGGAGTGGTTCCGCATGCCCAACGGAGGGTTCTGCAAGTTGCCCGGAGGCAGCGTGGTCGTCGCGATAGGGCTGCCGAGCCCGGCCCGCGACGGCGTCACCGTCCGCTTCCTGGTCCACGCGGCGAACCGGGCCCGTGCCCTCACCCGGCTGCGGAACCTGGGGCTGCGGGCCGTCTACCTCCGCGGCAACAGCGAGCCCCCCACCCCGGACGAGGTCACGGCCGTGCTGCACCACCCCGACGGCCTGCTGTGGAGATCCACCCCAGGAGCCGCCCAGGAGCTCTGGCACCCCGTACGGTCCCTCCCCAGGGCGCCCGCCGCCTAGGGGGCGTCTTGTCGATCAGGCCGGGCTCGCGGCGTGACCGACCGACACGGCCCCCCCAGGGCCCGTCCGGCACGGTTCAGGCCACCACCGGCCGGCCCGTCAGCTCCACGCCCGCCGCCCGCAGCTCCTCCAGGGCCCGGTCCGTCGTCTCCTTCGCGACGCCTGCCGTCAGGTCGAGCAGCACATGGGTGCGGAAGCCCTCACGGGCCGCGTCCAGGGCCGTCGCCCGGACGCAGTGGTCGGTGGCGACACCGACCACGTCGACCTCGGTGACCTCCCGCTCGCGCAGCCACTCCGCGAGCGTCCGCCCGTTCTCGTCGTGTCCCTCGAAGCCGCTGTACGCCGCGTCGTACGCGCCCTTGTCGAAGACGGCGTCGATCGCCCCGCTGGCGACGGCGGGCGCGAAGTTCGGGTGGAAGCCCACCCCCTCCGTACCGGCCACGCAGTGCACCGGCCAGGAGGTGACGTAGTCCGGCTCCTCGCCCGCCGGGGCGAAGTGCGCGCCCGGGTCGACATGGTGGTCACGGGTCGCGACCACGTGCCGGTAGGAGGTGCCCGCCGTCTGGCCGACCAGGTCGGTGATGGCGGCGGCGACGTCCGCGCCGCCGGTCACCGCGAGGCTGCCGCCCTCGCAGAAGTCGTTCTGAACGTCCACAACGATCAATGCGCGGTGCATGGCGGGTGTCCTTAGCGGGTCGGGAGGGGTGGGTTCGAGCCTAGAGACTCCGCCCTCCCACCGGGAGGGGGCGTCCCGATCCTCCGTCCGGAGGCTTCTACATGTACTCCGTCGGCAGCACCGGCTCGCCCCGGGAGAGCTGGATCGCCGACATCGGCAGCCCGGCACGGGCCGTGATGTGCCGGGCCCTCGCGGCCTCGAGCGGCTCCCTCGCCACCACGTCACCGCCCTTGACCAGCTCGACCAGGAGCTGCCGGTCGGTGAGCTCCGGCGGCACCGGGCCCGTCCCCACGACCTCCGCCTCCGCGACCCCGTACGCGTCGGGCCGGCGCGCCGCCCACTTGCGTCCGCCGACCGAGGCCTTGCCGCCCAGGGACTTCTTGGCGACCGGCACGAGCGGCGCCTTCAGGTCGGCCGAGGCCGCCCGCGCCACCAGCTTGTAGACCATCGAGCAGGTGGGGTGGCCGCTGCCGGTGACCAGCTGCGTGCCCACCCCGTACGCGTCGACCGGGGCCGCCGCGAGCGAGGCGATGGCGTACTCGTCGAGGTCCGAGGTGACGACGATCTTCGTGTCCCGCGCCCCCAGCTCGTCGAGCTGCGCCCGCACCCGGTGCGCGACGAGCAGCAGGTCGCCGGAGTCGATGCGGACGGCGCCGAGCTCGGGCCCCGCCACCTCCACGGCGGTACGGACGGCCTCGGCCACGTCGTAGGTGTCGACGAGCAGGGTCGTCCCGCGCCCGAGGCTCTCGACCTGCGCCTGGAAGGCGTCCCGCTCGCTGTCGTGGACGAGCGTGAAGGCGTGGGCGGAGGTGCCGACGGTCGGGATGCCGTAGCGGAAGCCGGCCGCGAGGTCCGAGGTCGAGTCGAAGCCGCCGACGTACGCGGCACGGGAGGCGGCGACGGCCGCCAGCTCGTGGGTGCGCCGGGCGCCCATCTCGATGAGGCGGCGCCCGCCGGCCGCGGCCGACATGCGGGAGGCGGCGGCGGCGATGGCCGAGTCGTGGTTGAGGATCGAGAGGATCACGGTCTCCAGGAGCACGCACTCCGCGAAGGAGCCCTCGACGCGCAGGACGGGGGAGCCGGGGAAGTACACCTCGCCCTCGGGGTAGCCCCAGATGTCACCGGAGAAGCGGTAGCGGGCCAGCCACTCCAGGGTCGGCTCGTCGACGATGCCGCGCTCGCGGAGGAAGCCCAGCACCGCGGGGTCGAAGCGGAAGTTCTCGACGGCGTCCAGGACCCGGCCGACGCCCGCGAGGACGCCGTAGCGCCGCCCCTCGGGCAGCCGCCGGGTGAAGACCTCGAAGACGGACCGCCGGTCGGCGGTGCCGCCCCTGAGGGCGGCCTGGAGCATGGTCAGCTCGTACTGGTCGGTGAAGAGCGCGGTCGACGGCACGTCCACCGGGAGCCCAAGGTCCGCAGCGTTCATGTCAGCGATGCTAGCGCAGAAATCGTCAGAGTGACGAATAGTGGGTCGACCGGGTGACCCCGTTTGTGCGACAGGGCCCCCGGGGTGGCAGCATGGGGTGAGTGAGCGTCGCGCCTATTGAGATCGAACGTACGGAATCGGCCGAGGAGGTCTCCGCCGTCGTCGAGCCGGACGTGCCCTGGGTGACCCTCGTGCACAACGACCCGGTCAACCTGATGAGCTACGTGACCTACGTCTTCCAGTCGTACTTCGGATACTCCAAGGACAAGGCGCACAAGCTGATGCTCGACGTCCACCACAAGGGCCGCGCGGTGGTCTCCAGTGGCACCCGCGAGGAGATGGAACGCGACGTGCAGGCGATGCACGGCTACGGACTGTGGGCGACGCTCTCCCAGGACCGCTTCTGATGGCCGGGACCACCAGCAGCTTCGTGGCCCTGCCCGGCGGCGGCGCCGCCGTCGCCCTCGACGACGTCGAGATCTCCATCCTCCGCTCCCTCGCCGTCCAGCTCATGGAGCTGATCGGGCCGGGCGACGAGCCCGCCAAGGACGAGGACCCGCTCGCCGCGCTCTTCGCCGAGGGCCCGAGCAAGCCGCCGTCCGACCCCGCCCTCAGGCGCCTCTTCCCCGACGCGTACGGGGACGACAGCGAGGAGCTGCGGGCGGCCGCCTCCGACTTCCGCCGCTACACCGAGAACGACCTGCGGGCCCGCAAGCGCGAGGACGCCCTCGTCGTGGTGCGCGCCCTCGACGCGCTCTCCGCCGACGCGGCCGGCGAGGGCGGCGCGGTCCTGAAGCTGAGCCCGGACGAGGCCAGGGCCTGGCTCGGCGCGCTGAACGACCTCCGGCTCACCATCGGTACCCGGCTCGACGTCACCGACGACGAGGAGAGCGAGCAGCTGTACTGGCTGCCGGACTCCGACCCGCGCAAGCCGATGGTGATGGCGTACCTCTGGCTGGGGGCGCTCCAGGAGTCCCTCATCGAGACGCTGATGTCGTGACACGGCACCGCGCGACCACCTGATGTTCGCTCAGCGGACGCTCAAATCCGGATAACGAATACGTTACCGAGGCGTCCGTCTTGCCGTGTTGAGCGTCTTTTGTCCGCCGTTTTCCGTGACCTGCGCCACGCCCAACTCCCTCGATCGCGTCCCGGCCCGTGATAAATCTTCACGACCGCTCGGGGACGCCACCCCTGTCCCCGAGGGCGCTCCGACCGGCTGACCGCCGGTGGCACTCCATCCACATCCGGGGGGATCAGGATCTGATCCGCGGCAGACGCACTCGCAGTCGCGCGGATCAGCATGGAGAAAGGCGCACCACCATGACCTCTGTGCAGGTCGACAAGCAGAACGACGGCACCGACGGGGCCGTGGACGGCGGCGAGGGCTACCAGCGAGGCCTCGGCGCCCGGCAGATCCAGATGATCGCGATCGGCGGCGCCATCGGCACCGGCCTCTTCCTCGGCGCCGGCAAGGCCATCGCCAAGGCGGGCCCCAGCCTCATCCTCGCGTACGCCATCGCGGGCCTGGTCATCTTCTTCATCATGCGGGCCCTGGGCGAACTGCTCATGTACCGCCCGGTGTCCGGCTCCTTCGCCGAGTACGCCCGTGAGTTCGTCGGCCCCTTCTGGGGCTTCGTCACCGGCTGGACGTACTGGCTCTTCTGGGTCGTCACCGGCATCACCGAGGTCACCGCCGCCGCCACCTACATGACGTACTGGTGGAACATCCCGCAGTGGATCTCCGCGCTGGTCTTCACCGTCATCCTCTACGGCGCCAACCTGATCTCCGTGAAGCTCTTCGGTGAGCTGGAGTTCTGGTTCTCCATGGTCAAGGTCACCGCGATCATCGGCATGATCCTGATCTGCGCCGGCATCCTCACCATCGGCTTCTCCGACGCCGGCGACACCGCCACCGTCGCCCACCTGTGGAACCAGGGCGGCTTCTTCCCGAACGGCATCGGCAGCACGCTGATGACCCTGCAGATCGTGATGTTCGCCTTCCTCGCCGTCGAGCTCGTCGGCGTCACCGCGGGCGAGTCGAAGGACCCGAAGACCGTCCTGCCCAAGGCCATCAACACCGTGCCGTGGCGCATCGCCGTCTTCTACGTCGGCGCGCTGATCATGATCCTGTCGGTCGTCCCGTGGACCGAGTTCCAGCCGGGCATCTCCCCGTTCGTCGCCGCCTTCGAGAAGATGGGCCTCGGCGTCGGCGCCGCCATCGTCAACTTCGTGGTGCTGACCGCCGCCCTCTCCTCCTGCAACTCGGGCATGTACTCCACCGGCCGCATGCTGCGCGACCTCGCGCTCAACGGCCAGGGCCCGAAGGTCTTCACCAGGCTGACCAAGAGCGGCACCCCGCTCCTCGGCCTGACCTTCTCGGCCTCGCTGATGCTCGTCGGCGTCTGGATCAACTACGTCGCCCCCGGCAAGGCCTTCGAGTACGTCGTCTCCTTCGCCACCATCTCCGGCATGTGGGCCTGGATCATGATCCTGGTCTGCCAGATCCGCTACCGCGCCAAGGCCGACCGCGGCGAGCTCCCCGCGTCCACCTTCAAGGCCCCGGGAGCCCCGTACACCAGCTGGTTCGCGCTCCTCTTCATCGGCATGGTCATCGTCATGATGGGCGTCGACGAGGGTGCCCGCACCGCCCTCTACGCCGCGCCGGTCTGGGGCCTGATCCTCGGCGTCTCCTACCTGGTCCTGAAGGCCCGCGACCCGGAGGGTGCGGCCTTCGCCAAGCGGTCCTGACCTCCAGGCCTCCTGGCCGCTGAGCTCCTGACCTCGCACGTCCCAGCATCCGGGCCGTTCCGTACCACTCCTCGGTACGGAACGGCCCGTCTGCTTATCCTGTCGGCATGCTGACCATCACCCGGGCCCTGTACGACCAGATCGTGGAACACTCCCGCGCGGACCACCCCGACGAGGCCTGCGGCGTGGTCGCGGGCCCGGCCGGCAGCGGCCGCCCCGAGCGCTTCATCCCGATGCTGAACGCGGCCCGCTCGCCCACGTTCTACGAGTTCGACTCCGCGGACCTGCTCAAGCTCTACCGCGAGATGGACGACCGGGACGAGGAGCCCGTCATCGTCTACCACTCCCACACCGCGACCGAGGCCTACCCGTCCCGCACGGACATCTCGTACGCGAACGAGCCCCAGGCCCACTACGTCCTCGTCTCCACCGCCGACAGCGACGGCGCCGGCCCCTTCCAGTTCCGCTCCTTCACCATCGTCGAGGGCGTCGTGACCGAGGAAGAGGTCAAGGTCGTCGAGGCGTACGCGTAAGCGAGCGGACCCCGGCGCCGCCGCTCACACGGAGACGGACGTACGGAAACGCGCGAGGTACGCGGAGGGCGTGACCCCGAAATGCCGGGCGAACGCCCTCCGCAGGCTCTCGTCGCTCCCGAGCCCGCTCCGCGCCGCCGCCCGGGTCACCCCGGCCCCGCCCTCCAGCAGCATCCGGGCCGCCTCCACCCGCACCCGCTCCACACAGGCCGCCGGCGTCACCCCCACCTGCTCCCGGAACAGCCGGGTCAGATGCCGGGCACTCACCCCCGCCCGCCGCGCCAGCGCCTGCGCGCTGTGGTCCGCCGCCGGATCCGCCACGACCGCGTCGAGCAGCGGCCGGACCACCGGATGCCCGGTCGGGGGAACGCGCGAGGCCGCCGAGAACTGCGACTGCCCGCCCGGCCGCTGGAGGAAGACCACCAGGTCCCGCGCGACCGCACGGGCCGCCCCCGGCCCCCGGTCCTCCTCCACCAGGGCCAGACACAGATCGATCCCGGCCGTCACCCCCGCCGAACTCCACACCTCCCCGTCCCGCACATGGATCGCGTCCGGGGTCACCGCCACGTCCGGGTAGCGGCGGGCCAGCTCCGCCGCGTGCTCCCAGTGGGTCGTTGCCCGCCGCCCGGCGAGCAGCCCGGCCGCCGCGAGCGCGAACGCCCCCGTACACACGGACGCCACCCGGCCCGAGCGCGCCGCGAGCGCCGCGACCCCCGGAGCGACCGCCGCGCACCGCCCCACGTCCACCGCCCCCGGCACGATCAGCGTGTCCGCCGCCGTCACCGCGTCCGCCGAGAGGTCCGCCCCGATCCGCAGCCCGCAGGAGGTGCGGACGTCCCGCCCGCCGGGCGAGCACACCCGTACCTCGTAGCCCGCCCACGCCGTGGAGAACACCTCAAGGGGGGCCGAGACGTCGAGCAGCCGGACGCCGTCGAAAGCGAACACCACCACCGAGTGCACCGTCATGTGTCCGATTCTGTGGGATGCCTGTCCGCAGGGACATGGCGGGGCCGGTGCTCCGACGGCGAGGCTTGCCCCATGAACGCTCTCGCACTGATCCCCGACAGCCGGCTCGCCACCGCCGCCACCGAACTCGTCCGCGACACCACGAGCGAGCTGATCTACGACCACTCCCGCCGCGTCTACCTCTTCGGCGCCCTCCAGGGCCGCGCCCGCGGACTCTCCTTCGACCCCGAACTCCTCTACGTCGGCGCCCTGTTCCACGACCTCGGCCTGGGGGAGGAGCACCGGGGCAGCGGCCGCCGCTTCGAGGTCGACGGCGCCGAGGAGGCCGCCGCCTTCCTCCGCTCCCACGGGGCCGACGAGGACGCCGTCCGCCGCGTCTGGACCGCCATCGCCCTCCACACCACCCCCGGGGTCCCGGAGTTCATGGAGCCCGAGGTCGCACTCGTCACGGCCGGCGTCGAGTACGACGTCCTCGGCATCGGCTACGACGACCCCGCCGCCGTCACCCCCGAGGACCGGGCCGCGATCATCGCCGCCCACCCCCGGCCCGACTTCAAGAAGCGGATCCTCGCCGCCTTCACCGAGGGCATCGCGCCCCGGCCCGACACCACCTTCGGCAACGTGAAGGCCGACGTCCTGCGCCACTTCGTCCCCGGCTTCACCCCCGGAGACTTCGTGAAGACCATCCAGAACTCCGCCTGGCCCGAGTGAGCGGAGGGAAGGAAAGCGAGGTCACCCGGGGTTCCGTCCGGCAGGCGGGCAGAAAGCATCCATCATGTGAGATCACATTCCGAAACCCGGACCGGGAATCGATACGATGAGCCCATGGTTTCCCACGACGTGAGCGAAGAGACTCCGGGCACAGTCATGCTCGTAGGCCGCCTGCACGTCGACCTGTGCCGCCTCGCCAGCGCGATCTGTACCTCCCGCGCCGCGCTCTGAACGACCGGTCGAGCGCACTTCCAGCACCACCCCCCTCCGCGCGGGGGCCCCAGCCGCGCGCCCACCACGTCACTTCCGACAGGAGCCCACGCCATGGCCATCGAGGTCCGCATCCCGACCATCCTCCGCACCTACACCGACGGCGAGAAGGCCGTCGAGGGCAGCGGCGCGACCCTCGCCGAGCTCTTCGCCGACCTGGAGTCCCGCCACAACGGGATCGAGGCCCGCATCGTCGACGAGGGCAAGCTCCGCCGCTTCGTCAACGTCTACCTGAACGACGAGGACGTCCGCTTCCTCGACGGCATCGACACCAAGCTCACCGACGGCGACAACGTCACGATCCTGCCGGCCGTCGCCGGTGGCATGGTCTGATCCACATGCGCTACGACTCCTCGCTGGCCGCGGTCGGCAACACGCCGCTGGTCCGCCTCCCCCGGCTCTCGCCCTCGGACGACGTCCGCATCTGGGCGAAGCTGGAGGACCGCAACCCGACCGGCTCGGTCAAGGACCGCCCCGCGCTCCACATGATCGAGCAGGCCGAGAAGGACGGCCGGCTCACCCCCGGCTGCACCATCCTGGAGCCGACCAGCGGCAACACCGGCATCTCCCTCGCCATGGCCGCCAAGCTCAAGGGCTACCGCATCGTCTGCGTCATGCCCGAGAACACCAGCGAGGAGCGCCGCCAGCTGCTCGCCATGTGGGGCGCCGAGATCATCTCGTCCCCCGCCGCGGGCGGATCGAACACGGCGGTACGCGTCGCCAAGGAACTCGCCGCCGAGAACCCGGCCTGGGTGATGCTCTACCAGTACGGCAACCCACACAACGCGGGCGCCCACTACGCCACCACCGGTCCCGAGATCCTCGCCGACCTGCCCTCGATCACCCACTTCGTGGCCGGCCTCGGCACCACCGGAACGCTCATGGGCGTCGGCCGCTACCTGCGCGAGCAGAAGCCCGACGTCAAGATCGTCGCCGCCGAACCGCGCTACGACGACCTCGTCTACGGCCTCCGGAACCTCGACGAGGGCTTCGTACCCGAGCTGTACGACGCCTCCGTCCTCACCACCCGCTTCTCGGTCGGCTCGGCCGACGCCGTCACCCGTACCCGCGAACTCCTTCAGCAGGAGGGCATCTTCGCGGGCGTCTCCACGGGCGCCGCCCTGCACGCCGCCATCGGCGTCGGCAACAAGGCCGTCAAGGCCGGCGAGAGCGCGGACATCGCCTTCGTCGTCGCCGACGGCGGCTGGAAGTACCTGTCCACGGGCCTCTACACGGCGAAGACGACGGAAGAGGCCATCGCAGCGGTCCAGGGCCAGCTCTGGGCGTAAGCCTCCCTCCCGCTACCGCCCCCCGTGTGGGCAATCGTCCCGCAGGGCGGGACGGGTGGGCACACGGGACGGCGCGCTCAGCCGCGCCCAGGCTTCCGACCCGCACCCGTAGGCTGCGGAAAGCTAGCGCGCGAGATGGCGGACCCGGTCCCACACGACCGGGTCCGCCGTCCCCGCTCTCCGCCGGAAGTCCGCCACCGGCACCTCCCGCAGCTCGTCCGTCTCCAGGAAGCTCGGCCGCCCCTGCGCGTCGCCCACCGCCCCCGGCGGCAGCGCGATCACTCCCGGCCGCTCGTCGTGGTACTTACTGGTGATCTTGACGACCAGCGCGCAGTCCCCCCGCACGGACAGCACCAGACACGGCCGGTCCTTCGACCCGGGCCCGTCCTCGAACGGCACGGCCGCCCACCAGATCTCCGTCGGCTTCGGCGGCCGCGAGGGCGCCTGACGGGGCCCGGCGGGCCGACCGGGCGGCCGCGTCCGCTCCGGCGCCCGCCCCCGCGGCGAGGGTCGCCGCGCGGACGACGGCCGCGACGAACGCCTCCACCCATCGGCCAGCGCCACGACCAGGGCGATCACCACGACCGCGACCAGCGCGGGCCACCACGACGTGTCCATACCCCAAGACGGTACCGGCGGGTGCCTCACTCCGCCGAGGCGGCCCGCCATCCATCCGAACCGGTGACAGAGCCCGTGAGTTCGCCCACAACGGGCCACCACGAAGGAGCGACAGGCCCAGGAGCGCCTTACGCTCGACAAGCCGCACAGCCTCCCCCCTCCCCAGCGCGCTTTCCGTATCCGTCCACGGAGGTTCCCGCTCCATGAAGCTCACCGTCGTCGGCTGCTCCGGGTCGTTCCCGTCCGCGGACTCGGCCTGTTCGAGCTACCTCGTCGAGGCCGACGGCTTCCGGCTGCTCCTCGACATGGGCAACGGCGCCCTGGGCGAGCTGCAGCGACACATCGGTCTGTACGACCTCGACGCGATCTTCCTCAGCCACCTGCACGCCGACCACTGCATCGACATGTGCGGGTACTTCGTCGCCCGCTACTACCGGCACGAGGGCGGACGCTGCGACGCGATCCCCGTCTACGCACCCGAGGGCGCCGAGCAGCGGCTGACCACGGCGTACGCGGACACCCCCTCCGCCACCTCGATGAGCGAGGTCTTCGACTTCCGCACCCTGACCTCGGGCGCCTTCGAGATCGGCCCGTTCTCCGTCCGTACGGAGAAGGTGTGCCACCCGGTCGAGGCGTACGGCATCCGGATCGAGCACGGCGGCCGCTCGCTGACGTACTCCGGCGACACCGGGGTCTGCGAGTCGCTGCACGAGCTCGCCCGGGGCACCGACCTGTTCCTCTGCGAGGCCTCCTTCACCCACGGCAAGGAGGACATCCCGGCGCTCCACCTCAACGGCCGGGAGGCGGGCGCGGAGGCGTCCCGCGCGTCCGTGGGCCGGCTCGTCCTCACCCACATCCCGCCGTGGACCGACGGCGAGCGGAACCTGGCGGACGCGCGCGAGGTGTACGGGGGGCCTTCGGAGCTGGCGAGACCGGGCGCGGTCTACGAGATCTGAGCCCGGGAACGGCCGGAGCCCCCGTCCTTCGCGCAGAAGGGCGGGGGCTCCGGCGTGTGCCGCGTACGGCCTACTTCGCCTCGGCCTTCAGGAGCTCGGCGAGCTCCTCGTCGGACTCGCGGCCCGGCGTCGGAAGGTTGAACTTGGTGATCGCGAAGCGGAAGACCACGTAGTAGACCGCCGCGAAGCAGAGGCCGACCAGGGCCAGGCCCCACGGGTTGGACGCGATGCCCAGGTTCAGGGCGAAGTCGACCGCGCCGGCGGAGAAGCCGAAGCCGTCCTTCATGCCGAGCGCCCAGGTCAGTGCCATCGAGACACCGGTCAGGACGGCGTGGATCGCGTACAGCACCGGCGCGATGAACATGAAGGTGAACTCGATCGGCTCGGTCACACCGGTGACGAAGGAGGTGGCCGCGAGCGAGAACATCATGCCGCCGACGACCTTGCGGCGCTCCGGGCGGGCGCAGTGGACGATCGCGAGGCAGGCCGCCGGAAGGGCGAACATCATGATCGGGAAGAAGCCGGTCATGAACTGTCCGGCGCTCGGGTCGCCGGCGAGGAAGCGGGCGATGTCGCCGCTCTTGCCCTCGTACGAGCCGGCCTGGAACCAGGGGAACGAGTTCAGCAGGTGGTGCATGCCGACCGGGATCAGCGCGCGGTTGGCGATACCGAAGATGCCCGCGCCGACGGCGCCGGAGTTGACCAGGCTCTCACCGAACCAGTGCAGGCCCGAGCCCAGCCACGGCCAGATCAGACCGAACACGATGCCGGCGAGGAGGCCGGCGAAGGCGGAGAGGATCGGGACGAGGCGGCGACCGCCGAAGAAGCCCGCCCAGTCGGGCAGCTTGGTGCGGTAGAAGCGCTGGTAGAGCAGCGCCACGATGATGCCCATGACCACGCCGCCGAGCACCTTGGCGTCGACTGCCTGCTCCACCATGACGATCTTGCCGCCGACTATGGCTTCCTTCTTCGGCAGGCTGCTGTCCGTGAAGGTGCCGAGCACGCTCTTGAAGACCAGATAGCCGGCCACGGCGGCGAGCGCGGTGGAGCCGTCGGACTTCTTGGCGAAGCCGATCGCGATGCCGACGGCGAACAGCAGTGCCATGTTGTCGAGCAGGGCGCCGCCACCGGCGGCCATGTAACCGGCGATCTTGGTGATGACGGTCGGGAACGACTCCCTGCCGAGCATGTCGGGCTGACCGAAACGCACCAGAAGCGCGGCGGCGGGCAGCACCGCGACCGGCAGCATGAGGCTGCGGCCGATGCGCTGCATGACAGCCATCGCGCCGGCGCCCTTCTTCTTGTCGGCCGCGGGAGCGGCGCTAGCCGTGGACACAACTTCCTCCAGTGGGCAAGGCGCCGCCGGAGGACAGGTGTCACGGGGGACGGCGGCGTCTCGTGGAACGCGGTGGTCTGGACCGCGTGGTCTACACCAATGAGTGGTGTAGACCAGTTTTAGCACGTGAGACTTAGATAAGGAACCTGTGAATTCTGCGTGCTCGGCCGTGACGGGGAGTGAACACGGCAAGGCCCCCGGACGGTGAGGTCCAGGGGCCTGTCGGGGGGTCTCCCGGGAGGCTTCGGGTCGGCTTTCGGTGGCCTGGGGAGCGGGGCGGAAGCCCCGGAACGGTCAGGTCACTTGACGTTGTCCCGTTCCATCTCCTCCTCGATCTCCTCCGGCTCACGGCCCGGGGTCGGAAGGTCGAACTTGATGATCGCGAACCGGAAGATCGCGTAGTACACCACCGCGAACGCCAGACCGATCGGAATGATCAGCCACGGCTTCGTCGCCAGGTTCCAGTTGATCACGTAGTCGATCAGACCGGCCGAGAAGCTGAAGCCGTCCTTCACCCCCAGTGCCCACGTCACCGCCATGGAGACGCCCGTCAGCACCGCGTGGATCGCGTACAGCACGGGCGCGATGAAGAGGAACGAGTACTCCAGCGGCTCCGTGATGCCCGTGACGAACGAGGTCAGGGCCACCGACAGCATCAGACCACCGACCACCTTGCGTCGGTGCGGCCTCGCGCAGTGCGTGATCGCGAGCGCCGCCGCCGGCAGGGCGAACATCATGATGGGGAAGAAGCCCGTCGTGAACTGACCGGCGTTCGGGTCGCCCGCCAGGAACATGGTGATGTCACCGTGGACCACCGAACCGTCCGGTTTCTCGTACGAACCGAACTGGAACCACACGGGCACGTTCAGGAACTGATGCAGACCGATCACGAGCAGCGCGCGGTTGGCGACACCGAAGATGCCCGAACCCCAGGCGCCCAGACCGACGAGCCAGTCGCTGAAGCTCTCCAGGGCGTCACCGATCGGCGGCCAGATCCACAGACAGATCGCCGCGAACGCGATCGCGACGAAGGCCATGATGATCGGTACGAGTCGCCGGCCGTTGAAGAAGCCGAGCCAGTCGACCAGCTTCACGCGGTGGAACCGCTGCCACAGGTACGCGGTGAGCAGACCCATGACGATGCCGCCGAAGACCCCAGGGTTCTGGTACGTGTATCCCGCGAACGAGTCGTCGACGCCGAGGCAGCCGCCGCTGATGTCCCTCGTACCCGTCGGGCAGTCCTTCGGGAACTGACGCAGGACCGTGTAGTACACGAGAAAGCCGACGACCGCCGCGAGCGCCGTCGAACCGTCCGACTTCTTCGCCATGCCGATCGCGACACCGATGCAGAACAGCAGCGGCAGACCGAGACCGCCGTCGAGCAGCGCCCCGCCCGCGCCCATCATCACCTTGGCGACGTTGTCCCAGCCGAGACCGTCGGAACCGAAGACGTCGTCCTGCCCGAGGCGGTTGATGATGCCCGCGGCCGGCAGGACGGCGATGGGGAGCTGGAGGCTGCGCCCCATCTTCTGAAGCCCCTGGAAGAGCGCGCTCCCCCGGGACTTCTTCCTCGGTGCGGCCGCGGCGCTTTCGGTGGTCATCGGCGTCCTCCCTGCCCGGAACAAACCGGGTCCGCGTCTCATTGCACTGGTGTAGACCAGTTGCGGTAGGCTCCGGGAGCCCGCTGAGGACAGGCCGCCGGTGATCGTCATCATTCGACAGAACGGCGGCACTCGCTCGCGAAGTTGGGCCAACCGTGGGTTACCGTGACAAGGCGGACCACAGGTGCGCCGAGATTCGCGTGCTCGCGAACGGAACGGACAGGGAGAGACACATGGCCACCAAGGCTGAGAAGATCGTCGCCGGGCTCGGCGGCATCGGCAACATCGAAGAGGTCGAAGGCTGCATCACCCGCCTGCGCACCGAGGTCGTGGACCCCGCCCTGGTCGACGAAGCCGCACTCAAGGCCGCCGGTGCCCACGGCGTCGTGAAGATGGGCACCGCGATCCAGGTCGTCATCGGCACCGACGCCGACCCCATCGCCGCCGACATCGAAGACATGATGTGAGCAGCTGACCCCGTCAGCACCGACGCACCACCCGAGGGCCCGTTCCGGCAGGGGACGGGCCCTTCCCCGTGTCCCGCTAGGCTCGACCCATGTCTCGAATCGACGGCCGTACCCCCGAACAGCTCCGCCCCGTCACCATCGAACGCGGATGGAGCAAGCACGCCGAGGGCTCCGTCCTCATCTCCTTCGGCGACACCAAGGTCTTCTGCACCGCCTCCGTCACCGAAGGCGTCCCGCGCTGGCGCAAGGGAAGCGGAGAAGGCTGGGTCACCGGCGAGTACTCCATGCTGCCCCGCGCCACCAACACCCGCGGCGACCGCGAATCCGTCCGCGGCAAGATCGGCGGCCGCACCCACGAGATCTCCCGCCTCATCGGCCGCTCCCTCCGAGCCGTCATCGACTACAGGGCCCTCGGCGAGAACACCATCGTCCTCGACTGCGACGTCCTCCAGGCCGACGGCGGCACCCGCACCGCCGCGATCACCGGCGCCTACGTCGCCCTCGCGGACGCCGTCGCCTGGGCCCAGACCAAGAAGCTCGTCAAGGCCGGCCGCAAGCCCCTCACCGGCACCGTCGCCGCCGTCTCCGTCGGCATCGTCGACGGCACCCCCCTCCTCGACCTCTGCTACGAGGAGGACGTCCGCGCCGACACCGACATGAACGTCGTCTGCACCGGCGACGGCCGCTTCGTCGAGGTCCAGGGCACCGCCGAGGCCGAGCCCTTCGACCGCAAGGAGCTCAACGCCCTCCTCGACCTCGCCTCCGGCGGCTGCGCCGACCTGGCCGAGATCCAGCGCAAGGCCCTCGAAGGAACGCTGTAGTCGCAACCCCCCGACTTCGTACGGCGTCCTGACGGACAACGGGCGCACGGATACGATCCGTGCGCCCGTACGCGTCTACGAATCTGGGGAGGACCCGCCTTGAAGCGCCGTCTCGCACTCGCCGTGGCCACGGCCGCCACGCTCACCACCGTCCTGAGCGGCTGCGGAGCCCTCGACACCGCCATGGACTGCGTCAAGACCGCCGACGCGATAGCCACGTCGGTCGACAAGCTCCAGCAGGCCGTCTCCAACGCCTCGAACGACGTGACGCAGATAGAGGAGTCCCTGAACTCCATCTCCACGGAGCTGGGCAACCTCAAGGACACGACCGACAACGCCGACCTGGCGAAGGCGGTGGACGACCTCACGAAGGGCGTCGACTCCGTCCGTACGGCTGTGAAGAACGGCGACACGACCCCGGACATCCAGCCGATCACGGACGCGGCGGGTGAGGTGGCGAAGGTCTGCACGCCGGGCTGACCGGCCCACCCCGGATAATCGAGGACATGACCCGTCTAGTCCTCGCCACCCGCAACGCGGGCAAGATCACCGAACTCCACGCGATCCTCGCCGACGCAGGTCTCGACCTGGAACTCGTCGGCGCGGACGCGTTCCCGGAGGTCCCCGACGTCAAGGAAACCGGCGTCACCTTCGCCGAGAACGCCCTCCTCAAGGCCCACGCCCTGGCCCGGGCGACCGGCCTGCCGGCCGTGGCCGACGACTCGGGCCTGTGCGTGGACGTCCTCAACGGCGCCCCGGGCATCTTCTCGGCCCGCTGGTCCGGCACCCACGGAGACGACCGCGCGAACCTGAACCTCCTCCTGGCCCAGCTCGCGGACATCGCGGACGAACACCGAGCCGCCCACTTCGCGTGCGCGGCGGCCCTCGCCCTCCCGGACGGCACGGAACGCGTGGTCGAAGGCCGCCTGGAAGGCACCCTCCGCCACACCCCGACCGGCACGAACGGCTTCGGCTACGACCCGATCCTCCAGCCGAAGGCCCACGACGTGACGTGCGCGGAACTGACCCCGGCGGAGAAGAACGCGATCAGCCACCGGGGCAAGGCGTTCAGGGCGCTGGTACCGGTGGTGAGGGAACTGCTGGGCTGAGGGCCCCCCGAAGAGAGTCAGCACAGAGCGAAGGGCCGCCGGTGGGGCGGCCCTTCGCGCATGTGCGGCCGGTGGGACTCGAACCCACACGGGATTTCTCCCACTGGGACCTAAACCCAGCTCGGCTGCCAGTTACGACACGGCCGCATGCACGGCCATCGTAGCGGTCCGGCTCCGACCGCCCGAGGGGTACGGCGGTACGGTCCACACCCGCGGTACGCGGTGCGGACCGTTCCGCGGCGGAGGCCGGCGCTCAGACGCCCAGGTCCCTGATGATCTTGGCCACGTGGCCCGTCGCCTTCACGTTGTAGAAGGCGTGTTCCACCTTGCCGTCCTCGTCGACGACGACCGTCGAGCGGATCACGCCCGTCACCGTCTTGCCGTACAGCTTCTTCTCGCCGAAGGCGCCGTACGCCTCCAGGGTCTCCTTCGACGGGTCGCCGACCAGCGTGACCTTCAGGTTCTCCTTCTCGCGGAACTTCGCCAGCTTCTCCGGCTTGTCCGGCGAGACGCCGATGACGTCGTAGCCCGCGGCGGCCAGCACGTCCAGGTTGTCCGTGAAGTCGCAGGCCTGCTTCGTGCAGCCGGGGGTCAGCGCCGCCGGGTAGAAGTAGACGATGACCTTGCGGCCCTTGTGGTCCGCGAGGGAGACCTCGTTGCCGTCCGCGTCGGGAAGGGTGAAGGCGGGGGCGGTGTCGCCGGGCTGAAGTCGCTCGCTCATGGCTCTCCTCGGGATGGTTCGCGTACGCGATCAGAGCCTAATGGGGGAAGACTGAGGGGGGTCGGGGACGGCCCAACCGCGGCGGAGCTGACAGACTGTCCGTCAACGACCGGAATACGACTACGGAGGCAGCGCGGTGTCGGAGTCCAGGACCCCTGCGCAGATCGAGGCGGACATCGTCCGCCGGCGCGAGCAGCTCGCCGTCACTCTCGACGAGATCGGCATTCGGATGCATCCGAAGACGATCATCGGGGACGCGAAGGCCAAGGTCGCCTCGACGGTCGACCAGACCGCGGGACGCGCCTTCGTGGCCGTCAACCGGGCCGTCTCGGATGTGAAGGCACGTTTCACCCATGAGGACGGCGCTCCCCGCCTGGAGCGCGTGGTGCCGGTGGCGCTCGTGGCCGTGGCGGTCATCGGGCTGCTCGCCAGGTCCTCCCGCAAGGGCAGGCGATGACCCCTCCCCGCCGGGGGCGTCCCGCCCGGGCAGGTAGGTTCACCCCGTGAGCGAGAACACGCACGACAAGCTGCCCATCCGGATGCTGCACGACCGGGTCCTGGTCCGCACGGACTCCCCGGAGGGGGAGCGGCGCTCCGGCGGCGGCATCCTGATTCCGGCGACCGCCGCCGTCGGCCGGCGCCTGGCCTGGGCCGAGGTGGTCGCGGTCGGGCAGAACGTCCGTACCGTCGAGATCGGTGACCGGGTGCTGTACGACCCCGAGGACCGTGCCGAGGTCGAGGTGCGGGGTGTCGCGTACGTCCTGATGCGGGAGCGCGACCTGCACGCGGTGGCCGCGGACCGGTTCGCGGGCGCCACGGACTCGACCGGTCTGTATCTGTAGGCGAGCCTGTGGGCGAAGGCCACCTGAGGCCCTGGTGACGACCGTCACCAGGGCTTTCGTTCGTCCTTTGCTAGCCTGGGTGGACCCCGACGAGACGCGCCGTACCGGGTTTTCGACAAGACGACGCACTCCTGTTGTTCCGTCTCGCGGAGGTGTCGTCGTCATGGCCTGGGTTCTTCTTGTCGTCGCGGGTCTGCTCGAAGTCGGCTGGTCGATCGGTATGAAGTACACCGACGGTTTCACCCGCCTCTGGCCGAGCGTGTTCACCGGCGCCGGGATCGTCGCCTCGATGATGCTGCTGTCGCATGCCGCCAGGACGCTGCCGATCGGTACGGCGTACGGCGTGTGGGTCGGGATCGGCGCGGCCGGTGCGGCGGTGCTCGGCATGGTGGTGCTCGGTGAGCCGGCGACCGCCGCCCGGATCTTCTTCGTCTGTCTGCTGCTGGTCGCGGTGGTGGGTCTGAAGGCGACCTCGGGTCACTGAGGCGGGGTGCCGCCGGTGGGCACGGGGCCGTGCGTCACCGCGGTGCGGGGGCCGGGCTCGGGGCTGCGGGACACCATCGCGCCCGGACCCGCCTCGCCCGTCTCGTACGGCGGCTCCTGCGCCCCTTCCGTTCCCTCCGGCCCGTCCGCCATCGGTGGTACGGGGGGCGGTTCCTCCGCTCCGGGCATCAGCTGGAGCTCGAAGTCCCGTGGCGGTGTCCCGGCCAGGGCGTCCCGGGTGAACTGGCCCCAGATCTCGGCGGGCGCCCCGCCTCCGTTGATCCGGGGCAGTCCGAGCGCCCCGTACAGCGGTTCCTGGCGTCCCGTCTCCGGGTCCTGGCCCATCAGCGCGACGACGGTCGCGAGCTCCGGGGTGTAGCCGGCGAACCAGGCCGCCTTGTCGTCCTCCGCCGTGCCCGTCTTTCCGGCCGCGGGGCGTCCGGCGGTCTGCGCTGCCGTTCCCGTGCCCGCCTCGACGACGCTCCGCAGGATCGACGTGGTCGTGTCGGCGGCCTCCCGGGTCACGGCCTGCCGGGCCGGGGCGGCGGGCGGTGTCAGCTCGTGGCCGTCCCTGCTGAGGTGGGCGACGAGGGTGTGCCCGCCGTGCCGGCCGTGGGCGGCGAGGGTGGCGTACGCCGTCGCCATGTCGAGGACGCTGGCCGTGGCGGGGCCGAGCGCGATGGAGGGGGAGGCGGTGAGGTCGGGTGTGGAGCCGGGCAGGCCGAGGGCGACGGCGGTGCGGCGCACGTGCCCGGGGCCGACGTCGACGGCCATCTGGGCGTACACGGCGTTCACGGAGAGGCCGGTGGCGGCGCCGACGGCGATCTCGCCGTAGCTCTCGTCGTCCTCGTTGGCGGGGTCGTAGGGGGTGCCGTTCCAGCCCTCCACCGGGCGCCGGTTGCTGCCGTCGTAGAGGGTGTACGGGGTGATGGGTTCGCCGTACTGGGTCTGTGCCCCGCTCTGTACGGCCGCCGTGAAGACGAAGGGCTTGAAGGTGGAGCCGACCTGGTAGTCGCGGCGGGTGGCGTTGTTGACGTACTGCCGGGTGTAGTCGATGCCGCCGTACAGGGCGAGCACCTTCCCGTCCTCCGGGTCGACGGCGGCCGCGCCGACGCGGACGTACCGGTCGGCGGGGACGCGTTCCGGGTCGAGGCGGGAGATGACGCGGTCCTCGACGGCCTGGACGAGGGCCTCCTGTTTGGCGGGTTCGAGGGTGGTGGTGATGCGGAAGCCGCCGCCGGCGAGGGTCTTCTCGTCGACGATCCCGCGGCTGGTCAGGTACTCCTCGACGGCCTGCACGAGGTAGCCGCGCTGTCCGGAGAGGCCGGTGGCGGGGCGGGCGGTCTGCGGGGCGGGGAAGCGGGCGGCGGCGCGCTCGGCGCGGGCCAGCCAGCCCTCGGTGACCATGCCGTCGAGGACGTAGTTCCAGCGGGCGACGGCCTTGGCGCGGTTCTCGGGGTGGGTGGTGACGTCGTAGGCGCTGGGGGCCTTGAGGAGGGAGGCGAGGTACGCGCCCTCGGCGGTGTCGAGGTGTTCGACGTCCTTGCCGTAGTAGGCGCGGGCGGCGGCCTGGACGCCGTACGCGTTCCGGCCGAAGTAGCTGGTGTTCAGGTAGCCCTGGAGGATCTCCTCCTTGGTCTTCTCGCGGCCGAGCCTGATCGCGATGAAGAACTCCTTCGCCTTGCGGGTGAGGGTCTGTTCCTGTCCGAGGTAGTAGTTCTTGACGTACTGCTGGGTGATGGTGGAGCCGGACTGGCGGCCCTTGCCGGTGACGGTGTTCCAGGCGGCGCGGAGCATGGCCTTGGGGTCGACGGCGCGGGAGGTGTGGAAGTCGCGGTCCTCGGCGGCGAGGACGGCCTGCCGGACGGTGAGCGGGACGCGGTCGAGCCGGACGTTCTCGCGGTTGACCTCGCCGTCGCGGGCGAGGGGGCTGCCGTCCCGGTAGAGGTAGACGTTGGACTGGGCGACGGCGGCGGCGTTGGCGGGCGGGATCTCCACCAGGAGGTAGCCGGCGACGAGGGCGCCGGCGAGCAGCAGGGCGCTGAGCAGGGACAGCCCGGCGAGGGTGCGCAGGACGCGGCGGGGTCGGGAGCGTCTCGCGGGGCGGGTCGGGGGCGGGGGCGTCCGTGCGGGGAGGGTGGGGTCCCGCGGTTCCCAGCTGGTTTCCGGGCCCGGGCGGGGTGGCCGGGGGGTGTCGCTCGGAACGTCGCTCGTGCCGGAGGAAGGGGACATGGCATCTCATATTGCCCGTAAGTCACCCAAACTCTCGTTTGCGACCCGAATCTGACGCGAAATCCGCTCGCGGCGCGGAGCCACACCCACTAAGGTCGTGCGCTTCGCTGTCATTCGTACCGGATCGGCGTGTGCGTCGGATCGGCATGTCTGCCGGACCGGACGTGTGCCCCGGTAGTAGCTGCCATGTGACCGGAGAGGGAGCCCCATGCTGCGGCTGTACGCGACGGTGGCCGCGGGCGGCTTCCGGCGCCACGCCACCTACCGGGTGGCGACGGCGGCGGGGGTGTTCACCAACAGCGTCTTCGGCTTCGTCCTGTCGTACACCTACATCGCCCTCTGGCACGAACGCCCGCACCTCGGTGGCTACTCGATGGACGACGCCCTCGCGTACGTCTGGATCGGGCAGGCGCTGATCACGGTCTGCGGGATGATGGGCGGCGGCTTCGAGGACGAGCTGATCGAGCGGATCAGGACCGGCGACATCGCCGTCGACCTGTACCGCCCGGCGGACCTCCAGCTCTGGTGGTTCGCGGCCAACGCGGGCAGGTCCGCCTTCCAGCTGCTCGGCCGCGGGGTCGTCCCGATGGCCGTCGGCGCGCTCGCCTTCCGCTTCACGCTCCCGTCGGGACCGGGCGCCTGGCTCGCCTTCCTGGTGTCGGTGGCGCTGGGCTCGACGGTCGGCTTCGCGATCTGGTACCTGGCGGCGATGAGCGCGTTCTGGCTTCTCGACGGCCAGGGGGTGGTGCAGGTGGTGTGGCTGAGCGGCCTGTTCTTCTCGGGGATGCTGCTTCCGCTGACCGTGTTCCCTGGCGCCCTTGGCGAGATCGCGCGGATGCTGCCCTGGGCGTCACTGCTCCAGGTGCCGGCCGATGTGTATCTCGGCAGGTACGAGGGCTGGGAGCTGGCGGGGGCGTACGCCTTCCAGGGCAGCTGGGCGCTGGTGCTGCTCGGGGTGGGCCGGCTGGTGCAGGCGGCGGCGACGCGGAAGGTGGTGGTGCAGGGTGGCTGAGACGACGCGGAACGCGGCGGTGCGGGCGGCTGAGGTGACACGCCCCGGCCCGCTCCGGGACTCCTGGCGTACGTACCGGATGGTGGCGGGCATGTGGATCCGGTCCACGATGACGTACCGCTCCTCCTTCGTGCTCACGCTCGTGACCAGCTTCTGCGTCACCTTCTTCGACTTCGTCGTCATCCTCCTGATGTTCGGTCAGGTGAGGGGCCTCGGCGGCTTCGGCTTCGCGGAGGTCGCCTTCCTGTACGGGACGGCCGGCACGTCGTTCGGGATCGCGGACCTCACGATGGGCTCGCTGCAGCGGATGGGGAAACGGGTCAGGGACGGCTCGCTCGACACGTTCCTGATGCGCCCGGCGCCGCTCCTCGCCCAGGTCGCGGCGGACAAGTTCGCGCTGCGGAGGCTCGGCCGGGTCGCGCAGGGCCTGTTCGTCCTGGTCTGGGGGCTGCTTCTGCTGGACGTGGAGTGGACGGCGGTGAAGGTGGTGCTGCTGCCGGTGACGCTGGTCTCCGGGGCGGTGATCTTCGCGGCGCTGATGGTGCTCGGCGCGTCGACGCTCTTCTGGATACAGGACGCGGCGGAGGTGACGAACGCGTTCACGTACGGCGGGAACACCCTCCTCCAGTACCCGCCGACGATCTTCGCGCAGGAGCTGGTGCGGGGGGTCGTGTTCGTCGTACCGCTGGCGTTCGTGAACTGGCTGCCCGCCCTGTACGTGCTCGGCCGGCCGGCCCCGGCGGGGGTCCCGGGCTGGGCGGTGTTCGCCTCGCCGCTGGTGGCGATGGCCTGCTGCGGGGTGGCGGGCCTCGCGTGGCGGGCGGGAATCCGCTCGTACCGCTCGACAGGCAGCTGAAGGCAGCTGAAGGCAGCTGAAGGCAGTTGAGGGCAGCAGAGGGCTTGCTTGGGCAGCCGAAGCAAGCCCAGGCAAGCCGAAGCAAGCCCGAGCAAGCCCGAGCAAGCCCGAGCAAGCCCAAGCAAGCCGAAGGAATCCGCAGGACTGAAAGGAGCCGAGCCCCGTGCCGTTCATCGAACTGGACTCACTGGAGAAGACGTTCACGGTCCGCCGGAAGGCGGGCCTGTTCCGCCGGGAGAAGAAGGAGGTCCGGGCGGTGGACGGCATCAGCTTCGGCGTCGAGCGCGGCGAGATGGTCGGCTACATCGGCCCGAACGGCGCCGGGAAGTCGACCACGATCAAGATGCTGACCGGCATCCTCACCCCCAGCGGCGGCCGGCTGCGGGTCGCGGACATCGACCCGGCGCGCGAGCGGACCCGGCTCGCCCAGCGGATCGGGGTGGTCTTCGGCCAGCGGACGACGCTCTGGTGGGACCTGCCGCTGAAGGACTCGTACCGGCTGACGCACCGCATGTACCGCATCCCCGACGCCCGCTACCGGGAGAACCTCGCCCGCTGCGTGGAGCTCCTGGAACTCGGCGAGCTGCTCGACGTACCGGTCCGGCAGCTCTCCCTGGGCCAGCGGATGCGCGGGGACATCGCGGCGGCGCTGCTGCACGACCCGGAGGTGCTGTACCTGGACGAGCCGACGATCGGCCTCGACGTCGTCTCGAAGGCACGGGTGAGGGAGTTCCTCCGCGACCTGAACACCACCCAGGGGACCACGGTCCTGCTCACCACCCACGACCTCACGGACATCGAGCAGCTCTGCTCGCGGGTGATGGTCATCGACCACGGACGGCTCATGTACGACGGCGAGCTGGCCGGCCTGCACGCCGTGGGGGAGAGCGAACGCCTCCTGGTGGTGGACCTGGAGCGCGTGCTGCCCCCGATCGCCGATGTGCCCGGAGCCCGCCACGTACGGTCGGAAGGCGCCCGCCAGTGGCTCGCCTTCCCCGCCACCGCCTCGGCGGCCCCGCTGGTCGCGTCGGTCGCGGCGAGGTACCCCCTCCTCGACCTCTCGGTGCGGGAGCCGGACATCGAGTCGGTGATCGCGAAGATGTACGGGGGAACTCGGGACGAGCGCCGGGAGTCCCTCAGGTAGGAGGTCGACTTGATGGTGAGTTTCTCGTACACGCTGGCGGACGAGGAGAAGAGCAGGGGTGTCCGGCGGATGAAGACGCTGGCCACGTCCCTGCTCGCGGCGGTCGCGGTGATCTACGCCCTGGCCACCTGGGCGGAGAGCGCGGGCTGGGGGGCGTGGGCGGGCTATGTCGCGGCGGCGGCCGAGGCCGGGATGGTCGGCGCGCTCGCCGACTGGTTCGCGGTCACCGCCCTCTTCCGGCACCCGCTGGGCCTGCCGATCCCGCACACGGCGATCATCCCGAAGAAGAAGGACCAGCTGGGCGCCTCGCTCGGCACCTTCGTGGGCGAGAACTTCCTCTCGGCCGACGTCGTACGGGGCCGGCTGCACGCCTTCGGCATCGGTGGCCGGCTCGGCGCCTGGCTCGCGGACCCGGCACACGCGGACCGTGTCACGGCGGAGGCGTCGACGGCGCTACGGGGCGCGCTGACCGTCCTGCGGGACTCGGACGTCCAGGCGGTCGTCGGGGAGGCGATCACCCGGCGGGCCGAGGCGGCGGAGATCGCGCCGGGCCTCGGCAAGACCCTGGAGAAGATCGTCTCCGACGGGGCCCACCACCGGGCCGTCGATCTGATCTGCACCCGCGCCCACGACTGGCTCGTCACCCATGGAGAGTCGGTGATGGACGCCGTCCAGGGCGGCGCGCCCGGCTGGACGCCCCGCTTCGTGGACCGCCGTATCGGCGAGCGCGTCTACAAGGAGCTGCTCCGCTTCGTCACCGAGATGCGGGACATGCCGGGCCACCCGGCGCGCGGGGCGATCGACCGCTTCCTCACCGACTTCGCGGCCGACCTCCAGGCCGACACGGACACCCGCGCCCGCGTCGAACGCCTCAAGTCGGACCTCCTGGCCCGCCCGGAGGTCCAGGACATCATCGCCTCGGCGTGGTCCTCGGTCCGCAACCTGATCATCGCGGCGGCCGAGGACGACCGCAGCCAGCTCCGCCTCCGCGCCCGCGCTTCCCTGATCTCCCTGGGCAACCGCCTGGCGACGGACTCCCGCCTCCAGGACAAGGTCGAGGGCTGGGCGGAGGACGCGGCGGCGTACGTGGTCACGACGTACCGCCACGAGATCACGTCCCTGATCACCGACACGGTGGCCGGCTGGGACGCCACCCAGACCTCGAAGAAGATCGAGGCCAACATCGGCCGCGACCTCCAGTTCATCCGTATCAACGGCACGGTGGTGGGCGCGCTTGCGGGCCTGCTGATCTACACGGTGAGCCACGGGGTGGGCGGCTGAGGGCCGCCCTTCGGTACGGGTGACGGCCGGGAGGCGGCAGCCATCGCCTCCGGCCGGCCGGCCCCGATACGTAGCGCGCGTCGCCGCGGTGGTTGCCGGGCGCCGCTGAGCCAGTCGGTCCGCTCGGGCAGCGGCTCGGGGATCCACGCGCCGGTACGACGAGACAGCGCACGTCCGATGGTCAGTCCGCGACTCTCCCTGACGTTCCACGGGGTCACTTCGTCTTACTGCTCGGAGACGCCACCAGCCCGGAGAACCCGGGTGGGACACCTCAGGAGACAGCGATGACCAGGATCGGAATACTCATCGGCAGCACCCGCCCGGGCCGCAGGGGCGAGCAGGTCGCCCGGTGGGTCCACGAGCGGGCCGCCCGCCGCGGCGACGCCGCATTCGAGGTGATCGACCTGCTCGACCACCCGCTGCCCCATCTGGACGAGCCGCTGCCCGCGTTCGCCGGGCAGTACCAGCACAGTCACACCCGGGCATGGGCGGACACCGTCGCCCGCTTCGACGGATTCGTCATGGTCACCCCCGAGTACAACGCCTCCCTCCCCGGCGTGCTCAAGAACGCGATCGACTACCTGCACGCGGAGTGGACCCACAAGGCCGTCGGGTTCGTCTCCTACGGCGGTGCTCATAGCGGCGGCCGGGCGGCCCGGCAGTTGCGGGCTGTGTGCGAGGAACTTCGGATGGGTGCGGTGACGCCGCAGGTCTCGCTGTCCCTGCACACCGACTTCGAGGACCACACGACACTCAAGCCGGGCGCCCACCACGCCGGCGTCCTGGACACACTGCTGGATCATGTCGTCGCCCGGAGCGCGGAAGGACAGACGGTCCCGCCCGCGCGGCGTGAGACGGACGAAGCCGCGATCAGCCGCCACATCGACGGCGTCATCGACGCGATCCGGGCCAAGGACCTTGAGGCCCTGAGGCGGCTCTACTCGACGGACGTCGTGTCCTTCGACATCGATCCGCCGCTCCAGCACGTGGGGATCGACGCGAAGCTCAAGAACTGGGCGAACGTGTTCGCGTTCTTCCGGGAGGTGACCTACGAGGTGCGCGGCCTGATGTCCACGGTGGGCGAAGACGTGGCGTTCACGCACGGCTTCGGCCGTCTCAGAGGCACGCTGCCCGACGGGACGACGGCGGACGGCATGTGGGTCCGGGCCACCTTCGGCTTCCGGAAGGTGGACGGCGCATGGCTGATCACCCACGACCAGGTCTCGGTGCCGCTGGACATCCCGGGCGGCAAGGGGGTCGTCGACCTCGAGCCGTGACGAGGGCGGGCTTGCCCTGTCGCCCGTCCGCCCGGTCGGATGGTCGGATCGACGGACGGACGGACGGCGCGGGTGCGCGGCTCCGGTGGCCGAGGGGGCCTGCTGTGTTACGCGGTGGGGGCCGGAGGGGCTACTTCCCGCGAGTGACGGCCCAGGAGGCGGCAGCCATCCCGCCGGCCACGGAGAACACGGCGGGCCAGGCCCCGATCTTCTTGGCGAGGGGATGGGAGCCGGCGAAGGCGGCGACATAGGCGGCGCCGAGCCCGGCGGCCACCTTCCCCCCACCCACCTGCTGCCACTCTCGAACGGCCACGGCCCCGACCCCGGCGAGCACGACCCCGCCGAGGGGCCGCTTCTTGGTCCACCGGGCAACGGCGTAACCGCCGACGAGCCCGACGGCGGCGACGGCGGGGGAGGGGATACGGCGCATGGCGGAAGCCTTCCTGACAGCTGGATCGTCCTCCTCCGAGCCTACGAGGGGGCGAGAACGAGCTCCCCGCCGGGCACCGACAGGGCGCATTCGGGGCAGAGGGTCTCGTCGGTGCGGGGCCGGAAGAGCATGGGCTGGGTGTGGTGGCCGGCGCATTCGCGGGTGCCCAGGAGGCGGGGGGAGAGCCGGGGGCCGTCGGGGGCGGGTGCGGGCGGAGTGGGGAGGGTGCGGGGCGGCACGTCACGGAGGAGGTACCGCACGAGCCCGCCGGGCCGGTGGACGGACGTCCCGGCACCGGGCAGGCCACGGAGGATGTGCTGGTGGAGGTCGGCGGAGGTGTGTCCGGCGTCGAGCCAGCGGGCGGCGAGGCGGGCGAGTTCGTCGCGCATGCCGGGCGGGATGTGACGGAGGGAGGGGGAGAGGAGGGGAAGGACGCTGATGAGGGCGCGGGCGTCTTCGAGGTGGGGTGTTTCGCCGGTGGTCTCCTCCGGCGGGGCGGTCTCGTCCGCCTGGCCCGCCTGGGGGGCGGGAAGGTTGGAGGTGTCTTCCTTCAGGTCTTTCTCTGGATGACGGTCGGCGGGCGGGGGCACCGGCGCACCGGCGGTCTGCGTACCGGCGGCCGGTTTCCGGGGACTCGGTACTACCTGCGCGGTTACGGGCTTGGAGCGGGGTGTCCCCGCGAGCAGCTTGGCGGCTTCGTCGGCGGTCAACGGGGTACTGGAGACAAGCTGTTGGGTGACCCAATGCCCTCCGGCGCCCTGGATCCGCCGCTCATGCACGAACCCTTCCTCCTTGAGCTGCCGCTTGGCACGGGTGAAGGCGCATGACCCGATCCGGGCACGTTCGGCGGTCCGGGAAAGCGACTCGCGAGCGTCCTGGGGCAGGGAAAGCTGCCAGGTCAGAAGCCGGACGGCGTCGGAACTGAGCCGGGGATGCCGAATGATCTCGTGCGAGAACTGGCTGAAGGCACGGGAGGGCGCGTTAAAGTGCCGGTAGATCACGGTGGACTCCTACTCCACGAGTGGTTCAGGCCCTCGCCGATGGTTGGCGCCATCGACGGGGGCCGTTTTGCGCGACCGTACGACACTGCTTGCGCTCAAGTGCACACGTCAGATGAAGATCGCCCGTGTGGGTGACGGGCGGGTCCAACGGGCCGGGGAACAGGCGAGCTTCTGGCGCGGCCGCCCTCTTCCCGAGTGCGGTGCAGGCCGCCTTTTCACACTCGGAGGGCGGCCGGGGGGAGTGGCCGCGGGGCCCCGAACACTGCCCGAGCCCCGGCGATGACCCCGACCCCCGCACCACCTCCAGGGAGCGACTCTCGGAAAGAGGGCGGTCCCACCAGAAGCCCACAAACCCGGCCCACCCGAAGGGGCTGCGACCCGGAAGTCGCCCTGGATCGCGCCAGAGCCACTTCAAGCGGATTGTGGATCTTCTGGAGCTAGAGGGAGAGCTCGCCTGTGTCCCGTGAGCCAATAGGCCACACATCAACAGCAATCTTTGCCAGATCGGCCTGGCGCTCATCGATACCCTGAGGGCGCCAGCCCCCGTTATCGGCATCCCAGAGGCGGCCGATCCCGGTCTCCCGGGTTATGAGGAACGACGAAGACTCGTACGCATGAATCTTCTCAGGGTAAGCCTTGTTGGAAGCCATGCGATTCTTCCTGCCGTGGAGCAAGGTTTGATTTCCGAGTCTGTTCATCCATGAGGCGTGATCAGTGAGTCGGTAGACTGCCTCTGGCGACTGAGGGTATATGTGCTCAACATGTACGCTGCTTGCCCCAGCTACGACTACGTCGTCTACGCCCTCACGCTGCCTGAGATACTGCTCGATCGTCGTCAGCAAATAGCGCGCTTGGGTGCTTCTCGGAATGGGCGCTTGTTCGAAGTCGGATTGGAATGCCGCGTCATCTGGAGTCCAGTCGACGATCTGTTGGAAAGCATCCGAGATGGAGAGATTGGAACTAACTCTCTTGGCGAGGTCGAAGAGCTTCTCTTCAAGAAGCGTTGACTCGCGCCGCCCGACGACCGTCCATCGAACGTAGTAGCTGAGGAGGGCCTCTGCGACCCTTGCCACCTCGCTGTGGTTGGACCTTGTCGATATGGCGAGGAGAAGCGGATAGGCGGCGTCGGCTCCCAGTGTCCTGACTTCGTCCAGTAGGCAGTCGAGCTTCTCGAAGCCGGTTCCAGACGTGATCAGCTCTATGTACCTTCCGGATGCATTCTGCAACTCCGCAGCGAACATCCGTACTTCGTACCGAGGGAGATCCTTCTCAAAGCGCTCGGTCAGTTCCTTCCGGATGGTGGTGTAGAGGCTGTGCGACCGTACGTCCCCGTGCCCAGCTACCCAGAAATGACGCAAAAACTTCTCTATGTCTTCCCTGCGCTCGAATCCGTCAAGGAGGGAGCGCCATGCATTGTTTACGCGATCCTTTTCCTCGTCGTGTCGACTCTTCTCCATGAGGAAATTGCGGACAAGGTCGACGGTGGACAAGTCCTTGCCGCGAGAATTTATGGTCTCGAAGACTTCGTTGGCATCACTGGAAGTCGGCGTTTGAACCTCAACGAACACGAGTCCCTTTACCAGGCAGTCCCGAAGCTCTTCAAGCCAGTCGATCCGCTCGTCGTCCGAATGAATCGAGGAGAGAGCGGAGGAGATATGTCCTTCGAATAGTGAATAGGCGGCTTTAATCAGTTTATGGGAGGGGCGGGAGGGTATCTCGGTGTGAGCGACCTTCCCTGTCGCTTCGTTCCAGTCTTGAATGAAGTTCTTGAAAAAGTCACGGTCGAAAAGGGAGAGCGTCAGAAAGTACTGCGGTAGGGAGTGCCGGCCGTCCTTGCGGGCGATGTAATCTCGCTGGATGTTGTTCGCCATTACTCGAGCCTCTGTCGACGACATGCTGCCGAGCGTGTCCCTGATGGCAGCTATGAGAATCGTCGAGGTGGTGAGGCGTTGCTGTCCATCGAGTAGGGACCGGCTCGTAACTTTGTCGTCCGTGATGGTGACTATGGGGCCGATGAAATATTCTGCGGACGCCTCGCTTCCCGTCCGGCGTGCTCGCATAAACTTTTGAATGTCGGCCCAGTAGGTATCGACCTCAAGCTTCCCCCAAGCGTATTGCCGCTGACTGTCGTCCGGAACCTCCACTGGAGGGTTGTTGGCTCCAATGAGTTGCCCGAGAGTCTGACGGGCGGCGTACTTGATGATGGCCATGGACTATCCTCCCCGAGTTCTCGATGAGAATAGCGCGCGAGTGTGCAGCTTCGCGAGAATGTGTCTGGTTGGGTGCGCTCGAGGGGTCGCTTTAGGGAGATTGACAAGCAACTGCCAATCTATCCCAAATCTGTGGAGTATCCGCATTTGTAGGCATGTGTGCGTATGTGTTGGCTGGGTGATCTCGGTCTGATAAATTGGTTGTTTACTGACGTTCGAGTCGTAAGGTGGGGGGATGGGGAATACGGCTTCCGCTACAAGCCCGCATGGCTTGCACGAGATTCTGTCGCGCGTGCAGGCGTCGGGTGCGCGGACTTTCCGTGACGGGTGGGTTGAGGTGCTCGGCGCGGACTGGGGGACCGACGAGTTCGCTCGGCGACATGCCGAAGTAGCTGCGCTGCTCTCTGAGACGATCCAGCAGATATTTGCTTTGCCGGAGGCGCAGCGGGTCAGATTCTCGCGCTATGCCCCTCAGTGGTGGACGGCTGTGGTGCAGCCTGATGCAGGCTGGTCCGACACCGGGCGCCCGGCACGTGTGTTGGTTGCGCAGGAGACGCTCGATCATCTGGCGTCGGCTGCGGACGTGCTGGAGGCCGTCATGCGCGGCACGGGTTCGGCGCCTGCTGGTGAGAATTTGCAGTCAATTGCCGAGAGCTGTCACTCCTGGCTGGAGATTCTGGATCAGACTTCCGACGCCGAACTGCCCTCAGCCCTCAAGAGTCAGATCGTTGCGCAGATCACCCACCTTCTCTGGCTTATCGACCATGCCGAGCTCTTCGGGGTGGCGCGGGTGTCGAATGAAACGAACCAGGTGCTTGGATCACTGACTCAGGCGACATCGCTGCTGACAGGTGTTGACGCCCAAGTCGGTGGTAGGTGGAAGAGGGCATTCTTCGGCCTTCTTACGGCGTCGATTGTGTTCACGGCAGGCGCGACACAGCTGCAGACGGCGATCGAGGCAGGGTCAAGTCTGGCCAAGGAGATCGTGCAAGTCGTGGATGACGTCGCAGTTACCGCTGAATAGGAGGCCCAGCGGGGCCGGCATCGCAATCTCGACTCCCGCTGGCCTCGGCTTCATCCTGCGGCAATGGCCGAGTAGGTCCACACGTCGGCAGGGACATCGTGTTTCAGCTTCCAGGTGATCCCCATGGGCTTGCTGCCCTTGTGATCGACGTACTCAGCCGGGCCCAGGAGCATCCAGGGCTGAGGGCCGCCGATGTCCGTCTTCTTGTAGCGGCGGACAAAGAGGAGGACGTGAGAGCCGTTGTCCTTGTGGGTCTGGTAGCGGACGCCTGTGGGTGACGTCTCCGACGTCTGGTTCTGCGACTCCCAGTGGAAGAGGCTTTCGTTCAGCGCGTAATCCCGGTAGCGGGTCTGCGGGGAGAAGTCCTTCTCATCCTTCTCCAGCGTGATCAGCAGCGCGTCCGTCTGGATGCCCTCACACCACTTGACCCCCTCGCGGAAGTGGCCCGGCATGAAGCCGCCAATGAATGACTGCCCCAGTGCAGGGAGGATTTCTTCCCGGCTGTAGGAGGCGTGGATCGTCAGGGGGAGGTCGGCGAGCGGGCCGAGGAGCGGGACGGGGACGTGATCGGCCCGGTCGAGGGCGTGGGCCAGGACCTGGCGGAGTTCGTCACGGAAGGCACGCTGCGGACGGAGCGAGTCCAGCGCCTCTTGATACTGGGAGAAGCCACCTCCCAAGGGCCACAGCGCAAAGAAGAACATGCGGGCGTATGCCTGCTCGGTCTCGTCGAGCTCGCGGTAGGAAGGGGCGTCGTCCGCAAGGAGCTTTGTGTACGCGGCGACCCGCCGGGGGTCGTCGACATGAAGGAACCCGCAAACGCGCTTCAGGAGTGCTTCTTCGCCGTCGGGGCCGGCTGCGGGGAGCAGGCCTGAACGGCGAAGCAGGCCGGTCCAGGAGTTGCCGCCGCGGTAGATCTCCTTGAGTTCGCGTCCGCTTTCGTGGAGATATTCGGCGAGTCGGGGCTCTCCGTACCGGGCTACCTCGCGGGCAAGCTGCGTGACGTTGATGCTGATCTGGCTGCGGATGTTGTCGATGATCAGTTCCTTGGCCTTCGACTCAAGGATGATCTGGCAGCCGGACGGCAGCTGGGGGAAGTCATGCTCGATGTTGGTAAGGAGGCGGTTGCGCGTCAGGTTGGTGAGGGCGCGGAACTGCTCTTCGAAGCGGAACTCCTTGCGGTGCTGGCCGATGAAGTCCAGCACTGTGAGGACTGCCTTGTTCTCCGTGCGGCGGAGCCCGCGGCCCAACTGCTGAAGGAAGACAGTCGCACTGGAGGTCGGGCGCAGCAGGAGCAACGTATCGACATCGGGGATGTCCAGCCCCTCATTGAAGAGGTCAACCGAGAAAATTACTTGGATCTCGCCGGCGCGCAGAGCGGCCAACGCCGCCTTACGCTCCTCCTGCGGAGTCTCCCCAGATAGGGCAAGAGCACGCAGGCCCGCGCGCCGGAAGATTTCTGCCATGAAGGTGGCATGAGCAACGGAGACGCAGAAACCGAGCGCGCGCATGGCGCCAGGGTTTGCCACCTTCTCCACAACGGCTTGAACGACGAGTCGTGCCCTGGCGTCGTTGCCAGTCAACAAGTTGCTGAGCGCCGATGCATCGTAAGCGCCGCGCTTCCACTCGACAGCGGTCATGTCGGTGGTATCGGTGATCCCGAAGTAGTGGAACGGACTCAGCAGGTCGTTTTCCAGTGCTTCCCACAGTCGTATCTCTGCCGCGATGCGCCCGTCGAAATACTCGTCCTGGACATTGCGACCGTCCATACGCTCGGGGGTTGCGGTGAGCCCGAGGAACTCCAGAGGGCGGAAGTGCTCGATGATCTTCCGGTAGGTTGAGGAGACGCCGTGGTGGAATTCATCGATGACGATGACGTCGAAGTGGTCGGGGGACAGCCGCTCCAGTCTCTCTCCCTTCAGAGACTGCACGCTCGCGAAGACGTGCTGCCAACTGTCGGGTGAGAGCCCACTGTGCAGCTCCTCCCCAAAGTTGGCGTCCACCAGTACGTCCTGGTACGTGCGCAGCGACTGACGCAGGATTTCCTGTCGGTGTGCGATGAACAGCAACCGCAGGTCGCGGCCGTGCTGCTGCCGAAGGCGCTTGTAGTCCAGCGCAGCCATGACGGTCTTTCCCGTACCTGTTGCGGCCACGAGGAGGTTGCGGTGTCGGTCGTGGACTTCGCGTTCGACCTGGAGGCGCTCCAGCATGTCCCGTTGGTGGGGGTACGGCCGTACTTCCAGACCGGACAGAGTGATCCGCTGGTCTGTTGCTAGGCCCTTGCCCTGACCTGCGACCTGGAGTGCTTCGCTGAGCCGTGCGGCGTCGCGCTCGGGGTCGTACGTCTCGAAAGAGGGGTCGCTCCAATATGAGTCGAAGGTCGCCTCGAACTTGCGGATGACGTCCGGCGTCGCGACGGACGACAGGCGAACGTTCCATTCCAGGCCGTCAAGGAGGGCGGCCTTCGAAAGGTTGGAGCTACCGACGTACGCGGTGTCGTAGCCGCTGTGTCGACGGAAGAGCCAAGCCTTGGCGTGTAGGCGCGTCGAGCGGAGCTCGTAATTGACCTTGACATCGGCGTTGAATCGCTGGACGAGACGGTCGAGCGCCTGCCGCTCTGTAGCTCCGATGTAGGTCGTCGTGATGACGCGGATGGGGACGCCCCGCGCATGAGCTGCTTCGAGTGACTGCTCTATGACCCGCAGACCGTGCCATTTCACGAAGGCACAGAGGAGATCGACCCGGTCAGCTGTGGCCAGCTCCGCCCGCAGCTCGAATCCTAGGCTGGGATCTTCGGGGGCATTGGTGAGGAGGGCAGTCTCCGCTAGTGGGGTGGCAGGGCGGATTCGGTACACGCCCTCAGCCTCCTGCTCCGCGATGGCAAGGAGCTGGCGTGGACCGTCGGCGACGAGCTGCACCCACTCTCGGGCGCCCTCGATGGTGTTCATCGATTCGAGGATGTGGTTGGCCGCGTGCACGTGCTCCTCTGGAGGCAGCCCCTCCAGAATGTGACGCACGGTGTCGGCCACATGCTTCGCAAGAACGCGGGGGGAAGACTTGGGGCCGACGACATCGTCGATCGCATGCCAACCACGAACCGCAAGCGCCTTGAGCTGGGCTTCGAGCCGCAGAGTCATCAACTGCTCATAGAGACCAGAAACCGGCCCCCCGGAGTCTGACAGTTCGCTCATCGTTTTCCCCTCCCTGACCAACCGCACCATTGGTATCAGGTGCCACCGACAGAGCTTTGACGAGACGCCATGCCGGTGTGGTGATCACTCCGCCCCGTGGCACTCCCCATAGCCCCGAGAGGACCCGCACCAGCACGGAGCCGTGCGCGCCGGTGGCCAAGCCGCCGCCCGTCCGCGGGCCGCCAGTGTGGTGGCGTACTGGGGGAGCAGGTCCGCGTTCGACGGGTGGGTGGATTCCGAGGCTGCGAAGGCTTCGTAGGAGGGGACCGTGGCGCGGACGATGCCCAGGTTGGGGGTGCCCGCCTGGGAGAGTTCGCGGAGGGAGGCTTCGAGGTCTGTCAGGTGCGCGCGGTACGTGGGGTACTCGGATTCCAGTTCCGGGTACGCCGCCAGCAGCTCGTCCAGTTCCGGTTCCGGCCAGTGCAGGACCGCCACCGGGAACGGGCGGGAGAGGGCCGTGCGGTAGGTGCCCAGTTCCGAGCGGAGGCGGGCGATCTCCGCCTGGAGTTCCGCCGGGTCCTCGGAGCCGAGCGACCACAGGCGCTTCGGGTCGTGGAGTTCGTCCAGGGGGACCGCTCCGGTGTGGAGGCGGTCCGCCCGTACGTCCCAGTCGTCGTGCGGGAGCGCCAGCATCCTGCGGACCCGGTGGCGGGTGATCAGGAGCGACTGGGTCGCGTGGGGGAGTTCCGGAGCGGTGGCCAGGAGCTCCGCCGCTTCCGTCAGCGTGGACTCCGCCGCTTCCAGTTCGTCGTGCGCCTCCAGCGTCTCCGCCGTGATCTCCCACGGGGTCGCGTCCGAGGGCCGCGCCCTGCGGAGGCCGTCGATGATCGCCCGCGCCTCGGCCTCGTGGCCGTACTCCCACAGGTTCGCCGCCTTCAGTGCCCTGATCAGGTGCGGCTTCGCAGGCTCGGGGGACAGGAGGGAGTCGTAGAGGGCGGTCGCGGCCGGGCGGTCGCCCGCCAGTTCCAGATGGGCCGCGGCCTGGAGGAGCAGGGGCTCCCGGTCCTCCGGGTACTGCGCGGCGGTGCGCAGCAGGCGCTCGGCTTCGGTGGCGTGGGCGGCAGGCGTGTCGGGGCGCATGCGCTCCACCGTACTGCTGTACGCGCCTGGAGAGTTGGCACCCCAGCGCTTATCGTGCCCCGCGTGCGGGCCAGGGTGGGGCAGCGGGTGCCGGTCGTCGTCCAGTCGCGAGGGCGGCGCCGCAGGGGTGCCCGGGTGCTGTGGGTGGGCGCGGAGGCCTTCGTCACCTGTGGCGTCGTCCTGCTGCTTCTCGTCGCCCACCAGCTGTGGTGGACCAACCAGCAGGCTCGTGCCGTGGCCCGTCAGCAGGTGAGTGCTCTGGAACGGGAGTGGGGGATGTCTCCCCCGGCCCCGTCCTCCCCCGTACCGTCCCCCGTTCCTTCCGTCGTCGGTACGGCCGAGCCGTCCGCTGCGGCGTCGCCGGGTGAGGGGGATGGCGGGGGGAGGGAGCGAGGGGGCGATCCGAGCGGGCCGGCGGCCGGTCCCGCCCCGCGCGACCCGGTGCCCGACTCCTCCGCCGCCTTCGCCGTCCTCCGTATCCCCCGGATCGGTCTCACCGCGCCCGTCGCCCACGGCGTCTCCAAGCGTTCCGTCCTCGACAAGGGGTACGTCGGGCACTATCCCGGCACCGCCGGCCCCGGCCGGACCGGGAACTTCGCCCTCGCCGGGCACCGGAACACCCACGGCGAGCCCTTCCGGTACGTCAATCGGCTGGTGAAGGGCGACGAGATCTCCGTACGGACCCGGGACGCCACGTACACGTATCGCGTCGATCAAATTCTCGCCCGGACGGTTCCCCGTGACGTGGGGGTCATCCGGGCCGTGCCCCGGTCCCTCGTCAGGCCCTCGTACGGGTACGACGCTCCCGGCGCCTATCTCACCCTCACCACCTGCACTCCTGAGTTCAGCAGCGCCTACCGGCTGGTCGTCTGGGCGCGGCTCATGTCCGTCGGCGCCCCAGTACGAGGGTGAGCGCCGCGCCGGCCAGGGCCAGGCCCGCCGACACGAGCAGAGCCGTGTCCGGTCCCGACGGTGCCAGGGCGAGGGTCAGGGCCACGCCCGCCGAGGAGCCGATGTAGCGCGCGGTGTTGTTGGCGCCCGAGCCCATCGCCGCGCGTTCCGGCGGTACGGAGTCGACCGCGAGCCGGGGCAGCGCCGCGTTCAGGAGGCCGCTGCCCACGCCCGCCGCGAGGAGGCCGGGGACGAGCCGCGCCCAGGGGCCCTCCATGCCTCCGAGCAGGGCCAGGATCCCCGCCGCCGACAGGGCGAAGCCCAGGGCCAGTTGGTACGGGGCGGAGAACCGGCCGGGGAGGCGTCGCGCCTGGAGTGCCGCCACGAACGCCGTGCCCGACCACAGCACGAACAGCCAGGCCGCCCCCAGCGGTGACATCCCGGCCCCGCCCTGGAGCAGCGCGGGCACCACGCTGAACAGGCCGATCACCGCAAGGCCCGTGAACAGCGCCCCCAGCGTCGACGCCAGGAACGCGGGCCTCCGCAGCAGCGCCAGCTCCACCATGGGCGTACGGCTCCGCTGCTCGACCGCCACGAACAGCGCCGTCAGGGCGGCGGAGGCCAGCAGGAGCAGGGCCACCGGGGGGCGCAGCCAGCCGTCCCGGCCGAGCGTGAGCGCCGTGAGCAGCGCCGCGAGGGCCAGGCCGAGAGCCGTCGCGCCCGCGATGTCGGGGCGGGTCCCTTTCGCCCGGCCCTGTGGCCGGTCGGTCGGCAGCAGTCGCGTCCCTGCCGCCGCCGTCGCAAGGGCCGCCGCTCCCAGGGCCGCGTACGCGAGCCGCCAGTCCACCAGGCTCAGCGCGCCCGCGAGCAGCGGGCCGAGGGCGATGCCGCCGCTGACGGACGCGCCCCAGATGCCGGTGGCCCTGATCCGGTCCCGTCCAGCCGGGTACGCGTGGGCGAGGAGGCCCAGGCTGCCCGCGAGGACCGCCGCGCTCGCCGCGCCCTGGGCGATCCGGGCCGCGGTGAAGGTGAGGGTGGAGCCCGCGAAGGCGCCGAGGGCGGTGGTGAGGCCGAGGGCGAGGGTGCCGAGGAGGAAGACCCGGCGGCGGCCGTGCGCGTCGGCGAGGCTGCCGGCGACCAGGAGGAGGACGGCGAGGCCGAGCGGGGTGCCGTTGAGGAGCCAGGCCTGCGCGGACGCCGGAGTCGCGAAGGCGGCGGCCATGTCGGGGAGGGTGAGCATGGGGGCCGTGTAGTTCATCAGCGCGACGGCGGTGGCCGTCGCGGTGACGGCCAGGGCGGTCCCGGGGCGGGAGTCCCGGGGCGGGGCGGAGGCGCGGGCGGTGGACGCGAGCTGGGGCACTGCGAAGACCTCCGCCTGTCAGTTCGGTGAATGAACCCATCGGGTGGGGCTCACCGTAGCAGGTAAGTTCAGTCAACGAACCTTCATTGGTTACGATGGGTCCCATGGCTCTCGGCAAGGACTACGCCCATCAGCAGTGCTCCATCGCCCGCGCCCTCGAAGTCGTCGGCGAGCGCTGGACCCTGCTCGTCGTCCGCGACGCCTTCTACGGCATCCGCCGCTACAACGACTTCCTCGTTCACCTCGGCGCACCCCGGGCCGTCCTCGCCGCCCGCCTCCAGGCCCTCGTCGACGCCGGCGTCCTCGACCGGCGGCGCTACCAGGAGTCGCCCCCGCGCGACGAGTACGTCCTCACCCCGCGCGGGCTCGCCCTCTGGCCCGTGCTGCGTGCGCTCGGCGCCTGGGGCACGGCAGAGGTCCCCGGAGCCGTACCGGTGCGCCACTTCCACCACGCCGACTGCGGCACCGAACTCGGCCCGTACGGCGAATGCCCGGCCTGCCGCGTCCCCGTGCCGCCCGCCGACGTCGAGACGCGGCCCGGTGCCGGGCTCGACCCCGACCCGGCCGACCCCGTCAGCCGCGCCCTCCTCCGGCCGCGCCGGCTCCTCGAACCCCTGCATCCCGCCTGAGTGTCGCTGCCTGTCGCCGGAGCGTCCACCCATCCCGCGTCAGGGTCCCCGCCTGCATCCCGCGTGAGGGTCCCCGCCTGCCGCCGGAGCACCCCCCTTGCATCCCGTCCGGAGTGCCCCCGCATGCCGTCGGGCGGGAACCTCCCGGCCGGGCAGGAACCTCCCGCCGAACCTCCCGCCGGGCGGGAACCTCCCGCCGGGCAGGAACCTCCCGCCGGGCGGGAACCTCCCGCCGGGCAGGAACCTCCCGCCGGGCAGGAACCTCCCCCGCCGGGCAGGAACTTCCCGGCGCCGCCGCACGTCCATCTGGGCAGAGAGCGTGAGAGGAACGTGGGAGGGGGGTACGGGATGGCCAAGGACCTGGTCCTGCGCGTCGGCGCGTCGCTGTTCGGCCTGCTCGCGCTCGCCGATCTCCTCCTCTCCGAGGGTGGCGGCCTCTCCACCGCCGTCGCCTTCGCCGCGACCGCCGTCGTCTGCGCCCTCTCCGGCGCGGCCCGTACCGCCCCCGTCGTACCCCCGACCCGGGTCCGTACCGCCATCCGCGACCGCGAGCGGCGCACCGCCTTCCTGCCCCAGCGCGATCCCGACGCCGCGGGCCGGCGCAGACCCCGCGCTCCCGGCCGTCTCCTCCCGACGGCCGCGTAGGGAGCGTTCCCCGAGCACCTCACGCGGATCCGTCATGCCGAGATCTCCCTTTCTCCAGGCACGACGAGACCCACGGAGGGTCCACCATGTCCGCGCTCCTGTCCCTCTTCGCCTCCCTGGTCGAGCGGCTCGCCGAGCTCCTCCAGCCGCTCTTCGCCACCACCGCGACGGCCGCCGCCATCGTCCTCTTCACCCTGCTCGTCCGGCTCGCGATCCACCCGCTGTCCCGGGCCTCGGCCCGTGGCCAGAAGGCCCGCACGCGGATCGCGCCGCAGCTCGCCGCGCTGCGGAAGAAGCACGCCAAGAACCCCGAGCGGCTCAGGAAGGCGATGACCGAGCTGCACGCGCGGGAGAAGGTCTCGCCCTTCGCCGGCATCCTGCCCGCCCTCCTCCAGGCGCCCGCGTTCCTGCTCATGTACCACCTGTTCGCCGGCGACCGGATGACCGGGCACACCCTCTTCGCCGCCCCGCTCGGCGACCACTGGGCCGACGCCCTCGCCCACGGCGGCGTCCTCGGCCAGGCCGGCGTGGTCTACCTGGTCCTCTTCGCGCTCGTCGCCGCCGTGGCCACGTTCACCTACCGGCGTACGAAGCGGCAGCTCGCCGCCCAGCCCCTCGACCTGGGGCAGCCCACCCCGGGCGCCGGCGCCATCGCCAAGGTCATGCCGCTGCTCTCCTTCGCCACCCTCGTCACGGTCGCCGTCGTCCCCCTCGCCGCTGCCCTCTACGTGGTCACCAGCACCGCGTGGGCGGCCGTCGAACGGGCCCTTCTCTTCCGCGAGGAGAAGAGCCCCCAGGCCGTTGCTACTCGCGCGTAAGGGTCCACTGCGTGAACGGGGTCTTGCAGAGTGACCCGTTGTCTTGGAGGATCGACCAATCCTCCGATGGCCGCACTCCATCGGCCGGGGTACCTCAGGGCCCTTGCCGGGCCCGCCTCGACCACAGGGAGAAGTCCATGAAGCTGCTGCGTGTCGGTCCGCCCGGAGCCGAGCGTCCCGCCCTGCTCGACCAGGAGGGAACGCTCCGCGACCTGTCCGCCCTCGTCGACGACATCGACGGCAGTCTGCTCGCCGACGCCTCCGCCCTCGACCGGATCAGGGCCGCGGCGGGGGCCGGTGTGCTGCCCGCGCTCGACGCCACCGGGCTGCGCGTCGGCCCGCCCGTCGGCCGGATCGGCAAGGTCGTGTGCATCGGGCTGAACTACCACGGGCACGCCGCCGAGACCGGCCAGGCCACCCCCGCCGAGCCCGTCGTCTTCCTCAAAGCCGCCGACACGGTCGTCGGCCCCGACGACACCGTGCTCGTACCGCGCGGCTCCGTGAAGACCGACTGGGAGGTGGAGCTCGCCATCGTCATCGGCCGCACCGCCCGCTACCTGGAGACCGACGAGGAGGCCCTCGCCCACGTCGCCGGGTACGCCGTCGCCCACGACGTCTCCGAGCGCGAGTTCCAGATCGAACGCGGCGGCACCTGGGACAAGGGCAAGAACTGCGAGACCTTCAACCCGTTCGGCCCCTGGCTGGTCACCGCCGACGAGGTGCCGGACCCGCAGGCGCTCGGGCTGCGGCTCTGGGTCAACGGCGAGCTCAAGCAGGACGGTCACACCTCGGACCAGATCTTCCCGGTCGCGGAGGTCGTCCGGTACGTCAGCCGGTTCATGACCCTCTACCCCGGCGACATCATCAACACCGGCACGCCCGCGGGCGTCGCGATGGGGCAGCCGGAGCCCAAGCCGTACCTGCGCCCCGGCGACGTCGTCGAGCTGGAGATCGACGGTCTCGGCCGGCAGCGGCAGGAGCTGAAGGGCGCCTGACCCTCCGGCGCCGGAAGGGCCGTCAGGGAGGGAGCGCCGCCGCCGGTCCCGCCCTCGGCGGCGGCCGCGCCCGTGGTCCTCAGGCGGAGACGGAGCCGGTGGCGGAGGCGTACGAGCCGAGCAGGCGTTCCAGCGCCTCGACGACCAGGGCGTGGTCCTCGGCCTGCGGCAGCCCCGAGACCGTGACCGAGCCGATCACGCCCACGCCCTCGACCGCGACCGGGAACGAGCCGCCGTGCGCGGCGTACCGGTCGGGGTCGAGGCGCGAGGACTCCTCGAAGGTCGTCCCCTTGGCGCGGAAGCGGGCGCCGACCAGGAACGAGCTCGTGCCGTACCGCTCGACGACCCGTCGCTTACGGTCGATCCAGGCGTCGTTGTCCGCGCTCGACCCCGGCAGCGCGCAGTGGAAGAGCTGCTGCGGCCCCCGCCGGATGTCGATCGCGACGGGCGCCCCGCGCTCCCGGGCCATGCCGACGAGCAGAGTGCCGAGCGTCCAGGCGTCCTCGTACGTGAACCGGGGGAGGACCAGGCGTGCTTCCTGGGCCTCCAGTCGGGAGACCTCGCCGTCGTTCACAGCGTCACCGTGATCCCCTCGCGGGCCGAACGCCGCGCCGCCTCGAGGACGTCGAGCGCGGCCGCCGCCTCGTACGCCGTGACCGGGTTCTCGCCGGTGCCGCGCAGGGCGGCGGCGACGGCCGCGTAGTACGCCGGGTAGTCACCCGGCAGCGACTCGACCGGGGTACCGCCGCCGGTCAGCGGCGACTCGCCGGCGCCGAGCCGGCCCCACAGCTCCTCCGGCTCCACGCCCCACGCCCCGCCCGGCACGGGCCGCAGCCCTTCGCGCAGGTCGGCCTCCTGCGGGTCGAGCCCGTACTTCACGAAGCCGGCGCGCTGCCCGAGCACCCGGAAGCGGGGGCCGAGCTGGGCGGTGGTGGCGCTCACGTACAGATGCGAGCGGACGCCGTTCGCGTGGGTCAGCGCGAGGAAGGTGTCGTCGTCGGCCTCGGCGCCCGGCCGGCGTACGTCCGACTCGGCGTACACCGAGACCACCGGGCCGAAGAGGACGAGAGCCTGGTCGACGACATGGCTGCCCAGGTCGTAGAGCAGCCCGCCGATCTCCTCGGCCGCGCCGGACTCGCGCCAGCCGCCCTTGGGGAGCGGCCGCCACCGCTCGAAGCGTGACTCGAAGCGCTGGACCTCGCCGAGCGCGTCCTCGTCGATCAGGTGGCGGAGGGTACGGAAGTCGTTGTCCCAGCGGCGGTTCTGGAAGACCGAGAGCAGCAGGCCGCGCTCATCGGCGAGGGCGGCGAGGGCGCGGGCCTCGGCGGCGGTCCCGGCCAGCGGCTTGTCGACGACGACCGGGAGGCCGGCCTCCAGGGCGGCGGTGGCGAGTGCCACATGCGTCTTGTTGGGGGAGGCGATGACGATCAGGTCGAGCTCGTCCGCCCCCTCCTCCCACAGCTCCTCGGGAGTGGCGACGACCCGGACCCCGGGGTGGGCGGCGCGCGCCTCGGCGGCCCGCTCGGGATTGCCGGTGGTGACGGTGGCGAGGACGAGGTCCTCGGAGGCGGCGATCAGCGGGGCGTGGAAGACGGAGCCCGCGAGGCCGTAGCCGACGAGTCCGACGCGGAGGGGGGTACGGGGGTCGGTGCCAGTCATACGGCCACTTAAGCAACGGTGTTGCCAAAGTGCAAGCACCCGCCACAATGGGCGGGTGAAGACCGACCTGGGTGGAGTGAACGTACCGGCCCTGCGCAGCCACAACGCGGCGCTCGTGCTCGACCTGCTGCGCACGGCGGGGGAGCCGGGCATCAGCCGTCTCGAACTGGCCGAGCGCACCGGGCTCACCCCGCAGGCCGTCAGCAAGATCACCGCGCGGCTCCGGGGGGAGGGCCTCGCCACGGAGGCCGGCCACCGCGCCTCGACCGGCGGCAAGCCGCGCACGGTGCTGCGCCTCGTGCCCTCCGCCGGACACGCCGTGGGCGTCCACCTCGACCGCGACGAGCTGACGACGCTCCTCACCGACCTCGCGGGCACGGTGGTGGCCCTGCGGCGGCGCCCGGTGGACCTGGGGGCGGGGACGGGGCGGGTCCTGGACGCGGTGACGGAGGAGGTGCGGGGCCTGGTGGCCGGGGCGGCCCTCGGGGTGGGGGCGGCTGATGCGGTCGGCGGGGTCGGCGGGGTCGACGGGACGGGGGTGGCCGACAGGACCGGCGCGACCGGCGCGACCGGTGGGGCCGACACGGCCGGTGCTGTTCGTGCCCGTGGTGTTCTCGGGGTCGGGGTCGCCATGCCCGGGCCCCTGGACCACCGCGCGGGCGTGCCGGGCAGGGTGACCGGCTTCCCCGAGTGGGACGGTCACCCCGTCCGTGAGGAGCTGGCCCGGCGGCTCGGGCTTCCCGTCGTCCTCGACAAGGACACCAACGCGGCCGCCCTCGGCCTCGCCCTCCGGCCCGCCGCCCCCGGTTCCTTCGCCTACGTCCACCTCGGTACGGGTCTGGGCGCGGGCCTCGTCCTCGGCGGCGCGCCGCTGCGCGGGGACAGGACGGGCGCGGGCGAGCTCGGCCATCAGACCGTGCAGCTCGACGGGCCGCCGTGCTGCTGTGGCGGGCGCGGCTGTCTGGAGGTCCTGTGTCTCGCGGCGGTCGGGCGCGGTGACCTCGCCGGGGCCGCCCGCGTCCTCGGCACGGGCGCGGCCAACCTCGTGCGGCTCCTGGACATCGACCAGGTCCTCCTGGGCGGGCGGGTGGTGCTCGCGGCGCCGGGGGTGTTCTCGGGCGGGGTGCGGGAGGTTCTGACGGGGCTCGGTCTGACGACATCGGTGGGGGTCGCGGCGGAGGCGGACGCGGTGGCCGTGGGGGCCGCCTGGCTCACTCTCGCTCCGATCTTCGGAAAATAGGCTGATCGGGCGGATTCGCCGGGTCGTCCGAGGGGCCGCGCGGTGTCGCTGCCCGGTCGGCCCCGCCCCGCGTGGCAGCGTCGCGGCCGACCCGTACGCCCGCGAGCAGCAAAGGCCCCGCCCCATGGCATCCGCCCCCCTGCGACCGCGCAGCGCCCGCACCCTGACGACGGCAGCCGCGATGGCAGCCGCCGCCACGGCCCACCTGACCCTGACCGCCCCGGCTCTGGCGTCTCCGGGCGCCCAGGCCCCGGGCCTGTCGTCTCCGGGCGCCCAGGCCCCGGGGCTCGTGACTCCGGGTCTGTCGACCCCGGCCCTGTCGGAGCCGGGCGTCACGGCCCCGGGCTCCCCAGCCCCAGGCGCCACGGCCCCGGGCTCCCCAGCCCCAGGCGTCGCAGCCCCAGGCGCCACGGCCCCGGGCTCCCCAGCCCCAGGCGTCGCAGCCCCAGGCGTCACAGCCCCGGGCTCCCCACCCCCGCGCCCCTCCGCCACCCGCCCCTCCGCCACCCGCCCCGCCGCCCCGACCCCGTCGCCCCTGGCACTCGCCGCCCCCGCCTCCGCCGTCCCCGCCTTCCCCCGCCTGTCGGCCCCCGCGTTGGTGAGCCTCGCCCCCGCCCCCGATCCTCCCGCCCCCACCTGCGGCTTCCCCTCCGGGGCCGCCTTCCCCCTCGACACCCGGCTGCACGGCGGGCCCGCCGTCTACGCCGCCGGCGGAGCGCCGCGGGAGTGGAGGCTCGACCTCACCAACACCACCGCCGCGCCCTGCTCCGGCATCCACCCCGTGCTCGTCCTCACCGACCGCGAGCGGGTGCTGCGCCCCGAGCAGATCCGGTTCGAGTTCTACGACGCCGGGGCCGCGCGCTGGCGGCCCGTGGCCTTCGAGGCGACCGAAGAGGCGGAGAACGTGGGCGCGTTCACCGGGTTCGGCGGCTTCGCGGTGCCCGCGGGCCGGACCCTCACCGTGCCCGTGCGGCTGGCCTTCGCCGCGGGGACCGCTCCCGACGAGGTCGTCGTCAACGCCGCCGTCGTGCAGCGCCGGGGCGCCGACGGCGACTGGGTCGGGGAGTCCGGCGACTACCGCCTGACCGTGGGGCCCGCCGGCCCCGAGACCCCGGCCGAATCCGGCGAGACCTCCGAAGCCGCCGAACCCTCCCCGCCCCCCGGCGCGACCCCGCGCCCGCCCGGCTCCACCGCCGATCCCAGGGACCCGGGCGCCCACCCGCCGGACAGCGAACTCGCCCATACCGGAAGGGAGTCGGAGGCGTACGCGCAGCGCCTCGCCCCGCTCGCCGCGGCGCTCGTCCTCCTCGGCGCGCTCCTCGTCCGGAGCCGCCACCGCCGGCACCTCGGCACCCTCCTCGTCCGGGCCCGCCCGCCCCGGCGCCCCGGCGCGCTCCTCGTCCGGAGCCGCCTGCGCCTCGGTGCCCTCCTCGTGCGGAGCCGTCGCCCCCGGCACCGCTGAGTCATGTCCCGTACACCTTTCCGTTCACCCCCGTCTGCGACCATCCCCCGGTGAACTACCAGAGCACCCCTGGCGCCCCCGTCCGCTCCGGCGTCCCGGAGCACGGCCGCGTGCCCAAGTACTACGCGGTCAAGGGCAAACTGGCCCTGATGATCGACGAGTTGGGCGAGGGTGGGCTGCTGCCCACCGAGCGTGACCTCGCCGTGCGTCACGAGGTGTCCCGCGAGACCGTCCGGCAGGCGTTGCGCGAACTCCTCCTGGAGGGGCGGCTGCGCCGTCAGGGCCGGGGCACGGTCGTCGCGGGACCGAAGCTCGAACAGCCCCTGTCGCTCGCGAGCTACACGGAGGGGGTGCGCCGTCAGGGCCGCCGCCCCGGCCGCACTCTGATCACCCTCGACCGCTTCCCCTGCCCGGAGGCGCTCGCGCCCGAGGTCGGCGCCGAACCCGGCGAGTCCGTCTGGCACATGGAGCGGGTGCTGCTCGCCGACGACGAGCGGGTCGGTCTGGAGAGCACGTACGTCTCCGAGGCCCGCGCCCCGCACCTGGACACCGAGTTCGACCCGGACTCCTCCTTCTACGCCTATCTCCTCGACCGGCTCGGCATCTCGTTCGGCGCCGCCGACGAGCGCATCGAGACGGTGCTCGCGACCCCGCGCGAGGCCCTCCTCATCGGCACACCGCCCGCGCTCCCGATGCTGCTGCTCCACCGCGTCTCCCGGGACACCTCGGGGCGCCCCCTGGAGCGGGTCCGCACCCTCTACCGGGGCGACCGCTTCAGCTTCACCGCCCATCTGGGCGCGCAGGGCTGACGGGCGGTGAGCGATCCCCGCCGGAGCCCCGACCCCCGTAATGTCACGGAACGATAACGGGTCTGGTCCAAGCTTGTCGGTTTGTTAACCGTCCCGTCGTCCACCCGCCCCGTCCGGGCCACCCGCCGCCGCGACCGTCATCGGCATGAAGGTGATCGTCGTAGGAGCCGGCGTGGTGGGAACCATGCACGCCTGGCACGCAGTGGAACGCGGCCATGAGGTCGTACACATCGAGCGCGAGGCCGAGGCGCGCGGAGCCTCCCTCCGTAACTTCGGCCAGATCTGGGTGAGCGGACGGGCGGGCGGCGAGGAGCTCGACACCGCCCTCCGCGCCCGCGAACTCTGGGAGGGCATCGGGGCCCGCGTCCCCGGCCTCGGCTTCCGGCCCATCGGCTCCCTCACCCCCGTACGGAACGAGCGGGAGCTCGCCGTCGCCGAGGCCGCCGCCGCCCGCCCCGACGCCGCCGCCCGTGGCCACAAGCTGCTCACCGCCGACGAGGCCCGCGCGATCAACCCGGCCCTGCGCGGCGCGTTCCGGGCCGCGCTCTGGTGCGAGCGGGACGCGGCCGTCGAGCCGCGCCTCGCACAGCTCGCCCTCCGCGAGGCGCTGCTCGCCACCGGGGCGTACACGTTCCTCCCGAACCGCGAGGTGCGGGACGTCGTCGGCGAGAACGCCGTCCGTGACGACCGGGGCGAGATCCACACCGGCGACGCCGTCGTCCTGTGCACCGGCGCCTGGCTCTCCGGCCTCGTCCGCGAGGTCGCCGGCGAGATACCCGTCCGCCGCGTCCGGCTCCAGATGATGCAGACCGAGCCCCTCGGCGAGCCGCTCACCACCTCCGTCGCCGACGCCGACTCCTTCCGCTACTACCCGGCCTACGCCTCCGAGGCGCTCGACGCGCTCCGGGCCGCGCAGCCGCAGGACCCCACCGCGGCCGCCCACAAGATGCAGCTGCTCATGGTGCAGCGCCTCGACGGCGGACTGACCATCGGCGACACCCACGAGTACGAGCACCCCTTCGCCTTCGACACCCTCGAAGACCCCTACGAGCACCTCACCCGCGTCGTCGAGTCCTTCCTCGGCCGCCCGCTGCCGAAGATCAGGCGGCGCTGGGCCGGGGTGTACGCGCAGTGCGCCGACACCAGCCGGGTCGTCCACCGCCAGCGGGTCCGCGACGGCGTGTGGCTGGTGACCGGACCCGGCGGCCGGGGCATGACCTGCTCGCCCGCCATCGCCGAGACGACCGCGAACGAACTGGGCTGGTGAACCGCATGAGCACCCTGAGCAAGCCGAAGCACGGCCTCGTCGTCCTCGACATGGCCGGTACCACCGTCGCCGACGACGGTCTCGTCGAGCAGGCCTTCACCCTCGCCGCCGAACGCCTCGGCGAAGACCCCGCCACGATGATCGACCACGTCCGCGCCACCATGGGCGAGTCCAAGATCTCCGTCTTCCGTCACCTCCTCGGCGGCGACGAGGACCGGGCCCGGAAGGCCAACCTCGCCTTCGAGGACGCCTACGGCGAACTCGTCGCCGACGGCCGCGTCGCCCCGGTCCCGGGCGCCGCCGAGACCATCGCCACGCTCACGGAGCAGGGCAGGACCGTCGTCCTCACCACCGGCTTCGCCCGGGTCACCCAGGACGCCATTCTCGACGCCCTCGGCTGGCGCGACCTCGTCGGCCTCACCCTCTGCCCGGCCGACGCCGGCGGCCGGGGCCGCCCGTACCCCGACATGGTTCTCGCCGCCTTCCTCCGCACCGGCGCCGTCGACGACGTCCGCGCGATCGTGGTCGCCGGCGACACCTCGTACGACATGCTCAGCGGCGTCCGCTCCGGCGCCGGGATCGTGGCGGGCGTCCTGACCGGCGCCCACGGCGCGACCGCGCTCACCGAGCACGGCGCCGACCGCGTCCTCGCCTCCGTCGCGGAACTCCCGGCGCTGCTCCAGGAGTTCGAGGCATGACCAGCGGCATCCGCTTCGACGCCGTGTCCGTCGCGTACGGCGGCACCACCGTCCTCGACCGGCTCGACCTGACCGTCGAACCCGGCGAGGTCATGGCCCTCCTCGGGCCTTCCGGCTCCGGCAAGACCACCGCGCTGCGGGCCGTCGCCGGATTCGTGCGGCCGGCCTCCGGGCGGGTGCTCATCGGCGACCGTGACGTCACCCGCCTCCCGCCGCACCAGCGGGGGATCGGGATGGTCGTCCAGCAGTACGCCCTCTTCCCGCACCTGCGGGTCGATGCCAACGTCGCCTTCGGCCTGAAGGCGCGGAAAGCCCCCAAGGGCGAGATCCCCGGCCGGGTCGCCGAAGCCCTGGAGATGACCGGCATGGCGGCCTACGCACGCCGGTACCCCCGGGAGCTCTCCGGCGGCCAGCAGCAGCGCGTCGCCATCGCCCGCGCGCTCGCCGTCCGGCCCAAGGTGCTCCTCCTCGACGAGCCGCTCTCCGCGCTGGACGCCCAGCTCCGCTCCGGGATGCTCGCCGAACTGGCCCGCCTCCACCGCGAGCTGCCCGACGTGTCGATCCTGTACGTCACGCACGACCAGGTCGAGGCGCTGACCCTCGCCGACCGGATCGCCGTCATGGACAAGGCCAGGCTCCAGGACTGCGGCACCCCGCAGGACCTGTACCGCAGGCCGCGTACGGAGTTCACGGCGTCGTTCGTCGGCAACGCGAACCTGCTGCCGGTGACGGTCGGCACGGAGGGCGTCGCCTTCGAGGGGACCGAGCTGAAGGTCGCCACCGACGACGCGGCCCCCGGCGCGGGCGCCACCCTCTGCGTCCGCCCGCACCTGGTCGGGCTCGGCGACGGGCCGAACGCGCTGCGGGGCCGTGTCTCCGAGGTCCAGTGGCGCGGCTCCACCCACCGGCTGTACGTCGAGGTCGGCGGCCACCGGGTGAAGGCGGACGTCCGCGAGCTGCGGGAGACGCCGCTGCTCGGGGCCGAGGTGACGCTGCACTTCGCGCCGGAGGACGCGGTGCTGCTGGCGGCGGGGGTGAACGATGGCCGGTAGGGCTCCAGGCCTCGTCGAGGAGCGCCCCGCGACGGGCGCTCCCGCCCCTGCGGAACGCCTGCCCGCAACCGGTACGGAACGGCGGCTCCCCACCTGGGTCTGGGCCCTCCCGCCCGTCGCCGTCCTCGCCCTCGTCTTCCTCTATCCGCTCGCCCTCGTCGTCCAGGAGTCCCTGGCCCCAGGCGCCTACGCCGACGTCCTCGCCTCCCCGTCCTTCCGCGAGGCCCTCGGCACCACCGTGTGGCTCGCCGTCGCCTCCACCGTCGGGTGTCTCGTCCTCGGCTTCGTCCTCGCGGTCGTGATCGCGTTCGTCCCGTTCCCCGGCGGGAAGGCGGTGTCGAAGTTCATCGACGTCTTCCTCTCCTTCCCGTCGTTCCTGATCACGCTCGCCCTGCTCTTCCTCTACGGCACGGTCGGCATGGCCAACGGCGTCTGGACCGACGTCACCGGCGACCCCTCGGGACCCTTCCGGTTCCTCACCACACCGTGGGGCGTCCTCCTCGCCGAGATCACGTACTTCACCCCGTTCGTGATGCGGCCGCTGCTCGCCGCCTTCTCGCAGATGGAGACGGCCCAGCTGGAGGTGGCCTCCTCGCTCGGCGCGCGGCCGCTGCGGATCGTCCGGCAGGTGATCCTGCCCGAGGCGCTGCCCGCGCTCGCCGCCGGCGGCAGCCTCGTCCTCGTCATGTGCCTCAACGAGTTCGGGATCGTCCTCTTCACCGGCGCCAAAGGCGTCACGACCCTCCCGATGCTCGTCTACAGCAAGGCGATCCTCGAATCCGACTACGCCGCCGGCTGTGTCGTCGCCGTCGTCAACGTCGCCCTCTCCGTGGGCCTCTACGTCCTCTACCGGGGGGTGAGCCGCCGTGCTGGTGCATAGCCGTACGGGCAGATGGGCGCTGTGGGCGGGGTTCGCCGTCCTCTTCGTCCCGCTCTTCGCGCTGCCCCTCCTCGTCATCGTCGCCGCGTCGTTCTCCACGAACTGGTCCGGCGCCTTCCCCTCGGGGCCGACCACCGCGCACTACACGGCGGCCGTGCGGGGGGAGTCCCTCCAGGCGCTCAGCACCAGCCTGGTCACCGCCGTCACCGCGAGCCTGATCGCGCTGACCGTCGGCACCTGGGCCGCGCTCGCCGGGGCCGCCCTGGGGAAGCGGGGCAAGAGGATCCTCGACGCCCTGTTCATGCTGCCGGTCGCCGTGCCGTCCGTGGTCGTCGGCCTCGCCGTCCTCGTCGCGTTCTCCCAGCCGCCGGTGCTCCTCAACGGCACCCACTGGATCGTGATCCTCGCCCACACCGTCCTCGTCACGGCCTTCGCCCACCAGTCGGTCTCGGCCGCCCTCGTACGGCTCGACCCGATGTACGAGCAGGCGGCGGCCGGCCTCGGCGCCCGCCCCTCGTACGTCCTGCTCCGGGTGAAGCTGCCGCTCCTGCTGCCGTCCCTGAACGCGGCCGCAGGGCTCTGCTTCGCCCTGTCCATGGGCGAGCTGAGCGCCACGATGATGCTCTACCCGCCGGACTGGACGCCGCTCCCGGTGCTCATTTTCACCCGCACCGACCGCGGCTCCCTCTTCACCGGATCGGCGCTCGCCGTGGTCCTCATGGCCGCGACCCTGCTGGCCCTGCTCGCCGTCTCCCGTGTCCGTACCAGGGCTTCCTTCCGCTGAGGCCCGTCTGAGGAGAGAACAACGTTATGCGCACGTACGCCCAGCCGATCGCCGCCGTCGCCGGCGCGCTCGCCCTCGCCGTCACCCTCACCGCCTGCGGAGGCTCCTCCGCCGCGTCCGACGAGAAGACCGTCACCGTCTACAGCGCCGACGGCCTCAAAGGCGAGGCCGGAGACGGCTGGTACGACAAGGTCTTCGCCGACTTCGAGAAGAAGACCGGCATCAAGGTCAAGTACGTCGAGGGCGGCTCCGGGGAGATGGTGCAGCGCGCCCTCCGCGAGAAGAGCAACACCCAGGCCGACGTGATCGTGACCCTGCCCCCCTTCATCCAGCAGGCGGACTCCAAGGGCCTGCTCCAGCCGTACGAGCCCCAGGGTGCCGACCGGGTCGACGGTGGCGACAAGTCCGGCGACGGGAAGTGGACCTCCGTCGTCAACAACTACTTCGGCTTCATCCACAACAAGAAGGAGCTCGCCGAGGCCCCGAGGACCTGGGAGGAGCTGCTCGGCGCGGAGTTCGAGAACAGGCTCCAGTACTCCACCCCCGGTGTCGCGGGCGACGGCACCGCCGTCCTCATCAAGGCGATGCACGACTTCGGCGGCCAGGAACCGGCGATGGAGTACCTGAAGAAGCTCCAGGCCAACAACGTCGGCCCGTCCTCCTCCACCTCCAAGCTCGCCCCCAAGGTGGACAAGGGCGAACTCCTCGTGGCCAACGGCGACGTCCAGATGAACTTCGCCCAGTCCAAGTCCATGCCGAACCTCGGCATCTGGTTCCCGGCCAGGGGCACCGGCAGGCCGACCACCTTCGCTCTGCCGTACGCGGCCGGCCTGGTGGACAAGGCCCCGCACACCGAGAACGGCAAGAAGCTCCTCGACTTCATGCTGAGCGAGGGAGCCCAGCGCGAGGTCAGCGCGATCGGCGGCGGCTTCCCGGCCCGCGAGGACGTCAAGGCCACCGACGCCAACGCCATCGCACTCGCCAAGCTGATGGAGGGCGTCGAGGTCTTCGAGCCGGACTGGGCCGACATCGACAAGAACCTCACGACGTACGTCGACGCGTGGAAGTCCGCCACCGGAAGCTGAGAGTTCACCGCACGGCTCTGGAAAGCTCCGGGTGCATCGCGGAAGGATAACGGGTACGGACCAACGCCCCTGAGTATTCAGGGGCGTTGGCGTGTGTTCACACCGACCCCCTGACGGAGGACTCCGACATGCCGCTCACCGGCATCTCCCGCCGCACCGTGCTCGCCGCCGCCGGTGCCACCGCGGCCGTCGCCGCCACCGGACTCGCCACCGCCCCCGCCGCCCTGGCGGCCGCCTCGCCCACGCTCCCCAACGGCACCAGCAAGGACAAGGTGCTCGTTGTCGGCATGGACGGCCTGCGGTACGACCGGATCGACGCCGCGAAGGCCCCGCACCTCAAGTCCCTGATGGCGAACGGCACATTCGGCCGCTCCCTGCTCTATGCCAACCCGATGGCCGTGACCTCGTCGGGTCCCGGCTGGTCCACGATCTCCACCGGCGTCTGGCCCGACAAGCACGGCGTCAGGGACAACAGCTTCGCCGGCAAGAACTACGGCCAGTACCCCGGCTTCCTCGCCCGGCTGCACCAGATCCGCCCCGAGCTCTCCCTCTTCGCCGCCGTCGACTGGCCCGAGCTCGACACCCACGGCACCGTCACCCCGGGCGCCGACGCCAAACTCGTCTACAACAACGACTACGCCGTCAACGACCTCGTGATCACGGACATCACCGAGGACATCCTGCGCAAACAGAACCCCGACGTCCTCTTCGTCTACTTCGGCGAGACCGACGCGGCCGGCCACAGCTACGGCGCCGCGAGCCAGAAGTACCTCGACGCCATCGACGTCCAGGACGGCTACCTCGGACGGCTGCTCACCGCGATCAAGGCCCGCCCCGCGTACGCCACCGAGCGCTGGACGGTCATCGTCACCACCGACCACGGCCACACCGACGGCGGCGGCCACGGCGGCTCCGCCATCGAGGAGCGGCGCACCTTCGTCCTCGCCCAGGGCCCCGGCATCGCCGCCGGGCTCCGGCCCATCGACACCCGGCTCGTCGATGTCGCCGCCACCGTCTTCCACCAGCTCGGCATCACCCCCGCGCCGTCCTGGGGCCTCGACGGCAAGCCGATCCAGGAGCGCTCCACCGACCCCTTCGACGCGCTCCACGGGTCCCTCTCCGGCCGTGTCGACGAGACGGGCATCCCCGCCGGCGTCCTCGGCTTCACCCACACCGCGCCCAGCGGCTGGTCCGTCATCAACAACGCCATGGGCACCGGTGGCATGACCGAGTGGCGCGGCTGGTCCTTCGCCACCGACGAGTTCTGGTCCCGTTCCCAGCGCGACCAGTCCCGCGAGCTCAACGTCCGGGCCCGGGGCGTGTTCGCCGTCGCCGACTCCGACGAGTGGGCCGACAAGGCCTTCTCCGGTACGTACGACTCGACCCTGGTGACCCCCGCGTACGGCGTCTCCGGGTCGTCCTCGGTGACCCTGGACTTCACGACCTTCTACCGCCAGGAGGGAGCCCAGTCCGCCCAGGTCCTGGCGAGTTTCAACGGGGGCACGCCCACCGTGGTCAAGAGCTACACGGCCGACGTGATCTCCAAGCCGCAGTCCCTCACGGTCGCCGTCCCCGCCGGCGCCTCCAGCGTGAGCTTCCGCTTCCGCTACACCGGCGCCAACAACTGGTACTGGACGATCGACGGGGTCAAGGTCACCGCGTCCTGAACGACAGGGTCAGGATCAGGACATCCTGACTAGGCTTGGGGGCGTCGCCACAGCGCTGTCGCGGCGCCCCCAGCACACCGCACGTTTGTACGGCAGGAGTCCCGCACCCATGGCAGAGCGCAAGCCGATCGAATCCTGGCTGACCGACATGGACGGCGTCCTCATCCACGAGGGCGTGCCGATCCCCGGCGCCGACGCGTTCATCAAGAAGCTGCGGGAGACCGGGAAGCCCTTCCTGGTCCTCACCAACAACTCGATGTACACGGCCCGCGACCTGCACGCCCGCCTCGCCCGGATGGGCCTGGAGGTCCCCGTCGAGAACATCTGGACCTCGGCCCTCGCCACCGCCAAGTTCCTCGACGACCAGCGCCCCGGCGGCACCGCGTACGTCATCGGCGAGGCCGGTCTCACCACCGCGCTGCACGACATCGGCTACGTCCTCACCGACCACGCCCCGGACTACGTGGTGCTCGGTGAGACCCGTACGTACTCCTTCGAGGCGATGACCAAGGCCGTACGCCTCATCAACGCCGGCGCCCGGTTCATCTGCACCAACCCCGACGAGACCGGCCCCTCCCTGGAGGGCCCGCTGCCGGCCACCGGCTCCGTCGCCGCGCTCATCACGAAGGCCACCGGCAAGGACCCGTACTTCGCGGGCAAGCCGAATCCGCTGATGATGCGCACCGGTCTCAACGCCATCGGTGCCCACTCCGAGACCAGCGCCATGATCGGCGACCGGATGGACACCGACATCCTGGCCGGTCTGGAGGCGGGCATGCAGACCTTCCTGGTGCTGACCGGCCTGACGACGCAGGCGGAGATCGACCGCTTCCCCTTCCGCCCCTCGAAGATCGTCCCGTCGATCGCGGACATCGTCGACCGCGTGTAAGGGCCGCCCGCCCGTCCCCTGCGGATGCGATCAGTGCGGATCCGGGTGAACCTGCCCCTATCAGGAGGTCACGATGCGTTCAGGTCCCATTGCTCTCCGTGCCGCAGGGGCGGCCTTCGTACTCGCACTGGCACCCGCCGCCGGTGGCGCGTACGCCCACGACGGGGTGAAGGTCACCGTCACCCCCTCCATCGCCGAGCCGGGCGCGGACGTCGACGTCCGCGTCCAGGGCTGCAAGGGTACGACCGGTGCCGTGAAGTCCCCGGCATTCGTCGCCGACGCGGAGCTCACCGGCCGGGACGGCGGGGGCTCCCCGCTGTTCGGCGACACCACGATCAGGTCCGGCCTCCGGGACGGCACGTACAAGGTCGGCGTGACCTGCGACGGCCACGACCACCCGGACGCCGGCACCGTGCGGGTCGAGCACCGGAAGCCCACCCAGGACCCGACGCACAAGCCGACGCACAAGCCCACGGACAAGCCGGAACACCGGCCGAGCCACCACGTCAGCCCGGTCGCCCCGGTCCGCGCGGGCGGCGGCACCGCCGCGTTCGCCGCACCGGCCGCCCCCGGCGTCGCCCAGACCACGAGCGAGAGCGGACTCGGCACCCCGTACACCCTGCTCGGCCTCGGCATGGCCGCCGTCGCCGCCGTCGCGGTCGCCTTCCGCAGCTCCCGCCGCCGCGCCGACGGCTCCGGTACGGGCCAGGAGTGACGGTGCCGTCCGGAACCCGCCCGGCGGGCAACGGGCGACTCGTCACCGGCGTGACCTGGGCGCTGCTCCTGTCCGGGCTCTGGCTCTGGGGCCGCGAGGCCGCCGAGGGCCCCGGGGGCAGCTCCGCGCCGACCACCGGTGACATCGCCGCGGTCGGCCGGCCGCTCGGCGCGGCGCTGCCCCCGGCCCGCGACCCGCTCCCGCCCGTCGCACCCCAGCGGATCGAGATACCCTCCCTCGGCATCAGCGCGCCCGTCGTGGCGCGCGGCCTCGACACCACGGGGGCGATCGAACCGCCGCCGTACGAGACGCCGCACACGGTCGGCTGGTTCGGCGCCGGCACTCCGCCGGGCGCGGCCGGCCCGGCCCTCCTCGTCGGCCACGTCGACACCGACACCCGGCCGGCCGTCTTCTACGGACTGAGCGCGGCCCGGCCCGGCGCCGAGGTCCGCGTCACCCGTACGGACGGATCGGTCGCCGCGTTCACCGTGGACGACGTCCAGGTCTACCCCCGGGAGCACTTCGACGCCCGGAAGGTCTACGGCGCCCGCGAAGCGCACCGCGCCGAGCTCCGCCTGATCACCTGCGGCGGCACCTTCGACCGCGCGACCGGCGCGTACACGGCGAACGTGGTCGTCTCGGCGTATCTGACGGGGTAGGCCGAGAGGAAACAAGGCCGGAAAACGACCAAGACCCCCTCACCATCGGTGAGGGGGTCTTGACTCTGCGTGCGCCGCCAGGGACTCGAACCCCGGACCCGCTGATTAAGAGTCAGCTGCTCTAACCAACTGAGCTAGCGGCGCCTGCTGACAGAGAGAACTCTACCCGACGTGCGGGTGTGCTTCCGACCAATACCGGTCACCACCGGCCTGTCGAATGGTCGTATAGACCCTTTAATCCGTCAAAATGCGATGTGGCCAGACAGTTGAGACACTCGCCCAAAACCAAGGGTCAAAAGATCTTGACGAGTGTGGAGGGGATTCCATGAGCGTGCCGGTCTTCGAGGAGTTCGAACCCGCGGCCGACTGCGGCTGCCCGGGGTGCGCCCGACAGCGGCGTGACCTCGCGCTTGGCCTGCCCGTCCGGGCGGGCGGACACCCCGCCGCCCACGGCGCCCGCCGGGCCCTGGTCCTGGTGACGGCGGCCGGCGTGGTCCTGGGAGGGGGCGGTGCCGGGGCGGCGACGGCCCTCCCGCCGCCGACGGGCCCGCTCACCCCGGCGGACCTGACGGACGGGGCGGTGACGCGGACCCCGGCCGACGCGGGGGCCGACACCCCGCAGGGAGGACGGGCGCCGCTGCACGGTGCGCCGGGCCCCGGCTCCCAGCCCTCACCGATCGCGTCCCCGACGGACAGTCAGATCTCGGCGGCGACGCTGCGGCGGACCTCCCGGGCCGAGATCATCAACCGCGCCAAGCTGTGGGTGTCCGCCCAGGTCCCGTACTCCATGGAGAAGTACTGGTCGGACGGCTACCGCCAGGACTGCTCCGGCTACATCTCGATGGCCTGGAACCTGCGCAGCAACGAGTGGACCGGCAGCCTCGACCGCTTCGCCGAGCGGATCGAACGCACCGAACTCCAGCCCGGCGACATCCTGCTCTTCCATAACCCGGCCAACCCGACGCGCGGCTCGCACGTCACGATCTTCGGCGGCTGGACCGACTACACCCACACCGCCTACGTCGCCTACGAGCAGACCAAGCCGCGCACGCGGAAGCAGCCGACGCCGATGGCGTACTGGGAGAACGCCAACCGGTACGTGGCCTACCGCTACAAGGGTGTCGTCAGTGGAGGCGGCACCGGCGGGACCGGCGGCGGGGCGGCGCCCACGGCGACGCCGTACCCCGGCGTGGCCATGTTCGGTCCGGGCGCGAACAACGCGCACATCACCCAGCTCGGCAGGCTCCTCGTCGAACGCGGCGGCAAGAAGTACTACAGCCAGGGACCCGGCCCGAAGTGGGGCGAAGCGGACCGGCGCGCGACCCGGGCGTTCCAGCTGGCCCAGGGCTGGAAGGGCAAGGAGGCGGACGGCCTGCCTGGCCCGGACACATGGCAGCTGCTCGTCACCGGCAAGGGGAAGAGCATCGGCGGTTCGAGTGGTTCGGGCGGGTCGAGTGCGCATGCGACGGGATTTCCCGGGCGTGGCTCCTTCCGTCCGGGCCAATCCAACGCATATGTGGAGAAGCTGGGCAAACAACTGGTGAAGCGGGGCTTCGGCAAGCACTACCTGTCGGGACCCGGTCCGCGCTGGACGGAGGCGGACCGCCGCAACGTCGAGGCGTTCCAGCGGGCACAGGGCTGGCGCGGCGCAGCGGCCGACGGCTACCCGGGCCCGGAGACCTGGCGGCGCTTGTTCCGATGACCCCGAGAGCATGAGGTGGACCCCGAATGACGGCATCGACCCCGAACCCCGCGGACTCAGGTGCGGCGGCCTCCCGAGACGCGGCCCGCACGGCCAGACGCCTGACGGACGGCACGCTCCCCCGCGCGACCTCCCAGGGCTCGCCCCCGGGCACCCCGCCGGCACGAACGCCGACGGAACAGGAGAAGACACGGACACCGGCCGCCCCCGGGGACACGGCGGTGACCCCGGCCGGGAGCGGCGGGGAGTCGCCGGGCGCGACACCGCTCGCCGAGGGCACCCCGGCAGCTCAGGCCGGGGGTGGTGGGGAGTCGCCGGGCTCCGGCGACGGCGCGGTTCCCGCCGGCGGCGGCACGCACGCACCCGCCGCGATGACGCCCGCCGGAGCCGACACGGCGGCCTCCGCCGTGAGCGGTGCCGCGGCCGGCGGGGGAGGAGGTGTGTGCGCGGCTGCCGCGGGTACGGCGGCGCCGCCCGGCGCGGCCGGCGCTTCGGGGGGTCCGGCCTCCGGTCCCGCCGCGGGCGAGGCGGGCTCCCTCGTGGGCCGTGCGCCGACGTCCGCCACGGGCGGTGTGCCGGGTCCGGACACGGCCGGAGTAGAGGAGTCATCGCCGGACGGGGAGTCCGGGGCTGCCGGGAGTCCGGAGGCCGGGCCCGCGCGGGGCCGGGAGCCGGTGCCGTCCGTGCCGGGCGGGAGTGGTGGTGCCTCGGCCGGTCCGTCTGTGCCGGGTGGGAGTGGTGGTGCCTCGGCGGGACCGTCTGTGCCGGGCGGGAGTGGCGATGCCTCGGCCGGTCCGTCTGTGCCGGGCGGGAGTGGCGGCGTCTCGGCCGGTCCGTCTGTGCCGGGCGGGAGTGGTGGTGCCTCGGCCGGGCCGTCCACGCAGGGCCGGAGCGACGGTGCCTCGGCCGGAACCGCCGGTACGGCGGCAGCCGGGGCGGCGGGACCTTCCGGCGCGTCGCCGACGCAGTCGGGAGGGCCCGCCTCCGGCACGTCGCCGGCTCGCCCGGCCGCGCCCGCGTCCGGCAGCTCGCCGGACCGGCCGGCAGGGGCGTCCGGACTGTCGGTGGTCATCCCGGCGGGCACCGCGGGCGCTTCCCAGGGCCGGCCGGCCGGGTCCGCCGACGGCGCGCCGGCGAACCGCTCCGAAGGGGCCGCCCGTACGCGCACCGGAACCGTCGAACCGCGGGAGCCCGGCGGCAAGCCCGCCGCCCGGCCGGTCGTCGACCTCGCACTCCCCTCCGGCGCTCCGGAGCCGACAGCCGAGCGCCACGACCCCCTGCCCGACTTCGGGTCCATCGCCGGTGCGCGCGTCGGTACCGTCGCCGTGCCCGTCGCCGCCGTCGCGCGGGTGGCGCGGCGCAAGAACGTGATCGGCGCCGAGACCACCGGCTCCATCCCGGTGCATCTGCTCTTCCGGGACGAGCCGGGGACCGTCGTACCCCTGGCGGCGGGTGACGACGACGGGGGGCCCGACACCGTCGCCATGGCCGCGCCCACCCTGCCGGGGAAGGGCCGCGCGCCCGCCATCCCGGCCCCGTCGAAGGTGCAGGGCCAGACCGGGGTCGTGCCCGAGCCCGGCTCCAAGGGGCAGGCGGAGGGACAGGCCGGGACGCAGGTCAAGGCGCGGACCGGGAGGGCTCACGCCAGGGCCACCGCGCCGGCCTCCCGTCCCGCCCCCACCGCCGACCCCGCGCTCGTCGAGCGGTCGGGGCCGGTACTGCCCGGATGGGTCGGGGTGGCTGGCGGGGCCCTCGCGCTTGCGGGGTGCGCGGCGGTGGTGTGGTGGACCGGGGCGGTCCCGGCGGAGGCCGCGCGGATGCTGCGGCTGCCGGAACGCCCGTACCACGGCATCCATCTCGGCCAGTGGGCGCTCCTCGCGCTCGGTGTGGTGCTCACCCTGTTCGCGTTCGGCGGTCTCAGCCGGGGCCGGGTCGGCTACGCCTGGGTGCTGACCCTGTTCGGCGACTACCGCGGCACGGTCCGCCGTACGGGCCTGCTCTGGGTCAGCCCGCTCCTGCTGCGCCGCAGGGTCGACGTACGGCTCCGGCACTGGCGCAGTGAGCCGCTGTCGGCGGTGGACGCGAAGGGCACCGCGCTCGACGTCGTCGTGCTCGTGGTGTGGCGGGTGCGGGACACGGTCCGGGCGGCGCTCGGTGTCGACGGGCACGAGGACTACCTGCGGGAGCAGGTGGAGGCTGCGATGGCCCGGGTGCTCTCGCAGCTTCCCGCGGACGCGTTCCACGAGGACGCCCCGACGCTCCGGGACGCGGAGGCGGTCGGCGAGGCCCTGACGCGGATGCTGTCGGCGGAGTGCGCCCCGGTCGGGGTGGACGTGTTCTCGGCGCAGCCGACGCGGATCGAGTACGCGCCGGAGGTGGCGGCTGCGATGCGGAGGCGTCGGATCGCGGCGATCGACGCGAAGCACCGGGACAGTGTGCTGACCTCGGTGGTGGACGCGGTGGACGACGTGGTCCACCGGCTGACCAGTCGTGGTCTGGTGGAGCTGGACGACTACGAGCGCAAGGCGCTGGTCAAGGATCTGACGGTGGCGTTCTACACGGGTCGGACGGGTCCTGTAGAGGGGGTGTGAGGGGATGGACATGTTCAACTTCCGTCCATACCTTGGTACTTGGTCCAGACCAAAATGACAGACTCGCACGACCCGCACGCGCGCGCACGGCCCAACGGAACTCCCCCACGTTCTCCTGGAGCGACAGCATGCGCAAAAAGTCACTCGGGGCGGCGGTGGTGGCGCTCGGCGTCGCCGGCGCCACCCTCTTCGCCTCCGGCAGCGCCGGCAGTCACGGCTACACCGACGCGCCGATCAGCCGCCAGAAGCTCTGCGCCAACGGCACCGTGACCAACTGCGGCCCCATCCAGTGGGAGCCGCAGTCGGTCGAGGGCCTCAAGGGCTTCCCCGCCGCCGGTCCCGCCGACGGCAAGATCTGCTCGGCCGGGCTCACGCAGTTCGCCCAGCTCGACGACCCCCGGGGCGGCGCGTGGCCGGCCACCCGGCTCACGGCGGGGCAGAGCTACAGCTTCCGCTGGCAGTTCACGGCACGGCACCGCACCACCGACTTCCGGTACTACATCACCAAGAACGGCTGGAACCCGGGGCAGAAGCTGACCCGGGCCGCGCTCGACCCCCAGCCGTTCCTGACCGTCCCCTACAACAGTCAGCAGCCGCCGGCGACCCTCTCGCACTCCGGGACGATCCCGGCGGGCAAGACCGGCCGTCACCTGATCCTGGCGGTGTGGACGGTCGCGGACACCGCGAACGCGTTCTACGCCTGCTCGGACGTCAAGTTCTGACGGCAGGCCAGGCCCATCAGGCCTGATGCCACCCCTGCCGGGGGGCGAGCCGCACCTCGGCATCCCGCTCGACACCACGCCGGAGTCCCCGCTCCGGCTCAGCACGGCGGCCCTCCCGGGGGCCGCCGTCACCCCCTCGTCGTGAGCCTCCGCCGTACCGGGGCGAGCCCCACCCGCGCCGCCCCGGCGGTAGGCCCAGCCCCGCGAAAGCGCGGCCCCCCGCGGTAGGCCCAGCCCCGTGAAGGCGCGGCCCCCGGGTGGTAGGCCCAGCCCCACCACCCGGACGCCCTCCAGGGGCATGGGCACCACCGCCCCCGCCCCCTACCGTGGCGCCCATGGACCCCCGCACCCCCTGGCAGGCCCTCGCCCGCCCCCGTTTCCCCCGGAGCTCCTGGCCCTGGCGGGCCGTCGGATATCTCGCCACCGGCGGCGTCCTCGGGGGAGCCGCCTGCCTCGTGTTCCTCGTCCTCGGCGTGTTCTCGCTCTTCCTGGTCGGGCTGCCGCCGCTCCTGCTCTCCGGGCTCGCCCTCGGCGGTATCGAGCGCCGGCGCCTCCGGTTCGTCGACCTGGACCCGGCCCCCGATCCGCACCGCGTCCCCGCCGCGCCCGGTCTGGCCGCCTGGCTCCGGTTGCGGGCGGGGGAGCAGGCGACCTGGCGGGAGCTGGCGTACGCCCTGCTGCTCGCGACCGTCCTGTGGCCGCTCGACCTCCTCGCCCTCGCGGTCGGTCTCGGCCTGCCCCTCGCGCTCCTCAGTACCCCGGTCCGGTTCGCGGTGGACGGCCAGGAGGCGAAGGTCGTCAAGGTGTATCTGGTCACCTCCTGGCCGGAGGCCTTCGCCGCCGCCCTCGTCGGCGTGCTTCTCCTCGTCCTCCTCGCCTACCCGCTCACCGCCGTCGCCGGGGCCCGCGCCGCCCTCGCCCGTGCCCTGCTCGCGCCCCGGGAGTCGGGGCAGGGTGACGGCATCGGCGAGGTCATCGCCTCCCGCGCCCGGCTCGTCGACGCGTTCGAGGCCGAGCGGCGCCGGATCGAGCGCGATCTGCACGACGGGGCCCAGCAACGTCTGGTCGCCCTCACCATGACCCTGGGCCTGGCCCGGCTGGACGCCCCGCCGGGCGGCCCGCTCGCCGACCGGCTGGCGAAGGCGCACTCGGAGGCGGGGCTGGTCCTGACGGAGCTGCGCGAGCTGATCCACGGCATCCATCCGCAGGTCCTCGCCGACTACGGGCTCGGCCCGGCCCTCGCCGACGCCGCCGACCGGTCCGCCGTGCCGGTGGTCCTCGACATCGAGCTGCCCCGGCTTCCGGTGTCCGTGGAGAGCGCGGGCTACTTCGCCGGCTGCGAGGCGCTCGCCAACATCGGCAGGCACAGCGGCGCCCGCCGGGCGCGGATCACCGCCCGGCACGAGGGCGGCGTCCTGCGGCTCGACGTCGAGGACGACGGGCGGGGCGGCGCGGATCCGGCCGGGGGCAGCGGTCTGACGGGGCTGGCCGACCGGATCGCGGTTCTCGATGGCACACTGGCGATCATGAGCCCGAAGGGCGGGCCGACCCTCCTGCGAGTGGAGATCCCGTGTCCCGTACCGACGGAAGACTCCGCACCGACCGAAGGCTCCGCGTCGTCCTCGCCGAGGACAGCGTCCTCCTCCGGGAGGGGCTGATCGGACTCCTGGCCCGTTTCGGGCACGAGGTCGTCGCCGCCGTCGGTGACGCCGACGCCCTGCGCGAGGCCGTCGCCGTACATGATCCGGACATCGTCGTCACCGACGTCCGGATGCCGCCCGGTTTCCAGGACGAGGGGCTGCGCGCAGCGGTCGCGCTCCGCGCCGAGCGGCCCGCCCTGCCGGTCCTCGTCCTCAGCCAGTACGTGCAGCGCAGCTACGCCGCCGATCTCCTCGACGCGGGTGACGGCACCGGCGTCGGCTATCTGCTCAAGGACCGGGTGGGGCAGGTGGAGGAGTTCCTGGACGCCCTGGCCCGGGTCGCGGACGGCGGTACGGTCGTCGATCCCGAGGTCGTACGGCAGCTCCTGCGGCGGCACCGTGATCCGCTGGAGGCGCTGACCCCGCGGGAGCGCGAGGTTCTGGGGCTCGTCGCGGAGGGCCGTTCGAACGGGGCGATCGCCCGCCGCCTCGTGGTGACCGAGGCGGCCGTCGGCAAGCACATCGGCAACATCCTGGCGAAGCTGGACCTGCCGCCGGCGGGAGACACCCACCGCCGGGTCCTCGCCGTCCTCACGTACCTCAGGGGGTGAGCACGGGGACACGAAGAAGCCCCCCGCTTCCGCGAGGGGCTTCTTCCGTCTGTGCGCCGCCAGGGACTCGAACCCCGGACCCGCTGATTAAGAGTCAGCTGCTCTAACCAACTGAGCTAGCGGCGCCTGCTGACAGAGAAAATACTACCTGGTCCCGCGGGGTGCCACTGACCACCCCGCGAGACACCCCTCAGGCCTCCCTCGCGCCGCGTCCGGGCCTCAGATCGCCAGCGAGAGCACCACCGGCGCGGCCCTGCGGTTCAGCGTGTCGGCCGCCGAGCGCAGCCGGTGGGCGTGCTCGATCGGCAGGGAGAGCGCCAGGCAGCCCACGGCGGAGCCCGCCGTCAGGGGGACGGCGGCGCAGACGGTGCCCACCGCGTACTCCTGGAGGTCGAGCACGGGGACGGTCGGCGGCTGGCTGTCGAGTTTGGAGAAGAGGATCCGCTCGCTGGTGATCGTCCGGGAGGTCAGCCGGGCGATCTTGTGCCGGGAGAGGTGGTCGCGCCGGCCGTTCTGGTCGAGCTGGGTGAGCAGGCACTTGCCGACCGCGCTGGCGTGCGCCGCGGAGCGGAAGTCGACCCATTCGTTGACCTTGGGTGTGCGCGGGCCGTCGGCGAACTGGGTGATCTTCACTTCGCCGTCGATGTACCGGCTGATGTAGACCGCCGCGCCGACGGAGTCGCGGAGCTCGGTCAGGGTCTCCTGGAGCTTGGTCTCCAGGGCCTCGCGGCGGGTCATGCCGGAGCCGAGGAGGACGAGGGAGTCCCCGGTCACGTACGCGCCGTCGGCGACCTGCTCGACGTACCCCTCGCGGCGGAGCATGAGGAGCAGCGAGGAGAGGTGGGCGACGGGCAGGCCGGTTTCGCGCGCGATCTGGACGTCTGTCACTCCGCCACCGTGCCGCGAGACCGTCTCGAGGACGCGCAGGGCGTATTGCACCGAGTGGAACGGCGCGGTGGGCTCGGGCTTCAACGCCACGGTTTCCCCCTACCAGGTTGTGACCGCAAGCTTTCGTACCACGATAGCCGCCAAGCGCCGTTTGCGGGGCGGCTGTTGGCGAGAATGATGCGGAGCATCAGGGCCCTGTCCTGGGGCGCACCACCCTGGCATATGCCGGGGTCATGAGTGCGCGAGAGAGTCTGAGGTCAGCGCGGTGCGCGGAGGGCGTCGAGCAGGCGTTCGGCCCCTGGTGAACAGAAGATTTCTCCGGGGCGTGCGGGCGCTCTCGCGGCCCTGGCGCGGGCGGGCGGTGGCCGAGAAGCGACGGAATAAACGGAGACAGCCTCCTGTTACCCCCCTGACGATGTGCCCGCACGTGTGCCGAGGAGGGTCCCGAAGGTGACCGACGCTATTCGAGGAGAGGTGCGGGGAACCGCGCCCGTACCGCTGTCCGTACTGGACCTGGTGACCGTCGGCAGCGGAAGGACCGCGACCCAGGCGCTGGCCACCAGTGTCGAGCTGAGCCGGCTCGCCGAGCGGCGCGGTTTCCACCGGCACTGGGTGGCCGAACACCACTCCATGCCCGGCGTCGCCTCCTCCTCCCCGGCGGTGATCCTCGCCCACCTCGCCGCCCACACCCGGCGCATCCGCCTCGGCTCGGGCGGCGTCATGCTGCCCAACCACGCCCCGCTCGTCATCGCCGAGCAGTTCGGCACCCTGGAGGCGTTCGCCCCGGGCCGGATCGACCTCGGTCTCGGTCGCGCCCCCGGCACCGACGGGGCGACCGCCGCCGCCCTGCGGCGCAGCGCCACCCTGAACGAAGGTGCCGACGACTTCCCCGAGCAGCTCGCCGAGCTGACCCGGTTCCTGGACGACGACTTCCCCGACGGGCACCGGTACGCCCGGATCCACGCCGTGCCCGGCCCGGTCCAGGGCCCGAAGGGCCGCCCGCCGATCTGGCTGCTCGGCTCCTCCGGCTTCAGCGCCCGCCTCGCCGGCCTCCTCGGGCTGCCCTTCGCCTTCGCCCACCACTTCTCGGCGAGGAACACGATCCCGGCGCTCGACCTCTACCGGGACTCCTTCCGGCCTTCGGAGCACCTGGACACCCCGTACGCGATGATCGGCGTCTCGGCGCTGGCCGCCGACGAGGCGGCGCAGGCCCGCAGGCAGGTCCTCACGGGTGCGCTGTCGATGCTGCGGCTGCGCACCGGCCGGCCGGGGCTCATCCCGACGCCGGAGGAGGCGGAGACGTACGGATTCAGCCCGGCCGAGCGGGAGTTCGTGGACGGCTGGCTGGGCAACGTCGTGTACGGCACGCCGGACGAGGTCCGGACGGGTCTGGACGACCTGCGGAAGCGGACGGGCGCGGACGAGCTGATGATCACGGCGAACGCGCACGGCGGGGAGGAGCGGCTGCGGAGCTACGAGCTCATCGCGGACGCGTACGAACTCCCGGAGCTGCCGGACGCGTAGGGCCCGTCCGGCCACGGTCCGCGGGGCGGGCCGGAGGGAGTGTCCGGCCGATCGGGCCGGGCGCGGCGGCGTGTTCCCGGCCGGGGTCGGGCGGGTGAAAACCTTGGTCCTCGTGGCCGGCTGGTTCCTCCCCGAACCGGCCTCCCGGCACTCCTAAGTGAACCTTAAACCGCTCGTCACCGATGGTGGCGAGCGGTTCCGTTTTGTGCTGCACCTCTCTGACAAGGCCTTTCTTTCGAGAATTGGTCTAGTCCTCAATCTGGTTCAGACCATTGACGCACTGTTCACGCGCCGGTTATCACTGCTCCAGCTCCTGTACGGCACCACCCCCGCACTCCCCCCCCGATGGAGGCCGCACGTGCACCCCCGTAAGCCATTGATCGCCGCGCTCCTCAGCTCGGCCCTCGTCGGCGGCGCCCTCGCGGCGACCGTCGGCCTCGGCTCCGCCCAGGCGGCCGACACGACGACCACTGCCTCTGCGGGCAACGTGCGCATCGCGTACTACGACCAGTGGAGCGTCTACGGCAACGCGTTCTACCCCAAGCACCTCGACACCCGGGGCATCGCGAGCAATCTGGACGTCATCAACTACTCGTTCGGCAACATCCACCCCACCAACCTCACCTGCTTCATGGCCAACAAGGCCGCGGGTGACGACGCCAACCCCAACGCGGGTGACGGTGCGGGTGACTCCTACGCCGACTACCAGAAGACCTTCAGTGCGGCCGACTCCGTCGACGGCGTCGCCGACAAGTGGGACCAGCCCATCGTGGGCGTCTTCAACCAGTTCAAGGAACTGAAGGCGAAGTACCCCCACCTGAAGATCAACATCTCGCTCGGCGGCTGGACCTACTCCAAGTACTTCCACGACGCGGCGAAGACGGACGCGAGCCGCAAGAAGCTCGTCTCCTCCTGCATCGACCAGTACATCAAGGGCAACCTGCCGGTCGAGGGCGGCTTCGGCGGCGCGGGCACGGCGGCCGGCATCTTCGACGGCATCGACATCGACTGGGAGTACCCCGGTTCTCCCGAAGGTCACCTGGGCAACCACTACGGCCCCGAGGACAAGCAGAACTTCACGCTGCTCCTCGCCGAGTTCCGCAAGCAGCTCGACGCGCACGGCGCGGCCAACGGCGGCAAGAAGTACATGCTGACCGCGGCCCTCCCGGCCGGCCAGGACAAGATCAAGTACATCGAGACCGACAAGATCGGCCAGTACTTGGACTACGCCAACATCATGACGTACGACATGCACGGCGCCTGGGACGGCGACGGGCCGACGTACCACCAGTCCCCGCTCTACTCCGGCTCCAACGACCCGACCGACGTGATCGCGCCGGGCCAGGAGAAGTACTCGGTCGACGCCGCCATCGACTCCTGGATCGACGGCAACCCGACCTATGGCATCGCCGGCGGCTTCCCCGCCAACAAGCTGACGCTGGGCTACGAGTTCTACTACCGCGGCTGGAAGGGCGTCCCGGCCGGGACCACCAACGGTCTCGCCCAGACCGCCACCGGCGGCTCCAACGCCCGCCCGCTCAGCCAGCAGCCGGGCATCGCCCACTACAAGGAGCTCGGCGGCATCGTCGACAACGCGTCGACCACCTTCTGGGACGACCAGGCCAAGTCCTCCTACTTCTACAAGGACGGCGAGTTCTTCACCGGCCTGAACCAGAAGTCCATCCAGGAGCGCGTGAACTACGGCAAGCAGCGTGGTCTCGGCGGCGCGATGATGTACTCGCTCCTCGGCCTGGACGAGAACGCCACCCTGCTGAAGCAGATCAACACCGCGCTCGGCTCCACCACCGTCCCGCCGACCACGCCGCCCACCACGCCCCCGACCACGCCGCCCACGACCCCGCCGACCACGCCGCCCGCCACGGGCTGCGGCTCGCTCCCGGCATACGTGGCCGGCACGATCTACAACGCGGGCAACGAGGTCTCCCACAACGGCCGCAAGTACAAGGCCCAGTGGTGGACCCAGAACGAGACGCCGGGCACGACCGGCGAGTGGGGCGTCTGGAAGGACCTCGGCGCCTGCTGACGGCCTGACGCCCCGAACCCCTCATGAACCGCTGCCCCCGCCCGGAATGTCCCTCCGGCCGGGGGCAGTTCCATGTGTCCGGCCGGAGGGACGCCCCTGCCGGAGGGTCACACCGGGAGCGGCTCCGTGCCGATCAGTTCGGCGATGCGGTCCGGGGCCACCGCCCGTGAGTACAGCCAGCCCTGCCCGGTGTCACAGCCGATCCGGCGCAGCCGGCTCGCCTGCCCCGAGGTCTCCACGCACTCCGCGGTGACCGTGAGGCCCAGCCGGTGCGCGAGCTGCACGAGGGCCTCGACGATCAGCTCGTCCGCCGGGTTGGCGTGCTCCTCGTCCTGGAAGCCGCGCACGAACGATCCGTCGAGCTTGAGCACCGATACCGGCAGCCGGCTCAGATAGGCCAGGTTCGAGTAGCCGGTGCCGAAGTCGTCGATCGCGATCCGCACCCCCATGTCGCTCAGCGCCTGGAGCGCCTGGAGCGGCCGGCCCGCCGAGCCCATCACGGCGGACTCGGTCAGCTCCAGCTGGAGCAGATGCGGGGCGAGACCGGTCTCCGCGAGGATGCCCGCCACGTCCGCGACCAGGTCGGAGTCCCACACCTGACGGACCGCCACGTTGACGCTGACGAAGATCGGGCGCTCGCGCGGATGGTCCTTCTGCCACTGCCGGGCCTGCCGGCAGGCCGTGCGCAGCACCCACCGGCCCAGCTCCACGATGGAGCCGTCCTCCTCGGCGATTCCGATGAACCGATTCGGCGCAAGGGCGCCGAACTGCGGGTGGTTCCAGCGCACCAGCGCTTCCACCCCGCGCACGGCCCCGTCCGCCAGGTCCACGAGAGGCTGGTACTCCAGGCCGAACTCCCCGCGCTCCACGGCGGGCCGCAGGGTCGAGGAGAGGGCCTGGCGGGTCATCCGGTGCGCGTTGCGCTCGGGGTCGAAGAGGGTCCAGCGGGCCTTGCCGTCCGCCTTCGCCCAGTACAGCGTGGTGTCCGCGGCCTGCATCAGGGCCGTCGCGGTCGTCCCGTGCCCGGAGCGCTCGACCACGCCGATCGAGGCGGAGACCGCGAGCCGCTGACCGGCCAGGTCGAAGGGATCCTGCAGGGAGTCGAGCACCGAGCGCGCCAGGTCGGCGAGTTGCTCCGTGCCGGTGGAGTCCTCGACGAGGATCGCGAACTCGTCCCCGCCGAGCCGCGCCACCAGATGGCCACCGCTGCGGGTGTAGCCGTCGCTGTCCGCGCACTCCGTCAGGCGTCCGGCGACGGCGGCGAGCAGCCGGTCGCCGACGCGGTGGCCGAGGGTGTCGTTGACCGCCTTGAAGCCGTCGAGGTCCAGGTAGCAGAGACCGATCCGCCCTGTTCTGCCATACCCGTAGCTCTCGTACGACGAGCTGACCGCGCCCTGTGCCCCGGCCCCGCCCGTACGGCCGGAGCTCCCGGCCTCCTCCGGCTCCTGATCGTCCTCGGCGTCGTGGGCCGAGGCTTCGAGCGCGGCGGAGAGACGCTCGAAGAACAGCGCGCGGTTGGGCAGCCGGGTCACCGGGTCGTGCATCTGGAGGTGACGGAGCCGGGCCTGGAGCTCGCGGCGGTCGCTGATGTCCGCGATCGACAGGAGGACGCTCCGGCTGTCGGGCACGGGCGCCACGGTGACCTCGGCCCACAGCGAGCGTCCGTCGGGGTGCTTGAGGCGGCGCGTGCAGCGGAAGCGGGAGCGGCGGCCGCGCAGCACCTCGCGGTACGCGTGCCAGGTGCGCCCGTCGGACGCGAGGTCGACGAGATCGGACGCGGCCTGCTCCCGGAGCGCACCGGCCTCGGTGCCGAGGAGGGCGCCGAAGGAGTCGTTGGCCGCGACGACGATCCCGTCCTGGTCGACGACGGCCATGGCGAGCTGGGCGACCCGGAAGGCGGCGTGGTAGTCGCGGAGTTCGGCGGCGCCACGCCCCCCGTGCTGTTCGGGGCGCCCGGGGTGGGGCCGGGGGGTGAGCTCGGGTCGAGTCTCGCCGTGCTGCTCGGGGTGACGCTCCGTGAGTGCGGTCTCTGCCGCGTGCTTCTCCGGCGGCTCTGGGTGCACCGGTCCTTCGGGGGTTCCGCTCACCGCTCGCTCCCGTAGTGCAGTCGGGCCGGTCACATGTGGTCGGGACGGTCGGCCAAGGAAGAGTGAGCCGATCATAGAGCCAGCGCGGGGGAGCCTTCCAGCTCCAGGGCGCCTCAGGGGACCGCCCGGCACTGTGAGGCCGCCCACCACGGAACCCTGCGCGATCGTTTCTGCACGGGTCTGACACGGGTCGATGACGGCGTGACCGAATGTGACTTTCCGTGAGCTGAAGCGCGCCCGTGTCGCGTCGACCCGGTGGCGCCCTCTCACCCGACCGGGGCAGCGGAAACATGCGAAATGCCGCAAATCATCACAAGGTGGGTGGGGTGTCCCGCATTCCCGATCCGGAGGTCCACGTGAGGGGTCAGCAGCCACCCGGGGGAGTGGAACGCTCGCGGCTGCGTGCCGGCGCGGCGGCCTTCACCTCGCTCGCCGCCCTGGCCGCCACCGGACTCGTCGCCGGCCCCGCCGTCGGCGCGCCCGCGGCGGGCCCCTGCGCCCTGCCGCGTACCGCGGCCCATCACTCGCTCGGCCTCGACACCTGGAACAGGTCGTACCCCCGCCCCGACCGCGCACTCGACGCGGTCATGATCTTCCTCTCCTTCCCGGACTCGGAGCCGCTCATCGAACCGGCCGAGCTCGCGGCCGACCACTTCCCCGCCACCAGCGAGTACTTCTCGCGCGCCTCCTACGGACGCTTCACCCTGCGCCCGCACCCCCAGCCCGCCTGGACCCCGATGCCCAGGGAGTCGAGCGCGTACGACATACGGCGCGACTGGGACGCCGGGCAGCGCGCCGCCTACCTCCGGGACGCGGTCGCCGCCGCCGACGCCAGCGTCGACTTCGCCCGGTACGACGTCGTCTACCTGGTCGCCGACCCGGACGCGCCCGGCGTGGACTCCGACGCGACCAAGGTGGTCAACCTCGAACGCCCCCTGGAGGTCGACGGCACCGAGATCAAGCGGGTCGTCACCGTCTTCGAGCGGCACCCGCCCGACCGCAACGTGCTCGCCCACGAGACCGGCCATGTCTTCGACCTGCCCGACCTCTACCACCGCCCGGAGGACGGCAAGGGCGACTGGGACACCCATGTGGGTGACTGGGACGTCATGGGAAGCCAGTTCGGACTCTCGCCGGACCTCTTCGGCTGGCACAAATGGAAGCTCGGCTGGCTCTCCCCGGCCCAGGTGGCCTGTGTCCAGGGCACCGCGCCCCGGATGGTCACCCTGGAACCCACCGACACCCCGCCGCCGTCCGGCGGCACCCTCGGCACCCGGCTCGCGGTGGTCCGCACCGGACCCGACACCGTTCTCGCGGTCGAGGCCAGGACCGACACCGGGAACAACGCCGACACCTGCACCGAGGGCGTGCTCGTCTACCGGGTGCACGGCGCCGCGGCCTCCGGCGACGGCCCGGTCGAGGTCATCGACGCCCACCCGCGGACCGAGGCCTGCTGGGACCGCTCCGTCTACCCGCCGCTGGCGGACGCCCCGCTCGACGAGGGCGAGACCCTCACCGTGCCGGGGACCGGGGTCCGGGTCGAGGTCATGGACCGCACAGGGACGGGCGGCTGGACGGTCAGGGTCACCCCGCCCGCTGTCGACTGACCGGGTGACCGGCCGGGACGGAGCCGGAACACGAAGAAGCCCCTCGCTTCCGCGAGGGGCTTCTTCCGTCTGTGCGCCGCCAGGGACTCGAACCCCGGACCCGCTGATTAAGAGTCAGCTGCTCTAACCAACTGAGCTAGCGGCGCCTGCTGACGTCGTAGACATTAGCACCCGGATCGGCGGGAGGAAAAATCGATACCCGCACGTCGGCGGCGGAGGCCGCCCGGACGGCCCGTACACAGGCCCAGAGCACGACCTCGGGGCCCGGCAGCCAGGGGTTCCGGGTGTCGGGGGCCACCAGCCAGCGCGGTCCTGAGGGGCCTGAGGGCACGAGCGGCGGCACGGTCACGGCGTCCCCGACCCCGTGACAGAGAAGCTGAGGAACCGCCTCGCGCCTCCCGTAGGCACTTCGCGCAGAGGGGATCCCCGCCTCCCAGTCGAGCAGGGCCGGCAGCCGCTGAGCCGTGCCCGGCGCGGCGAACATCATCATCCGGCCCCGGTGGACGGCGACAGGCCCCGACCCGGGCCCCTCCGACCACAGGCGGTCCAGCATCCGCCGCCCGAAGACGGGGTCCACGTTGACGACGTCGAAGACCCTTCCGCACGGCAGCGTCGCGGGCGAGGCGGGCCGGGCCTCCCAGCGGGTGAGCGCGTCGGCGCCGCGGCCCCCGGCGGCCGACGCGAGCCAGGCGGCCCCGTCGGCGGTCACCCGGGCGGTCTGATGCCGTCCCTCGTCACCCTCCCGGAGGAACCGGAAGATGTCGTGCGAAATGTCGTGCGAGGTCTCGTCGCGCAGCCACGTCGTCATGCCTGCAGGTCTACCGGGCGTGACGGCGTCGTCGCCGAGAGTTCGCGAATCCCGGACAGGAGGGGTGGGCGAGGAGTATCGTGCGGCCCGCATATGCCAGGCGCCGCGTCGAGTGCCCTGCCCCGCCTACTCCTCCGCGGGGCGGCCGTTCGTACGGATCAGGTCGCGACCGAACTCGATCATCTTCCTCGCGTAGTCCTCGGTCCACTGCGCCCGCTCGGCGACGTCCGCCGCCGTCAGCCGGTCGAACCGGCGCGGATCCGCCAGCTGCGCCGCCGCGATCGCCTGGAACTCGGTCGCCCGGTCCGCCGCCGCGCGGAACGCGAGCGTCAGCTCCGTCGCCCGGGACAGCAGCTCGCGCGGGTCCTCTATCGACTCCAGGTCGAAGAAGTGCTCCGGATCGGCGGTCGCCTCGGCAGGCTCGAAGATCAGCGGAGCCGGCCTGAGCCGCCGCTGTCCGCTCCGTTCCCCGGGTTCCGCCATCGTCCGTCTCCTCCTCGCACAGGCACGGCCCGGAGACCCGGGCCTTCGCCCATTGTCCCGCGCCCCGCAAGAGCGCGCGGCTTCCACCGCGCGCGCCCCCGGAAACGGGACCGGCGCCGACACGGCCCCGGAGCCGTACGACTCTCCGTACGGCTCCGGGGCGTGCTCACGGGCAGGGCGGGGTGCCTAGCACCTCGCCGTCAGCGGCAGGTCGGCGTACTTGTTGCCCGAGAAGTAGATGGCGCTGGCGTAGCCCCACCGGCCGCTGCCGTTCTTGGAGAAGATCCACACGTTGTTGGTGGTGCCTTCGGCGGTCACCGTCTCGCCGTACCTCCAGCAGCTCACCGTGTAGTAGGTGCCCGCGTAGAGCCTGCCGATGAGCGTGGAGTCCCCGTCCGGCGCGGCCCGGTGGTTCACCGTCTTCCAGACCTTGCGGTTGTAGAGGGCGAGCGTCGCCTGGGCATCGCCGGCCTCGGTGACCTCCGTCCGCTGCGCGGAAGCGGCGGCGGCCGGGGCCGCGCTCGCCGTGCCGGCCGTGCCCAGGATCCCGGCCAGGGCCAGTGCGCCGGTGGTCGCGGCAACGGCCGCACGGGTCTTGAGAGTTCGCATGTCTTTTCCTCCCGTTCGGTGTTTCTCGGCGGCGCGGACACGCCCGCCGTCCTGCGCCGTTGGCCAACCATGACGGATCCCGGCGGAACTCGGCCATGCTGTTGCGGCTGACCGCAAATGCCGAGCTCACGAGGGGGAACGAGATGCTCCGCATCCACTTCGGGGACGCCGACCTGGCCGCTGTCCGCGTCGCCGCCGCGCCGAATCCGTTCTGGGAGATCGCCACGAGCCTGCACCGTTTCCAGACCCGGGACGGGCGCTGGGCCTACGCGGGCTGGCTGCGGACCGTACGGGTCCGGCTGCGGGAGAAGGGGCTCGAACGGGCGCTCCGCACGGTTCTCCTGCCGCTCTTCCCCCGGGCCGCCTACTTCCCGGACTTCCTGACCCCCGGGCGGGGCGTCGGCGGTCTCGCCGAAGGGCTCGACGCGATCCTGGCGACCTCCCCGCGGCGGGTGGCACAGGAGGTGGCGCGGCTCGACCGCATGGTCGGGGCGCCGCCGTGGGCGGCGCGGCTCAGCGGGCTCGAGGACCGCAGGGAGCTCGTACGGCTGCTGCGCGCCTACCACGACGTCGGCATCGCCCCGTACGCCGAGTCCATCCGCTCACGCTTCGACGCCGAACGGGCCGCGCTCGGCCGGGGGTTCCTCGACGGCGGTGTCGGCGGACTCCTGGACGGCGTGGGCCCCTCGATCCGCTGGCGGCCGCCGTCCTTACAGGTCGACTTCACTCCTCCCGACCGGGAACTGTGCCTCGACGGACGCGGGTTGACACTCATCCCCACGTACTTCTGCTGGCGCACCCCGAACAGCCTCGCCGATCCGGACCTCCCGCCCGTCCTCTGCTACCCGGTACGCCGGGACAGCGCCGCCCTGCCCCCGGACCACCGGCTCGCCGACGAACCGTCCGCGCCTCTGACGGCACTCCTCGGGCGGACCCGGGCGGCGGCCCTGCGCGCGGCCGCCACCGGGGCGACGACCGGCGAGATGGCCCGCGCGGCAGGGGTCTCCGCGGCCTCGGCCAGCCGGCACGCCACGGCCCTGCGCGACGCCGGGCTCATCACGAGCAGCCGGCACGCCGCGACGGTCCTGCACACCCTCACGCCCGTCGGCGCCTCGGTCCTCCGCGCGGCCTCGAACCGTCCCTGAGGTCAGGGCCTCCAGCTCACCCGGTGTTCCTCCAGATGGGAGAGGACCGCGTGGTTCGCCTCCCAGCCGTCCGGGAACGACACGGCGACGCCCAGCTGGACCGGTTCCGTCGACGGATGCTCGTCGAGGAGCTCCGCCACCCCCGCCCGGCAGACCACCACGCACGCGTGCCGGTGCCGGGAGGCGAGGACGCACAGCCGGCCCGTCTCCAGATGGAAGGCCGTCGCGTCCGGGCGGCCGGACAGCGGGTGGAGGACGACCGTCACGTCGTACTCACGCCCCTGGAGCCGGTTCGCCGTGTCCACCGTCACGCCCGTCACGCCGAGCTCCGCGAGCGCCGCCCTGACCGCCGCCGCCTGGTCACGGTGGGCGGTGCCCACGGCGACGCGGTCCGGGGTCAGGGGCACCGGGGTCTCCGAGCGCTCCGAGACCGCGGCCCCGCCCCGGTCGAGGAGCCGGCGCACCACCAGGGCGACCGCACCGACGGCCTCGGGGTCGGTGCGCGGGGTGTGCCGGGCCGGCAGTTCGAGCAGGCCCCAGCCCGACTCCGCCGCCTCGTCGAGGACCCGGTCGGGGCCCGAACCGTCCGACGCCACCCCGAAGGACAGCCTCCGGTCCCCGTGCCCGGTGCCGCTGCGGAACGGCGTGTACGGGTAGAAGGCGTCCGACACCAGCGGCGCCGCCGAGGCCGGCAGCCGCCAGGACACCGGAAGCCGGTGCTGCGGCAGCTCCGGGTTGTGCGCGAGCAGGGTGGACACCGCGCTCGCCGAGGGGTCGTAGCTGAGCCCCGCCCACTGCTCGGCACCCACCACGGAGAACGGATCGAGCTGTCCGGGGTCGCCGACGAACAGCGCCCGCTCGAAGAGGCCCGCGACGGCGAGCAGCGCGTCCGAGCGCATCTGGTACGCCTCGTCGACGATCGCGTGCGCCCACGGCTCGACGTTCTTCACGTGCCCCCACTTGGCGGCCGTGGAGATCACCACCGGAAGCCCGGCCAGCTCACCCGCCTTCGCCGACTTCCGTACGTTCTCCAGGTCGTCGAGCGCCTTGTCGTACGGATCGCTGTCGTTCGAGTGCAGCCGGCCCACCTCAAGGTCGGGCTCCTTCTCGGCGAGCCGCAGCACCAGGTCGTCCACCTGCGCGTTCGTCTGCGCCACCACCATCAGGGGGCGCCCCGCGGCGGCCAGTTCGAGCGCGGCCCGCACCACGAGCGTCGACTTCCCCGCGCCGGGCGGGGAGTCCACGACGACACCGCGCGCGGTGCCGTGCAGGGTGTCCGCCAGGATGGCGTCGGTCGCCCGCCCGGCCTCGGCGGAAGGATCGAAGGTCCCCGGCGCGGTATCGGTCAGGCTCACAGCACGTCCTCGGGTGTCACGGCGTCGGGCAGTTCCACGGTGTCCGTCCGGGGCGGACCGCCGTGCGTCCAGGGCGTCTCCTCCGGGTCCGGCAGCTGCGGCCCGACCCGCTGGTCGTGCTCGAACAGCGTCCAGGCGATCCGCTCGCCCTTCTCCGGCACCGAGCCCTCCGCGGGCTCCTTGGACCGGCCCATCCTGTCGAGGAGCCGAAGCAGCAGCGAGCCGTCCTCCTCGTACCGGACGAACTCCGCCGTCTGCGGCTTCCCGTCGAGCGAGCGGTACACCCGCAGCTTCTCGCCCAGGTGCGGCCGGTCCTCCGTGCGGACGGTGAGGAGCGGGCGCGGAGAGGGCCGCTTCGACTCCGTCCACGCCATCGTCACCTCGGCCACCTCGGCCGTGAACGCCTCGCCCGCGAGTCTCCGCCCGGCGAGCACCAGCGGATCGTCGAGGGCCTCCTGCGCCTCCAGCTGGGCCTGCGCCTGCTCGCGCGCGGCGAGCTTGCGGGCCGCCGTCACGGCGTCGTCCCGGCGCGGCTGCGGCGGCTCGCCGGCCGCGACCCGGTCACGGTGAGCCGTGAAGGACCAGCGGTCCCGGGTCCAGCGGTCCTCGACCCTGGCCCCCTCCGGCAGCTCCCGCAGCAGGTCGACCGCCCGCCAGACCGCGTCCCAGGTCGGCTTCAGCTGGGAGACGACCAGGCGGCGCAGCTCCCGCTCGGCCCGGTGCAGTTCGCCGAGGCCACTGTCGGCCGCCTCGCCGTCCAGGGCCGCGCCGAGCGCCTGCCGGGCCCGGTCGTACCGCTCGATCGCGGGCGCGAGGAGCTTGTTGTCGAAGGCGGGGTCGGTGGCCGGACCGGCCGGCGGGCAGAGCAGCTGACCCTGGGAGTCCCGGCCCGTCTCGGCCCGCAGCGCGGCCTCCGCGCCCGGCTCCCCGTCGTACGGGTCGATCCAGGCGAGCAGCGCGCCCAGGTGCTGGTCCTCAAGGGAGGACTGGCCCGTCGCCCAGTGCCGGCCCAGGAGGTCGGTCGCCGCGAGCAGCAGCGAGGAGCCCGGCACCCGCGCCCGGTCGCCGAAGTGCGTCAGCCAGCGCCCGAGCAGCGGGACGCGCGGCGGCGCGGGGAACGGCGTCTCCGGGTCCTGCTCGGCCGTCCGCCGGAACCGCGTGGAGCGCCCGAGCAGCCGTACGTACTCGACGCCGGCCCGGCTCGGCACGATCAGCTGCGGCGCGTCCGCGCACAGCTCGACCTCGACCTTCACCTTCTTGCCGGTCTCGGGGTCGACCTCGCTCTTCTCCGCCGCCTCGACGACGTCCGCGAAGGAGTCGACGTACGGCAGGACCTCCTCCGCGAGATCGGCGAGGAACGCGAACCGCAGGTCACGGTCGCGGGGCTGGGCCACCACCAGGAGCCGGGGCTCCTCGCGGTCGGTGCCGACCAGGGCGCCGAGCGGGGCGCCCGCCTCACCGGCCGTCGTCAGCGGCACGAGGACGAGCGGCCGCTCGGAGATCCTCCGGTGGCGGACGGTCGCCAGGGGCTGCGCCCGGCCCGACTCGACGGCCTCCATCCGGGCCAGCGTGGTGATCAGCGACATGCGAGGGCCTTCCGGGGCGCGGCACAGGAACGACTGGTCAGGAGGGGCATTCGACGCTCTCCCGGGGCACTCGGGCGGCCTCCGACAGCGCCTCCGCGCGCAGCGCCCGCGCCCTGCGCAGCGCCGCCACCGCCGGGTCCTCCGGGTCGCCGGCCTCGCCGCGTGCCGCCGCGAGGACCGCGCCGACCGTCGGCAGGCCGCCCAGCTCACCCCGTACCGAACGGCCCAGGGTCTCCACGGCGCCCGCCTCCCGGGACCGGGTCCGGCAGTGGAAGGCCAGCTCGCAGGCGGCCAGGCACTCCGGCGCGTACTGGTGGGGGACGGACTCCACGGCGGCCGTCAGCTCCGCGGGCGAGCGCTCCGCCACGTCGAAGCTCGTGCCCTCCGGCAGGGCCTCCGCGATCTCGTCGATCCGCGTCAGCCGGGCGAGCTGCCGGCGGGTGACCGACCGCTGCTTGCGCACGTCGACGACCGACGCCGTCGGCACGTTCGAGAAGTCCTTCGGGCAGACGAGCAGCACCGACCGCGCGACCCGGGCGCCCTCCGTCAGGGCCGCCACCCGCTCCAGAGCCAGCACGTACACGGCGGCCTGGCGGGCCGCCGCGCCCACCTTCGACGCGTCGGCGGCGCCGTCGACCATCGGGAACGACTTGATCTCCACGACCGTCCACCCGCCGTCGGGACGGACCACCACCGCGTCCGGCTCCAGATACACCGGCGAGCCCGCCACATCGAGGGCGAGCAGCGGATGGTCGAGCAGCGTCCACGCCCCGGCCCCGGTGGCCTCACGCAGCGCGAGCGCCGTCCGCGCCACCCGCCCCTCCGGTCCGGCCGCCGCCAGATCGGGCACGGACACCGTGCCCGGCTCCTCGACGCCGATCAGGCGCAGCAGCTCACGGCCGCCGTCCGCCTTGACCTTCGCCTCGAAGGAGTTGCCCCGCACGATCGCGAACTGCGACTGCCCGAACGGGGCGGGCGAGCCGAGCTTCGCGGCGAGCGCGGACTTGTCGACACCGGCGCCGTCGAGGAGGGCCCGCCGCCGGCAGCCGGGGTTGGCGGCGAGCGCCGCGAGCGCCCGCGCGTCCAGCGGACGCGGCACGGTGGCCGGTCCGCGCAGCTCAGCGAACAGCTGTAGACGTGTCGTCCGCGGTGCTCGTGACAGACCGCTGTCCAGGGATGCGCTCACCCGTGGAAGTCTCGCATCCGCCACTGACAACCGGAGGCGCTTCCGCCGTTCCGCGCGGCCGCCCGGCGCGCCGCAGCACGTACGGGGTCGGCAGCGGACCGGTCCCCGTCACCGCCGCCCCAGCCGTACGCGCATGTCACCCGGATTCCACGTGGGCGATGATGGGAGAGGCACGTCCGCACCGTGAAACCCCTGGAGCGTCCTTCCCATGGCACCGCGCATCCTGCTCGCCCGGCACGGCCAGACCGAGTGGTCACTTCTCGGCCGGCACACCGGCAGGACCGACATTCCCCTGCTCGACGAGGGGCGGCGCGGCGCGAAGCTGCTCGGCGAGCGCCTCCACCGCGGCCCCTGGCAGGGCCTGCCCGGCGTCGAGGTGCGCACCAGCCCGCTGGTGCGCGCGAGCGAGACCTGCGACCTCGCCGGCTTCGGCGACCGGGCCGAGCCGTGGGACGCGCTGATGGAGTGGGACTACGGGGCGTACGAGGGGATGACGCCGTCCGAGATCCAGGCCGTGCAGCCCGGCTGGTTCATCTGGCGCGACGGCGTCCCGGACGGCGAGACCCTGGCGCAGCTCTCGGACCGCGCCGACGAGATCGTCAACTGGGCCCGCTCGGCCGACCGTGACGTGCTGGTCTTCGCCCACGGGCACATCCTGCGCTCGATCGGCTCCCGTTGGCTCGGCGAGGACGTCTCCTTCGCCTCCCGCATCCGCCTCGACCCGACGAGCCTCTCCGTCCTCGGCTGGGCGTACGGCGCCCCGGCGATCGAGCGCTGGAACGACACCGGCCACCTGGAGCAGTAGCGGCCGCGGGGGGTTTCAGTACGCGGTGAGCACCCGGCGCGTCTCGGAGAGCATCGCCCGGACCCGGGCCGAGGCGACGCCGTCCAGGGAGTCCACCACCCGTTTCGCCTCCGCCTCCGCCTCCTCGGGGCGCCCCGCGTGCGCCAGGTCCTTGGCGAGGTGGGCGCGGTAGAGCGCCAGGTTCCGCGCGAAGTGCGGGTTCTGCAGGACCGTGGCCCGGTGGGCGTGGCGGGCGGCCCGGCCCCAGTCGCCGAGCGCCGCCCAGCACTGGGCCTCCAGGGCCTCCCGCTCGGGCTCCCCGAAGAACGACATCCACTCCGGGTCGCCCTCGGCCTGGCCCCGGTCGAAGAAGGCATGGGCGCGGCCGAGGGCCTGCTCGCAGGCGGAGCGGTCACCGAGCCCGGCCCAGGCGCCGGCCTCCCGCAGCGACAGCAGGGACAGCAGCCGGGCCGAGGCCAGCGGCTGCGCGGCCCGCAGCCCCGCCTGCGCCGCCCGCACCGCCTCGCGGTACCGGCCGGTGTCCCGGGCCAGGAACGACGTGTTGCAGAAGGCGTGCGCCTCCAGGGCCGGGTTGCCGGACACGCGCGCGGTGGCCAGGGCTTCGGCGTAGTGCGAGCGCGCGTCCTCGTGCCGCCCCGAGTCGTGGGCCAGCCAGCCGACGGAGAGGGAGAGCTCGCCCGCGCCCGCGTGCAGCCGGTCCTCGGTGGAGCGGCGGGTCATGGTGCCCGTGTCGAGCAGCGCGTACGCGGCGCGGAGCGGCTGGGCGGCGACCTTGTAGAGTCCGTCGGCGCCGTGCCGGTCGTCGAGCAGCCGGATCTGCCGTACGGCGTCCTCCACGGCCCGCACCTCGGACTCGCCGATGCGGTGGGTGCCGCGGGGGGAGGGGATCGCGACGGCGGGGCCGCCGAGTCCCAGCGAGGCGGCCGCCAGGGTGGCGGAGCCGCTCGTCATGAATGCGCGACGCAGCACGTCGCTCTCCTCATCGTTCCGGGTCGGGATGGCGGCGGGAGTCGGAGCCCCGGCCGGGACGGCCTGCCGCCGGCCGCGCACCGTCTCCCGCGCGGAGAACCCCAGGTCGGCGAGGCCGAGCCCGGGGAACATGTGCAGGAAGACCCGCTCGTACGCGTAGTTGGGGCAGCGGATCTCGCCCGCCTCCACGCGCCCGATGTAGCGGGCGTCGCACGCGACCTGTTCGCCGATCTCCCGCGCCGCCCGGCGGACCGCCGCGGCGAACTCCGCCGGCGAGTGCTGTCCGCGGAGCCGTCGGAAGGCGAGATTGGGAACTGCCCGTGACGTCGCCATGGCCGAGCCCTCTCCTGTGCTGCCGGGTGGTCCGGCGGCAAGAACGTACCTGCTGTGACCGGATGCGTACGCAGAGTTTGGCTACAAATCGGATATCTCGCCTGCGATCTGCCATGAACTGCCATCCTTTGCGGCGGCATGGCGCCGTAGCCGTTGACGCGCATGGGCGTTGAACCGTAAAGGGAGAGACGGAACGTGTCTCCTCGGAGCGAGGAGGGGTCCCCATGTCGGAGATCGGTTCGCAGTCGGCCACGCGGCACGCATCCACCCCGGACGCCGACGACCCCAAGCCCGCCGCCGGAGCCTGGGACCTGGTGACGGTCCCCGTCCGGCAGGGCCTGGAGGCCGTCGACATCCTGCGGCGCGGCGCCGCCCCCGCCGTCGGCCCCGTGGTCCACGACGGCACCTGCGACACCCTCGGCTTCCTGGTGCCGCCGGGCACCGCCGCCGCCTGGGACATGCCGGGCAGCGCCTGTACGCGGACCTCCGGGCGCGGCCTCCGTCTCCCCGAACTGCCGGAGCTGCCCGAACCGGCGGGCGACACGCCCCGGCCGGCCGGCTGGCTGCTGCCCCCGGGAGACACCGGCCCCGTCACCGATCCCGTCGTGCTCCGCGAGGCACTCGGTGAGGCGGCCCGGCTCATCGAGGCGGCCGACGGCTGCCACTGAGCCCCCGCCCGGGCGTGCCCGGATAATGGGGTCCGTGGCCAGGAACAAGCAGCGTGACCGGGCGGCCGCCGCCGCCCCCGTCGTCGAGACCGTCGACGGCGGACTCGCCGAACTCATACCCGACCGGGAACGCCCCCGCGCCTGGACGCTCCTCATCGACGGTGCCCCGCAGTCCCACGTGGACCTCGACGACCCCGCCCACCTCTCCTTCGAGTACCAGCGGCGGCTCGGCCACATCGCCGACCTCGCCGCCCCGCCGAACCGGCCGCTCCAGGTCGTCCACCTCGGCGGCGGCGCCTTCACCCTCGCCCGGTACGTCGCCGCGACCCGGCCCCGCTCCACCCAGCAGATCGTGGAACTCGACGCGCGTCTCGTCCAGCTGGTCCGCCGGGAACTGCCCCTCGACGCGGGGGCCCGTGTCCGGGTCCGCTCCACCGACGCCCGCGCCGGCCTCGCCAAGGTCCAGGACGGCTGGGCCGACCTGGTCATCGCCGACGTGTTCGGAGGGGCCCGCACCCCGGCCCATCTGACCAGCACCGAGTTCCTCGCCGAGGTACGGCGGGTGCTGCGGCCCGGCGGCCTCTACGCGGCGAACCTCGCCGACGGACCGCCTCTGACGCATCTGCGCGGCCAGATCGCCACCGCCGCCGCCGTCTTCCCGGAGCTGGCGCTGACCGCCGACCCGACGGTGCTGCGCGGCCGCCGCTTCGGCAACGCGGTGCTGCTCGCCTCCGACCGGGAGCTGCCGGTGGCCGAACTGACCCGCCGGGTCGCCACCGACCCCCACCCGGGCCGGGTGGAACACGGGCGGGCGCTCGCCGACTTCGCCGGGGGAGCGGCGCCCGTCACCGACGCGAGCGCCAGGCCCTCGCCCGCACCGCCCGCCTCCGCCTTCCGCTGAGCGCCGCCCGACGGCCCGCCGGTCTCAGGTGGCCCGGTCCTCGATCTCCACGCGGGGCGCGGTGTCGTGCCAGACGCAGAAGACGGACAGCTCACGGCCGTCCATGGTGAACGTGACCCGGATCCAGGCCGGCTGCTTCCACACCTGCATCCGCCAGCCGGAGGCGGGCGTCGCCGAGACCAGTTCGGCCGCGTTCTCCCCGAGGTCGAAGGTGACCCGGCCGCCGTCGACCGTGTAGGTCCTCACCCGCGAGTCGGAGGGGGGCGGGGTGGTGGCCGGGGGAGTCGCCCTCGTGGCCTTCGGTGTCCGTGAGGGGGGCGCCGTGGGCGCGGCCGGGGCCGTGGGCCCGTCGCTCGGCGTGGGCCTCGCGGAGGCGGGCGCGGAGGACGCGGAGGGCTCGGGCCGCCGGGTCGAGGACGACAGCGGATCGCCGGCGGCCGGGCCAGGGTCACCGGTGCTGCCGGCCGGCAGGGGCAGGGCGCGCGGAGGGTCGTACACCGTCCCGGACAGCACCGTGTGCACTCCCCACCAGGACAGCGTGACCGCCGCGCCGGTGGCGAGCGACCAGGCCAGGGCGTGAACGAGTCCTCTTCGCATCCGCGTCATACTGCACCACCCCCGGCGGGCCCGTACCGGAGGGTGGTCCACTCCAGAACATTCCCCCGTATGGCGTACGGTGCGGCCCATGGCAAGTGTGCTCGTGGTCGAGGACGACCAGTTCGTGCGCTCCGCCCTCATCCGGCAGCTCTCCGAGGCCTCCCACACGGTACGGAGCGTCGGCACGGCTCTGGAGGCGCTGCGCGAGGTCGCCCATTTCCGTTTCGACGTGGTCGTCCTGGACCTCGGACTGCCCGATCTGGACGGGTCCGAGGCGCTCAAGATGCTGCGCGGCCTCACCGACGTACCGGTCATCATCGCGACCGCGCGGGACGACGAGGCGGAGATCGTACGGCTCCTCCACGCCGGTGCCGACGACTACCTGGTGAAGCCCTTCTCCGTCGACCACCTCTCGGCCCGGATGGCCGCCGTCCTGCGCCGGGCGCGGTCCGCCGCGGGCGAGCTGCCGCCGTCCCGGGCGCTCCAGGTCGGCGGCCTCACCGTCGACCCGCTGCGCCGACAGGCGGAGCTCGACGGGGCACCTCTGGACCTGACCCGCCGCGAGTTCGACCTGCTCGCCTTCCTCGCCGGGCGCCCGGGTGTCGTCGTCCCGCGCAAGGAACTGCTCGCCGAGGTGTGGCAGCAGTCGTACGGGGACGACCAGACCATCGACGTACATCTGTCGTGGCTGCGGCGGAAGTTGGGGGAGACGGCCGCGCGGCCCCGCTATCTGCACACCCTGCGCGGGGTCGGCGTGAAGCTGGAGCCGCCCCGGGAGCCGGAACCCGCGCCCGTGCCGCCGGAGTCCCGGCCGTGAGATGGGCCCTCGTCAAGGTGTCGCTCGCCGTCACCGTCATGGTCGTCGTCGCCTTCGCCGTACCCCTCGGTCTCGTCGTCAAGGAGATGGCCCGCGACCGGGCCTTCTCCAACGCCGAACGGCGGGCCTCCGGCCTCGCCCCCGTCCTCGCCATCACCACCGACCGCGACGAGCTCGACAAGGCCGTCGCCACCACCGAGGACGGGGCCGCCGGACGGCTCGCCGTCCACGTACCCGCCGGTGAACCCGGGGCCAAGGCCCTGGAGATCGGCACCCGGCGGGCCGCCGCGGAGGACCTCGCGACCACCCGTAGGCTCGGCCGTGCCTCCATCGCCGAGGTCCCGGGCGGCTTCGCGCTGCTCCAGCCCACCGCCCTCAGCAGCGGTCAGGTCGCCGTCGTCGAACTCTTCGTCCCCGAGGGCGAGGTGTCCAACGGCGTCGCCACCGCCTGGCTGGTCCTCGCCGGAGTCGGCGTCGCCCTGATCGTCGGCTCCGTCGCCGTCGCCGACCGGCTCGGCGTCCGGATGGTCCGGCCCGCCCAGCGGCTCGCGGGCGCCGCCCACGACCTGGGCGAGGGCAGGCTCGGCGCGCGCGTCCCCGAGGAGGGGCCGCCCGAACTGAAGTCGGCCGCCGTCGCCTTCAACTCCATGGCCGACCAGGTCGTCCAACTGCTCGCCAACGAGCGCGAACTGGCCGCCGACCTCTCCCACCGGCTCCGCACCCCGCTCACCGTGCTCCGGCTCAACGCGGCCTCGCTGGGCTCGGGCCCGGCCGCCGAGCAGACCCGTACCGCCGTCGAGCAGCTGGAACGCGAGGTCGACACCATCATCCGCACGGCCCGGGACGCGAAGCCGCAGACCCAGGCGACCGGTCCCGGCGCGGGCTGCGACGCCGCCGAAGTGGTGCGCGAGCGGATGGAGTTCTGGTCGGCACTCGCCGAGGACGAGGACCGCAGGGTACGGGTCGCGGGCGTCGAGCGCCCGGTCCGCATCCCGGTCGCGCGCCCCGAACTCGTCGCCGCGCTCGACGCCCTCCTCGGCAACGTCTTCCGGCACACCCCCGAGGGCACCGCCTTCTCGATCGACCTCCACAACGGCGAGGACGCCGTCATCGTCCTCGTCTCCGACGCGGGCCCCGGCATCGCCGACCCCGCCGCCGCCCTGGCCCGCGGCAACAGCGGCGGCCGGGACGGTTCCACGGGCCTCGGCCTCGACATCGTGCGGCGGATGGCGGAGGCCACCGGTGGCGACGTCCGCATCGGGCACTCCGTCCTCGGCGGTACGGAGGTCCGGGTCTGGATCGGTCTCGACGGGCGCCGCACGGGCGGCGCGACGGGCCGCCGCGACCGGCGCCCGGCCCGCCGCCGCCGCGGGGGCACGGGCACCCGCAGGGCCGCCGAAGGCTGAGCCGTACGGAGCGGAACCTTTCGTGGTTCCGATGCCCTCCTTAAGCGGACCCTAAGAAATCCCACCCGCGCCCCCGGACGCCCTTTTGTCCGCTCGCCGGTCGCTAGCGTGCTGCCCCACCCCCTCCCCACCCCAGTACGCAGAGGCAGGCACGCGATGGCCACCAGTTCGCACCGGCGCAGGACGAGCACCAGGACCAAGGCCGTCGGCGCCGTCGTCGCCGCGGCGGTCGTCGTCGGCGCCGTCCTCGCGCTCACCGGTACGGCCCAGGCCGCCGCCGTCGGCGCCGCGTACACCAGGACCAGTTCCTGGACCGGCGGCTACACCGGCCAGTACGTCGTCACCAACGAGACCTCCAGCGTCCAGTCGGGGGGCTGGACGCTGGAGTTCGACCTGCCGGAAGGGACGACCATCGGGTCCCTCTGGAACGGCGAGCACACCGTCTCCGGCCGCCATGTCACCGTGAAGCCCGCGAGCTGGAACAAGCAGCTCGCCCCGGGCCAGTCGGTCACCGTCGGCTTCGTCACCTCCGCCGCCGGAGCGGCGGGCGACCCCGCCAACTGCCTCATCAACAAGGCGACCTGCTCCGCCGGAGGCCCCGCCCCCACCCCCAGCGGCCGCCCCACCGAGCAGCCCACCACCACGGCCTCCCCCTCGGCCACCACGAGCCCCAGGCCGACCCCCAGCGCCACGGCCACCGCGAGCCCCAAACCGACCGCCACCACGACCACGGCACCGGCCCCCACCCCGACGCCCACCACGACCGCCCCCTCGACCGGAGCCGCCGCGAAGTACGCCCCCTACGTCGACACCTCGCTCCACCCGGCGTACGACCTGCTCGCGACCGCCGACGCCACTGGCGTGAAGGAGTTCAATCTGGCCTTCATCACCTCCGGCGGCTCCTGCGCCCCGCTGTGGGGCGGAGTCACCGAGCTCGGAGACGACAAGGTCGCCGCCCAGATAGGCGCCCTCCGCGCCAAGGGCGGTGACGTCCGGGTCTCCTTCGGCGGCGCGGCCGGCCACGAGCTGGCCCTGAACTGCTCGTCGTCCTCGGCGCTCGCCGCCGCGTACGGCAAGGTCATCGACCAGTACAAGCTGACCAAGGTCGACTTCGACGTCGAGGGCGCGGCCCTGCCGGACACCGCCGCCAACACCCGCCGCTCGCAGGCCATCGCCCAGCTCCAGAAGTCCCACCCGGGCCTGAACGTCTCCTTCACCCTGCCCGTCATGCCCGAGGGACTCACCCAGCCCGGCGTCGACCTGCTCGCCGACGCGAAGAGGAATGGCGTCCGCGTCGACGCCGTCAACATCATGGCGATGGACTACGGCCCGGCGTACAGCGCGGATATGGGCACGTACGCGATCCAGGCCGCGACCGCGACCCAGGCGCAGATCAAGGGCGTCCTCGGGCTCTCCGACGCGGCCGCCTGGAAGGCCGTCGCCGTCACCCCGATGATCGGTGTCAACGACGTCCTGTCCGAGATCTTCAAGGTCGACGACGCCACCCAGCTCGTCGACTTCGCGAAGTCGAAGGGCATCGGCTGGCTCTCGATGTGGTCCTCGACCCGCGACAAGCAGTGCCCGGACGGCGCCGTGAACCGCGCCGACGCCACCTGCTCCTCGATCCTCCAGCAGCCGCTGGCCTTCACGAAGGCCTTCGCTGCCTACAGGTAAGACACCCCCTAGGCCCCCCACACCGCGCGCCCCGGCCGGAACCACCCCACCGCCGACCGGGGCGCGCACCTTTTTCGGACGGCCGAGACGGGGGGCGCCGTACTCAGCCCTTCACCGCACCCCGCATCACCCCGCCCACGATGTGCCGCCCGAACAGCGCGAGTACGACGAGCAGCGGCAGCGTCCCGAGCAGCGCCCCCGCCATCACCACCGAGGTGTCCGGCACATGCCCCCGCCCCAGGCCCGTGAGCGCCACCTGCACCGTCGGGTTCCCGGTCTGCGTCAGCACGAGCACCGGCCAGAAGAAGTCGTTCCACGCCGCCACGAACGACAGCATCCCGAGCACCGCCATCGCCGGACGCGCCGCGGGGAACACCAGGTGCCACACCACCCGCATCGTCCCCGCCCCGTCGACCCGCGCCGCCTCGAGGAGCTCCGCCGGCAGCGCCCGCAGAAGATGCTGGCGCATGAAGAACACCCCGAAGGCCGAGACGAGCGCGGGCAGGACCACCGCCTGCAGCTCGTCCGTCCACCGCAGCCGTGCGACGAGCAGATAGAGCGGTACGACCCCCAGCTGCGGCGGGATCAGCATCGTCGCGCCCACCAGCAGCAGCAGCGTGCCGCGGAACCGGAAGCGCAGCCGGGCGAACGCGAAACCGGCGAGCGTCGAGAAGAGGACCGTGCCCGCCGCCACCGCGCCCGCGACGACCGTGGTGTTGGCGAGCGCCTCCCCGAGACCGCCCTCGGCCCAGGCGATCCCCAGGTTCCGCGGCAGGTTCCGCCCGAACCGGAACGGCGGCGGCGCCGACGCGAGGCGCGTGCTCGTCCGCGAGGCCGCCACCGCCGTCCACACCAGCGGGAAGAGGGAGACCACCGTGAAGAGACCGAGCAGCGTGTACGTGCCCCAGCCCGCCCGCACCGTCCGCATCAGGCCGCCCTCCACGTCCGCTTGAGGTCTGCCGGTGTCCGCATCAGGCACCCTTCCCGCGCAGCACCGGCCGCAGCAGTCGCGCCGCGCCGAAGAGCACCACCAGGATCAGCAGCATCGCCCAGGCGATGGCCGCCGCCCGCCCGAGGTGCAGGTTCACCCAGCCCTGCTCGTACAGATAGAGCCCCAGCGTCTGGTACTGGTGGTCCGCCCCGCCCGACGCCCCCGCCCCGCTGTTGAACAGCAGCGGCTCACCGAACAGCTGTGTCGCGCCGATCGTCGACACCAGGACCGTGAAGAGCAGCGCGGGCCGCAGCCCCGGCAGCGTCACATGCAGGAACTGCCGCCACCGCGAGGCCCCGTCGAGCGCCGCCGCCTCGTACAGCTCGCGCGGGACGGTCTGCATCGCCGCCAGGTAGATGAGCGCGTTGTAGCCCGTCCAGCGCCAGATCACGATCGACGAGACGGCGACCTTCGAGGCCCACGGACCGTTCTGCCAGTCCACCGGGTCGATCCCGACGAGCCCGAGAGCCCAGTTCACCATCCCCTGGTCCCGGCCGAAGAGCAGCGCGAAGACGAGCGTCGCCGCGGCCACCGAGGTCGCGTACGGGGCGAGCGCCACCACCCGGAAGGCAAGGCGTCCCCGCAGCCGCACGTCGAGCAGGTGCGCCACGCCGAGCGCGAGCAGCAGCTGCGGAACGGTGGCGAGGACACCGATGGCGACGGTGTTGAAGAGGGCGTTCCAGAAGAACTCGTCCTGCAGCAGCCGGACGTAGTTGTGCGGCCCGACCCACTCCCGGGCCTCCGGCGCGGTCAGCTCCACCCGGAACAGCGAGGTCCAGGCGGTGGCGACCAGCGGGAAGAGACCGAACGCCCCGAAGAGCACGAAGAACGGCGCGACGAGCACATACGGAGCGGAGCGCGACCGCAGCCGGCCGAGGCGCTCCCGCCCCCGGACCGGTTCCGGCCTCAGGGGCGCGGCGGCGGGCGGTGGGACGGGCGAACCGGCGGGCGGCAGGAAGGGATCCACGGGGTCCTTCGTCTGGGTCACGGACGCTCACCGGTCCAGCGCGTTGTCGATCGCCTTCATCGCCGCCCGCCATGCCGAGTCGGGCGACCGCCCGGTCTGGTCGACCTGGAGCATCCCCGTGTCGGAGAGGATCTGGTTGACGAGCCCGTCCTTGGGCCCCACCGGGGCCAGCGGCACCCCCCGCGCGGCCGCCGCGTAGAGCGGGCCGGTCGGCGCGTCGCCGAAGTAGGGGTGCCGCGCGTCCGCCACCTCCGGCAGCCGGTACGCGGCGGAGGCGCTCGGGAAGCCGCCGCGCCGGGCGAACAGCCGGGCCTGCTGCTCGGGCGCGGTCAGCCAGGCCGCGAGCCGGGCGGCCTCGGCCCGCTGCCGCCCGGCGGACGGCACGACGAGGAACGAACCTCCCCAGTTGCCGGGCCGCGGCGCCACCGTCACGTCCCACCGCCCGCGCGCGGCCGGACCTGCCTTGTCCTGGATGTAGGCGAGCATCCACGCCGGACAGGCGATCGTGGCGAAGGCCCCGCGGGCGAACGCCTGGTCCCAGTCGGGCGTGAACTGCTGGAGCCGGGCCGTCAGCCCCTGCCGGGCGAAGTCCGCGGCGAGGTCCCAGGCGGCCCGGACGTGCGGGTTGTTCGCCACGACCAGCTCGCCGCGCGCGTCGTAGTAGCGCAGCGGCGCGCCCGAGACGGCGGCGGCGAGCACCCCGGAGGCGGAGTCGGTGAACGCCACGCCTTCGGGGGCGCGTTCGGCGAAGCGCCGCCCGACCTCCTCGTATCTCCGCCAGTCCCCGGCCCACAGCCGTCCGACGGTCTCCCGGTCGGTGGGCAGCCCGGCCGCCGCGAAGTGGTCCTTGCGGTAGCAGAGGGCCAGGGGGCCGATGTCCGTGCCGAGCCCGAGGGTGCGGCCGTCGGGAGTGGTGGCCTGCGCCCACTTCCATGAAAGGAAGGCCTGCTCGTCGACGCCGGGCGCGGAGCCGAGGTCGTCGAGCCGTCCGGCCTGGGTGGCGACGACCTCGGAGATGTTGCCGACCTCGACGGCCTGGACGTCGGCGAGGCCGGAGCCGGCGGTGAGGTGGGTGAGCAGCTGCGGGTAGTAGACGTCGTTGCGGGCGAGCGAGGTCTGCCGGACGGCGACGTCCGGACGGAGCCGCATGTACGCGTCGTAGAGCCCGGCCTCCTGGAAGCCGAACTCCCCGAAGACGCCGACGGTGAGGGTGACCGGCCGTCCGGCGCCGTCGACGCGTTCGCGGCCGGGTACGGGGGACGGTTCCGGCGGGTCGGTGGCGCACCCGGCACAGAGCGCGGCGCCGAGGAGGAGGGCGAGGGCGAGGGCGAGGACGGTGAGCGGTTCGCCTCCGGCGGCGCCGCGCCTCCTCCTCCACCACATGGCCCCGACCGTAGTGCGCGGTTCGTCCGGGGGCGGGGACCCACCCGGCGCCACCACCCGTCCGGCCGAGCGCCGTCGAACGTCTTCGACGGTTCCCGGACCTTGACCGTGTTCTGACAGCCCCCAATAGTGGGAGCGCTCCCATACCCCCTCTCCGACAGGACCCCCATGCGCCGATCACGACACCTCCTGGCGGGGCTCGCCCTGACCGCCGGCCTCCTCGCAGGAGCGGCACCCCACGTCACCGCCGCACCGGCCCCCGCCGAGCCCGCCGCCACGAGCGCCTCGTACACCTGGAAGAACGCCCGGATCGACGGCGGCGGCTTCGTCCCCGGCATCGTCTTCAACCGCAGCGAGAAGAACCTCGCCTACGCCCGCACCGACATCGGCGGCGCCTACCGCTGGAACCAGGCCGCCTCCTCCTGGACCCCGCTCCTCGACCACATCGGCTGGGACGACTGGGGCCACACCGGAGTCGTCGGCCTCGCCACCGACTCCGTCGACCCCGACCGCGTCTACGCCGCCGTCGGCACCTACACCAACGACTGGGACCCCGGCAACGGCGCCGTCCTCCGCTCCGCCGACCGGGGCGCCACCTGGCAGCGTGCCGACCTCCCCTTCAAGCTCGGCGGCAACATGCCGGGCCGCGGCATGGGCGAACGCCTCGCGATCGACCCGCACAAGAACAGCGTCCTCTACCTCGGCACCCCCAGCGGCAACGGCCTCTGGCGCTCCACCGACTCCGGCGCCACCTGGTCGAAGGTCACCTCCTTCACCAACCCCGGCGGCTACCAGCAGGACCCCACCGACACCAGCGGCTACAACTCGGACGAGCAGGGCATCGTCTGGGTCACCTTCGACGAGTCCACCGGCACCGCCGGCCGCGCCACGAGCACGATCTACGTCGGCGTCGGCGACAAGCAGAACGCCGTCTACCGCTCCACCGACGCGGGCGCCACCTGGACCCGGCTGCCCGGCCAGCCCACCGGCTACCTCGCCCACAAGGGCGTCCTCGACGCGGAGAACGGCTACCTCTACCTCGCGTACAGCGACACGGCGGGCCCGTACGACGGCGGCAAGGGCCAGGTCTGGCGGTACGCCACCGCCACCGGCACCTGGACGGACATCAGCCCCGTCGCCGAGGCCGACACCTACCACGGCTTCAGCGGCCTCACCGTCGACCGGCAGCGCCCCGGCACCGTCATGGTCTCCGCCTACAGCTCCTGGTATCCCGACACCCAGCTCTTCCGCTCCACCGACAGCGGCGGGACGTGGACCAGGGCCTGGGACTACAGCTCGTACCCGAACCGCGCCAACCGCTACACCATGGACGTCTCCTCCTCTCCCTGGCTGACCTGGGGAGGCAACCCCGCGCCGCCCGAGCAGACCCCGAAGCTCGGCTGGATGACCGAGGCCCTGGAGATCGACCCCTTCGACTCGAACCGCATGATGTACGGCACCGGCGCCACCATCTACGGCACCACCGAACTCACCAGGTGGGACACCGGCACGAACTTCACCATCAGGCCGATGGTCCAGGGCCTTGAGGAGACCGCGGTCCTCGACCTGGCGTCGCCGCCCTCCGGGGCCCCGCTGATCAGCGCGCTCGGCGACATCGGCGGCTTCCGGCACACGGACCTCACCAAGGTCCCCCCGATGATGTTCACCGGCCCCAACTTCACCTCCACCACCAGCGTCGACTTCGCCGAGACCAAGCCCGCCGCCGTCGTCCGCGCCGGGCACCTCGACGGCGGCCCGCGCGTCGCCTTCTCCACCGACAACGGCGCCTCCTGGACCGGGGGACAGGAGCCCGCGGGCGTCACCGGCGGTGGCACGGTCGCGGCGGGCGCCGACGGCACCCGGTTCGTCTGGAGCCCCGAGGGCACCGGCGTCCACACCGGCACCGGAGGCGCCTGGACGGCGTCCACCGGCATCCCGGCCGGTGCGACCGTCGAATCCGACCGCGTCGACCCGCTCACCTTCTACGGTGTCGCGGCCGGCACCTTCTACGCCAGCACCGACGGCGGCCGGACCTTCACCGCCAGGGCCACCGGCCTCCCGGCCAAGGGCAACATCCGCTTCAAGGCCGTCCCCGGCAAGAAGGGCGACATCTGGCTCGCGGGCGGCGCGACCGACGCCACGTACGGCCTCTGGCACTCCACCGACGGCGGCGCCACCTTCACCCGCGTCACCGGCGTCGAGCAGGCCGACACCATCGGCTTCGGAAAGGCCGCCCCGGGAGCCACCTACCCCGCCCTCTACACGAGCGCCAAGATCGGCGGAGTCCGCGGCATCTTCCGCTCCACCGACGCGGGCGCGAGCTGGGTGCGGATCAACGACGACGCCCACCAGTGGGGCTGGACCGGCGGCGCCATCACCGGCGACCCCCGGGTCTACGGCCGGGTGTACGTCTCCACCAACGGCCGAGGCGTCATCTACGGCGACACGGCCGAGACCGGCGGCGACAACGGCGGCGGCACCGAGCCCCCCACCGGCGCCTGCAAGGTCGCGTACAAGGTGACCAACCAGTGGCAGGGCGGCTTCCAGGCCGACATCACCCTGACCAACACCTCCACCACCGCCTGGACCGGCTGGAAGCTCGGCTGGGACTACCCGGCGGGCCAGCGGGTCGGCCAGATGTGGAACGCCACCCCGGCCCAGAGCGGCACCGCCGTCACCGCGCAGAACGTCGGCTGGAACGGCTCCGTCGCCGCCGGCGCCTCCGCCTCCTTCGGCTTCACCGGCACCTGGACCGGCACCAACCCCGCACCGGCCGCCTTCACCCTCGGAGGTGCGGCGTGCTCCGTCGCCTGACCGCCGCGGCGGCGCTCCTGGCCGCCGCCCTGACCGCCACGCCCGCGGCCGCCGCCGACACCCCGCTGCGCGACCTCGCCGAGGCCCGGGGGATCTACCTCGGCACCGCCGTCACCGCCGGGAAGCTCACCGGCGGATACGCGGACGTCGCCGGGGCCCAGTTCGGCTCCGTCACCCCCGGCAACGAGATGAAGTGGGGCTCCGTCGAGCCCACCCGGGGCGCCTACGACTGGGCCGGCGCCGACCGGGTCGTCGCCTTCGCCGAGGCCCACGGCCAGCAGGTCCGCGGCCACACCCTCGTCTGGCACAGCCAGCTGCCGTCCTGGGTGAGCGACGGCACCTGGACCGCGGACCAGCTCCGTACCGTCATGACCGACCACATCGCCGCCGAGGCCGGCCGCTACAAGGGCCGCGTCGACCACTGGGACGTCGTCAACGAACCCCTGAACGAGGACGGCACCCTCCGGCAGTCCGTCTTCGGCGCCACCCTCGGCGAGTCGTACATCGCCGACGCCTTCCGCGCCGCCCGCGCCGCCGACCCGGCCGCCAAGCTCTATCTGAACGACTACTCGACCGACGCGATCGGCGCGAAGAGCGACGGCATGTACAACCTGGTGAAACGGCTCCTCGCGCAGGGCGTCCCGGTCGACGGCGTCGGCTTCCAGGCCCACCTGATCCTCGGCCAGGTGCCCGCCTCCCTGGAGGCCAACCTCCGCCGCTTCGCCGACCTCGGCGTGGACGTGGCGATCACCGAACTGGACATCCGGATGCCCCTGCCGGCGACGGCCGAGAAGCTCGACCGGCAGAAGGCCGACTACGCCGCCGTCCTCCGTGCCTGCCTGGCCGTCACCCGCTGCGCGGGCGTCACCGTCTGGGGCTTCACGGACTCCGACTCCTGGATCCCGGACTTCTTCCCCGGCGAGGGCGCGGCGACCCCGTACGACGAGAACCTGAACCCGAAACCGGCGCACGCCGGGATCGCCGGGACGCTCGCTCCGGTGACCCCGCCGGCCCCGGGTGTGTGCTCCGTCACGTATGCGGTCAGCAGTCAGTGGACGGGCGGTTTCACCGCCCAGGTCACCCTCCGCAACACGGGCACGGCAGCCCTCGCCGGCTGGACCGTCCGCTGGACCCAGCCGGCGGGGCAGCGGGTCACCCAGGCCTGGAACGCGACGGTGACCCAGACCGGCGCAGAGGTGACGGCCACCCCTCTCCCGTACAACACGACGCTGCCGCCCGGCGGCACCGTCTCCTTCGGGTTCAACGGCGCCTGGACGGGCACCAACCCGCCCCCGGCGGCGCTCACCTGTACCTGAGACACACGAAAACGACCGAGGCCCCGGTTCTTTCGAACCGGGGCCTCGGCCTTCAGGGTGAGTAACGGGACTTGAACCCGCGACATCCTGGACCACAACCAGGTGCTCTGCCAGCTGAGCTATACCCACCATGCCCGGCGGTTTCCCCGAAGGTTTCCCTGACCGGCCGAGAAGAAGTCTACAGGGTTCCGGAGGGTGCTCGCGCCCCCATTGTCCGAGGGCGCGAGCGGGGCGTCATCCGGCGGTCATTCCGCGGGCAGCACGTGGCGGGCCGCGATCTGCTTCGCGGTCTCCGAGTCGGGACCGGGCTGCGGGACGAAGACCGCCTCCCGGTAGTAGCGCAGCTCCGCGATGGACTCGCGGATGTCGGCGAGCGCCCGGTGGTTGCCGTTCTTCTCCGGACTGTTGAAGTACGCCCTCGGGTACCAGCGGCGGGCCAGTTCCTTGACCGAGGAGACATCGACGATCCGGTAGTGCAGGTGGCTCTCCAGAGCCGGCATGTCCCGGGCGAGGAAGCCACGGTCCGTGGAGACCGAGTTCCCGCACAGGGGCGCCTTGCCGGGTTCCTTCACGTGCTCGCGGATGTACGCGAGGACCTGCGCCTCGGCGTCGGCGAGGGTGGTGCCGCCGGGCAGCGCGTCGAGCAGTCCCGAGGCCGTGTGCATCTGGCGCACGATCTCCGGCATGGTCTCCAGGGCCGCGTCCGGCGGGCGGACCACGATGTCCACCCCGTCGCCGAGCACGTTCAGTTCCGAGTCGGTGACCAGCGCGGCCACCTCGATGAGTGCGTCGTCCGTCAACGAGAGCCCGGTCATCTCGCAGTCGATCCACACCATGCGATCGTTCATGCGTCCTACCTTAGGGCCCTGGGCCATGGCGTGGGCCCCGCCGGTCACGCCGACGGGCGCCCGGGGGAGGTGTCCCGGGCGCCCGTCGGTCCTGCGGTGCGCCGCTTGTGGCCGCGCGGGTCGGTGTTACGGCGCGCTGCGCTGGCCCGGCAGCGCGGCGCGTCCCGGGGCGTAGGCGTCGGACTGCGGCTTTCCCGGCTCCAGCGGGGACGCCGGGCGCCTGAGGCCCGCCGCGACCTGGGCGGGCACGACCGCGTCGAGCACCGCCGTGCCGGAGTCGCCCTGCGGCCGCCGCGCGCGGTACGCCGCCCGGTAGGCGGCCGGCGAGGAGCCGAGCTGCCGCCGGAAGTGGCCGCGCAGGGCCACCGGCGAGCGGAAGCCGCACCTGCCCGCGACCTCGTCGACCGAGTAGTCGGAGGTCTCGAGCAGCCGCTGGGCCTGCAGGACCCGCTGGGTGATCAGCCACTGCAGCGGAGCCGAACCGGTCAGCGAGCGGAACCGGCGGTCGAAGGTCCGCCGTGACATGTACGCGCGGGCCGCCAGGGTCTCCACGTCGAACTGCTCGTGGAGGTGCTCAAGCGCCCAGGCGACGACCTCGGCCAGCGGGTCGGCGCCGATCTCCTCTGGTAAAGACCTGTCGAGGTAGCGCTCCTGACCGCCGCTGCGCCGCGGCGGGACGACCAGCCGGCGCGCCAGGGCGCCCGCGGCCTCCGTGCCGTGGTCGGTCCGCACGATGTGCAGACACAGATCGATTCCGGCCGCGGTGCCGGCGGAGGTCAGGACGTCACCGTCGTCGACGAAGAGCTCCCGGGGGTCCACATGGACCGACGGGTAGCGCTTGGCGAGCGTCGGCGCGTACATCCAGTGCGTGGTCGCCGGGCGGCCGTCGAGCAGGCCGGCCGCGGCGAGGACGAAGGCGCCGGTGCAGAGACCGACGATTCTCGCGCCCTCCTCGTGGGCCCGGCGCAGCGCTTCGAGCGCCTCCGGCGGCGGCGGCGAGGTGATCGACCGCCAGGCCGGGACGACGACGGTGCCCGCGCGGCCGATGGCCTCCAGGCCGTACGGCGCGGTCAGTTCGAGTCCACCGGTGGTCCGCAGCGGGCCGTCCTCGCCCGCACAGACGAGCAGCCGGTAGCGGGGCACTCCGGCGTCCTGCCGGTCGATGCCGAACACGGAGAGCGGGATGGAGCTCTCGAAGATGGGGCCGCCACTGAACAGCAGCACCGCGACGACTTCGCGACGGCGGCGCCCGGTCAGTTTCCGTGCGGCCTCCGGTGCGGCGGAGTCCTGGCTCATGACGCTAAGCCCCCCTCGGTGTTCGCGTCTCCCTGGTCGTGTCGCTCCTGCACGTTTCCCCTCGGTTTTGCACGAGACCCCAGTCTTCGGTACCCATGATCGAATCTACTGTGTCCCGTGGCGCCGGCGTGACAAGTTCTTCATCCGATGGATTGTCGACAAGGCCACTTGGCGCGAAGCGATCGATCGCGAAGTCTGCCGTCCGGGGGCCCCGAGGGGAAGGCGCGGCGCCGCGAACGCCCCCGTACGCGGGGGGTGCGGGCCTTGGGGGACGGGCATTCTCGGGTGTCGGTGCCGGGGTTGGGCAACCGTTCCGCCAAGGACTCGCCGAGAGATGGAACTTGGCTGAAAACATATGGGTTCGGGTGTACGAACCTGTCAACTCGAAGAGGGGCGGGACCGGTGGGGGCGCCGGTTCGACCCGGTTTCGCCCGCCCCGCGGCGCCCCCCGCGCTCCGAGCGGCGCAGCAGCACCCGGCAGGCCGCCGTCACCGAGAGGAGGCCGAGCGCGGTGCCGGCGGCGCCGCCGAGCGAGGTGCCGTAGACGACGAGGACCACCGGGACCAGCACGCAGCAGAAGACCGCCCAGCGGACGACGTCACCGGCCTGGTCCGCCGCTCCGGTCCCCGGGACCGCTCCGGCCGCCCCCGGGGCCGTCTCCGTCTCCCCGGCCGTCTCCCCGGCCGTCGTGGCGGCCGGGAAGAGAGGGGAGGGGGCGGGGGCCCTGCGGCGTCCGCGGGGCGCGGCGAGTGCGGGGGCGGGGGTGGCGGAGGTCTGGCCGGCGGCGGTCGATGGTGCGGGCACGGGCGGGCTCCCTGCGACGGTGGGCTGGACCTGTGGCAACGAGGAGTGGAACGTTCCGGTCACTCTGGGCGACGTCCGTTTGGCCCCCGTACGGACGCCTGTAGGACACAACCGGCATTGCCAGATCCCGAGCCGCTCGTGCATGCTCCCTGGAACGCCGCGCGCGAGCGGCGGGCACGCCGGGAGTGGCACGGCGGGCTCTGGGCAGGAGAGGAGTGTCGCCGTACCCTTGGGGGTATGGGCTTGGGAAGATGATTCCCGGACACACAGCTCCGCCGCCACCCCTGTTCCGTCTCTCCCTGTTCCCCGTCCCTTCCCACGAGGACCCTCTTCGCCGAGACACCGATGGCCGGTCACGAATTCCCCGAACCCGCGGACCGCAAGCGCGTCGCCGACTCCACGGTCGACCCCCTCGCGGTCGAACAGCCACGTCATGCCTGCGACCCGGCCTTCCGGCACGGGGTGGTCGTCGGCTTCGACGGCTCCACGTCCAGTGAGCGCGCCCTCGCGTACGCCATCGGCATGGCCCGCCGCTCCGGCTCGGGCCTGATCATCGTGCACGTGGCCAACCGGCTGCCCACCACGGTGTGGGCCGGCTGCGAGCCCCCGGTCTTCGTCGACGTGCCCGACCACCGCACCGAGGTCCTCGGTCTCGAGCTCGCCTGCGCCGAGCACCTCTCCGAGGTGCCCTGGATCCTCGTCGAGCGCGGCGGGGACATCTGCCACGAGCTGGAGGAGGTCGGCCGTGAGTACTCGGCCGACGCGATCGTGGTCGGCTCCACGCACGGGATCGTCGGACGGATCTTCGGCTCGGTGGCCGGGCGCCTCGCCCGCCGCGCCCAGCGGCCCGTGATCGTCATCCCGTAGGAGCCCCGCCCCGCGGGTTCCGATCCTCAACTGCCTTCATCCGGCCATAAATTCGGCCTTCCTCAGGTGAATTGTGTGCTTGTGAAGGGTAGATAAGGGTCACCGGATCACAGCAGCTCACGCAGCACGACTGCACTCCTGAAGGGAGCCCGCCGTGGACAAAGACGTCGCCGCGGGAAACAGCACCTCCACTCTCGGCCACCTCGCGCTCGGACTGACCCTGTTGGCCTTCGGCCTCGGCGGTACGGGCGTCATCGACAACGTCGCGGCAGCGGATGCCGCGGGCCTCGCCACCTGGGTCGGCGGGGTGGCGCTCTTCCTCGTCGGCATGCTCGCCCTCCGCGCGGGCGACAAGGGCGAGGGCACGGCGTTCGCGGCGCTGGGCGCCTTCTGGTTCACCTGGGGCACCGCCGTCGGCGGCGGCGCCTCGGCCGACGCGGTCGGCGTCTTCATGCTCCTGTGGGCGCTCCTCGCCCTCACCCTGACGATGGCGGCCTCGGGCAGCGGCCTGTTCGGACAGGGCGTGTACGGGCTGCTGTTCCTCGCGCTGCTGCTGCTCGGCATCGGGGCGCTCGCCGGCAGCGGGGGCCTCGGCAAGGCCGGCGGCTGGGTCGCGGCCGTGGCGGGCCTCGTCGCCTGGTACGGCGCGACGGCGGCCGTCGCCGGCTGGCCGATGGCCCTCGGCAGGGCGAACCGCGGCGCCGCCACGGCGAGCTGACCGTACGCGCACGAGGAAAAGCGGTCCCTGTGCACCTGGGTGTGCACAGGGACCGCTTCGTGTCCGGCCGATCCGCCGGGGGACAGGCCCGGCGGCCGCGGACCCGGGGGGACAGGCCCCGGGACCGCTGCTACTCGACCGTGACGGACTTGGCCAGGTTGCGCGGCTTGTCGATGTCGCGGCCCATGGCGAGCGCCGTGTGGTAGGCGAGGAGCTGGAGCGGGATGCCCATCAGGATCGGGTCCAGCTCGTCCTCGTTCTTCGGCACGACGATGGTGTGGTCGGCCTTCGCCTGCGGCTGGTGCGCGACCGCGAGGATGCGGCCGCTGCGGGCCTTGATCTCCTCGAGGGCGGCGCGGTTCTTCTCCAGCAGGTCGTCGTCGGGGACGATCGCGACCGTCGGCAGGGCCGGCTCGATGAGGGCGAGCGGGCCGTGCTTCAGCTCGGAGGCCGGGTAGGCCTCGGCGTGGATGTAGGAGATCTCCTTGAGCTTCAGGGAGGCCTCGAGGGCCACCGGGTAGCCCCGCACGCGGCCGATGAACATCATCGACTGGGCGCCCGCGTACTCCGCGGCGATCTTCTTGATCTCGTCCTCGGTCTCGAGGATCTCGCTGATCTGCGCGGGCAGCTTGCGCAGGCCCTCGATGATCCGCTTGCCGTCGGTGACGGACAGGTCGCGGATGCGGCCCAGGTGCAGGGCGAGCAGCGCGAAGGCGGTGACCGTGTTGGTGAAGCACTTGGTGGAGACGACGCAGACCTCCGGGCCGGCGTGGACGTACACGCCGCCGTCGGCCTCACGGGCGATGGCGGAGCCGACCACGTTGACCACACCGAGGACGCGGGCGCCCTTGCGCTTCAGCTCCTGGACGGCCGCGAGCACGTCGTAGGTCTCACCGGACTGCGAGACGGCGATGTAGAGGGTGTCGGGGTCCACGACCGGGTTGCGGTAGCGGAACTCCGAGGCCGGCTCGGCGTCGGCGGGGATGCGGGCCAGGGACTCGATGAGCCCGGCACCGATGAGGCCGGCGTGGTACGAGGTGCCGCAGCCGAGGATCTTGATGCGGCGGATGGTGCGGGCCTCGCGGGCGTCGAGGTTCAGGCCGCCCAGGTGCACGGTGGAGAAGCGGTCGTCGATCCGGCCGCGCAGCACGCGGTCGACCGCGTCGGGCTGCTCGCAGATCTCCTTGTGCATGAAGGTGTCGTGGCCGCCCATGTCGAAGGAGGCGGCCTCCCACTCGACGGTCTCCGGGGTGGGCGTCGTGGTGGCGCCGGCGATCGTGTACGTGCGGAAGTCGTCGGCCTTGAGGGTGGCCATCTCGCCGTCGTCGAGGGTGACGACCTGGCGGGTGTGGGCGATCAGGGCGGCGACGTCGGAGGCGACGAGCATCTCCTTCTCGCCGATGCCTAGGATGACCGGGGAGCCGTTGCGGGCGACGACGATGCGGTCGTTGAAGTCGGCGTGCATCACGGCGATGCCGTACGTGCCCTCGATGACCTTGAGGGCCTCGCGGACCTTCTCCTCCAGGGTGGTGGCCTGGGAGCGGGCGATGAGGTGGGTGATGACCTCGGTGTCCGTCTCGGAGGCGAAGACGACGCCGTCGGCCTCCAGCTTGGCGCGGAGCTCCTGGGCGTTGTCGACGATGCCGTTGTGGACGACGGCGACCTTGTTCTCGGGGTCCAGGTGCGGGTGCGAGTTGACGTCGCTCGGCGCGCCGTGGGTGGCCCAGCGGGTGTGGGCGATGCCGGTGGTGCCGGTGAAGCGCTTGGGGACGCGGGCCTCCAGGTCGCGGACGCGGCCCTTCGCCTTGACCATCTTCAGGCCGGAGGCCTTCGGGCTGGTGACGACCATGCCCGCGGAGTCGTAGCCGCGGTACTCGAGGCGCGCAAGGCCCTCGAGCAGCAGCGGGGCGACGTCGCGCTTTCCGATGTAACCGACAATTCCGCACATAAAGGAAACCCCTCCAGGTCTGTGATGGTGCTTCTCGGCCGCACCCCCGGGCCGTGTGTCCCCGGCCGTGTCAGCCGTAGACGATGCGGCGCAGCTGCCGGAGCGAGAGTTCCGGTGGCGCCACGGCCCGGTGTGGCAGCTCCGCGGCGATCCGTTCGAAGATCTCGGTGTTCACCGCTCCACCGGACTGCAGTTCGCGGTGGCGGCGGCGGACGAACTCCTCGGTCGTCTCGTCGAAGTACGCCAGGACGTCGAGCACCACCCGGGCGGCCTCACCGCGCTGGAGCGCGGTGCTGCGGACCAGATGGTCGACGAGGTCGTCGTGTGACGGGCGGCGTTCGAGCACCCGTGAATACTGAGGGGTTCCCGGGCCCTTTCGCAAGAATCCTGCCCGAAATCGGGCAGGAGTGCCATGATCCACGCGTGGATCGGGGGTTTGGTCCAGACCTTGAACGTCGGCGGGGCGCTGATGCGCGGGGAGGGCGCCGACCGGATATACGTAACGACAGGACGACGGACGTGCTGATCACCCGAAGGGGACCATGCCTGTGAGACAGAGCCGAAGGATTCCTCGCCTGATCGGAACCCTGCTCCTCGTCGCGACCGCCGGAGTGGGGTGCGGGGAGAGCGCCGCGGTCACCGGAAAGGACGACGGAAAGGCGGCCGCCGCCGAACCCGAGATCCGCCCGCTCGGCCGCATCGTGCCCGTACCCGCCGGCATCGCCCCCGAGGGCGAGCCCTACACCCTCACGCCCGCCACCCGCATCGGCGTGGACGGGACCTCCGGCGAGACCAAGGCCATCGGCCGCTACCTCGCCGGACTGCTCCGACCCGCCACCGGCTTCCCGCTCCCCGTCGTCGACGACACCGCCGCCCGGGGCGGCATCCGGCTCCTGCTCGCCCCCGGCGACACCAAGCTCGGCGAGGAGGGCTACCGGCTCCATTCCACGCCCGACGGCCTCACCCTCACCGCCCGCGAGCCCGCCGGCCTCTTCCGCGGCGTGCAGACCCTGCGCCAGCAGCTGCCCTCCGCCGTCGAGCGGGACTCCGTCCAGCCCGGCCCCTGGAAGATCGCAGGCGGCACGATCACCGACACCCCCCGCTACGCCTACCGGGGCGCCATGCTCGACGTCGCCCGCCACTTCTTCACCGTCGACGAGGTGAAGCGGTACATCGACCAGCTCGCCCTCTACAAGATCAACACCCTTCATCTGCACCTCACCGACGACCAGGGCTGGCGCATCGCCGTCGACTCCTGGCCCCGGCTCACCAGCCACGGCGGCTCCACCGAGGTCGGCGGCGGCCCCGGCGGCTTCTACACCAAGGAGCAGTACCGGGAGATCGTCCGGTACGCCTCCTCCCGCTACCAGGAGGTGATCCCCGAGGTCGACATGCCGGGCCACACCTTCGCGGCCCTCTCCTCCTACGCCGCGCTCAACTGCGACGGCGTCGCCCCGCCCCTCTACACCGGCATCAAGGTCGGCCTCAGCTCCCTGTGCGTGCCCAAGGACATCACGTACGACTTCGTCGACGACGTGATCCGGGAGATCGCCGCGCTCACCCCCGGCCGCTACGTCCACATCGGCGGCGACGAGGCGCACTCCACCAGCCACGCCGACTACGTGGCCTTCATGGACCGGGTGCAGCCGGTCGTCGCGAAGTACGGCAAGAAGGTCGTCGGCTGGCACCAGCTGACCGGCACCACCCCCGTCGAGGGCGCCCTCGTGCAGTACTGGGGCCTCGATCGCACCCCCGCCGCGGAGAAGGAACGGGTCGCCGCCGCCGCGCGGAACGGCACCGGCCTCATCCTCTCGCCGGCCGACCGGACGTACCTCGACATGAAGTACACCAAGGACACCCCGCTCGGCCTCTCCTGGGCCGGACACGTCGAGGTGCGGGAGTCGTACGACTGGAACCCGGCCACCTATCTGCCGGGAGCCCCGGAGAACGCCGTCGTGGGCGTCGAGGCCCCGCTGTGGACGGAGACGCTCGCCACCACGGACGACCTCGACGTCATGGCCTTCCCGCGCCTGCCGGGCGTGGCCGAACTCGGCTGGTCCCCGGCGGAGACCCACGACTGGGACACGTACAAGGTGCGCCTCGCGGAACAGGCACCACGCTTCGAGGCGCTGGGCATCGACTTCTACCGGTCACCGCAGGTGCCCTGGCCGGCGGGGTAGGACGTCCGCTCACGCGGAACGCCCGGCCGGTTCGCTGCCGGCAGGGCGTTCCGCCGGGTGCGGGCGCGATGGTGGACCGGCCGTCCCGGGACAGGGCTGCCGCCCGGACCCCCGGACCCCCGGACCCGCCGACCGGTCCGGGGCTAAGCTCCGCGGATGGAGCGAGCTGAGGTTCTGAGGCGAGTGATCGGCATCCTGACGGAGGCTCAGGAGATCCGGCGGGCGGTGGAGGAGGGGGACGAGGAGGCCCTCGAGTCGGCGTCCGAGATCGAACCCGGGGTGATCACACAGATGCTGAACGAGATGCTGCCCCACATCAGGGTGCCGGCCGACGCCACTCCGCAGGAGGTGACCCGCCTCCTCGCCACGGCCCTCGGCCCCGTGCTGTACACCATGGTCTCCGGGTTCACCCTCGCCTTCACGAGTCTCGCCATGACGCACGACGAGGGGCGGACCGACGTCTCCTCGGCCGAGGTGCTGCAGACCCTCGCCCTCCAGGTGGAGGCGGGCCGCTTCGACGAGGGCGCCTGAATCGACGAGTACCTCCAAGGCGGTCCCGGCGACCCGCGGACGATCGAGGGCCCGGAAGGGCGGAGAAAGATGTGAGCCCCGCCGGAGGACCGTACTCCGGCGGGGCTCACATCGGTCCATGGGGAAGGTCAGGCGAACCGGGCTATCGGGTTCACCAGGTCGCCGACCAGCTGGAGGGCCGCCGACGGGTCCGCCAGGTCGACCATCTGCCTGTTGTTGCGGAGCTGGAGGCGGTTGAGGGCGGAGAGGGCGAACGTCTCCGCGAACATGTCGTACTGGGCGAACCTGTCCGACAGTTCCGGCTTCGACGCCTCGTAGGCGCGGACGCACTCCGCGACCGTCCGCCAGAAGTCGTCCTCGGCCAGGACGCCCTCCGCCGCCAGGGTCGCGCCCAGGAAGCGGAAGAAGCAGTCGAAGACGTCCGTGAAGACCGAGAGGAGCTTCATGTCCTCCGGGATCTCGGCGCGGACGCGCTCCACCGCCGGCGGCAGGACCGCCGCCGGGTCCATGACGACGATCTCCTCCGCGATGTCCTTGAAGATCGCCCGCGCCACCGCGCCGCGCTCGTCGAGGACCAGGATCACGTTCTCGCCGTGCGGCATGAACGCCAGGTCGTACGCGTAGAAGCTGTGCAGGACCGGGAGGAGGTAGGCGTCCAGGTACTGGCGCAGCCAGACCCGCGCCTCGAGGCCCGACTCCTTGATCAGGGCGCCCGCGAAGGACGCGCCCGCGTGGTCCACGTGGAGGAGCGAGGCCATCGTCGCCAGGCGCTCGCCCTCGGCGAGGGACGGCACCGGGGACTCGCGCCAGAGCGCCGCCAGCATCTTGCGGTAGGGCGAGTAGCGGTCGGTCGCGGCCTCGTACTCCAGGTGCCGGTAGCCGACGGCCGCCCGCTCGCGGATGATCGAGAACCGGGCCGCCGCGAAGACGGAGTCCGACTCGATGAGCTGGTGCAGCCAGTCGTTGATGGCCGGGGTGGCCTCCATGTACGCGGCCGAGAGACCCCGCATGAAGCCCATGTTGAGGACCGAGAGAGCCGTCTTGACGTAATGCTTGGCCGGGTCCGACGTGTTGAAGAACGTACGGATCGACTGCTGCGCGAGGTACGTGTCGTCGCCCTCGCCCAGATACACCAGACGCTGCTGCGCGACCTCGGCGGCGAAGGTGACGGACAGCTTGTTCCACCACTGCCAGGGGTGACAGGGCATGAGGAGGTAGTCGGCCGGGTCCAGGCCGCGGGCGGTCAGCGTCGCCGCGAAGCCGTCCACCGTCTCGTCGCCCAGCTCGGCGCGGACGAACGTCTCGTACTCGATGTCCGCGCCCGCCGTGAAGGTGGTGCGGTCGCGCCGCGCCGCCAGCCAGATCAGGTGGATGTCGCTCGCGGCCTCGGGGGCGTACGCGCGGAACTCGTCGACGCCGAAGCCGAGCCGGCCGTTGTTGGCGACGAAGCAGGGGTGGCCCTCGGTCATCCCGGTCTCGATGGCCTGGAAGCCGGCGTGGGCCAGCTCGGCGGAGGTCACCCTCGGCTTGGTCGCCTTGTAGGCCGTGCCGGCGAGGGTGGAGGAGATCTCCTCCAGGTAGACCGGGAGGACCTCGTCGCTGAGGCCGAGGGCGCCGCGGAGTTCGGTGATGAACTGGAGCGCGTCGAGCGGGAGCTGCTCGTCGCCGCGGTGCCGGCTGATCGACTCGGGGTAGACCTGCCAGTGGTCGAGGGCGAACCGGTCCGCGGTGAAGCGGTACTCGGTCACGCCGTCGTCGGCGAGCACCGCGTAACGGCTCTCGCCCAGCTCGCGCGGGTCGAGGAGCCGCTCGTGGGCGAACTCGGCCAGGCCCTTGCGGATCAGGGCGCGGTTGGCGTCGGCCCAGAGCTCGGGGGTGAGGTGCGCGACGGGGTCGCGGCGGTCGGTGGCGCTCATACGGCGGCTCCCACGGCGGCCTCGAACTGCTCCCGGGTGCAGAAGCTCAGCAGGGCCTTCTTCTCCGGCTTCTGGATCTCCCGCTCGGGCACGAAACCGACGGCCTCGTTGAGCGCGTGGACGGCCTTGTTGCCCACGTCGGGCTCGACGACGACGCGCACGGTCGCAGGGTCGGCGAACAGCTCCGCCATCACGGCGGTGATCACGGTCCGGGTGAAGCCGTGCACGGGGGTGTCGGTCGGCGCGACGAGGAAGTGCATGCCGACGTCACCGGGCTGCGGCTCGTACAGGCCGACGAGCTCCAGCTCCGACGGGTCGTACCGCTCCATCAGGAAGGACGGCTCGCCGTCGACCAGGCCGATGAAGGCGTCGTGGTGCGGATGGGCGGTGATCGCCGTGTACTCGCGCTCGACGTCCTGGAGGGTGGCGCCCTGCATCATCCAGAAGGCGGCTTTGGGGTGGGTGACCCACGGGTGGATCAGCCGGGCGTCCTTCGACGGGTCGAAGGGACGTATCGATACGGTCATGCCGCGAACTCCTGGAAAGCGATGGTCTTCTCGACGGGGTAGTAGTCGTATCCCAGCATCGCCCCGATGATGTACGCGTTGCGGTACGCCCCCATGCCGAGGTCGGGCGAGGTGATCGAGTGGGTGTGCACGCCGGCGTTCTGCAGGAAGACCCCGCGGCCGGTGGTGTCGATCGCGTAGTTGCGGGCCACGTCGAAGCGGCCCTGGCCGTCCCACTTGAGGCGGTCACGGACCGGCTCCAGGAAGGCGGGGACGGCGTACTTGTACCCGGTGGCGAGGATCAGGCCCTCGGTCTCCAGGGTGAAGTCCTTCTCCTGCTCCTCCTGGCGGAAGCCGAGGGTGTACGTGCCGCTGGTGTCGTCGTACGCGGCGGCGTGCAGCGCGGAGTTGGTGAGAAGCCGGGTCTGCACCGGGCCGTTCAGGTTCTTCTGGTAGAGCAGGTCGAAGATGGCGTCGATCAGCTCGCCGTCGATGCCCTTGAAGAGGCCCTTCTGCTGGGTCTCCAGGCGGTAGCGGGTCTGCTCGGGCAGCGCGTGGAAGTAGTCCACGTACTCCGGGGAGGTCATCTCCAGGGTGAGCTTGGTGTACTCGAGGGGGAAGAAGCGGGGGGAGCGGGTCACCCAGTTCAGCTTGTAGCCGTGGACGTCGATCTCGCTCAGGAGGTCGTAGTAGATCTCGGCCGCGCTCTGGCCGCTGCCGACCAGGGTGATGGACTTCTTCTTCTGGAGCTCCTCCTTGTTCGGGAGGTAGCGCGAGTTGTGGATCAGGTCGCCGCCGAGGCCCTGGCAGGTCTCGGGGACGTACGCCGGGGTGCCGGTGCCGAGGACGAGCTTCCGCGAGCGGAACGTTTCTCCGGCCTCGGTGGTCACCACGTACACCTCAACGGTCTCGTCGAAGGCCACGGAGGCGACGGTCGTCGAGAAGCGGACCGAGGAGAGCTTCCCGGCGGCCCAGCGGCAGTAGTCGTTGTACTCGGTCCGCAGCGGGTAGAAGTTCTCCCGGATGTAGAACGAGTACAGCCGGCCCTTCTCCTTCAGGTAGTTCAGGAAGGAGTACGGCGAGGTGGGGTCCGCCATCGTGACCAGGTCCGACATGAACGGGGTCTGGAGGTGGGCGCCTTCGAGGAACATCCCCGAGTGCCACTCGAAGTCCGGCTTCGACTCCAGGAAGAGGCCGTTCAGCTCGTCGATCGGCTCGGTCAGGCAGGCGAGTCCGAGGTTGAACGGACCGAGTCCGATGCCGATGAAGTCGTGGATCCCAGAGGTCTCAGGGGTCTCAGGCGTGGACAAGGTTCTCTCCCAGGTACTGCTCGGCGTGGCCGGCGATCAGATCGAGGACGGCGGCGATGTCGGCCGTGGTCGTCTCGGGGTTGAGCAAGGTGAACTTGAGGTACTGGCGGCCGTCGACCTTGGTTCCGGCGACGACGGCCTCACCGGAGGCGAAGAGCGCCTTCCTGGCGTGGAGGTTGGCCCGGTCGATGTCCTCGGGGGAGGTGACGGCCTCCGGGATGTAGCGGTACACGAGCGTGGAGAGCTGCGGCTCGACCACGACGTCGTAGCGCGGGTCGGCGGCGAGCATCGCGAAGCCCTCGGCGGCCAGGTCGCAGACCTCGTCGAAGAGCTGCCCGACGCCGTCGGCGCCCATCACGCGCAGGGTCATCCACAGCTTGAGCGCGTCGAAGCGGCGGGTGGTCTGGAGGGACTTGTCGACCTGGTTCGGTATCCGCTCCGCGATGGTGCGGCGCGGGTTCAGGTAGTCCGCGTGGTAGGTCGCGTGGCGCAGGGTGGCGCCGTCGCGGACAAGGACGGCCGAGGAGCTGACCGGCTGGAAGAAGGACTTGTGGAAGTCGACGGTGACCGAGTCGGCCCGCTCGATGCCGTCCAGGAGGTGGCGGCGGGTCGGGGAGGCGAGCAGCCCGCAGCCGTAGGCCGCGTCCACGTGCATCCAGGCGCCGTACTCCTCGGCCAGGGCGGCGATCTCGGGCAGCGGGTCGATGGAGCCGAAGTCGGTGGTGCCGGCGGTGGCGACGATCGCCATCGGGACGAGGCCCTCGGCGCGGCAGGCCTCCAGCTCGGCGGCGAGGACGACGGACTGCATCCGCTTGTTCCGGTCGACCGGGATCGAGACGACGGCGTCGGCGCCGAGGCCGAGGAGGGTGGCCGACTTCTGGACGCTGAAGTGGCTGCAGTCGGAGGAGAAGACACGGAGCCTGGACAGGTCGTCCGTCTTGGCCTCCTCGCGGGCCAGGAGCAGGGCCTGCAGGTTGGACTGCGTACCTCCGCTGGTGAACACCCCGTCGGCGGCCGGGCCGAGGCCGATGCGGCCGGTGGTCCAGTCGATCAGCTTGCGCTCGATGAGGGTGCCGCCGGCGCTCTGGTCCCACGTGTCGAGCGAGGAGTTGACCGCCGAGAGGACGGCCTCGCCGAGGACGGCGGGGATGACCACCGGGCAGTTGAGGTGGCCCAGGTAGCGCGGGTGGTGGAAGTAGACGGCGTCGCGGAGGTAGACGCTCTCCAGCTCGTCGAGGGCGGCGGAGGAGTCGCCGAGCGGCCGGTCGAGGTCGACGGCGTCGATCACGGGGGCGAGCTCGGCGGGCGTCACACCGCTGAAGGGACCTCGCGTCGAGGCGAGTTTGGCCGCCACGCGCTCGACTCCTTCGGTGACGGAGCGGCGGTAGCTCTCCGCCGTGGCGTCATTGAGCAGGTGGGAGCGCATGTGGGGGGCCTCCGGACAGCAGAGAAGGACGAGGGGGCGATGTGTTGTTAGGTTAGCCTAACCTAACAACACATCGCAACGCCCCCTCGCCCCTCTCAGGTCACGCTCGGTGAACGGAAGTTGAACGCGGGCGGTGGGAGTACGCCTACGCGTCTTCCTGGGTCTCGTCCGGGACCTCGCGCAGCGCGTCCTCGGAAAGCCCCTTGCGCCAGTAACCGACGAACGTCACCCGGCGCCGGTCGAGCCCGCGCTCCCGCACGAAGTGCCGCCGCAGCGCCTTCACCGCGCCGGACTCGCCCGCGATCCAGACGTACGGCGCCTCGCCGGGCAGCCCGGCACCGCGCACCGCGTCCACGGCGGACGGCGCCCCCTCCTCGCGTACGAGCCAGGTGACGGTCGCGTCGGCCTGCGTCGCGAGCTCCATGCGGTCGCCCGAGTACGGCACTTCGAGGAACACCTGGGCGCGGGTCTCGGCCGGCAGCCACTCCAGGATCGCGGAGGCGGCCGGAAGGGCCGTCTCGTCCGCCCAGATGAGGACGGAGTCGGCGTCCTCGGGCAGCCGGAAGCGGACGCCGGTGTTCTCGGCGACCGCGGGACCGAGCACGACCACCCGGTCGCCGGGCTTGGCCTGGGCCGCCCAGCGGCAGGCGGGGCCGCCGTCCTCGTGGAGCGCGAAGTCGATGTCGACCTCGTTCACCGGCTCCGTGCGCTGCTCGCGGACCGTGTACGAGCGCATCACGGCCCGCTCGTCGTCGGGCATCGCGCGCCACGCGCCCAGGATGGCGTACATGTCCGGGTTGTCGAGCGGCGGCAGGGCGGGCGCGTCCTGGCCGGGGTGCGGCAGGAAGAGGGAGAGCGACTGGTCGCGGCCGCCGGCGGCGAAGCCCTTCAGGTCGTCCCCGGTGAAGGTGACCCGGACCAGGGACGGGCCGAGCCGCCGGGTCCGGTCGACCTGGAGGCGGAAGAACTGGAAGGGGGCGGTCTCGGCGTTCGTCATGAGAACGTAGGTTAGCCTAACCTCATCAAACTCTGTAGGGGTGGGGGCGCGTGACGGACCCCACCTGGCCAGGCCTGACGGACCCCACCTGGCCAGGCACGACGAAGCCCGCCACCCCGGGGGCGGCGGGCTCCGCCGAGACGTGCGGACGGACTCAGGCCTGAAGGCCCAACTCCCGCGCGATCAGCATCCGCTGGACCTCGCTGGTGCCCTCGCCGATCTCCAGGATCTTCGAGTCGCGCCACATCCGGGCCACCGGGTACTCGTTCATGAAGCCGTAGCCGCCGTGGATCTGGGTGGCGTCACGGGCGTTGTCGACCGCCACGGTGGAGGAGTACAGCTTCGCGATCGCCGCCTCCTTCTTGAACGGCTCGCCCAGGACGAGCCGCGAGGCCGCGTCCCGCCAGCCGATCCGGGCCATGTGCGCCCGCGTCTCCATGTCGGCGATCTTGAACTGGATGGCCTGGTTGTCACCGATCGGCCGGCCGAAGGCGTGACGTTCCTTCGCGTACTTCACCGACTCGTCCACACAGCCCTGCGCGAGACCCGTCGCGAGCGCCGCGATGGCGACCCGGCCCTCGTCCAGGATCCGCAGGAACTGCGCGTACCCACGGCCCTCCTCGCCGAGGAGGTTCTCCACCGGGACCCGCACGTCGTCGAAGGACAGCTCACGGGTGTCCGAGGCGTTCCAGCCGACCTTCGAGTAGGGGGCGGCGACCGTGAAGCCCGGGGTGCCGGAGGGGACGATGATCGAGGAGATCAGCGGACGGCCGTCGGGCTTGCGGCCGGTGACCGCCGTGACCGTCACCAGACCCGTGATGTCCGTACCGGAGTTGGTGATGAAGCACTTCGAACCGTTGATGACCCACTGGTCGCCGTCACGGACGGCCGTCGTACGGGTGCCGCCGGCGTCCGAGCCGGCGCCCGGCTCGGTGAGACCGAAGGCACCGAGCAGCTCACCGGCGCACAGCCTCGGCAGCCACTCCCGCTTCTGCTCCTCCGTGCCGAACAGGTGCAGCGGCATCGCGCCGAGCGACACCCCCGCCTCCAGGGTGATCGCCACGGAGGAGTCGACCCGGGCCAGCTCCTCGAGAGCGATGCCGAGCGCCAGGTAGTCGCCGCCCATGCCGCCGTACTCCTCGGGGAACGGCAGTCCGAACAGGCCCATGCGGCCCATCTCGCGGACGATCTCGTACGGGAACTCGTGCCGCTCGTAGTAGTCGCCGATCTTCGGCGCCACCACGTCGTGGGCGAACGCCTCGACGGTACGGCGGAGTTCCTCGTGCTCTGCGGTGAGCCGGTGGTCGAGGGACATGGGAATCGTCACTCCTGGTGGGAGAGGGCACGGACGGTACGGGAAGGGCTGGGTCGGCCCAGTTGTTCGGCCATCCACACGCTTGTGGCGGTGAGGGTGGCCAGATCGACCCCGGTCTCGATGCCGAGACCGTCGAGCATCCACACGAGATCCTCGGTGGCGAGATTGCCGGTCGCGCTCTTCGCGTACGGACAGCCGCCGAGGCCGCCGGCGGAGGCGTCCACGGTGGTGACCCCGTGGCGCAGGGCGGTCAGGGTGTTGGAGAGGGCCTGCCCGTACGTGTCGTGGAAGTGCACGGCGATACGGGAGGTGGGGACACCGGCCTCGTCCAGGGCGGTGAGCAGCGCCTGGACGTGGCCGGGGGTCGCGACCCCGATGGTGTCCCCGAGGCTCAGCTCGTCACAGCCCATCTCGGCGAGGGCCTTGGTGACGCGGACGACCTGCTCGACGGGGACGGCGCCCTCCCAGGGGTCGCCGAAGCACATCGAGAGGTAGCCGCGGACCGTGAGGCCGGCCTCTATGGCCCGCGTGACGGTCGGCGCGAACATCGCGAGCGCCTCGTCGACGGTCCGGTTCAGATTGGCCTTCGCGAAGGACTCGGTCGCCGAGGCGAACACGGCGACCTCGCGGGCGCCGAGCGCGAGGGCCCGGTCGAGACCCCGCTCGTTCGGCACGAGGACGGGCAGGCGGACGGGCAGATCACGGACGAGCGGGAACAGCTCCTCCGCGTCCGCCAGTTGGGGCACCCACTTCGGGTGCACGAAGCTGGTCGCCTCGATCGTGCCGAGCCCGGCGGCGGCGAGCCGCCGCACGAACTCGGCCTTCACATCGGTCGCGACGGCCTTCTTCTCGTTCTGCAGCCCGTCCCGGGCGCCGACCTCGTGGATCCGGACCCGGGCGGGCAGCGCCGGATCCCTCACGGTCATGGGCAGGCCCGTGGTCACGATTCCTCCCTGGGTGCGACGACGGCCAGGATCTGGTCCATGGCGACGGTGCTGCCGGGCGTCACGTCCAGCTCGGTGACGGTGCCGGCGTGCGGGGCGGAGATGACGTGCTCCATCTTCATCGCCTCGACGACGAGCAGACTCTGCCCCGCCTCGACCTCGTCCCCGACGGCCACCTTGACGACGGTGACGGTCCCGGGCATCGGCGCGGCCAGCGTGTCGGCCCCGCCGTGCTTCGCCCCGCTGAGCGCGGCCTCGACGGGATCGTGGTCGAGCACGTGCCAGGAGTCGCCGTCCCTGCCGAGCCAGTTCCCGGCGCGGTGGAAGCGGTGGACGAGCCCGTCCACCGTGACCGTCACCGAGTCGGGGGTGACCCGGGCGCCGGCCGGCGCCTCCGCCGTCACGGGTTCATGTCCCGCCACTCGTACGGGGAAGGGCAGCGGGGCCGGACGCCCGCCAAGCCGCCAGCCGCTCGGCACCGAGAACGGGTCCGTCCAGCCGCCCAGGGGCGCCGGGGCCAGCTCCGCGAACCGGGCGGCGGCCGCCGCCGCGTACACCTCGTCCGGTACGCCCTCCGGGACGAGGCTCTCCGCGTCCCGCTCCACCAGACCCGTGTCCAGGGCGCCGGAGACGACGTCCGGGTGGGCGAGCAGCCTGCGCAGGAAGCCGGCGTTCGTCGGGACGCCCAGGGTGACCGTGTCCGCGAGCGCCGCGCGCAGCTTGCGCAGGGCCGTGGGGCGGTCCTTCGCGTGGACGATGACCTTCGCGAGCATCGGGTCGTACAGGCTGCCGACCTCCGTGCCCTCGCTCAGGCCCGAGTCCGTACGAACCCCGTCCCCCTGCGGCTCGTTCAGGGCGAGGACCGTGCCGCCCGAGGGCAGGAAGCCCCGCGACGGGTCCTCCGCGCACAGCCGGGCCTCGATCGCCCAGCCGTCGAGCCGGATCTCCTCCTGCGTGAACGGCAGCGGCTCGCCCGCCGCCACCCGCAGCTGCCACTCCACCAGATCGACACCCGTGATCAGCTCCGTCACCGGGTGCTCGACCTGGAGGCGGGTGTTCATCTCCATGAAGTAGTACGAGGCCGGGTCGCCGCCCGGCACGATGAATTCGACCGTGCCCGCGCCCACATAGCCGCAGGACCGCGCCGCCTCGACGGCCGCCGCGCCCATCGCCGCCCGGATCTCCGGGGTCAGCAGGACGCTCGGCGCCTCCTCGATGATCTTCTGGTGGCGGCGCTGGAGCGAGCACTCGCGCTCGCCGAGGTGGACCACGTTCCCGTGGGCGTCGGCAAGGACCTGGATCTCGATGTGCCGGGGCCGGTCGATCCACCGCTCCACGAGGAGCGTGTCGTCGCCGAACGAGGAGCGGGCCTCACGGCGGGCCGCCGCGATCTCGTCCTCCAGGACCGCCAGGTCCCGGACGAGCCGCATGCCCTTGCCGCCACCGCCCGCGCTCGGCTTGAGCAGCACGGGCGCGCCGAGCGCACGGGCGGCCTCGGCCAGTTCGGGATCGGCCGCGCCGGGGACGACCGGGACGCCCGCCGCCTTGACCGTCTCCTTCGCCCGGATCTTGTCGCCCATCAGGGAGATCGCGGAGGCCGGCGGACCGATGAAGACGAGCCCCGCGTCCGCGCAGGCCCGCGCGAAGCCGGCGTTCTCGGCGAGGAACCCGTAGCCGGGATGGACGGCCCGCGCGCCGGTGCGGGCGGCGGCTTCGAGCAGCGCGGGGACGGACAGATACGACTCGGAGGCCGGCGGTGGACCGATCCGTACCGCGGTGTCCGCCTCCCGTACGTGCCGGGCGTCGGCGTCCGCGTCGCTGTACACGGCCACCGAGCGCACGCCGAGTGCCCGCAGCGTGCGGATGACCCGGACCGCGATCTCGCCGCGATTGGCGACGAGCACTGTGTCGAACATGGACTTCCTCACATCCGGAAGACGCCGAACTGGGGGTCACCCAGGGGCGCGTTGGCACAGGCGGTCAGGGCGAGGCCGAGGACCTGCCGGGTCTCCAGCGGGTCGATGACCCCGTCGTCCCAGAGCCGGGCCGTCGCGTAGTAGGCGTTGCCCTGGGACTCGTACTGCTCGCGGATCGGGGCCTTGAAGGCCTCTTCCTCCTCCGCGCTCCACCCGTCGCCGAGCTGGTCGCGCTTGACCGTCGCGAGGACGGACGCGGCCTGCTCGCCGCCCATGACCGAGATCTTGGCGTTGGGCCACATCCACAGGAAGCGGGGGGAGTACGCCCGGCCGCACATCGAGTAGTTGCCCGCGCCGTACGACCCGCCGACGACGACCGTCAGCTTCGGCACCCGGGTGGTGGCCACGGCCGTGACCATCTTGGCGCCGTGCTTGGCGATGCCGCCGTGCTCGTACGCCTTGCCGACCATGAAGCCCGTGATGTTCTGCAGGAACACCAGCGGGATCCCGCGCTGGTCGCACAGCTCGATGAAGTGCGCGCCCTTCTGCGCGGACTCCGCGAACAGGATGCCGTTGTTGGCGACGATGCCGACCGGGTGGCCGTGGATCCGGGCGAAGCCGGTGACCAGCGTCTGCCCGTACTCGGACTTGAACTCCTGGAAACGGGAGCCGTCCACGACCCGGGCGATCACCTCCCGCACGTCGTACGGGGTGCGGGAGTCCACCGGCACCGCGCCGTAGAGCCCGTACGGGTCGACCTTCGGCTCCTCGACCGGCTCCACCGACCACGGCAGCGCACCGCGCTCCGGGAGCGTGGCCACGATGTTCCGCACGATCCGCAGCGCGTGGGCGTCGTCCTCGGCCAGATGGTCGGTGACACCGGAGATCCGGGAGTGGACCTCGCCGCCGCCCAGCTCCTCGGCGGTGACGACCTCGCCGGTGGCCGCCTTCACGAGCGGCGGACCGCCCAGGAAGATCGTCCCCTGGTTCCGTACGATCACGGCCTCGTCGCTCATCGCCGGGACGTACGCGCCGCCCGCCGTGCACGAACCGAGGACCGCAGCGATCTGCGGGATGCCCGCACCAGACATCCGGGCCTGGTTGTAGAAGATCCGGCCGAAGTGCTCCCGGTCGGGGAAGACCTCGTCCTGCATGGGCAGGAAGGCGCCGCCCGAGTCCACCAGATAGAGGCAGGGGAGACGATTCTCCAGAGCCACCTCCTGCGCCCGCAGGTGCTTCTTCACCGTCATCGGGTAATAGGTGCCGCCCTTGACGGTCGCGTCGTTCGCCACGATCACGCACTCGCGGCCCGAGACCCGGCCGACGCCGGCGATGACGCCGGCGGCCGGGGCCTGATCGCCGTACATGCCGTGCGCCGCGAGCGGGGCCAGCTCCAGGAAGGGCGAACCCGGGTCGAGAAGGGTGTCCACCCGGTCTCTGGGCAGCAGCTTGCCGCGTGCGGTGTGCCGGGCCCGGGACTTCTCACCCCCGCCCAGCGCGGCCGTCGCGAGCGTGGCGCGCAGGGTCGCGGCCAGCTCGTGGTGCGCCGCCTCGTTCGCCTGCCAGGCCGGCGAGGCGGGATCCGCCGCACTCGTCAGCACAGGTGCCTGCTGCATCCCTCGAGCTCCCTTGCTCGGTTAATGAGCGTTAACGTATGTCGCTCAGGTTAACGACCGCTAACGGGGTTGTCTAGAATCGAATCCATGACCACGAGCCCTACCCGCACGGACGCCCCGACGCGACGCGAGCAGATCCTCAAAGAGGCTGCCCGCCTCTTCGCCGAGCGCGGCTTCCACGGCGTGGGCGTGGACGAGATAGGAGCGGCCGTCGGCATCAGCGGCCCCGGCCTCTACCGTCACTTCCCCGGCAAGGACGCGATGCTCGCCGAGCTCCTCGTGGGCATCAGCGAGAGACTCCTCGACGGCGGCCGGGCGCGGGCCGGCGCGACCACCGGCGACCCCGAGGCCCTCCTCGGCTCCCTCATCGACGGGCACATCGACTTCGCCCTCGACGACCGGCCGCTCATCACCCTCCACGACCGGGAGCTCGACCGCCTGAAGGACGAGGACCGCAAGCGGGTACGGCAGCTCCAGCGGCAGTACGTCGAACTGTGGGTGGCGGTGGTGCGGGAGCTCCACCCGGAGGCGGCCGAGAGCGAGGTGCGCACGGCGGTCCACGCCGTGTTCGGCCTGCTGAACTCGACGCCGCACCTGGCCACGGTCGGCCGCCGGTCCATGGAGGACCTGCTGCGCAGACTGGCCCACGGGGCGTTCGGGGCGCTGGCCGGATAGGGGTCGTCCGCGGCCCGAGCGGGGTCCACGGGGCGAAACGTGTGCCCAACGCGTCCGCCGCTCGGCCAGAATGTGATCCATGCCGATACTCAGCCGCGCCGCCCTCGTCGAGCACCTCGTCCGTACCCGGATCGCGGGAGACGTCGCCACCCCGCGCGACAACAACCTCTCCCACTACCGCAAGCTCGCCAACGGCGACCGGCACTACTGGCTCGGCCTGGAGCTCGGCGACCGCTGGGCCGACGAGCAGGACGTGCTCGCCGTGATGGCCGAGCGCTGCGGAGTCATCGACGACCCGGCCCACCGCGCCGGCCAGGACACCATCGACCCCGAACTCACCGTCGACGGCCTCGACCGGATGGCCGCCCGGCTCCGCAAGGCCGCGGCGGGACGTGAGCGGGTCCTCTTCGCGACCGGTCACCCCGGCGCCCTGATCGACGTCCACAGCAGGGTCGCCGCCGCGCTGCGCGCCCAGGGCTGCGACATCGTCCGGATCCCCGGGGGGCTCGTCGCCGACGAGGGGTACGTCGTGCAGTTCGCCGACGTCGCCGTCTTCGAGCGCGGGGCGAGCCTCTGGCACACCCACTCCCCGGAGCCGATGAACGCGATCCTCGACGCGCTCGGCGAGGACGGGCGGCCGGACCTGGTGATCGCGGACCACGGGTGGGCGGGCCGGGCGGGGCAGCGGGGGATCGACTCGGTCGGCTACGCGGACTGCAACGACCCGGCACTGTTCATCGGCGAGGCGGAGGGAACGATGCAGGTCACGATCCCCCTGGACGACCACGTCCTGGACCCGCGCTTCTACGAGCCGCTGACGGCCTACACCCTGGACGCGGCGGGCCTGCTCTGACGGCCCGAGCGCCCCGGCCCGGGTCACGGGACCGGAAGACGGGAACGCCCCGCGCCGAGGCGGCGCGGGGCGTCCGTGTCGGGGTGCCTCCCCCTTGCGGTGAGGGGATCAGAAGGCGACGGGGCCGGGGGTGCCGTACGCGGAGCTGTACGGCGAGACGACGTCGAGGTTCGTTCCGCGCCCGAACGGGGCCTTCCAGTCACCGGTGCCCTTGTAGACGTGGAGCAGCGAGGACTCCGGGGATCCGCTCTCCGCGAGCAGGTCCGCCCGGCCGTCCCGGTCCACATCGCCGATGTTGACGATGTACCGGAACTGGCCCCACCCGCCGCCGACCTTGGTGCGCGGCGCGAACGTGCCGTCCCCCTTGCCGAGGTACAGCCACAGGTCGCCGCTCCGGTCGCGGGCCAGGAGGTCGCCGGACTTCGCGCCGCCGAGGTCGCCCGGGGCGGTGAGCAGGTCGTACGTGTTCCACCCGCCGCCGACGCGGACCCGCGACTCGAACGGCTTGGCGGCGTCGCCGGTGGCCTTGTACAGCCACAGGACGCCCGCCGTGTCGGTGGCGACGAGGTCGGGGCGGCCGTCGCCGGTCAGGTCGGAGCCCGCCGCGAACGTCGTGTACACGCCCCAGCCGGAGCCGATCCGGACCCGCGGCGAAAGCGAGTGGCCGGTGCCCGAGTAGAGCCACAGCACGCCCTCCTTGTCGCGGGCGACGACGTCTGCGTACGGGGTCGCGTCGAGGTTCCCGGCGGACAGCAGCCGGTCGTACACGAACCAGCCGCCGCCCCGCTCGGTCCGCTCCCACGGCTTCTCCGGCTGCGCGACGAACTGCCGGACGTCGTACGAGGCGAGGTGGCCCGAGCTGTCACGGACGAGCAGGTCGGGGGAGCCGCTGTCCGAGTAGTCGTGCGGGGCGGTGCCGCTCTCGACCTGGAGGGTGCCCGTCCGCTCGATCTGCCCGCCGACGCCGTTGAGCGGGGTGGCGGTGACCTGCCACGCGTAGGCGCCGTTGTACGCGGCGGTCCCGTTCGGGAAGGTCCCGTCCCACGCGAAGGCGGCCTCGGTGCTCGCCCCCAGAAGCTCCTTGTCGGCCGTCCAGGTCTTCCCCGTCGCCTTGTGCGTCAGCCGCAGGCTCACCCTCACGTCGCCCCGGCTGAGGTTCCACCGCAGCACCGCCTTGGACCCGGCCGTGCCGAAACCGGCGGTGGCGGGCACCTGCTCGTCCACGACCGAGACCGGAGTCCGCGCGCCGTTGGTCGCCACCTGGGTGACGGAGGGCCGGCCGTCCGGGTCGAGGGCGATCCGGTACAGGCCGTCGCCGTGCTCCGGAGTGCTGCCCTGCGCCAGCAGATCGTCGCCGGCTCCCGACACGTCTCCCAGGTCGCCGAGGAGACCGGCGGTCGTGCCGTCCTTGAGGGAGACGGCCGAGAGCTCCTTGTCGGACACGCCGGACACGGCCCAGTCCCCGAGCAGGGAGACCTGCACGTAGGAGCCGCCGTGGGTCTCGAAGGTGGTGTGCCGTGTCGTTTCCGCCGCACCCCGCAGGGCCGTCACCAGGGTCACGGAGCCGTCGGGGTTGCTCTCGGACCAGGCCAGGTGGGTGGCCGAGACGGCGACGTCGGACGCGTAGTAGAGGCGGGGTACGGGCCGGTCCTCGACGACCTTCGCCCCGGCGAGGTCGACGACGGCGAGGTGCTCCACGCCCGACACCTCGTACCGGACGGCGAGGACACCGGAGGGGGAGTACGTGAGGTCCCGGATGTCCGCGTCGGCGGGCAGGCCCTGCACCTGGCGGTGCACGACCGCGTCCCCGGGCTTGGAGATGAGGTGGAGGCTGTTGCCGGCGCCGATCATGACGAGGGTGTCACGCGCGACCTGCCGGAGTTCCGCCCCCTCGCCCACGGAGCCGGCGTCGATGTCGACGGGCTCGCCGCCCGCCATGTCCAGGAGCCGGTAGCTGCTTCCCCCTGTCTGCACCGCGACGAGGTCGCTGTCCGTCGCCGCCGTGGGGTTGGCGTGGTCGGGGGCGCCCTTGGGCAGGGTGGTCACGGCGCCGTCCGCGGCCCGGCGCCACTGCCAGCCGGTGGTCACGCCGTCGCTGGAACCGGCCCAGGTCAGGAAGCCGGTGGAGCCGCCGCCGGCCAGCTGCTCGTTGAAGCCGAGGGCGAAGGGGCCCGCCTGCTGCTCCGCCGAGGCGGCGGTGACCGCTCGTGGGGCGGCGAGGGCGGGGGTGGCGGCCAGGGCCGTCCCGGCCGTCACGGCGAGGGTGACGGCGACCGCGACGGCGAGATTCCGGCCGGCCGGGCTGAGGTACTTCAAGAGGCTTCCTCCTGGCTGTGGTTGTGGCATCCCTACGCCACAACCACAGGACCCGCGACAGCCGTGCAAGGTTGTACGACATTCGGAAGGAAGATCGAATCCGTCAGATCGGGCCCGGCTCGGTGGGCCGCCGGTACCGGCGCTGCTCCACACCCGGTGTCGGGTCCAGGTAGACGCGGCGGATCGACGGGAAGCGTTCCCGGAGTTGGGACTCCGCGTCCTCGCACGCCCACTCGACCTGTGCGGCCGACGCCACGTCCTGGAAGTCGACCTTCGCCGCGATCAGGACCTCCCCCGGTCCCTGGATCAGCGTCGTCAGGTCGAGGACACCGACGACGTGCGGGACGGAGAGCAGCTCCTCGCGGACCGCCTCCCGCATCTCCCGTGGCAGCGGCCGGCCGATGAGGAGCCGGGCGTTGGACCGGCCGAGCACCCAGGCCACGTACACGAGCAGCGCGCCGATGAGGATCGAGGCGACGCCGTCCCAGACGCCCGAGCCGGTGAGCTGGCCGCCGAGGAGGCCGCCCGCCGCCAGCACGAGTCCGGCGAGGGCGGCGGAGTCCTCCAGGACGACCGCCTTGACGGTCGTGTCGGGGGTCAGCCGCAGGTACTCCGCGAACGGAGCCTCCAGCCGTTCCGCCTCGGCCCTGACCTGCCGGATCCCCGTCCGCAGGGAGAAGGCTTCGAGGACGAAGGCGATGCCCAGGACCACGTACGAGATCAGCGGGTCGCCGAGTTCCTCGCCGTGCGTGAGCGTGTGGACGCCGTCGTAGACGGAGAAGACCGCGCCGCCGACGAAGGTGGCGACGGCCGCCAGCATCGCCCAGACGTACAGCTCGCCGGCGTGGCCCACCGGATGGTCCTCGTCGGCCGGCTTCCCGCTCCGCTTGAGCGCGGTGAGCAGCATGACCTCGGTGACCGTGTCGGCGAGCGAGTGGGCCGCCTCCGACAGCATCGCGCTCGAACCGCTGACGACGCCCGCGACGGCCTTGGCGGCGGCGATCCCCAGGTTCGCCACCGCCGCCACGATCACCGTGAAGGTGCTCTCACCGTTCTCCGCCATGATCGGACGGTATGTCCGGTCGTCAGCGCGGAACGCGAACGACACCCTCCTGGATGACGGTGATGGCCAGCTTTCCGTCCCGCGTCCAGATCCTGGCCTGGCCGAGGCCGCGCCCGGCGGAGGCGGAGGGCGACTCCTGGTCGTACAGGAGCCATTCGTCGGCCCGGAACGGCCGGTGGAACCACATCGCGTGGTCGAGGGAGGCCCCGACCACGTCCCCGAGGGCCCAGCCGCCGCGCCCGTGCGCGAGCAGGACGGAGTCCAGCAGGGTCATGTCGGAGACGTACGTCGCCAGGCAGACGTGCAGCAGGTGGTCGTCGGCCAGCTTGCCGTTCGTACGGAACCACACCTGCGAGCGCGGTTCGCGCGGCTCCCCGACGGAGCCCCAGGGCGGGGTGTCGGCGTACCGCAGGTCCACCGCCGCCCGCGCCTCGACGAGCCGGTCCGCGATCTCCCCGGGCAGGTGCCGGGGGAGCATCTCCGCGGCCGTCGGCAGCGACTCGGGGTCGGGCGCGGCCGGCATGCCGGCCTGGTGGTCGAGACCCTCCTCGTACGCCTGGAAGGAGGCGGAGAGGTGGAATATCGGCTGCCCGTGCTGGACGGCGACGACCCGGCGGGTGGTGAAGGAGCGGCCGTCGCGGATCCGGTCGACCGTGTAGACGATCGGCGCGCCGGGATCCCCGGGGCGGAGGAAGTACGCGTGCAGGGAGTGCGCGAGGCGGTCCTCGGGCACGGTCCTGCCCGCCGCCACCAGCGCCTGGGCGGCCACCTGGCCGCCGAAGACGCGGGGGACGAGCGCGGAGCGGGACTCACCCCGGAAGATGTCCCGCTCGATCCGCTCCAGATCGAGCAGATCGAGCAGGCCATCCAGGGCGCTGTGCGCTTCGGGCACCTGGACCTACAGGCCCATGGACTTGGCGATGATCGACTTCATGATCTCGCTGGTGCCGCCGTAGATGCGGTTGACGCGGTTGTCGGCGTACAGGCGGGCGATCGGGTACTCGTTCATGTAGCCGTAGCCGCCGTGCAGCTGGAGGCAGCGGTCGATGACGCGGTGCGCGACCTCGGTGCAGAACAGCTTGGCGCTGGCGGCCTCGGCCGGCGACAGCTCGCCCGCGTCGAGGGCCTCCAGGGCGCGGTCGGCGACGGCCTCGGCCGCGTCGACCTCGGCCTGGCAGGCGGCCAGCTCGAACTTGGTGTTCTGGAAGTGCGCGACCGGCTTGCCGAAGACGGTGCGGTCGGTCACGTACTCCTTGGCGAACCGGACGGCGGCCTTGGCCTGCGCGTACGCGCCGAAGGCGATGCCCCAGCGCTCGGAGGCCAGGTTGTGGCCGAGGTAGGAGAAGCCCTTGCCCTCCTCGCCGAGGAGGTCCTCGACGGGCACCTTGACGTCGACGAACGCGAGCTCGGCGGTGTCGGAGGTGCGCAGACCCAGCTTGTCCAGCTTGCGGCCGATGGAGTAGCCCTCGGACTTGGTGTCCACGGCGAAGAGGGAGATGCCGAAGCGGCGGTCCTCGGCCGTCGGGGCGGAGGTGCGGGCGCAGACGATCACGCGGTCGGCGTGGACGCCGCCCGTGATGAAGGTCTTGGAGCCGTTGAGGACGTAGTGGGTGCCGTCCTCGGAGAGCTTGGCGGTGGTCTTCATGCCCGCGACGTCGGAGCCGGTGCCCGGCTCGGTCATCGCGAGGGCCCACATCTCCTCGCCGGTGACGAACTTCGGCAGGTAGCGCTTCTTCTGGTCGCCGGTGGCGAGCATCTTGAGGTACGGCAGGGCGAGCAGCACGTGGACGCCGGAGCCGCCGAACTGCACGCCGGCGCGCGAGGTCTCCTCGTAGAGGACGGCCTCGAACTTGTGGGTGTCCAGGCCCGCGCCGCCGAACTCCTCGGGCACGTTGATGCCGAAGATCCCCAGCTCGCCGAGCTTGGCGTAGAAGTCGCGGGGCGCCTGGCCCGCCGCGAACCACTCGTCGTAGACGGGAACGACCTCGGCCTCGATGAAGGCGCGGATGGTCTCCCGGAACGCCTCGTGGTCCTCGTTGAATACGGTACGGCGCACGAGCCGCCTCCTCGGAGTCCTGGGCGCCTGGCCCACTATGCCTAAGCGCTTGCTCAGTCAAGTTACCCATCGGTTCGCACCGCTGTCCAGATCTGGGCGCCCATGGTTGTCCACGTCACGTCCCTCACGGCGCGGACGCCTCCCCGGCGACCCAGCGGCGGCTCACCGTGTCGTACGCGAACGGAGGCCCGCCCGTGACGGAGGCGGTACGGAACGGGCGGCCGCCGTCGGTGATCCGCACCGTCCCCGAACGGCCCTCGCTGCTCCACTCCAGCTCCAGGTACCAGCGGCAGTCGCACCCCGCCGCCCCCGCCGAGACCAGCAGCTCCTCCGGCTCGGCGGCGCTGACCACGTACGGGAAGGAGACCGCCGGGAGCGTCCGGCCCTCCTGCCCGGAGGCGTCGTACCCGTCCAGCGCCCGCGCCACCGGCCGCGGCCGGTCCAGGTCCACCTCGAAACGGCGCGGCGTCACCGCCCCGCCGCACCCGTCGTCCATCCGGTACGCCGCCCACGGCAGCGGCGCGCCCCGCTCCACCACCCGCACGTGCAGCGCCTGGAGCACCACCGCCGCCGCGCCCCTCCCCTGCACCGACACCCGCACCAGCGTCTCCCCGCCGTCCACGGCCCCCTGCGCCGCCGCCCAGCTCCGCGCGTCGGCCGCCTCCGGCGGGGGAGGGGGCGTCCGCTCCACGAGGTAGGTGTGCCCGCACCCGTTCTTCCAGATGTGCGAGGCGACCGTCCACGTCAGCGGCGCCGGTGGTTCGGCGGCCGGCTCCCGGGACTTCCCGGGCAGGAGTACGGCTCCGAGCGTCACCGTCCCCACGACCGCCAGCGCCCCGCCGACCACGCCCAGCCACCCCCATCGGCGCCTCCGCCGCTCGGACGGGAGGCCCGGCACGCGCGCGTGCACGGGTTCCAGCTCGGGCCCGGGCGCCGCCTCAGGGGCCGGGCTCGGACGCCCGCTTCGCGCCTGCCCCGGACGCCGGCTTCGCGCGGGATTCCGGTGCCGGAGGGCGGCGGGCGCCGTCCGCGCGGGTCCAGGCCACCTCCAGGGCCCGCCGCTCCCCCTCGTCCGCCCCGCACAGCAGGGCGAGGCGGTCGACCACGGCGAACTCCTCCGGGACGGTCGCGCCGGAGCAGTAGCGGTGGAGGGTGGACGCGCTGACGCTCAGGCGCCGGCCCAGCGCCTCGTAACTCCTCCCGTCCCGCGTCTTCAGCGCCCGCACAAGCCGCGCGAACTCCTCGACGACGGCGTCCTTCGGCATTCCATCCCCCTCGCCCCTGCGTCCCACCCTTTACGTCCTTGCACGTCAGCGGGGGTGGAATGGTTCCGGGACGGATGGTGGGCGCGTCACCGTTGCGGGCGGCGGGCGCCGGCCCGACGCTGGTCGAGCACTGACCGAACGACCCGACGGGGGATCCATCACCATGAACAAGCTCCGTACCGCACTCGCCACCGCCGCCGCGGCCGCCCTGGGCCTCGCGGCCCTCGCCACGGCCCCGGCGCAGGCCGCTGCCCAGCCCGCGTTCCTCGCCGCCTCCCAGATGCCGCCGTCGTCGACGCCGTGGACCGCCACCCAGGTCTTCACCGGCATCCCGGAGAACGGCGGCGCCCTCTGCGCCCCGTACAAGATCCCGGCGCAGAACACCCGCTACCGCGAGTTCACCACCGAGCTCGACACCAACGGCGTGCAGATCACCACCGTCGCCCGCACCGAGGCCGACGCCGTGAAGCTGGTCGACACCCTCCGCAAGGCCCTCGCCGGCTGCGGCCCCCTCCTTGAGCGGCAGAACCCGGGCCTGCGGGCCGTCAGCGCCTCCCACGGCAAGCTCGCCGTCGAGGAGGGCGCCTGGGTCTACAGCCTGGACACCGCCGACCCGCAGATCGGCATCACCGACATCCACCTCTTCTCCGTCGGCCGCGACGGCCGCACCGTCACCCTCGTCCGCTGGGGCCAGATGGGCGACTTCAAGGACGCCCCGCTGACGGCCTTCCGCACGACGACGAAGACCGCCGTCAACAAGCTCTACTGATCGGGGGATCACCCGAGCGCGAACCACAGCTCCATCCGTACGTCCGGGTCGTCCAGGTCCCGGTCCAGGAGCGCGGCGCAGCGGGTGATGCGCTGGCGGACGGTGTTGCGGTGGATGTCCAGGGCGACGGCCGTGCGGTCCCAGCTGCCGTGCAGGGAGAGCCAGGTGCGCAGGGTCTCCCGGAGGGGGTCCGGCAGCGGGGCGAGGAGGGTCCGGGCGTGGGCCGCGGCCTCGGCGGGGTCCACCAGGGCCGCGAAGCCGCCGGGGCGGTGCCGTACGAGCGAGGCGCGGGTCGCCTGCGCCCGGCGCAGGGCCCGTGCCGCCTGGGCGTCGGCGGCGGCCAGGCCGTCCGGCTCCGCCGCCGCGCTCACCCCGAGCGTCCAGCCCTGCTGGGGGGTGACGGCGGCGGCCGAGGCGGGCAGCAGGAGCCGTACGGCTCCGGCGCCCGCCCCCGCCTCCACCAGCGGCGTCCCCAGCGCCGCCGCCAGCGAGGCCGCCGCGAACGGGGTCCCGTCGCCGCCCGAAGCGTGGACGACTGTCCAGGGGCCGGGGCCCAGCGCGCCCGCGACCTCCGCCGGGGGCGCGCCGAGCAGCAGCCGCACCAGGGCCCCGTCCCGCACCGTCACGTCCGCGCCCCGGTGCGGGGCTGTCAGGAGCGAGAGCAGGACGACGGCGACCCCCGCGATCGTGTGGTCGCCGGGGCCGCGCCGCTCCGTCGCCACCCCGAGGGTCAGACCGTCACCGCCGCCGAGGGCGTACGCGGCGAGCCGGAACCCGCCGCCCTCCCCGCTCGCCGAGGCCGGTCCGCCCGGGCGCGGGCCGAGCACCGCCGCGAGTTCCCGCAGCGCACGCGCCGCCTCCGCCGGTACCTCCCGGCCCGCCGCGAGCGACTCCGTACCGTCCGCCCCGAAGAGCACCGCCCGCCCCGCGAGCCGCGAGGCCAGCGCGCCGAGGACCGCCGGGACGGGGGCCGGCCGGGCCGCGGCCGTCGCCAGGGACTGCTGCGCCTCCGACACCCGGCGCAGCTCGTGCAGCCGCGCTTCGGCCATCAGCCGCCACAGCGCCCGCGCCACCGCGGTGAAGGGGGTCTCGGGCGGCACCTCGATCAGCGCGAGGCCGTGCCGGGCGCACGCCTCGACGAGGGCCGTCGGCACCGTGTCGTACACGGGGGTGACGCCGAAGCCGAGCGCCGCGGCACCGGCCTCCACCAGCCGCTCCACGTACCGGACCGGGTCCGTCAGCTGCACGCCCGCCGTCATGAGGAGCTCGCCGCCGAGCAGATAGGGATACGGGTCGGCCATCTCCGAGGTGTGCACCCAGTGCAGCGCCACGTCGTCGCGGCCCGCGAGCAGCCGCAGGCCCAGCGCCCTGCGGGCGAGCAGCGCGGCCAGCGGGACCGGTGGGACGGGGGGAGAGGAGGTGGTCTCCGCCGCGACGGTCATCGAATGGATCCTTCGCACATCACATGCTCGAACAATGGAAGAAACGTACACTTCAATGGCGCTGTCAGGCGACTTACGGTCGAGCCGGACCCGACGAACCTCCAGGAGGACCCGACCATGAGCAGCGACCAGAACGCCTTCCGCGGCCCGATCGACTCGTCCCGCGTCCCGCGGTACGCCGGTCCCGCGACGTTCGCCCGGCTGCCGCGACTCGACGAGGTCGGCACCGCCGACGTCGCCGTGGTCGGCGTCCCCTTCGACAGCGGTGTCTCCTACCGGCCCGGCGCCCGCTTCGGCGGCAACGCCATCCGCGAGGCCTCCCGCCTGCTCCGCCCGTACAACCCGGCGCAGGACGCCTCCCCGTTCGCCCTCGCCCAGGTCGCGGACGCCGGTGACATCGCCGCCAACCCGTTCAACATCAACGAGGCCGTCGAGACCGTCGAGGCCGCCGCCGACGAGCTGATCGGCACCGGCGCCCGCCTGATGACCCTCGGCGGCGACCACACCATCGCGCTGCCGCTGCTCCGCTCGGTCGCCAAGAAGCACGGCCCCGTCGCCCTGCTCCACTTCGACGCGCACCTCGACACCTGGGACACCTACTTCGGCGCCGAGTACACCCACGGCACCCCGTTCCGCCGGGCCGTCGAGGAGGGCATCCTCGACACCGAGGCGCTCTCCCACGTCGGCATCCGCGGCCCGCTCTACGGCAAGCAGGACCTCACCGACGACGAGAAGATGGGCTTCGGCATCGTCACCTCGGCCGACGTCTACCGCCGCGGCGCCGACGAGGTCGCCGACCAGCTCCGCCAGCGCATCGGCAACCGCCCGCTGTACATCTCCATCGACATCGACTGCCTCGACCCGGCCCACGCGCCCGGCACCGGCACCCCCGAGGCGGGCGGCATGACCTCCCGCGAGCTCCTGGAGATCCTCCGCGGCCTCTCCTCCTGCAACCTGGTCTCCGCCGACGTCGTCGAGGTCGCCCCCGCGTACGACCACGCCGAGATCACGGCCGTCGCCGCGTCGCACACGGCGTACGAACTGACGACGATCATGTCCCGCCAGATCGCGGCCGGCCGCGCCGACGGCGCGAAGTAACCTCGGGGGCGGCAGCGGGCCGAGGTACGTGGTGGGCGCGGCCCGGTGGTCGGGTCGTGCCCACCCTCCCCCGAGCTCTCGGCTCCGCTCGCGCAGGGGGCACCCCCATCGCCCTGCGGAACGCCTGCCCACGGCCTGAACGCCATCCCCTGAAGGGACGCCCCCATGACCCACGACCACGACCTGGTCCTGCGCCCGACCGGCGCGCAGACGGAGGCCGCCCTGAATCCGCCCGCGGGGCGCAACGGCGGCGACCTCGTCGTCGAGACCCTCACCGGCCTCGGCGCCACCACCGTCTTCGGCCTCCCCGGCCAGCACGCCCTCGGCATGTTCGACGCGCTGCGCCGCTCCCCCCTCCGGTACGTCGGCCTCCGCGTCGAGAACAACGCGGGCTTCGCCGCCGACGCGTACGGCCGGATCACCGGCGAGGCCGCCCCGCTGCTGCTCTCCACCGGGCCCGGCGCGCTCATGTCGCTCGCCGCGCTCCAGGAGGCCGCCGCCGCCTCGGCGCCCGTCCTCGCCATCGGCAGCCAGATCCCGGCGGCCGGTCTCGGCGGCGGGCGGCACGGCTACCTCCACGAGCTCCGCGACCAGCAGGCGTCCTTCCGCGACATCGTGAAGTCCGTCCACACGGTCCGTACGCAGTCCCAGATCCCCTCCGCCCTCGCGGCGGCCTGGGAGTCGGCGCTCACCGCCCCGCACGGGCCGGTCTGGGTCGAGATCCCGCAGGACGTGCTCCTCGCGGAGACGATCCTGCCGGTGGTCACGGCGATGGACGCGACGCCCGAGGAGGCCGCCCCGCGACCCGAGCTGACGGCGGTCGCCGCCCACCTCCTGGCGAACGCCGAGCGGCCCGCGATCATCGCGGGCGGCGGTGTCGTCCGCTCCGACGCCTCCGGCAAGCTCCGCGCGCTCGCCGAGCGCCTGGACATCCCCGTGGTCACCACCTTCGGCGGCAAGGGCGCCTTCCCCTGGGAGCACCCGCTCTCGCTCCAGTCCTGGCTGGAGGACCGGCACACCACCGACTTCCTGGAGGACGCCGACGTGCTCCTCGTCGTCGGCTCGGGCCTCGGCGAGCTGTCCTCGAACTACCACACGTTCGCCCCGCGCGGCCGGGTCATCCAGATCGAGGCCGACGCGGGCAAGCTGGAGTCCAACCACCCGGCGCTCGGCATCCACGCGGACGCCCGCCTCGCCCTCCAGGCGCTCCTGGAGACAGCCCCCGAGCGGCGGGACCCGACGGCCCCCGGGCGGGTCTCTGTCGTCCTCGCCAAGGTCCGGGACCGGATCGCCGCGCAGGACCTGGACCTGGAGCAGCGGACCGTGGCGGCCGTACGGGAGGCGCTGCCGGACCGCTCCCCGAGCTTCTGGGACATGACCATCCTCGCGTACTGGGCCTGGTCGGCCTTCGACGCCAAGCACCCGAACACCATGCACTCCGCCCAGGGCGCGGGCGGCCTGGGCTACGCCTTCCCCGCCGCTCTCGGCGCGGCCGTCGCCGACCCGTCCCAGCCGGTCCTGGCGGTCTCCGGCGACGGCGGCGCGATGTACTCGATCGCGGAGCTGGCGACGGCGAAGCAGTACGGCCTCGACGTGACCTGGCTGATCGTCGACGACGGCGGCTACGGCATCCTGCGCGAGTACATGACGGACGCCTTCGGCGAGACCACGGGCACCGAGCTGACCCGCCCCGACTTCGTCGCCCTGGCGGAGTCCTTCGGCGTCCCCGGGACCCTGACGAGCCCGGAATCCCTGACGGCGGACCTCACGAAGGCCCTCGCGACCCCCGGCCCGTCGGTGGTGGTCCTCCCGGCCCTGCTGCGGATGTTCGAACCGACCCACCTGTGAGCGAACGGCGTTTGCGGCGCCGTTCCGCCCGGGCATATCCTCCATGTGTCTCTGACATAGGGAGGATTTGTCATGTCGAACCTGTACGTGGAAGTCGACGATCTGGCCCTCGCCGAGGCGGCGGAAATACTGGGCACGAAGACCAAGAAGGACACGGTCAACGCGGCCCTGCGGGAGGTGGCGCGGCGGCACGAGCGGCTGCGGGCGCTGGAGAAGCTCACGGAGATGGGTGAGCGGGGCGACTTCGACATCCTCATGGACAAGGCGAACTACCGGCGATGACCCCCCTCACCTACCTTGTCGACACCTCCGCCGCCGTGCGGATCATCGCCAAGAAGAGCGTGCAGGATCAGTGGCGGAAGTTCGCGGTCGAGGGCGTCATCGCCCTGTGCGACCTCACAGAGCTGGAGCTCCTCTACTCGGCCCAGTCCGCCAACGACCGGCTCGCCAAGGAGGAGCTCCTCGGGCAGCTCTTCAACTGGACCGCCGTCCCCGATGGCGTCTACTCCCGGGCCCGCCGCGTCCAGCACATGCTGACCAACCGGGGCGAGCACCGCAGCGCCGGTCCCGTCGACCTGCTCGTCGCCGCCACCGCCGAGCTCTCGGGTCTCACGCTCCTCCACTACGACCGGGACTTCGAGACCATCGCCCGTGTCACCGGCCAGCCCACCGAGTGGGTCGCCCCGCCCGGGACCGTCTAGGACCAAGCCCGGACTTTTGTTGCGGCGGGATGAAATCGCACGTCGGCCGCGTTGGGCCTTCCGGTAGAGCAGGACGAACGGGAGGCCATTCGTGGCGGCGGTGGGGCAGCAAAAACAGGCGGCGGACGGACAACCGGCGGCCGGCGGGCGACCGGCGGCGGACCGGCAGCAGGGCTGGGCCCGGCGGCTCACCGGGTACGCCTGGCGGTACCGGGCGAACGTGATCCTCGCCCTCGGGTCCTCGCTGCTCGGCATGGCCGTACTCGCCCTCGTGCCGCTCGTCACCAAGGTCATCATCGACGACGTCATCGGGACGAAGACCCGCGACCTCGGCGTCTGGACCGGCCTCCTCATCGGCGCCGCCGTCCTCGTCTACGTCCTCACCTACGTCCGCCGCTACTACGGCGGCCGGCTCGCCCTCGACGTCCAGCACGACCTGCGGACCGACATGTACGCCACCATCACCCGGCTCGACGGGCGGCGGCAGGACGAGCTGTCCACCGGGCAGGTCGTCGGGCGGACCACCAGCGACCTCCAGCTGATCCAGGGCCTTCTCTTCATGCTCCCGATGACCATCGGGAACATCCTGCTCTTCCTCATCTCGCTGGCCGTCATGGCCTGGCTGTCGATCCCGCTGACCCTCGTCGCCCTCGCCGTCGCCCCCGCCCTCTGGTACATCGCCAAGCGCAGCCGCACCCGTCTCCACCCCGCCACCTGGTACGCGCAGCAGCAGGCCGGCGTCGTCGCGGGGGTCGTCGACGGGGCCGTGACCGGCGTCCGGGTCGTCAAGGGCTTCGGCCAGGAGGACCAGGAGACCGGCAAGATCCGGGAGGCGGGGCGGAAGCTGTTCGCCGGCCGGCTGCGGACGGTCCGGCTGAACTCGCGCTACACCCCCGCCCTCCAGGCCGTGCCCGCCCTCGGCCAGGTCGCCGTCCTCGCCCTCGGCGGCTGGCTCGCCTACCGCGGCCAGATCACCCTCGGCACCTTCGTCGCCTTCTCCGCCTATCTGGCCTCCCTCGTCGGCCCGGTCCGCATGCTCGCCATGGTCCTCACCGTCGGCCAGCAGGCCCGCGCGGGCGTCGACCGGGTCCTCGACCTCATCGACACCGAACCGGTCATCCAGGACGGCACGAAGGAACTCCCCGCCGACGCATCCGCCACCGTCGAGTTCGACGACGTGAGCTTCGCGTACGAAGACGGGCGTCCGGTGCTCGACGGCTTCTCCCTGGAGATCAGGTCCGGCGAGACCGTCGCCGTCGTCGGCGCCTCCGGCTCCGGCAAGTCCACCGTCTCCCTCCTCCTGCCCCGCTTCTACGACGTCTCCCACGGCGCCGTCCTCGTCGGCGGCCACGACGTCCGCGAGCTCACCCTCGACTCACTGCGCGCCGCCGTCGGCCTCGTCCCCGAGGACTCCTTCCTCTTCTCCGACACCGTCCGCGCCAACATCGCCTACGGCCTCCCGGAGGCCACCCAGGAGCAGATCGAGACCGCCGCCCGCGCCGCCCAGGCCGACCGGTTCATCGCCGAACTGCCCGAGGGCTACGACACCAAGGTCGGCGAGCACGGCCTCACCCTCTCCGGCGGCCAGCGCCAGCGCGTCGCGCTCGCCCGCGCGATCCTCACCGACCCCCGGCTCCTCCTCCTCGACGACGCCACCTCCGCCGTCGACGCCAGGGTCGAGCACGAGATCCACGAGGCCCTGAAGTCGGTGATGGCGGGCCGTACGACCCTGCTCATCGCGCACCGCCGCTCCACCCTCAACCTCGCCGACCGCATCGCCGTCCTGGAGGACGGCCGGCTCGCCGACATCGGCACCCACGCGGAACTGGAGGAGCGTTCCCCGCTCTACCGCCGGCTGCTCACCGATCCCGAGGAGCTGGGCGCCGTCTCGCCCGGCCACGTGACGCCGCCCGAGCTCCCCGAGGACCGCACGCTGCGGGCCGAGCTGGACGCGGAGTTCGACGCCGAGCGGGGCATCACCCCGGCCCTGTGGGTACGGGACGAGGCCGCCGGCGAGGAGAGCGCCGCACCCGGGGCCACCCCCGAACTGCTCGCCGCCGTCGAGGCCCTGCCGCCCGCCACCGACACCCCCGACGTCGACGAGGTCCGCGCGGTGTCGCCCGAGGACACGTACGGCCTGCGCAGGCTGCTCCGCGGCTTCGGCATCCCGCTGCTCATCAGCCTCGGCCTGGTCGCCCTGGACGCCGGCGCGGGCCTGCTGCTTCCCGTCCTGATCCGGCACGGCATCGACGAGGGCGTGAACCGGCTCGCGCTCGGCGCGGTCTGGGCGGCCTCCGCGTTCGCCCTGGTCACGGTGCTCGTGCAGTGGGTGGCGCAGACCGCAGAGATCCGGATGACCGGCCGCACCGGCGAGCGGGTGCTCTACGCGCTGCGCCTGAAGATCTTCGCCCAGCTCCAGCGGCTCGGCCTCGACTACTACGAGCGCGAGCTCACCGGCCGGATCATGACCCGGATGACGACGGACGTGGACGCCCTGTCCACCTTCCTCCAGACGGGTCTCGTCACCGCCTTCGTCTCCGTCGTGACCTTCTTCGGGATCATGGTCGCTCTGGTCTTCCTCGACCTCCAGCTCGCCCTGGTGGTCTTCGCGACCCTGCCGGTCCTCGCCGTCGCCACGTACTTCTTCCGCCGCTCCAGCGTGAAGGCGTACGAGCTGGCCCGCGAGCGGATCAGCGTCGTCAACGGCGACCTCCAGGAGTCGGTCTCCGGCCTGCGGATCGTGCAGGCCTTCCGCCGCGAGCGGTCGGGCGCGGCCCGGTTCGCCGAGCGCAGCGACTCCTACCGCGAGGCGCGCGTCCGGGGCCAGTGGCTGATCTCGGTCTACTTCCCGTTCGTGACGCTGCTGTCCTCGGTCGCCGCCGCCGCCGTCATGATCGTCGGCGCGAACCGGATCGAGGCGGGCACGCTCACCACCGGCGCGCTCGTCGCCTACCTCCTCTACATCGACCTGTTCTTCGCCCCCGTGCAGCAGCTCTCCCAGGTCTTCGACGGCTACCAGCAGGCCACCGTCTCGCTGAGGCGGATGCAGGAGCTCCTCCAGGAGCCGACGTCGACGGCCGCCGCCGACACGCCCCTGGACGTGCGCGCGCTGCGCGGCGAGATCGCCTTCGAGGACGTCTCCTTCGCCTACGGGGGAGAGGACGGCACCGCGAAGGAGGAGACCGCCCTCACCGGCATCGACCTGCGCATCCCGGCCGGGCAGACCGTCGCGTTCGTCGGTGAGACCGGCGCGGGCAAGTCGACCCTGGTCAAGCTGGTCGCCCGGTTCTACGACCCGACGGGCGGCCGGGTCACCGCCGACGGCACCGACCTGCGGGAGCTCGACCTCACCGCGTACCGCCACCGGCTCGGCGTCGTCCCGCAGGAGGCGTACCTCTTCGCGGGGACGGTCCGCGACGCCATCGCGTACGGCCGCCCCGAGGCGACCGACGCCGAGGTAGAGGCGGCGGCCCGCGCGGTCGGCGCCCACGACATGATCGCCACCCTGGACGGCGGCTACCTCCACGAGGTCGCCGAGCGCGGCCGGAACCTCTCCGCCGGGCAGCGCCAGCTGATCGCCCTCGCCCGCGCCGAGCTCGTCGACCCGGACGTGCTGCTCCTCGACGAGGCCACGGCGGCCCTCGACCTGGCCACGGAGGCCCAGGTCAACCAGGCCACCGACCGTCTCGCGGGCCGCCGTACGACCCTGGTCGTCGCCCACCGGCTGACCACGGCCGCGCGTGCGGACCGGGTGGTGGTGATGGACCACGGCCGGGTCGTGGAGGACGGCACCCACGAGGAACTGCTCGCCCTCGGCGGCCGGTACGCGGCGCTGTGGAGCACCTTCGTCGGGGAGGCCGTGGACGAGGAGGAGCCGGAGCGGGTGTGAGTACGGGGGGCCGCCCGGGATGAGTATCCGGGCGGATTCCGGGGCCACCGCCCCGCGGGCTTGGATGAGCGCATGAGCCCCGACCTCCGCGCCCGCGCCGCCTCGCCCGTCCCGATCACCCCGCCGGACGTGGAGGGCGCGCGCCTGCGGAAGTGGGCGCTGGTCTGGGCCGGGCTGCTGCTGCCCGCGACCCTGCTCGCCGGCGTCCTCGCCCTCATCCCGGAGGACGCCGGCCGCTGCATCACCCACGGAGGCGGCTGCGGGGGCGCCCCCGGCTTCCTGTACGCCGTGAGTCTGGTGATCGCCGCCGCGGCCTTCGTGACCGTGCTGACCGTGCGGGGCGCCTCCCGCGCCGGCGTCCGCCGGGCGGCGCTGTGGACGCAGCTCGGCGCCGAGGCCTTCTTCCTGCTGTTCGTCCTCACGACGTTCGCGTAATCCTGCCGGAGGCAACCATTCCGGGGGCTCGCGCGTCGTACGCCCGTACGCCTGAACCGCCGTACGGCCGTACGTTCGTGCGGCGACCCGCCCGGAAGGGGACGCATGCCCACGGACACGCAGAACGGACGACGTGGCCGACGACCGCTCGCCCGTGTCCTCGCCCCGCTCCTCGTGGCCCTCGCCCTCCTGCTGATCCCCGCGCCGGGACCCGGCGCCGGGACCGCCGACGCCGCCTCCGTCTGCCAGGGCCGCCCGACCAAGACCTACCGCTTCGCCACCGGCGAGCTGCGCCTCTACAAGACCCGCCACTACGCCTGCGCGGTCACCGTCGCCAAGCGCCCGGGAGCCGCCCGGCCCATGAGCGTCTCGCTCCAGCCGCGCGGCGGCCGCCCCGCCGTCAAGGCCGGACGGTTCGGCCGGCAGGCAGGGCCCGTCACCGTCCACGCCCTCAACCGCTGTGTCCGCGCGGCCGCTTCGGTGTCCGGGCGGGGGACGTCCACGGGCTGGATCCTGTGCTGATCCGAAGGAAAGTCCAAGGGTAAGGACCAACAGGGTCTGGCGGTCCACACGTTGCCCCCGCTAGGTTCGCGACACCGTTGTGAACCAAGGGGAGGACGAATGCGCAAGTCGCTCAGATGGCTGGTGTCGCTCTCGGTGCTCATAGGCACCGTCGGCTCCACGGGCGTGGCCACCGCCGCGGACACGGAGGTCGACAGCACCACCGCCGTCGCCGACTCGCAGAGCACGGACATCAAGGACCGCATCCTGGCAATCCCCGGGATGAGCCTGATCGAGGAGAAGCCGTACGCCGGCTACCGCTTCCTCGTGCTGAACTACGAACAGCCGATCGACCACCGACGCCCGTGGGCGGGCACCTTCCAGCAGCGGATCTCCGTCCTCCACAAGGGCACGGACCGTCCCACCGTCTTCCGCACCAGCGGCTACGGCCTGAGCACCACCCCGAGCCGGACCGAGCCGACCCGGATCGTCGACGGCAACCAGATCTCCATGGAGTACCGCTTCTTCACGCCGTCCCGCCCGCAGCCGGCCGACTGGTCCAAGCTCGACATCTGGCAGGCGGCCAGCGACCAGCACCGGATCTTCACCGCCCTGAAAAAGATCTACAGCGAGAACTGGCTCTCCACCGGCGGCTCGAAGGGCGGCATGACCGCCACCTACTACGAGCGCTTCTACCCGCGTGACATGGACGGCGTCGTCGCCTACGTCGCCCCGAACGACGTGGTGAACAAGGAGGACTCGGCCTACGACCGGTTCTTCGCGAACGTCGGCACCAAGGAGTGCCGCGACCGCCTGAACAACATGCAGCGCGAGGCTCTCGTCCGCCGCGAGCCGCTGCAGAAGAAGTACAAGGAGTGGGCCGAGGCCGAGGGCGCCACCTTCAACACGGTCGGCACGCTCGACAAGGCCTACGAGGCCGTCGTCCTCGACTTCGTGTGGGGCTTCTGGCAGTACTACGGCGAGGACGTCTGCGACCAGATCCCGGACGCGAAGACCGCGAGCGACGACACCGTCTACGAGACGATCGACGCCTACTCCGGCTGGGGCGCCTACGCCGACCAGGGCCTGGAGTACTACACGCCGTACTACTACCAGGCGGCGACCCAGCTCGGCTCGCCCAGCATCAAGCAGCCGCACCTGGACGGCCTGAGCCGGTACGGCTACCAGCCGGCCCGCAACTTCGTGCCGAGCTCGATCCCCATGAAGTTCCAGCCGTGGGTCATGCGGGACATCGACGACTGGGTCCGCAAGAACGCGCACCGGATGCTGTTCGTCAACGGCGGCAACGACCCGTGGAGCGCCGAGCCGTTCCGCCTCGGCAAGGGCGCGCGCGACAGCTACGTCTACACCGCGCCGGGCGCGAACCACGGCGCGAACGTGGCCGGGCTCGTCCCCGCCGAGCGGGAGAACGCCACCGCCCGCATCCTGGCCTGGGCCGGTCTCTCCGCCCCGGCCGTCCAGGCGGCGCAGCCGCTGGCGCGGTTCGACGCCCGCCTCGACAAGCCGGTCGACGAGGACGTGACGCGGGAGCACGGCCTGCGGCCGTAACTCCTCCGCACGGTGAGGGGGGTGTGCCCGGCCCGGGCCCCCCGGTCACTTATAGAACTAACATATCCACCGGCACAAATCCTTATATGGTTTTGCGGTTTTAGTATTTAGATGGGC
>NZ_JBHVZO010000001.1:320884-427007 GCF_042879855.1 Streptomyces sp. NPDC058326 | reverse complement strand
GCCTCCAACCGGCGGTCCTGGCGCGTGTGGCGGGGCCGCCCGGCCGGGTCCTGAACCACCCCCGCGGGGGGGGGGGGGTGGCCCCGCCCGCCGCCCACCCCCCTCGTCCGTCCGTCAGCGGTACGACAGACCGTGACCGACCGGATAGAGCACCTTCGCCGGGTCGTCCGCGTCCTGGACCGGGACCGGGAGCCGGCCCTGCGGCCGGGCCCGGCCCGCCAGGACCCTTACGGCGGCCCGGAGTTCGACATCGGTCCAGGAGTAGCAGGCGAGCGTCGCCCGCTGGCCGGCGATCCGGGCGATGTCGTACGGGTTGCGGATCGCGATCGTGACGACGGGCACCCCGGTCGCGACGAGCCGCGCCACGAGCGTGCGCTGCGGGCTGCTCGCCGTGACGTTGTACGTACCGACGACGACCACGTCCGTGCCGGCCGCGGCCGCCACCGCCTCCTCGATCCGCGCGGACGTCGGGGTGATCCCGGTGGAGAGCGCGGTCGCGGTGAACCCGAGCTCCCTCAGCGCCGTCGCCAGAGTGGTGGTCGGCGGCCCGGTGGTCCCCGACGGTGAGGCCGGATCGGCGCCCACGACGAGGACCGAGCCGTGCGTGGCCGGGCTCAGCGGCAGGAAGCCGTCCTCGTTGAGCAGCAGCGTCGTGGTGGCCTCGGCGATCCGGTCCGCCTGCGCGAGGTGGGCGGCGGTGCCGACCACCCGCTCGACACCGGCCCGGGACACGTACGCGTTCCGGAACAGGCCGAGCTTCGACTTCAGCCGCAGGATCCGCAGGATCGATTCGTCGAGCCGTTCCTCCGTCAGCTCGCCGTCCCTGACCGCCCTCAGGACCGCATTCCACGCCACGTCGAGCTTCGGCGGGTTGAGCAGCTGGTCCACGCCCGCCTTCAGGGCGAGCACCGCCACGCGGTCGTCCCCGTACTTGGTGCGCACCCCCTCCATGCCCAGCGAGTCGGTGACCACCACGCCGTCGTAGCCGAGCTGCTCGCGCAGGATGCCGGTGAGGATGGGCCGGGAGAGGGTCGCCGGGTCCTCGCTGGGGTCGAGTGCCGGGACCACGATGTGCGCGGTCATGATGGAGTCGATCCCGGCGGCGATGGCGGACCGGAAGGGTGGCGCGTCGAGCTCCGCCCACTGCGCCCGGGTGTGGTTGATCGTCGGCAGCCCGTAGTGGCTGTCGACGGCCGTGTCTCCGTGCCCCGGGAAGTGCTTGGAGGTGGCCGCGACCCCGGCTCGCTGGTACCCCTTGACCTGCGCGGCGACCAGACCGGCGACCGCCGCCGGGTCGGAGCCGAAGGAACGGACCCCGATCACCGGGTTGGCCGGATTGACGTTGACGTCCGCGACCGGCGCGTAGTTCTGCCGGATGCCGACGGCCGCGAGCTCCGCGCCCGCGATCTGCGCCGCCTTACGGGCGTCCGCGTGCGAGCCCCCGGCACCGAGGGCCATCGCCCCGGGCACCAGGGTGGCGGGCTCGCCCACCCGGCAGACGATGCCGTGCTCCTGGTCGGTGGAGATGAGCACCGGGACCGGGGTGTCCTGTGCGAGGGCGGCCTGCTGGATGCCGTTGGAGAGCTCGGCGATCTGCTGCGGGTCGCGGGTGTTGTGGGCCCAGGCGAAGTAGATGACCCCGCCCACGTGATAGCGCTCGACCAGCTCGGCGGCCGTACGGACGCCGATCTCCTTGAGGTTGGCGTCGACGTCGGCCTGGTCGGGTGCGGTCGCGGAGTGGCCGTACACCCGCATCACGAAGAGCTGGCCGACCTTCTCCTCGAGGGACATGCGGTCGATGATCCGCCGCAGCCTGTCGTCCTGGTCGGCGTGGGCGGGGGTGCTCACTCCGGTGACGGCCGCCGCGGCGGCTGCGGCGGTCACCGTGAGGAGGGTGCGTCGGGAGGGGGCGGGGGCGCGGTGGTGCACTGATGCTCCTTCCGGCCGTGCGAGAGTGAAGTGAAGGAAACTTCCAAGGAGTCACGGATAGCCCGAAAGTAACTGCCAGGTCAAGGACCCGCGCACGAATCGCCCACGGCGGCGATCCCGGGCCGGAGTCCCTGGAGCGTACGGACCGCCACCCGGATCGGCGGGCGCCGCGCCGCTCCCGTCCGCCACATGGCGCCCGCCCGGCACGCCCGGAATCCCCTGGCGGCCGCGCCGTCCACGGCCGTATCGTCGACGGGTCCCGCCCGCGAGGAAAGGCCCGTATGACCTTCGAGCACGTCATCGTCGACACGCCCGAACCCGGCCCCGGCGCCGTTCTCCTCGCCGGCATCCCCGGCAGCGGCAAGTCGACCGTCGCCGCGGCCCTCGCGGCCCGTTTCGCCCGCTCGGCGCACATCGAGGTCGACCACCTCCAGGAGCTCATCGTCCAGGGCTGCCACTGGCCCACCCCGGACGGCGACCCGGAGGCGGACCGTCAGATCCTGCTGCGCGCCCGCAACGCCTGCCTGCTCGCGGACAGTTTCACCACGGCCGGCTTCCTCCCGGTGATCGACGACGTGGTCGTACGCCGCTCCCACCTGGACTTCTACCGCGCCCACGCGAAGGCGGGCCCGCTCCACGTGGTGGTCCTGGCCCCGGGCCCGGACAAGGCGTGGGAACGCAACAACGCCCGCCACAAGAAGCTGACGACGAACTGGGCGTTCCTGGACGAGGCGATGCGCGCCGAACTGTCCGGAGAGGGCGTCTGGATCGACAACGCGGACCAGACGGTGGCGGAGACGGTGGAGGCGGTCCTGACGGCAACAGGACTGACCGCCGAGGCGAACTGAGGACCCGGGGGCCCTGCCCCACGATCCGGTGCGGTCGGGGTTCGGTCCGGGGGCCGCTCCGACGGTCCCGGCCTGCCAGGCGGTCCGGTTCGGGTCCGGGGTCTGCTCGGCGGTCTGGTCCGGTTCCGGGGCTGCCGGGCGGTCCGGTCCGGTTCCGGGGTCTGCCCGGTGGTCCGGCTCGGGTACCGGGTCTGCTCGGCGGTCCGGCTTGGGTCCCGGGTCTGCTCGGCGGTCCGGTTCGGTCCCGGGTCTGCTCGGCGGTCTGGTTCGGTTTCGGGGTCTGCCCGGTGGTCCGGCTCGGTGCCGGGGCCGGTCCGGCTGTCCGGTTCGGTCCCACCGCCCCCGCAGCCCCGCGGCCCCGCGGACCCCCGCCCCCCGCCCGTCTCAGCCCCCCGGCCGGCCCGTCGACCCCCGTACCACCAGCTCGCCCGGGACCGTCTCCAGGCCTCCCGCCGGAGGTTCCTCCGTGCCCATCGCGAGGCGGCCCGCGCGGACCCCCGCCTCGTGGAGCGGGAGGCGTACCGTCGTCAGGGCCGGGACCGCGTCCACCGAGAACGGCAGGTCGTCGAAGCCCGCCACGGACACGTCGCCCGGGATGTCCAGGCCCCGTTCCCGCAGGGCCGCGCAGACGCCGAGCGCCACCGTGTCGTTGGCGGCGACGACCGCCGTGAGGTCCGGGTCGCGGGCGAGGAGTTCGGCCGTCGCCTCGTAGCCGGCCTGCCGGTCGTACGCGCCGTGGACCGTCGGGCCCTCCGTGATGCCCGCCGCCGCGAGCGCCGCCCGGTGGCCTTCGAGGCGGTGCCGGGTCGTCGTCCGGTCGGCGGGCCCCGCGGCGTAACCGATGCGCCGGTGGCCGAGGCCGAGCAGGTGCTCGGTGAGCCGCCGCGCGCCGGTCCGGTTGTCGAAGACCAGCGCGGCCGCGTTCGCGTCGCCGGGCACCGGCGGCCGTCCGCACAGCACGACCCGGGTCCCCGCCTCCGCCAGCTTGCTGAGCTTGCCGGCCGTCGCGGCCAGGTGCTCGGGGTCCTCCAGGGAGCCGCCCATGAGGATCACGGCGGCGGCGCGCTGCCGCTGGAGCAGGGTGAGGTAGGTCAGCTCGCGCGCGGGGGAGCCGCCCGTGTTGCAGACGACGGCGAGCTTCTCGCCCCCGCCGCGCCCCGACGCGCCCTCCCCGATCGCGCTCTGCGCCGCGCTCGCCATGATCCCGAAGAAGGGGTCGGCGATGTCGTTGACGAGAACGCCGACCAGGTCGGACGTGGCGGCGGCGAGGGAGCTCGCGGGGCCGTTGAGGACGTAGTCCAGCTCGTCTACGGCCCGCAGGACCCGTTCGCGGGTCGACTCGGCGACGGGGTAGTTGCCGTTGAGGACGCGGGAGACGGTGGCGGGGGAGACCCGTGCGCGGGCGGCCACGTCCGCCAGGGTGACGGTCATCGTGTGCGTACCTCCAAGGGCCTTGTCGACGGCGATGTCGGCAGGCTAGCGTCATCCCCGATAGAAAGCGCTTTCTTCCGAGAGGGTGCCGCACACCGGGGAGAGGAACCCTTCGTGACACGCAGGACAGTCCGCATCGCCATGAACGGCGTCACCGGACGCATGGGATACCGCCAGCACCTCGTCCGTTCGATCCTCGCCCTGCGCGAACAGGGCGGCCTCGACCTCGGCAACGGCGAGACCCTCTGGCCCGAGCCGGTCCTCGTCGGCCGCCGCGAGCACGCCCTGCGCGCGCTCGCCGAGCGCCACGGCCTCACCGAGTGGTCCACCGACCTGGACGCCGTCCTCGCCGACGACAGCATCGACATCTACTTCGACGCCCAGGTCACCTCCGCCCGCGTCGACGCGCTCACCAGGGCCATCACCGCCGGGAAGCACATCTACACCGAGAAGCCGACGGCGGCGGACCTCGCGGGCGCGCTGGAACTCGCCAGGCTCGCCACGGAGAAGGGCATCAGGCACGGCGTCGTCCAGGACAAGCTGTTCCTGCCGGGCCTGCTCAAGCTGAAGCGCCTCATCGACGGCGGCTTCTTCGGCGAGATCCTCTCCGTGCGCGGGGAGTTCGGCTACTGGGTCTTCGAGGGCGACTGGCAGGACGCCCAGCGCCCGAGCTGGAACTACCGCTCGGAGGACGGCGGCGGCATCGTCGTCGACATGTTCCCGCACTGGGAGTACGTGCTCCACGAGCTGTTCGGCCGGGTCACCTCCGTCACCGCCCAGGTCGCCACCCATGTCCCGCGCCGCTGGGACGAGCAGGGCAAGCCGTACGAGGCCACCGCCGACGACGCCGCCTACGGCATCTTCCAGCTGGAGGGCGGCGCCATCGCCCAGATCAACTCCTCCTGGACGGTCCGCGTCAACCGCGACGAGCTCGTCGAGTTCCAGGTCGACGGCACCCACGGCTCCGCCGTCGCCGGACTGCGCGGCTGCCGTGTCCAGCACCGCTCGGCCACCCCGAAGCCCGTCTGGAACCCCGACATCCCGGTCACCGAGTCCTTCCGCGACCAGTGGCAGGAGGTGCCCGACAACGCCGAGTTCGACAACGGTTTCAAGGCCCAGTGGGAGCTGTTCCTGCGGCACGTCACCCTCGGCGAGCCGTACCACTGGGACCTGCTCGCCGGCGCCCGGGGCGTACAGCTCGCCGAACTGGGGCTGCGGTCCGCCGCCGAGGGCCGCCGCTTCGACGTCCCGGAGGTCAGCCTGTGATCCGCCTGCCCGAACCCGACGGGACCGTACGGGAGTACAGCCCCCGCACCGAGCCCCTCGCGCTCACCACCAGCGGCCCCCTGACCTCCCGTACGGTCTTCTCCGCCGCCCACGTCGTCGCCGACCCGTACGCCGACACCAGCCCCGACTCACCGGCCGCCGTCGACTGGGACGCCACCCTCGCCTTCCGCCACCACCTCTGGTCCCAGGGGCTCGGGGTCGCGGAGGCCATGGACACCGCCCAGCGCGGGATGGGTCTCGACTGGACGGGCGCCGCCGAACTGATCCGCCGCAGCGCGGCGGAGGCCCGCGGCGTGGGCGGCCTGATCGCCTGCGGCGTCGGCACCGACCAGCTCACCGGACCGGCCGGCCTGGCCGATGTCCGCAAGGCGTACGAGGAGCAGCTCGCCCTCGTCGAGGAGACCGGCTCCCAGGCCATCCTGATGGCCTCCCGCGCGCTCGCCGCCGCCGCTTCGGGACCCGAGGACTACCTCGACCTGTACGGGCACCTCCTCCGGCAGGCGAGCGAGCCGGTGATCCTGCACTGGCTCGGCCCGATGTTCGACCCGGCTCTCGACGGGTACTGGGGCTCGGCCGACCTCGACACCGCGACCGAGACGTTCCTCGACGTCATCGCCGCCCACCCCGACAAGGTCGACGGCATCAAGGTCTCCCTCCTCGACGCCCGGCGCGAGGTCGAACTGCGCCGCCGCCTTCCGGAGGGCGTCCGCTGCTACACGGGCGACGACTTCCATTACCCGGAGCTCATCGCCGGCGACGAACAGGGCTTCAGCCACGCCCTGCTCGGCATCTTCGACCCGCTGGCCCCGCTGGCGGCGGACGCCGTCAGGACCCTGGACACGGGTGACGTCGAGGGCTTCCGCGCGACCCTCGACCCGACGGTCGCCCTCTCCCGGCACCTCTTCCAGAACCCGACCCGCTTCTACAAGACGGGCGTCGTCCTCCTCGCCTGGCTGGCCGGCCACCAGGACCACTTCACGATGGTCGGCGGCCTCCAGTCCGCCCGCTCGCTCCCGCACCTCGCGCGCGCGTACGAACTCGCGGACGGCCTCGGCCTGTTCCCCGACCCGGCGCTCGCCGAGGCCCGGATGCGATCCCTCCTCACGGTGTACGGAGTGCCCCGGTGAACCTCGACCGCTTCAGCGTCAACCAGATGACGGTCAAGCAGCTGGCCCTGCCGGAGCTGGTCGCGGAGTGCGTCCGCCTCGGCGTCCCGGGCGTGGGCCTGTGGCGCGCGCCCGTGCAGGAGTACGGGGTGGAGGCGGCGGCCGCGCTGGTCCGGGACGCGGGCCTCTCGGTCACCACCCTCTGCCGGGGCGGCTTCTTCACCGCCGAAGGGTGGGAGGAGGACAACCGCGCGGCGATCGACGAGGCGGTGACGCTCGGCACCGACACCCTCGTCCTCGTCTCGGGCGGCCTCACCGCCGCCTGCCCCGACCTGTCGTCGGCCCGCGCCCGTATCGCCGAGGCGATCGGGGCGCTCGCCCCGTACGCGGGGGAGCGGGGCGTCCGGCTCGCCATCGAGCCGCTGCACCCGATGTACGCCTCCGACCGGTGCGCGGTCTCCACCCTGGACCAGGCCCTGGAGATCGCGGAGCGGTTCCCGGCCTCCGAGGTGGGCGTCACGGTCGACACGTACCACCTCTGGTGGGACGACCGCGCTCCGGCGGCAGTGGAACGAGCGGGCGCGGAGGGCCGGATCCACAGCTTCCAGCTCGCCGACTGGACCACCCCGCTGCCGCAGGGAGTGCTCAACGGCCGGGGCCAGCTGGGCGACGGCTGCATCGACCTGAGGGCCTGGGCGGACCTGGTGGAGAAGGCCGGCTACACGGGCCCGGTCGAGGTGGAACTCTTCAACGACGAGCTGTGGGCACGGGACGGCGTGGAGGTCCTGGAGGAGACGCTGGAACGCTTCGGGAGGGTGTGAACGGGGGGACGGCGCCCGGGGGCCCCTTGGGCCCGTCCCCCGTGTCGGCATGTCGAGATTCACGCCGGAGTCGTCACCCCGGCCGCCAGCGCCGCGACCATGCGCTGGACCAGCTCCCGGTCGTCGCGCGGGCGCGCGCCCCCCGTCATCAGCAGATGGTGCACGGCGCCGGTGATCGCCAGCGCGAGCATCGGGCAGTCCGCGGACGGTGCGACCCTCCCCCTCCGCCGCTCCTCCTCCAGGTAGGCGGCGAGGGCGTTCTCCACCGTGGCCGGGCCCGGTGCTCCACCGGCCCATGCCTCCCTGACCCGCTCGGAGACACCCTGCCGGGACACGGCGACGGCCGCGATCACCTGGCCGTGCGAGCCGAGCAGGGCGAGTGCGGTTTCCGTCAGGTTCTCGACCACCGTGGCCTCGCCCGCGCGTGCGGGGAGCGGGGCCACTTCCTCCGCCACGCGCCGGAACCGGTCCAGGACGAGCTGGGTGACGAAGTCGTCCAGATCGGTGAAGTGGTTGTAGAGCAGGCCCTTGGCGCAGCCGGCCTGGTCGGTGACGGACCGGTTCGTCAGTCCGGCGGGGCCCTCCCGTTCCAGGACCGCTTCGGCGGCCTCGAAGAGCCTTTCCCGGACGTTGGGCGTGGCGACTCCACGTGGGGACAACGGGCTCCTCCAGAAAGGGGGTTGCGACTATGGGCACACGCCCATACCTTGATGGGCGTACGCCCATACTAGCTCCGCACGGCAGGAGACCCGTGATGCGCCCACTCGTCAACACCGCTCAGTCCGAGGCCTGGAACGGCTACGAAGGCCACCACTGGAGCGACCACCACGACCGCTGGAACGCGGTGAACGAGGGCTTCAACGCGCCGCTGCTCGCCGCCGCGGCCATCCGCCCGGAGGACAGGGTCCTCGACATCGGCTGCGGCGCGGGGCAGGCGACCCGGCTCGCGGCGCGGGCGGCGCACCGCGGCACCGCCCTGGGCCTCGACCTCTCCGAGCCGATGCTGGCCCGTGCGCGGCAGATCGCCGCGGAGGAGGGGCTGTCCCACGCCGACTTCCAGCAGGGCGACGCCCAGGTGCACCCGCTGCCGTCCGCCTCCTTCGACGTGGCCCTCAGCCGCTTCGGCGTCATGTTCTTCCAGGACCCGGTCGCGGCCTTCGCCAACATCGCGGCCGCGCTGCGCCCCGGCGGCCGGATCGCCTTCGTCTGCATGGCGGATCCGTCCCGTACGGACTGGGTCCCGGTGTTCGGAGCGCTCGGTGACCTGATGCCGTCGCCCGCGGCCGGGGAGGCCGAGACCCAGGAGGACCACGGCCCCGGCATGTTCTCGCTCGCCAACCCGGACCGGATCCGTCTCGTCCTCACGGCGGCGGGTCTCGGCGCCGTGTCCGTCACGCCCTGCGACGCCGACGGCCTCTGGGGCCGGGACGCCGAGGACGCCGCCGCCTTCGTCCTCGCCTCCGGCCCGGCACGCCACTTCCTCGCCGGCCTCGCCCCGGACACCGCCGAGCGGGCCCGTGTGGAGGTGACGCGGTCCCTGCGGAAGTTCGAACGCCCCTCCGGAGTCCATCTGCGCACCGCCGGCTGGCTCGTCACCGCCACCCGGCCACTCGCCCGCCCGTGACCGACGCCGCACTTCGTCCCCTCCGCCCCCGGGGCGAGGGTGTTCGGCCACCGGCCCCGGCGCGGTGTCCGAGCCCTTCGCTACCTTCGGGGCATGTCCAACCAGGGTCAGGCTCCGGCTCAGGCCGTGCTCGAAGGCGTCCTCGAGCGCATCACGTACGCCAATGAGGAGAGCGGCTACACCGTCGCCCGCGTCGACACCGGTCGTGGCGCCGGTGACCTGCTCACGGTGGTCGGCGCGCTGCTCGGCGCGCAGCCGGGGGAGTCGCTGCGGATGGAGGGCCGCTGGGGCTCGCACCCGCAGTACGGCAAGCAGTTCACCGTGGACAACTACACGACCGTGCTGCCCGCCACGATCCAGGGCATCCGCCGCTACCTCGGCTCCGGTCTCGTCAAGGGCATCGGCCCCGTCTTCGCCGACCGCATCACCCAGCACTTCGGCCTCGACACCCTCGACATCCTCGAAGAGGCACCCGCGCGCCTGATCGAGGTGCCCGGCCTCGGCCCCAAGCGCACCAAGAACATCACCGCGGCCTGGGAGGAGCAGAAGGCGATCAAGGAGGTGATGGTCTTCCTCCAGGGCGTCGGCGTCTCCACCTCCATCGCGGTCCGTATCTACAAGAAGTACGGGGACGCCTCGATCTCCGTCGTGAAGAACCAGCCCTACCGGCTCGCCGCCGACGTCTGGGGCATCGGCTTCCTCACCGCCGACAAGATCGCGCAGTCCGTGGGCATCCCGCACGACAGCCCGGACCGGGTGAAGGCCGGCCTGCAGTACGCGCTGTCGCAGTCCAGCGACCAGGGTCACTGTTTCCTCCCCGAGGAGCGGTTGATCGCCGACGCCGTCAAACTCCTCCAGGTCGACACGGGGCTCGTCATCGAGTGCCTGGCCGAGCTCGCCGAGGACCCCGAGGGGGTCGTACGGGAGGTGGTGCCGGGCCCCGAGGGGACGCCCGTCACGGCCGTGTACCTGATCCCGTTCCACCGGGCCGAGCTGTCGCTCGCCGGACAGCTCCGCCGGCTCCTCGGCACCGAGGAGGACCGGATGCCCGCCTTCCGGGACGTGCCCTGGGACAAGGCCCTCGCCTGGCTCGCGGACCGGACCGGGGCCTCGCTCGCGCCCGAGCAGGAGGAGGCCGTCCGGCTCGCCCTCACCCGCAAGGTCGCCGTCCTCACCGGCGGGCCCGGCTGCGGCAAGTCCTTCACGGTCCGCTCCATCGTGGAGCTGGCCCGCGCCAAGAAGGCCAAGGTCGTCCTCGCCGCGCCCACCGGCCGGGCCGCCAAGCGGCTCGCCGAGCTGACCGGTGCCGAGGCCTCCACCGTGCACAGGCTCCTGGAGCTCAAGCCCGGCGGCGACGCGGCCTACGACAGGGACCGGCCCCTCGACGCCGATCTGATCGTGGTCGACGAGGCCTCCATGCTCGACCTGCTCCTGGCGAACAAGCTGGTCAAGGCGGTGGCACCGGGCGCCCATCTGCTGCTCGTGGGCGATGTGGACCAGCTTCCGTCGGTGGGCGCGGGCGAGGTCCTCGGCGATCTGCTCGCCCCGGGGAGCCCCGTACCGGCGGTGCGGCTCACCCGGATCTTCCGCCAGGCCCAGGAGTCGGGCGTGGTCACCAACGCGCACCGGATCAACGCGGGCGTCCCCCCGCAGACCCAGGGCCTGCCCGACTTCTTCCTCTTCGTGGAGGAGGAGACGGAGGACGCGGCCCGGGTCGCCGTGGACGTCGCGGCCCGCCGGATTCCGGCCAGATTCGGGCTCGACCCGCGCACGGACGTCCAGGTCCTCGCCCCCATGCACCGGGGCCCCGCGGGCGCGGGCTCGCTCAACGGACTGCTCCAGCAGGCGATCACCCCGGCCCGCCCGGACCTGCCGGAGAAGCGGTTCGGAGGCCGGGTCTTCCGGGTCGGCGACAAGGTCACCCAGATCAGGAACAATTACGACAAGGGGGCCAACGGCGTCTTCAACGGTACGGTCGGCGTCGTCACGGCCCTCGACGCCGTCGAGCAGCGGCTGACCGTGCGGACGGACGAGGACGAGGAGGTGCCGTACGACTTCGACGAGCTGGACGAGCTCGCCCACGCGTACGCGGTCACCATCCACCGTTCGCAGGGCAGCGAGTATCCGGCGGTCGTGATCCCGGTCACGATGAGCGCGTGGATGATGCTCCAGCGGAACCTGCTCTACACGGCCGTGACCCGCGCCCGGAAGCTCGTCGTCCTGGTGGGCTCCCGCCGGGCGATCGCCCAGGCGGTCCGTACGGTCTCCGCGGGCAGGCGCTTTACCGCACTCGCCTTCCGGCTCACAGGCGGCACCCTCGTGTGAAAGATCACGGAGGACTACCGGAACCGGGGCGAAGGGGGCAGGATATGAAGGTTGGCGGCACTGAGTGCCGCCGATTGGCCCAATGGTCGACCCCGAGTGCACTCTCCTGAGCCAAATGGGGGATGGTAGAGACAGTCAGGGCACCTCGAAGAAGAGGCACTACGTCGGTGAGGGATGACGTGAGCGACAACTCTGTAGTACTGCGGTACGCGGACGGTGAATACACCTACCCGGTGGTCGAGAGCACCGTCGGCGACAAGGGCTTCGACATCGGGAAACTCCGAGCCCAGACCGGTCTGGTCACCCTGGACAGCGGATACGGCAACACCGCCGCCTATAAATCCGCGATCACCTACCTCGACGGTGAGCAGGGGATTCTGCGGTACCGCGGTTACCCCATCGAGCAGCTGGCCGAGCGCTCCACCTTCCTTGAGGTGGCGTACCTGCTGATCAACGGTGAGCTTCCCAAGGTCGACGAGCTCGCGACCTTCAAGAACGAGATCACCCAGCACACGCTGGTCCACGAGGACGTCAAGAACTTCTTCCGCGGCTTCCCGCGGGACGCCCACCCGATGGCGATGCTGTCCTCGGTGGTCTCCGCGCTGTCCACGTTCTACCAGGACAGCCACAACCCGTTCGACGAGGAGCAGCGTCACCTCTCCACGATCCGGCTGCTCGCCAAGCTGCCGACGATCGCGGCGTACGCGTACAAGAAGTCGATCGGTCACCCGTTCGTCTACCCGCGCAACGACCTCGGGTACGTCGAGAACTTCCTGCGCATGACCTTCTCGGTCCCGGCGCAGGAGTACGACCTGGACCCGGTCGTCGTCGCGGCCCTCGAGAAGCTGCTCATCCTGCACGCGGACCACGAGCAGAACTGCTCGACCTCCACCGTGCGTCTGGTCGGCTCCTCGCAGGCGAACATGTTCGCCTCGATCTCCGCCGGCATCTCCGCCCTCTGGGGTCCGCTGCACGGCGGCGCCAACCAGTCGGTCCTGGAGATGCTGGAAGGCATCCAGGCCAACGGCGGCGATGTCGACTCCTTCATCCGCAAGGTGAAGAACAAGGAGGACGGCGTCCGCCTGATGGGCTTCGGCCACCGGGTGTACAAGTCCTTCGACCCGCGCGCCAAGATCATCAAGGCGGCGGCGCACGATGTCCTCTCGGCCCTCGGCAAGTCCGACGAGCTGCTCGACATCGCGCTGAAGCTGGAGGAGCACGCGCTCTCCGACGAGTACTTCGTCTCGCGCAACCTCTACCCGAACGTGGACTTCTACACGGGTCTGATCTACCGCGCCATGGGCTTCCCGACCGAGATGTTCACCGTGCTCTTCGCGCTCGGCCGTCTTCCCGGCTGGATCGCCCAGTGGCACGAGATGATCAAGGAGCCGGGTTCCCGCATCGGCCGCCCGCGCCAGATCTACACGGGCGAGGTCCTCCGCGACTTCGTCCCGGTCGAGGCCCGCTAGTCGCTTCGCCGTGAATGAGGGGTGCCGCCCTGGCGGCGAGTGAGCCGAAGGGGCGCGTCGGCGTCGGGAGGGTGATCGCGTGGAGGCCCGACGAAGGAGGGTCGAGCACGATCACCCTCCCGACGCCGACTCCACCGCCCCGGAGGCGAGCGAGCCCTTGAGAAAGAGGAAGCGCCCCGCGCTACCGATCCCCCCACGGGTCGGCAGGCGGGGCGCTTCCCATGTCCCGGTGCGGATTCCCCCCACGGGATCCGGGCCGGGCGTCTGCCGCGTCAGCGGAAGCGACGCGGGTCGGGCCGCTGCGCGCGGTCTGCCGGGGTACGTACGGGAGGGCCGCTCAAAGCTCCCCGGTGCACGTGCCCCGGCCAACGCTTGCCAATTCCGGGACGTCCCCCAAGACCTCCCGGTGAACGTCCCCCAAGACGTTCTCTGGCATCGCCCACTTAGACTCGCGAACAGCCCAGATGGTTACCCCCCAATATCTGTGATCTAGATCTCCTTGTGAAGGTCCTGTGCGTCACGTGTGGGTGAATTCACGCGAAGCGCCGCAGCCGCAGACTGTTGGAAACGACGAACACGGACGAAAGGGCCATGGCCAGGCCCGCGATCATCGGGTTGAGCAGTCCGGCCGCCGCGAGGGGCAGCGCGGCGACGTTGTAGCCGAAGGCCCAGCCCAGGTTTCCCCTGATCGTCGCCAGGGTCCGGCGGGAGAGCCGGATGGCGTCCGCCGCGACCCGCAGGTCGCCCCGGATCAGGGTCAGATCGCTCGCCTCGATGGCCGCGTCCGTCCCCGTCCCCATGGCCAGGCCGAGATCCGCGGCGGCGAGCGCGGCGGCGTCGTTCACCCCGTCGCCCACCATCGCGACCGTCCGGCCCTCGGCCTGGAGCCGCCGGACCACCTCGGCCTTCTCCGCGGGGAGCACGTCGGCGATCACCTCGTCGATGCCGACCTCGGCCGCCACGGCCTCCGCGACCGCCCGGTGGTCCCCGGTGAGCAGCACGGGCCGCAGTCCCAGGGCGCGCAGCCGGGCGACGGCCTCGGCGCTGGTGTCCTTGACGGTGTCGGCGACGGTCAGGGTGCCCCGGGCCACTCCGTCCCAGGCGACGTGGACGGTGCCGGGCTCGGGCACGCCCGCCGGGACCTCGACGCCTTCGGCCGTGAGCAGGGCGGCGCGGCCGACGAGGACGAGGTGGCCGTCGACCGAGCCGCGGACCCCGAGCCCGGGGACGTTCTCGAAGGTTTTGGGTACGGGGAGCCCGCCGCAGCGTTCGGCGGCGCCGGCGGCGATCGCGCGGGCCACGGGGTGCTCGGAGGAGTGTTCGAGGGCGCCCGCGAGCCGCAGCAGCCGGAGCTCGTCGGTGGCTTCGGTGCCGTACTTCCCGCCGTACACGCGGACGCCCGTCAGCCGCATGCGGCCGGTGGTGACCGTCCCCGTCTTGTCGAGGACGACGGTGTCGACGCGGCGGGTGGACTCCAGGACCTCGGGGCCCTTGATGAGGATGCCGAGCTGGGCGCCGCGGCCGGTGCCGACGAGGAGGGCGGTCGGGGTGGCGAGGCCCAGGGCGCAGGGGCAGGCGATGATCAGGACGGCGACGGCGGCGGTGAACGCGGCGGTCGGGTCGTCCGTCACGAGCAGCCAGGTGACGAGGGTGCCGAGGGCGATGAGGAGCACCACGGGGACGAACACGGCGGAGATCCGGTCGGCCAGCCGCTGCACCTCGGCCTTGCCGTTCTGGGCGTCCTCGACGAGTTTCGCCATCCGGGCGAGCTGGGTGTCGGCGCCGACGCGGGTGGCTGCGACGACGAGCCGGCCGGAGACGTTGACGCAGCCGCCGGTGACGGTGTCGCCCTCGGTGACGTCGAGCGGCAGGGATTCACCGGTGAGCAGTGAGGCGTCGACCGCCGACGCGCCCTCGGCGACGGTGCCGTCGGTGGCGATCTTCTCCCCGGGGCGTACGACGAAGAGGTCGCCGGACCGCAGTTCGCCGACGGGGATCCGTGCCTCCGTGTCTCCGCGGAGGACTGCCACGTCCTTGGCGCCGAGCTCCATCAGGGCCCGGAGCGCCGCACCGGCCTTCCTTTTGGCGCGGGCCTCCAGGTAGCGGCCGAGCAGGATGAAGGTGACGACCCCGGCCGCGACCTCCAGATAGATCGCGGAGCTGCCGTCGGCGCGGTCGACGGTCAGGTCGAAGCCGTGCCGCATGCCGGGCATGCCCGCGTCGCCGAGGAAGAGGGCACGGAGCGACCAGCCGAAGGCGGCGAGGGTGCCGACGGAGACGAGGGTGTCCATGGTGGCGGCGCCGTGCCGGAGGTTGGTCCAGGCGGCCCGGTGGAAGGGCAGTCCGCCCCAGACGACGACGGGGGCGGCGAGGGTGAGCGAGAGCCACTGCCAGTTGTCGAACTGGAGGGCGGGGGCCATGGCGAGCAGGACGACGGGCGCGGCGAGGAGCGCGGAGACGGTGAGCCGCTGCCGGAGGGAGGCGAGCTCGGGGTCCTCGGGCTCCCGCGCGGGCCGCGGCTCGTCCGCGGGCTCGGGTTCTGGCGGCGGGGGTTCCTCGGCGGTGTAGCCGGTCCTGACGACGGTGGCGATCAGGTCGTCGACCGTCAGCTCCGGGGGGTGCGCGACCCGTGCCTTCTCGGTGGCGTAGTTGACCGTCGCGGTCACCCCGTCCATCCGGTTGAGCTTCTTCTCGACGCGGGCGGCGCAGGAGGCACAGGTCATGCCACCGATCGTCAGCTCGGTGATGGTGGACGTCATGGGCGGTTCCAAACGGGAGCAGGGCCGTACCAGGTAACGGTACGGCCCTGCGGGGTGTCGGCGGGGGGCTGGTCAGACCAGCTCGTATCCGGCCTCGTCGACGGCGGCGCGTACGGCCTCCACGTCGAGCGGGGACTCGGAGACGACGGTGACCTCGCCGGTCTTGGCGACGGCCGTGACCGAGGAGACGCCGGGAAGCTCGGAGATCTCGCTGGAGACGGCGCCTTCGCAGTGGCCGCAGGTCATGCCCTTGACGTGGTAGACGGTGGTGAGTTCGGTCTTCGTCTCTGCGGACATGGCGCGCTCCTCCGGGTGCGGATCCTTACAGGAACAGATAATACCCCTAGGGGGTATGGATTGCACGCACGCCCGGCGTGTGGGCCGGGTCACGACCGGCGACGTCGAGCCGGAGCCGGGAGTCGCCGGCCGGAACCCATGATAAATACCCGATATGTCGCATTCGGGGATCACGCTCATCCTGATCATGGCGATCGCCGTCCTGGCGCCGCTGCTCGCCTACGTGGTCGGGCGGAAGCTCCCCGTCCCCCTCGTCATCTTCGAGATCCTGCTCGGCATCCTCATCGGCCCCGACGTCCTGGGCTGGGCCCGCCCGAGCGAGCTGATCGACGGCCTCTCCGAGCTCGGCCTTACCATGCTGATCTTCCTCGCGGGGTACGAGATCGAGTTCGGCAAGGTCCGCGGCGACACCCTCCGTCGCTCGATCCGGGCCTGGCTGACCTCCGTCGTGCTCGGACTCGCCGCCGGCATCCTGCTCGGCGGTGGATACGCCAAGGGCGTCTTCATCGGGGTGGCGCTCACCAGCACCGCGCTCGGAACCGTCCTGCCGGTGCTCCGGGACGCGGGCGACCTCCACGGACGGTTCGGCTCGGTCGTCATGGCCTTCGGCGCCGTCGGCGAGTTCGGCCCGATCATCGCCATGGCGCTGCTGCTCAGCGGGCGCGGCGCGGGGGAGTCGACCGCGCTCCTCGCCGTCTTCGCCGCGCTCACCGCCGGCGCCGTGTACTGGGCGCTGCGGCCGCGCCCGCCGTGGTTCTCCAGGATCATCGCCAGGACTCTGGACACCAGCGGCCAGTTCGCGGTCCGGTTCGTCTTCCTGCTGCTCGCCCTGATGCTCGGGGCGTCGACGGCCCTCGGCCTGGACGTGCTGCTCGGCGCCTTCGCGGCCGGACTCGTCACCCGGCTCGTGCTGACGGGGGCCGCGCCCGAGTCCGGCCCGCGCGTCCTGGAGAAGGTCGAGGGCGTCGGCTTCGGCTTCCTCGTCCCCGTCTTCTTCGTCGTCACCGGGATCGAGTTCGACCTGGACTCGCTCCTCTCCGGCGGCAGGACCCTGCTTCTGCTCCCGCTCTTCCTGCTGCTCTTCCTGCTGGTGCGCGGCGGGCCGATCTGGCTCCTCGCCCCGCGCGACCTGGGCCGGAAGGACCGGACCGGGCTCGTCCTGTACGGCTCCACCGCCCTGCCGCTCGTCGTGGCGATCACCACCATCGGCGTGGACGACAAGGTCCTGGGGGCGGGCGAGGCGGCGGCCCTTGTCGGGGCCGCCATGGTCTCCGTCCTCGTCTTCCCGCTGCTCGCGCTGAAGCTGCGGGCGGGGGCCTCTCCGGGATCCGGGGCCGCTCCCGGGGCCGGGGCCGACCGCGCGGCCCGGCCCGGGGGGTCCGTCAGCGGTTCCGAGTCGTGGTGACCGGCGGCGCCGGGGACGAGCCCTCGGTCAGGGGGATGAGGTAGCGGAGGAGGAGGGTCTTCAGCTCGGCGATCACGGCGTCCCGCTCGGGCCCCTCGGGCGCGGCGAGCACGAGGTCCAGGCCGCCCTTGAAGGTCGCGAAGGTCATGTCGGCGATGCGCGCACGGTCCTGGGGCGGTATGCCGGGGGCGTAGTGCGCGATCACCTCCCGCACCCGGGCGAGCAGCGAGACGTGCAGGGCGTCGTGCTCCTCGGCGATCCGGCCGGGTGCGTCGGAGCCGTGCATCAGGGCGAGGAAGGCCGGGTTCGCGCAGTTGAACTCGATCATCGGGTCGACCACGGCGTCGAGCAGCTCCGGCAGCGGCAGGCCGAGGTTCTCCGGGGTGAACGCCTGGCCGTGGGCCTCTCGCATCTGGTGCAGGAGGCGCTCACCGAGCTCGATGGCGATGGCTTCCTTGTTCGGGAAGTACTGGTAGAGCGTGCCCGGCGAGACATGGGCCTCGCGCGCGATGGCGTTGGTGCTCGCCGCCGTGTAGCCGTTCGAGCAGAAGACGTTCGCGGCGGCCTGTAGCAACTGCGCGATACGCCGCTCGCCGCGCGCCTGACGGCGGCGCGGCTTCGACTCGCCGGAGGCGTCTCCGGACGCGGCGCCGGACATGTCCCCGGACACGTCTCCGGGCACGCCGTCGGGCATGTCTTCGGACATGACTGTCCCCAGCTTTCCTCAACACGTTTGACAAATGCGAGAGGTCGCTCGCATTCTTGAGAAACGCGAGTGATCACTCGTGTTTGCCAGTCTATGGCAACGGGCGACCCATGTGCCCTGTCGGGAGACCGGCGCACGGGTCAGGTGAAGGGGACACCTCGTCATGGCCGAAGTCAAGAAAACAGCGCCCGAGGGGGGCGCGCGCGGGGGCGGGAGCCCGAGCGGGTCCGGAGGGTGGACGCGGTTCGTGACCGCACGGCCGCGCCTCACGCTCCTCGTGGCCCTCGTCCTCACCGCCCTCGCCGTCCTCGCGGGCGGCGGCGTCGCCGACCGTATGGGCAGCGGCGGCTGGGAGGACCCGGCCGCCGAATCCACGTACGCGACGAAGGCCCTTGAGCGCCACTTCCCGGGCTCCCAGCCCAATCTGCTGCTGCTCGTGGACGCCGGCCCGGCCGGTGTCGACGCCCCGGCGGTCGCCGCCGAGGCCCGGAGGCTGGCCGAGCGGCTCGACGCCGAGCCGGGCGTCGACGGCGTCGGCTCCTACTGGTCCACCGGCTCGCCCGCCCTCCGCTCCGAGGACGGCGGGCAGGCCGTGATCGCCGCCCGCATCGCCGGCGAGGAGAAGGACGCCGCCGCCGTCCTCGACCGGATCGCCCCCGAGTACCGCGGCACGCACGGCCCCGTCGAGGTCACCCTCGGCGGCGGCCTCGCCGTCCGCCACGAGATGCAGGTGGTCATCCAGGAGGACCTGCTGCGGGCCGAACTCATCGCCCTGCCCCTCACCCTCGTCCTCCTCGTCATGGTCTTCGGCAGCGCCGTCGCCGCCCTGCTGCCGCTCGGCGTCGGCATCGTCGCCATCCTCGGCACCAACGCGGCCCTGCGCGGCATCACCGAGTTCACCGACGTCTCGGTCTTCGCGCAGAACCTGACGACGGCCCTCGGTCTCGGACTCGCCATCGACTACGCCCTGTTCGTCGTCCGCCGCTATCGCGAGGAGCTCGCCGCCGGGGCCGACACGTACACCGCCGTGCGCACCACCCTGCGCACCGCCGGACGGACCGTGCTCTTCTCCGCCCTGACCGTCGCCGTCTCGCTCGCCGCGATGCTGGTCTTCCCGCAGTACTTCCTGCGCTCCTTCGCGTACGCGGGGATCGCCGTGGTCCTGCTCGCGGCGACCGCCGCACTCACCCTGCTCCCCGCGGCCCTGGTCCTGCTCGGCGACCGGGTCAACGCGCTCGACCTGCGGCGCCTTCTCCGGCGCGGCCGCGCCGCCCGGAAGACCGCCACCGGCGGCGCGGGTGCGCACGAAGGCGGCGACGCCGCGGGTGCACGCGAAGGCGGCGAGGGCGCGGGCTGGGCGCGGGCCGCCGCGCTCGTCATGCGCAGGGCGCCCGTCTTCGCCGTCCTCACCACCGCGGGACTCGTCCTCCTCGGACTGCCCTTCCTCGGCGTCGAGTTCGGCACCGCAGACGACCGCCAGCTCCCCGTCACCGCCTCCTCCCGGGTCGTCCAGGACCAGCTGAGGGACGGCTTCCCCGGCGACCCCGGGGGCGGGATCACCATCCTCGCCGAGGGCCCGGCCACCCCCGCCGAGTACGCGGCCTACCGCGAGCGGATCACCGTCCTCGACGGCGTCGCACGCGCCGACGGGCCGGTGACCGCCGACGGCGGCCACGCCTACTTCACCGTCGTGCCCGAGGGCGAGGCCGTCGGCGCGGAGGCCCAGCGGACCGTGGCCGAACTGCGGGCCGCGCCCGCCCCGTTCGAGACCTCCGTCACCGGACAGGCCGCCGTCCTCGTCGACTCCAAGGACGCCCTCGCCGAGCGGCTGCCCTGGGCGGCGGGCATCATCGTCCTCGTCACGCTGCTCCTCGTCTTCCTGCTCACCGGCAGCGTCCTCATCCCCGTCCAGGCCGTCGTCCTCAACGCCCTCAGTCTCACCGCGATGTTCGGTGCGGTCGTCTGGGTCTTCCAGGACGGCCACCTCTCCGGCCTCCTCGGCTTCACCCCCACCGGAGACATCGAGACGACCCTGCCGGTCCTCATGTTCTGCGTGGCCTTCGGACTCTCCATGGACTACGGGGTGTTCCTGCTCTCCCGCATCAAGGAGGAGTACGACGCCACCGGCGACCACGAGCACTCCGTCCGCTTCGGCCTCCGGCGCACCGGCGGCCTCATCACCGCCGCCGCCGTGATCCTCGCCGTCGTCATGGTCGCCATCGGCACCTCCCGCGTCACCAACACCAAGATGCTCGGCCTCGGTGTCGCCCTCGCCGTCCTCATGGACGCCATGGTGGTCCGCAGCCTTCTCGTCCCCGCCGTGATGAAGCTGACCGGCCGGCTCACCTGGTGGGCACCGGGCCCCCTGCGGCGCTTCCACGACCGCTTCGGCATCAGCGAGTCGGACGGAGCCGCCCCCGGCCGGCCCTCGGACACCGAAAGATCAGCCGAGGCGCCCGAGGTGCCCGAGGCATCCGACGGGCGGCGGCGTGAGGCCGCCTCCCTGCGCGGATGAGACAGCCGGACGCCGGGCCCCGGAAGAGTTCCGTGGCCCGGCGGTCCCGGCACGACCGGCGCCGTGACGGCGCCCGGCGGTCCCCGGCCGGTGGCTTCCGTCAGTCGCGGCGGCCCCGATTGCCCGGGCGGCTGGCGACCCAGGCGCGGATCGTGTCCGCGTACCAGAAGGGCTTGCCCGATTCCACCTGGTCGGGAGCCGGCAGCAGTCCGTGCTTCCGGTAGGAACGGACCGTGTCGGGCTGCACCCGGATGTGTGCCGCGATGTCCTTGTACGACCAGAGCCTCTTGTCCGTCATGCCTGGTACCTCCCTGCGCACCGCGCAGCGGCGGCGGGGGTGCCGTTCGGGGGCGCTGCGGGCGGGCGTGTGGCGATCACTGAGCCTGTGCCCCCTGCAACGGCCGCTTCAGACCGGAGGAGAGCGCCTGTCGTGCGCCTGTGACGGAAAGCCCGCGTAACGGAGACATGTGTGACGCCGGAAGGACGTACGTGACGAAAGAGATGTATCAGGAGGCCGGTGTGTCCGCGTGCGTCACCCCTGGTCGGGCAGGTATGCGCCGGTCACACGCCGCAGGAACGCAGAAAGCGCCGGGTGCGCAGCGCGATGGGGAACGGGACGTCCGGCTCGCACGGGTACATGTCCTGCTCCACGATCGCGAACAGATCCACGTCCAGGGCCTCCGCGGCGGCCAGGACGGGCTCCAGGGCCGGCACCCCGGACGGCGGCTCGCACATCACGCCGCGCGCCACCGCCGGTCCGAACGGCACCTCCTCCGCCACCACCCCGGCCAGGACCTCCGGGTCGACCTGCTTGAGATGGAGGTAGCCGATCCGCTCGCCGTACGTCTCGATCAGCTTGACGCTGTCCCCGCCCGCGTACGCGTAGTGCCCGGTGTCCAGACAGAGCGAGACCGCCTCCGCGTCGGTGGCGTCGAGGAACCGGGTGACGCTCTCCTCGCCGTCCAGATGGGTGTCGGCGTGCGGATGGACCACGATCCGCAGCCCGTACCGCTCCCGCACCTCCCGGCCCAGACGCTCGGTGAGCCGCGTCAGGTCCCGCCACTGTCCGGAGGTCAGGGTCCGCTCCTCCAGGACCTCGCCCGTGCGGTCGTCCCGCCAGAAGGACGGGATGACGACGAGGTGGTCCGCGCCCATGGCCTGCGCGAGGGCCGCGTTCTCGGCGACGTGCGCCCAGGTGCGGTCCCAGACCCCGGGGCCGCGGTGGAGACCGGTGAAGACCGTCCCCGCCGAGACCCTGAGGCCGCGGCGGGAGGTCTCCTCCGTGAGGACGCCCGGGTCGGTGGGGAGATAGCCGTACGGTCCGAGCTCGATCCACTCGTACCCCGCGCCGGACACCTCGTCGAGGAAGCGCTGCCAGGGCACCTGCCGGGGGTCGTCGGGGAACCACACCCCCCAGGAGTCCGGGGCGGAGCCCACCCGGATGCGGGAGGTCCGGGGGGACGGCGACGGCTGCGGCGACGGCTTCGTCATGCCTGCCACCTTGGCCGTGGCCCGCGAGCAGCGTCAAGCAGGCCGCCCCGCCGGAACCGCTCGTCCGAATGTCCGGACATATCGTTGACACGCCTCCGGGCGGACGGCTAGACCTGGGTGCGGGCAGACCCGGGGCGGGGCCGAGCCGAGAGGTGGCGCGTGGAGACGGAGCCGTACGACCTGATCACCATGGGGCGCCTCGGCGTGGACCTGTACCCGCTCCAGACCGGCGTCGGGCTCGACCGGGTCGAGACCTTCGGCAAGTTCCTCGGCGGCTCCCCGGCCAACGTGGCCGTCGCCGCCGCCCGGCTCGGCCGCCGCACCGCACTCGTCTCCCGCACCGGCGCCGACGCCTTCGGCACCTATCTGCGCCGCGAGCTCAAGGACTTCGGGGTGGACGACCGCTGGGTGGCAGAGGTCGAGGAGTACCCCACGCCCGTCACCTTCTGCGCCCTCTTCCCGCCCGACGACTTCCCGCTCACCTTCTACCGGCGGCCCAAGGCCCCCGACCTGGAGATCCACCCGCACGAGCTCGACCTCGACGCGATCCGCGCCGCCCGCGTCTTCTGGGCGACCGGCACAGGGCTGAGCGCCGAACCGAGCCGCGCCGCGACCCTGGCGGCACTGAAGGCCAGGTCAGGCCGGGAGTTGACGGTCCTCGACCTGGACTGGCGGCCCATGTTCTGGACGGACCCGGCGGCGGCCCGCCCGTACTACGCGGAGGCGCTGCGGTACGCGACCGTGGCCGTCGGCAACCTCGACGAGGTCGAGGTGGGGACGGGAGAGCGCGAGCCGTACGCGGCGGCCCGCGCGCTCCTCGCCGGCGGACGAGGCGACGGCGACGGCGGCGGGCTCCGGCTCGCCGTGGTCAAGCAAGGCCCCCGGGGTGTCCTCGCGCTCGCCGCCGACGGGACGTGCGCCGAGGTGCCGCCGCTGCCGGTGGAGGTCGTCAACGGCCTCGGAGCGGGCGACGCGTTCGGCGGGGCGCTCGTCCACGGGCTGCTCGCCGGCTGGGACCTCGACACCGTCCTGCGCCACGCCAACGCCGCCGGCGCGATCGTCGCCGGCCGCCTCGCCTGCTCGTCCGCCATGCCGTACGCCCGGGAGATCACCGAGGCCCTCGCCGCGGGCAGCGGAACCCTGCCGGAGAGCGTGGGCAGCGGAACCCTGCCGGAGAGCCCGGGCAGCGGAACCCCGCCCGGGGAGGGGTAGGGATGGCGCCATGAGCCCTGACCGTCCCCCGTCCCTCCACCTGCCCGCCGGAACCGCCGCCCGAGGCCCGTACACGGTCGACATCGACCCCCGCCGGGCCGGATGGACGTACTCCGCCCTGCGGGTCCTCACCCTCGGACCCGGGGAGTTCCACTCCTTCGGGAGCGGGGATTCCGAATGGGTCGTGCTTCCCCTCTCCGGTGCCTGTAGCGTGCGCGTCGACGGCGAGATCATCGAACTCCTGGGCCGCGCGAGCGTGTTCGAAGGGGTGACCGACTTCGCCTATGTACCGCGCGACGCCCACGCCCAGATCGCCTCCGGTGCGGGAGGCCGCTTCGCTTTGGCAGGAGCGAAGTGCGAGCGACGACTCCCCGCCCGCTACGGCCCCGCGCCGGAGGTTCCCGTCGAGACGCGGGGCAGCGGCAACCGCGCCCGCCAGGTGCGCAACTTCGCCTCGGCGGACGCCTTCGACTGTGACCGGCTCATCGCCGTCGAGGTCGTCACGCCCGGCGGCAACTGGTCCTCCTACCCGCCGCACAAGCACGACGAGCACCGACCCGGGGCCGAGTCCGTCCTGGAGGAGATCTACTACTACGAGATCGAGGGCCCGAACGGCCTCGCGTACCAGCGGATCTCCCCCTCACGGCCCGGCGGCGCCGAGCTCCTCGCCGAGGTCCGGGACGGCGACGCCGTCCTCGTGCCCGACGGCTGGCACGGCCCCTCGATCGCCCAGCCGGGTCACGCCCTGCACTACCTCAACGTCATGGCGGGCCCAGGCCCCGGCCGGGAGTGGAAGATCTGTTTCCACCCGGACCACACGGAGGGATACGCATGAGCATCCGGCTGACCGTCGCCCAGGCGCTCGTGCGCTTCCTCGCCGCCCAGTACACGGAGCGCGACGGAGCCCGGCACCGACTGATCGCCGCCACCTGGGGCATCTTCGGTCACGGGAACGTCGCCGGGATCGGCCAGGCGCTCCTCGAAGAGCCCCGCATGCCCTTCCACCAGGGCCGCAACGAACAGGCCATGGTCCACGCCGCCGTCGGCTTCGCCCGGCAGCGGAACCGGCTCTCCGCGCACGCTGTCACCACCTCCATCGGCCCCGGCGCCACCAACCTCGTCACCGGCGCCGCCCTCGCCACCGTCAACCACCTGCCGGTCCTGCTCCTCCCGGGCGACACCTTCGCGGGCCGCCCCGCCGACCCCGTGCTCCAGCAGCTCCAGGTCCCGTACGCGGGCGACGTGTCCGTCAACGACTGCCTGCGACCCGTCTCGCGCTACTTCGACCGGGTCACCCGGCCCGACGCCCTGATCCCGGCCGCCCTCGAAGCCGCGCGGGTCCTCGCCGACCCCTCCGGGACCGGCGCCGTCACCCTGGCCCTGCCGCAGGACGTCCAGGCGGAGGCGTACGACTGGCCCGAGGAGTTCTTCGCCGAGCGGGTCTGGCGGATCCGCCGGCCCCGCCCCGACACGGCCGAACTCGACGCCGCCGTCCAGGCCGTGCGGAGCGCCGTGCGCCCGCTGGTCATCGCGGGTGGCGGAGTGCGGTACAGCGGCGCCGAGGACGCCCTGCGCACCCTCGCCGAGCGCGTCGGCCTGCCCGTCGTCACCACCCAGGCCGGCAAGGGCGTCCTGCCGTACGACCACCCCTGTGAAGCGGGCGGTGTCGGCCACACCGGCAGCTCCACCGGCAACGCGCTGGCCCGTGCCGGCGATCTGGTCATCGGCGTCGGCACCCGCTACACCGACTTCACCACGGCCTCCGGCACCCTCTTCTCCGAGGGCACCCGCTTCCTCAACCTCAACATCACCGGCTTCGACGCCCACAAGCAGGGCGCGCTGCCGCTCGTCGCCGACGCCCGCGAGGGCCTCACCGCCCTCACCGAGGCGCTCGGCGACCACCGCCAGTCCATGGCGCAGTGGACGTTCTCCAAGCGGGACTGGCAGGAACGGATCGACGCGGCCTACGCCGTCCCCGACGAGGACGCCCGCCCCACGCAGGCGCAGGTCCTCGGCGTACTCGACACTCTGGTCGACGGAAGCGACATCCTGATCAACGCCGCGGGATCGCTCCCCGGCGACCTCCACAAGCTCTGGCGGACGCGCTCGCCGGACCAGTACCACGTCGAGTACGGCTACTCCTGCATGGGCTACGAGATCCCGGCGGCCATCGGTGTCCTGCTCGCCGCACCCGGCCGGCCCGTCTGGGCGCTCGTCGGCGACGGTACGTATCTGATGAACCCCACCGAAATCGTCACCGCGGTGCAGGAGCGCCTGCCCCTGCGGCTGATCATCCTGCAGAACCACGGCTACGCCTCCATCGGCGGTCTCTCGGAGGCGGTCGGCGCCGAGCGGTACGGCACCGACTACCGCCACCGGGACCGGGACGGCGGCTTCACCGGACCCCCGCTCCCCGTCGACCTCGGCGCCAACGCCGCCTCCCTCGGGATGCGGGTGCTGCGCCCCCGCACCGTCCGTGACCTGCGGGAAGCCCTCGCGGACGCGCGCGCCACGACGGTTCCCACATGTGTCTACGTCGAGACCGAAACGGCAGACACAGTGTCGGGCCCGCCCCCGGCCCAGGCGTGGTGGGATGTGCCCGTGGCCGAGACCTCGACCCGCCCGTCGGCGGTCAAGGCCCGCGAGGGGTACGACCGGCACGTCACCGCCCGACGCCGCCATCTCTGAAGGAGTAACTCGTCATGACGAAGACCGTCCACCACTGGATCGGTGGCAAGACCGTCGAGGGCACGTCGGGCAACTGGGGCCCGGTCACCGACCCGGCCACCGGCACCGTCACCACCCGGGTCGCGCTCGCCTCCGTCGACGAGGTCGACGCCGCCGTCGCCGCGGCGAAGGACGCCTTCGCCACCTGGGGCACCTCCTCGCTCGCCCAGCGCACCACCATCCTCTTCACGTTCCGCGCGCTGCTCGACGCCAACCGCGACGCCATCGCGGAGCTGATCGTCGCCGAGCACGGCAAGGTCCACTCCGACGCGCTCGGCGAGGTCGCCCGCGGCCTGGAGATCGTCGACCTGGCCTGCGGCATCACCACCCAGCTCAAGGGTGAGCTCTCCACCCAGGTCTCGAACCGCGTGGACGTGGCGTCGATCCGCCAGCCCGTCGGCGTCGTCGCCGGCATCACGCCCTTCAACTTCCCGGCCATGGTGCCGATGTGGATGTTCCCGATCGCCATCGCGACCGGCAACACCTTCATCCTCAAGCCCAGCGAGAAGGACCCGTCGCCGTCCCTGAAGATCGCCGAGCTGCTCGCCGAGGCGGGCCTCCCGGACGGTGTCTTCAACGTCCTGCACGGCGACAAGGTGGCCGTCGACCGCCTCCTCGAGCACCCGGACGTCTCCGCGATCTCCTTCGTCGGCTCGACCCCGATCGCCCGCCACATCCACACCACCGCCTCCGCCAACGGCAAGCGCGTCCAGGCGCTCGGCGGCGCCAAGAACCACATGCTGGTCCTCCCGGACGCCGATCTCGACGCGGCGGCCGACGCGGCCGTGTCGGCGGCGTACGGCTCCGCCGGCGAGCGCTGCATGGCGATCTCGGCGGTCGTGGCCGTCGGCGCCATCGGCGACGAGCTGGTGCAGAAGATCCGCGAGCGCGCCGAGAAGATCAAGATCGGCCCCGGCAACGACCCCACCTCCGAGATGGGCCCGCTCATCACGGCCGTCCACCGCGACAAGGTCGCCTCCTACGTCCACGGCGCGGCGGCCGAGGGCTGCGAGGTCGTCCTCGACGGCACCGGGTACACGGTCGAGGGCCACGAGAACGGCCACTGGATCGGCCTCTCCCTCCTGGACCACGTGCCGACCACGGCCAAGGCGTACCAGGACGAGATCTTCGGCCCGGTGCTCTGCGTGCTGCGCGCCGGGACGTACGAGGAGGGCCTCGCCCTCATCAACGCCTCGCCGTTCGGCAACGGCACCGCGATCTTCACCCGTGACGGCGGCGCCGCCCGCCGCTTCCAGCTGGAGGTCGAGGCCGGCATGGTCGGCGTGAACGTACCGATCCCGGTGCCGGTGGGCTACCACTCCTTCGGCGGCTGGAAGGACTCGCTCTTCGGCGACCACCACATCTACGGCAATGACGGCGTGCACTTCTACACCCGCGGCAAGGTCGTCACCACCCGCTGGCCGGACCCGTCCGAGGCCCCGGCGGGCGTGGACCTGGGCTTCCCGCGCAACCACTGATCCCCTCATACGCATGGCCGGGCCCCGGGGCACGTACCCCGGGGCCCGGCCTCTGCCGTGCGTGCGCCTACCAGCGCGAGTGCAGGAGCCTGTTCGGGGAGCCGGTCCTCGGGTCCTGGACCTTGCCGCTCGTGGCGTTGTTCGCGAGCGCGGTGCTCACCTGGGCCGGGGTGGCCGTGGGGTGGGCCGCCAGGTAGAGGGCGGCGACGCCCGCCGTGTGCGGGGCGGCCATCGAGGTGCCGGAGATGGTGTTGGTCGCGGTGTCGTTGTCCTTCCACGCCGAGGTGACGGAGACGCCCGGCGCGAAGAGGTCCACGCAGGTGCCGTAGTTGGAGAAGGAGGCCCGCTTGTCGGCGGAGTCCGTGGCGCCGACGGTGATGGCCTCGGGGACGCGGGCGGGGGAGTAGTTGCAGGCGTTCGCGGGCCAGCCGAGGATGTTGCCGTTGCCGGCGGCCACCGCGTAGGAGACGCCCGAGGCGATCGAGCGCTTCACCGCGTTGTCGAGGGAGGTGTTCGCGCCGCCGCCGAGGCTCATGTTGGCGACGGCGGGCTTGACCGCGTTGGCCGTCACCCAGTCGACGCCCGCGATGACACCGGCGGTGGTGCCGGAGCCGGCGCAGTCGAGGACACGGACGGCGACCAGCTTCACGCCCTTGGCGACGCCGTACTTCGCACCGCCGACGGTGCCGGCCACATGGGTGCCGTGCCCCTGGCAGTCCTGGCCGTTCTGCCCGCCGCCGACGGTGTCGGTCCCGACGGTGGCCCGCCCGCCGAACTCGCCGTGCGAGGTGCGGATGCCGGTGTCGATGATGTACGCGGTGACGTTCGACGCGCTGGTGTCGTACGTGTACGTCGTCGAGAGCGGCAGGTCGCGCTGGTCGACCCGGTCCAGGCCCCAGGTGGCCCCGGTCTGGGTGTCGGCGATCCGTACGGTCGCGTTCTGCTCGACGTACGCCACCCGGGGGTCGGCGGCGAGCTCGGCGGCCCGGGCCTTCGACATCGTGGTGGAGAAGCCCTTGAGGGCGGAGCGGTAGACGTGCTTCGGGGTGGCGCCGAGGTCGGCGGCGCGGGTCGAACCGTCCTTGAGGACGACGATCCAGCTGTTCTCGAGGGCGGTGGCGGCCGGGGCGAGCCGCAGATCACCGGGGGAGGGGGCGCTCTGGGCGGTGGGGGAGACGGCGAACTGGATACCGGCGGCGAGCGCGAGGACGGGGACGAGTGCCGTGAGGCGGCGGGGGATGCGATTCATGCGGTGGGGCACCTGAACCCTTCGTGGACCGGGTGGGGTGCCCCACAGAGTGACGTCTTGACATGAGCAACACAAGAGTTCGTTTCGGTCGTTCGCCGTTCCCCCACGCTCTCCTCACCGGACGCGTGTACTGCGCCCGCTGTACACGGAACGTCCCGCGTACGACTCCAGGACGCCGCCGAATCCCTCTGCGGTCAGCCGTGGCCCACAGGCAGCCCGCTTAGGCTCGACACCATGCGACTCCGACTTCCCCGGTGGGCCGCGGTCACCGCCGTCCTCGCCGTCCTCGCGGGTGCCGGCACCTGGACCGCCGTCGCCTCGGACGATCCGCCGCCCGTGCACCGCGCGGACCGGATGCTCGACCTCGACGGGGTACGGCTCGACACCTCGTACTTCACCGGCGACGGCGACGGGCGCAGGCCCGCCGTCCTCCTCGGCCACGGCTTCGGCGGCTCCAAGGAGGACGTCCGCGCCCAGGCCGAGCAGCTCGCCCGTGACGGGTACGCCGTCCTCACCTGGTCCGCCCGGGGCTTCGGCGCCTCCACCGGGCAGATCGGCCTCAACGACCCCGACCACGAGGTCAAGGACGCCCGGAAGCTGATCGACTGGCTCGCCGCCCGGCCCGAGGTCCTCCTCGACAAGGCCGGCGACCCGCGCGTCGGCGTCACCGGCGCCTCCTACGGCGGCGCGGTCTCCCTGCTCGCCGCCGGCCACGACCCGCGCGTCGACGCCATCGCCCCCCGGATCACCTACTGGAACCTCGCCGACGCGCTGTTCCCCGACGGCGTCTTCAAGAAGCTGTGGGCCGGCATCTTCTTCTCCGCCGGCAACCAGCCGGGGACAGCGGGCGAGCGACCCGCGACGGCACAGGAGACGGGCGCCGGGGCCGGGAGGGGCGCTGTCACCGGTGCCGGAAAGACCGTCGGCGCGCCCGACGCCTGCGGGCGATTCACCCCCGAACTCTGCGCCCTCTACCAGCGCGTCGCCGTCTCCGGAAAGCCCGACGCCGCCGCCCGCGCCCTCCTCGAAGCCCGCAGCCCCTCCGCCGTCGGCGCCCGGATCAAGGTCCCCGCCCTCCTCGTCCAGGGCCAGTCCGACTCCCTCTTCACCCTCGCCCAGTCCGACGCCATGGCCAAGGCCCTCACCGCCAACGGCGCCCCCGTCGCCGTCGACTGGATCTCCGGCGGCCACGACGGCGGCGACCGCGAGACCGAGCGCGTCGAGCGGCGCGTCAGCACCTGGTTCGACCGCTGGCTGAAGCGCGACACCTCCGTCGACACCGGCCCCGCCTTCCGGGTCAGCCGTACCGGCGGCGTCGACTCCACCGACGGACAGGCCACCCTGCGGGCCGCGACCGCCGACCGCTACCCGGGCCTCACCGCCGGCACCACGGACGTCCCGCTCGCCGGACGCCCCCAGTCCTTCACCAACCCCGCCGGCGCCGCCCCGCCCGCCGTCTCCGCCGTTCCCGGCCTCGGCGGCGGAGTCGCCGGACTCTCCTCGCTCGGCGTCGGCATCTCCCTCGACTTCCCCGGCCAGCACGCCCGGTTCGACGCCGAACCGGTGACCGAACCGCTCCGGATCACCGGTACCCCGACCGTCCGCGTCAAGGTCACCTCGACCGGCACCGACGGCTCCGCCGTCCTCTTCGCCAAGGTGTACGACGTGGGGCCCGACGGCCGGCAGCAGGTACTGCCCGCGCAGCTCGTCACCCCCGTCCGTGTCGACGGCGCCGAGTCCGGGAAGAGCGTCACCCTCACCCTGCCCGCGATCGACCACGAGGTGGAGGCCGGGCACCGGCTCCGGCTCGTCGTCGCCGCCACCGACCTCGGCTACGCGTCCCCGGCCGTCCCCGCCGGCTACACCGTCGCCGTCGAGAGCCCGCTCACCGTCCCGACCGCGCCGGGCGTCGACACCCAGGCCGCCGCCCTGCCCTGGTGGGTCTGGGGCCTGCCGCTCCTCGGCCTCGCCGTCGCCGCCGCGCTGCTGCTCACGGCCCGCCGCCGCACCGCCGCCCCCGCGCCCGACCCCGGTCTTGCCGCCGTACCGCTCCAGATCACCGGCCTCTCCAAGAAGTACAAGGGCGGCGACCGGTACAGCGTCCGCGACGTCTCCTTCCGCGTCGAACAGGGCCAGGTCCTCGGACTCCTCGGACCGAACGGCGCCGGAAAGACCACCACCCTGCGCATGCTGATGGGCCTCATCACCCCCGACGAGGGGGAGATCAGGGTCTTCGGCCAGGCCATCAGGCCCGGCGCCCCGGTCCTCTCCCGGGTCGGCGCCTTCGTCGAGGGAGCCGGCTTCCTGCCGCACCTCAACGGCCGGGAGAACCTCGACCTGTACTGGAAGGCCACCGGCCGCCCCGCCGAGGACGCGCACCTCGACGAGGCCCTGCGGATCGCGAACCTGGGCGGTGCCCTCGACCGCGCGGTGCGCACCTACTCGCAGGGCATGCGGCAGCGACTCGCCCTCGCCCAGGCCATGCTCGGCCTGCCGGACCTGCTGATCCTGGACGAGCCCACCAACGGACTGGACCCGCCGCAGATCCGCGAGATGCGGGAGGTGATGATCCGGTACGCGGCCGGCGGCCGCACCGTCATCGTCTCCAGCCACCTCCTCGCGGAGGTCGAACAGTCCTGCACCCACCTCGTCGTCATGGACCGGGGACAGCTCGTGCAGGCCGGTCCCGTCGCCGAGATCACCGGTTCCGGTGACACCCTGCTCGTGACCCTGGCAGGGGACATCGACGACGCGCTCGTCGAGAAGGCCGCCGCCCTGCCCGGCGTCGGCTCGGCCACCCGCACCGACGGCGGACTCCTGGTCCGTCTGGACGGCACCGACGCCACCACCCTCATCGGCGAACTCGTACGCCTGGACGTACCGCTCACCGGCGTCGGACCGCACCGGCGCCTCGAAGACGCGTTCCTGACCCTGATCGGAGGAGGATCGGCATGAGCCAGTCGCTCGACACCCCCACGGCCCCCGCGGAGTCCGCCCCCGGCTACCGCGCCGGACGCACCCTGCCGCTGCGCGTCGAGGCCCTCCGCCAGTGGAAGCGGCGCCGCACCCTGATCATGGGCGGCATCCTGGTCGCCCTGCCGTTCATCCTGATCATCGCCTTCGCGATCGGAGGCGAGGACGGTGACCGCAACGGCCGGATCACCCTGATGGACACGGCGACCGCCTCCGGCGCCAACTTCGCCGCGACCTGCCTCTTCGTCTCGGCCGGTTTCCTCCTCGTCATCCCGGTGGCGCTGTTCTGCGGGGACACCGTCGCCTCCGAGGCGAGCTGGTCCTCGCTGCGCTACCTCCTGGCCGCGCCCGTGCCCCGGTCCCGGCTCCTCGCCTCCAAACTGGCGGTCGCCCTCGGCTACAGCGCGGCCGCGATGGTCCTCCTTCCGCTCGTGGCCCTGGCCGTGGGCACGGTCGCCTACGGCTGGGGACCGCTCCAGCTGCCGACCGGCGGCTCGGTGCCCGCGGGGGACGCGCTGTTCCGCATCGCCGTCGCCGTCGCGTTCGTCTTCGCCTCCCAGCTGGTCACCGCCGGTCTCGCCTTCTGGCTGTCCACCCGCACCGACGCCCCGCTCGGTGCGGTGGGCGGCGCCGTCGGCCTGACCATCGTCGGCAACGTCCTGGACGCCGTCACGGCGCTCGGCGACTGGCGCGAGTACCTGCCGGCGCACTGGCAGTTCGCCTGGATCGACGCGCTCCAGCCCCAGCTGGAGTGGGGCGGCATGGTAAAGGGGACCGCGATCTCCCTGACGTACGCCCTCGTCCTCTTCGCGCTCGCCTTCCGGGGGTTCGCCCGCAAGGACATCGTCTCGTAGGACCCGGCTCAGGGTCTTCTCACAGCCACCCCCTCCGAGCCGCTTCCGCGCCCGCGCGGAAGCGGCTCGTCGTGCCGAGGGCGGCCATCAGCTCGCCGACCCGCCGGCTGTACGTCCGCGCGGACATGCCCAGCCGGGCCGCCGCCGTCTCGTCCGTGACCCCCGACAGGAGGGCGTCGAGCACCGGACGCAGCTGCGGCGGCAGATCGCACGGCGGAGCCGGGGGCGGCGGCGCGTACGTCAGCTCCTCGGCCGTCGCCCAGCAGGCGTGGTGGGCCCGGGCGAGGGCCTGCACCACCACGGGGTCGCGGATCAGCAGCAGCCCGTTGTAGAGCAGCTCCAGATCGAGGGGGACCGCGGCCACCGTCCGGTCGACGACGATCATCTTGAACGGGATGGCCTCCGCCAGGCGGGCCCGGCCGGGGAGCGCGAGACCCCCTTCGAGCCGGGCCAGGGCGTGCCGCGGCACGATCCGTCTGACCTCGCCGGCCCGCTCGGCCGCCGCGCGCATGCACGCTCCCGCCAGTTGGAGGAACGGCTCGGGGATCGCGCAGCCCGCCGAGGCGACCGGGTCGTCGAAGGTCAACAGCTCGTACCGGGTGGAAGCGGCGAGCCCGGCGAGCGCGGCGCTGATGCGCCGCGCGCCCCGGACCGAGCGCCCCGCGGGCCGCTGACCCTCGGTCACGGCCCGATTCATCGCCGAACGGGCGAGCACCACGGAGCCCGCGCTCTCCGCCACCGCTGACCACCCCCGCCCGATCGATGTCCACTCCATGTACGCATGCGACTGCACACGGTGACAAGCCCTGTTGAGAAGGATGGCGAATCCATGCCAACCGTCGTCAAGCCGGCCGCCGTTGCCGCATCGAGATCCATCCGCAACCCCTTCGACGGCTCCGGGCGGGCCTCTCGTTCGTCACAGTCACAAGTGCCGTACGAAGAGGGGGAGATGAAATGCATCGACACGAGGCCCGGACGCCCGGGCGACGCCGGGGCCGGTTCCCGGCCGTACTCGCGGGGCTGCTCGCGGCCGGGCTCACCGTCGGAGGCTGTGGGGCGGGCGACGGCGAACGCACCGTCGACCGGACGAGTGCGAAGGGCGGCAGGACCGCCCCCGCGGCCCCCGACGGCGCCCAGAGCGTCCGCCCCGACGGCGCGTACGAGGAGGGGAAGGAGAGCGCGGGCGGCTCAAGGGCGCCCGCCCCCGACTACCTGTCCACCTTCGCCCTGGACGTGGACACCGCCTCCTACGGCTACGCCCGCCGGACCCTCGCCGAGGGACGGCTGCCCGACCCGGAGACCGTGCGCCCCGAGGAGTTCGTCAACAGCTTCCGCCCCGACTACCCGCGTCCCGCGGACAACGGCTTCAGCGTCACGCTCGACGGGGCCCGCACCGGGCAGGACGGCTGGTCCCTCGTCCGGGTCGGGCTCGCCACCCGGGGCGCGGACCGGGGCGCCGAACGGCCGCCCGCCGCCCTCACCTTCGTCGTCGACGTCTCCGGCTCGATGGCCGAGCCCGGCCGGCTCGACCTGGTCAAGGAGTCCCTCGGGCTGCTCGCCGGCCGGCTCCGCGACGACGACTCGATCGCGCTCGTCACCTTCAGCGACGAGGCCGAGACCCGGCTCCCGATGACCCGGGTCGGGGACGCGCGGGGCCGCATCCGTGAGGTGGTGGACGCGCTCGAGACGAGCGCCTCCACCAACGTCGAGGCGGGCGTCACCACCGGCTACGACGTCGCCGTCGAAGGCCACAGGAAGGGCGCCACCAACCGGGTCGTGCTGCTCTCCGACGCGCTCGCCAACACCGGTGCCACCGAGGCCGGGACGATCCTCGAACGCATCGACGAGGAGCGGAGGGAGTACGGGATCACCCTCTTCGGCGTCGGTGTCGGCAGCGAGTTCGGCGACGCGTTCATGGAGCAGCTCGCCGACCGGGGCGACGGCCAGACCACGTACGTCTCCACGTCCGCGCAGGCCCGCAAGGTCTTCGTCGACCAGCTGCCCTCGCATGTCGAGCTGCGTGCCCGGGACGCCAAGGCGCAGGTCTCCTTCGACCGGCGGACCGTCGAGAAGTTCCGGCTGATCGGCTACGAGAACCGGAAGGTCGCCGACGAGGACTTCCGGAACGACCGGGTCGACGGCGGCGAGGTCGGGGCCGGGCACACCGTCACCGCGCTCTACGCGGTCAAGACCCGGCCCGGCGCGACCGGTCCGGTCGCCACCGCCACCGTCCGCTGGCTCGACCCGGCCACCCGGGCGCCGCGCGAGCGCTCCGGCTCCGTCGCCACCGGCGGGCTCGCCGCCGACCTCTGGGGCGGCGGGCACGAGAGTCTGCAGCTCACGGCGATCACCGCCTACTTCGCGGAGGCCCTGCGCGGTGGCGACCTGCCGGGCTCGCCGGGGCTGCACCGGCTCGCGAACCACGCGGGGGCGATCGCCGAACGCTCGGGTTCGGCGGTGGTCCGCGAACTGGCCGACGCCGTCCGGCAGGCCTACGGGCTGACCGGGGACGGGCAGGGCGAGATCCCCTCGGGGGAGGGCGAGTCGGGATCGGGGGATCCTTACAGCTGACGCGCGTGGCGGGCAGCGGGCCAGAATGGCCCCATGGCCTCCCTGCTGCTCGCCCTCGCCGTCGGATGCACCGGCCTCTACGCCGGTTTCATGCTGATCTTCCAGACCGGCATCATGTCCGCGCTCGCCCGGCTGACGGACGCCGAGTTCGTCACGGCGATGCGCCGGATCAACGAGTACGTGCCGAAGGCCGTGTTCCTGACCGTCTTCCTCGGGGCCGTCGCCTTCCCCGCCGCCGCGTTCCTCGTCCCCGTCGACGACCGCACGGACACACAGAAGTGGCTCGTCCTCGCGGGGCTCGTGTGCGCGGTCCTCAACCACGCGGTCACCATCGGCGGCAACGTCCCGCTCAACACGGCGCTGGCCGCGTCGGAGGCCACGGGTGACGACCCGGCGACGGTCCGGGCGGCCTTCGAGAAGCGCTGGAACGGTTTCCACCGCGTCCGTACGGCTCTGGTCACCGTCGCGTTCGCCCTGCTGACGGCCGCCGCCGTGCTCTGAGTCGGAGCCCGGGCGGCGGCCCCGTCCGCCCCCTCCCGGCCCCGCCGTCCCCCGCAGGCCGCTTCGGAACCGTACCGAGCGGCCCGATTCTGGCGTGAACTCGTGCGTGTCGGCCTCTCAGTCATCCGCAAGGACCCTGCAAAAGCGTACCTCCGAGTCCGGAAACAGTCTTCCGGGCTGCGTTCACCCCTGTGTGTGATGAAATCCTGACGCCCCAATACCCCCATAAAGGGGGTGAATCACCCTGATATCCAGGGTCGGGTTTCCATACCCTCCGGTTTCTTATTGACATGCCTACGGGGGTCTTTTCTAATCAACGAGAGTCATCCCGCGCGCAGACACCGCACAGGCACTGAGGGGGCAAGGTGGACGTCCGGATCCTGGGGGGACTGTCGGTACGTGAGCACGGGGTGTCGATCACCCCGACGGCGGCCGCGCCCCGGCAGCTCCTCGCCCTGCTCACCGCCAGCGCCGACCAGGTCGTCCCCGTGACCGTGCTGACCGAGGAACTGTGGCCGTCGGGCGCCCCCCGCGGCGCCCGCGCCGAACTCCAGGGCCACATAGCCGAGTTGCGCGCCCTCATCGCGGCCGCGCTGCGCGGCGCCCACCCCGCGGAACCCGGCGTCGGCTGGTCCGAGCGGCGGACCGCCGACGCGATCCTCGTCTCCCAGCCCGGCGGCTACCGGCTCGACACCGGTGGCGGCGCCCACGACGTCTGGCAGTTCGAGCGCGCGGCCGGCGCCGGCTACCGCGCCATGGAAGCGGGCGACCTCCCGCGCGCCGCGCTCCGCCTCGGCGAGGCCCTGGCCCTGTGGCGCGGCGAACCGTACGCGGGCGTCGCCCCCGGGCCCCGCCTCCGCAGGGAGATCGAGCGCCTCGAAACCTCCCGGCTGAGCGTCCTCGACCAGTGGGTCGAAGCGCAGCTCGGCCTCGGCCGGCACGCCGAACTCGTCTCCGAACTCTCCGGACTCGTCGCCCGCTACCGCACCAACGAGCCCCTCCACGCCCACTACATGGTCGCCCTGCTCCGCTGCGGACAGCACGACGAGGCCCTCACCGTGTACGAGCGGCTGCGCGTGGCGCTCAAGGGGGAGACCGGCATGGAACCCTCGGCCCGGCTCCGCCGTCTCCAGCGCTCCGTCCTCACCGTACGGAACACCACGGTCCGCCCCCTCTACACCCCCCGGATCCCCGCCCAGTTCAGCCCGCCACGGGCCCGGCTCGTCCCGGCGGGCTCCGTCGGCTGACCACCCGGCGGGACGACCGGTCCGCGATGCGGACCACGGCGGTCACGGCAGGACCGCGACGGGGAATGAAGTGCGGCAACTCACCGTTGACCGACTCCCGAAGCCGAATTAGTTTCGGCGAGCAGTACGGGTTTCCTCCCAGGTGCCCGATTTCGCTCGACCACGGGGGACGGGAACCATGACCTTGCACGGCGCCGACGGAGCCGGTGGTGCCGACGCGCTGCTCACGGTCCTCGAACTGCTCGCCCGGCACGCCCCGCCCGCCCGCTTCGACGCCCTCCTCGACGAGGCCCGCCTCTCCGGACTCGCCGGCGAGGAACTCCACCGCCTCGAACGGGCCGTCGCACTCGCCGGCGAGGTCCGCACCGGACGCGAGCAGGAGGTGCGCCGCGAGGCCGGAATCGCCGCCCTCACCGACACCGCCCGCGACCTGACCTCCTCCTACGACCTCGACAGCCTGCTGCGCGTCATCACCCGCCGCGCCCGCCGGCTGCTCGGCCTCGACCTGGCGTACGTCACCCTCCGCGGCCCCCACGGAGCCTGCTACGTCCACAGCACGGAGGGCTCCCGCGCCGGACGCGCCGAAGGACCCAGGCTCGCCCCCGGACTGCGGATCGCCGAGGGATACGGGCTCGCCGGCGCCGTACAGCTGCACGGCGAACCCGTCTGGACCGCCGACTACCTCGCCGACGAGCGCTTCGCCCCCTCCGGCTCCCTCGACGCCGGCGTCCACGCGCCGGCCTTCGACGAGGCCGCCGAAGCGGCCCTGCGCTCCGAGGACCTGCACGCCATCATGGCCGCGCCGCTGCGCAGCGGCGACACCGTGATCGGCGCCCTCCACGGCGCCGACCGCCGCGTCCGCCACCACACCTCCGAGGAGATCGGGCTGCTCGCGGCCCTCGCCGACCTCGCCGCCCTCGCCGTCGACAAGGCCGGACTCATCGACCGCACCCGCGCCGAGGTCTCCGAACTGGAACGGGACAGCTCCCGGGTCCGTACGAGCCTCACCCGCATGCGGCACGTCAGCGAGGCCCACGGCCGCATCATGAATCTCGTCCTCGCGGGCGGCGACCTGTGCAACGTCGCCAAGGCCGCGGCCGACGCCCTCGACGCGACCGTGATGATCCGCGACCAGGGCGGCCGCTGCCTCGCCGTCGCCGGAGACCTTCCCCGACTCGACGAGGAGGCCGTCGCCAAGGCCTCGCTCGACGCCCACGCCCGCCGCCGCCCGGTCCTCGCCGCCGACGACACCTGGGTCGCCCCCGTCATCGCCGGCTCCGAGGACCTCGGCGGCCTCGTCATCCGCGCCGCCGGCGGACTCACCGGTGAGGACGAACGGCTCCTGGAACTCGCCGCCCAGTCCGTCGCCTTCCTGCTCCTCATGCGGCGCTCCACCGCCGTCGCCGAAGGACCCGTCCGCGACGAACTCCTCGACGACCTCATCGCCGACCCGCCGCACGCCCCGCAGCAGATAGCCCAGCGGGCCCGCCGCCTCGGTGTCGACCTGCGCAAACCGCACGTCCTGGTGCTCGCACGGCCCGAGGGCGGCGAGCAGGGCAGGGCCGTGGTGTGGGCGTCCTCGTACGCGTACCGCCTCTCCGGTCTGAAGACCGTGCAGGGCGGCTGCATCGTGCTGCTGCTCCCGGGCATCGACGCCTCCGCCGCGGCCAAGGCCGTCGCCGCCGAACTGTCACCGCTGCTCGGCCATCCCGTCTCGGTCGCCGCGGCCGGACCCGGCTGGAGCCCGGACGGCGTCGCACGGATGCACCAGGAGGCCGGGCGCTGCCTCGACGCGATGAGCGCGCTCGGGGGCACCGGCTCGGCGGCCTCCGTGCAGGACCTGGGGTTCCTGGGGCTGCTGCTCTCCGACGACAACGACGTCGACGGCTTCGTCGAGGCCGCCATCGGCCCCGTACTCGACTACGACGCCGAGCGGTTCACCGACCTCACCCACACCCTGGAGGCGTACTTCGCCTCCGGCGGAAGCCCGACGAACGCGGCCGAGGCGCTGCACGTCCATCCGAACACGGTCTCCCGCCGTCTGGAACGGATCAGCGAACTCCTCGGCCCCGAATGGCAGAAGCCCGGCCAGGTCCTGGAGGTCCAGCTGGCCCTGCGCCTCCAGCGCACCCGGGAGGTCCTGGCCCGCGGCCGCGCCGCGACGGACCCGGCCCGCCAGCCGGGCCCGCCGGAGCGCGGCAACTGACGGGCCCGCCCACGCGCGCGTAGCCGGCCCCCGCCCGTCGCAGGCGCGCGCGGGGCCTTCCCCACGCGCGCGTACGGCCTCCGCCCGTCGCCCCGTCAGCTCGCCGTGCGTCGCGAGCCGTAGCCGGAGGCGTAGGCCGCCGACCAGTCGGTGGCGGCCATGACCGTCGCCGCGTGGGCCGCCGAGGCCAGCGTGATGTGACGGTGCCAGCCACGGAACGAGCGGCCCACGAAGTCCCGGAGCCCCGCCCCCTCCCCGACCTCCAGGAAGTCCCGCTCCACGCGCCGGGCCAGCTTCGTGAGCCGCAGCAGGGAGCCGACCGGAGACCCGGTCAGATCGCTGATCCACACCCGCGCCGGCGCCCGCCGGGGGTCGTCCCACTCGCCGAGGAGCACCAGCGGACGCATCCGCTCCCCGCCCGGCGTCGGCAGCGCCACCCGGACGGCCGTCGCGAGCGACGTACGCGAGGTCCGCGCCCCCGCCACGGTGTCCACCCAGCTCACCGGCCTCCGCAGCCCCTTGAGCGACTCCAGGATCTGTACGGCGGTCAGCGGGCCCGCCCCGAAACCGGGCAGCGACCGGTCGGCGATGGCGAGCCGGGAACCCGGACCGATCCGGGCCACGACCGGCACCCCCGCCCCGGCGAGCCGGGTGAGGGCCGCACGCCCCGCGCCGCCCCGGATGTCGAGCAGCACCGGCTTGCGGGTGACGTCCGACCAGCGGGCCGTGTCCAGCGCCGCGGCGACCGCGCACTCCTCCAGGGTCTCCTCGCCGGCCTCCTGGGGAACCTCCGCGCGGTCCCGCCGGGTCCGGTCGTTGACCCACGGGTCCGGCAGGAACAGGCGCCAGTTCACGGGGACGCTCAGCTCGTCGCTCGCGAACCACACCCCGAACGCCTGCTGGCCGTGGAAGACCTGCCCGCGCTCCGGGTCGAAGCGCCGGTCCACGCCCACCGAGTGCTCCCCGGCCTTCGGGATCGGCATGGGACGCACCACCCAGGCCTGCGGGCAGCTGTTCCGCTCCAGGAACCGGGCGAGCGCGGCCCGCATGGGCTGCCAGTCCCAGGTCGAGCTGGACACGAAGTGGTGGAGGCTCTGCTCGGCCGCCGGACCGCCTATCTGGGCGGCGATGTTACGGATGGACTTGCGGCCCTGCGCGGTCAGCAGACCGTGCAGGTACTGCTCGGCCTTCAGACGCTGGTCACGGCGCGGGAAGCCGGAGAACAGCGCCCCGCAGAGCTCGGCGTAGACGTCCTCGCGCGAGCCGGCCGCGCCGACGGAACTGACGACGCCCAGGGGAACGGCCGGCGGAACAGCCCCGGCGACGGCCCTGCGCTTGATTGCGACGGATGTACTCACGACACTCCTGCCCGAAGGTTGCGCAGCTCCCTCCCGCTGCTCCACCACCGTCGCCCGGCACCGCCCTCCGGGACGAGGTGTACCCGGCACCCGAATCGGCCGCCGGATGGTGGCCGGACCACCTCCCGCCGTGTCGTCGCAGGTCGCAGCCCCTTCCGGACGGCCGCTCCCGCCCCTGACACGACCCCGGCCGGCCATCCGGGACACCCCGCGGGGGGAACCGCCGGGGATCTGACAGACTCGCCGGCCCCGCTTTGACCCGTCGCGGTGCGTGGCCGGACCATCGCAGAGCGAGGCTGCACGGGCCGGACCCCGGTTAATGCCCCAGGCCTGGGTCCGCGCCTGTGCGCCTCGCCTTGTCCGCCCCCTCGTAGTCTGTGGGGATGCGATTGCGTGCCGAACTGCCGGTCGTCGCGGCGGTGGCCGCCGGCGGCGCGCTCGGCGCGACCGCCCGCTACGGCGCGGGGCTGCTCTGGCCGACCCCAGAAGACGCCTTCCCGTGGACGACGTTCACGGTGAACGCGGCCGGGTGCGCGCTGCTCGGTGTTCTGATGGTTCTTCTCACCGAGCGGTCGACCGAGTGGTCGACGGCCGTCCCGCACCCCCTTCTCCGCCCGTTCCTCGGCACCGGATTCTGCGGCGGGTTCACCACCTTCTCGACGTACGGCCTCGAAACGGAACGGCTGTTGAGCGCGGGTGACCCGACACGCGGCCTGCTCTACCTGGGAGGGACCGTGGTCACCGCGCTCGCCGCCGTCCTGGCCGGGGTCACCGCCGCAAGGGCCGCACGCGCGCGGACCGGCCGGAGGCGGGTGCGGCGCGGGTGAACTGGCTGCTCGTCGTCGCGGGAGCCGCCGTCGGCGCGCCCCTGCGCTACCTCACGGACCGTGCGGCACGGGCCCGGTTCGGCCCCGACTTCCCCTGGGGCACGTTCATGGTGAACGTCGTCGGCTCCTTCGTGCTCGGGCTGCTCACCGGGGTCGCGTCGACCCACGTCCACCTGTTGCTCGGCACGGGCCTGTGCGGGGCGCTGACCACGTACTCCACCTTCTCGTACGAGACGCTGAAGCTGTACGAGAACGGGGAGAAGGGGTACGCGGTGCGCAACGTCGCCGGGAGCGTGGCCGCCGGGCTCGGAGCCGTATGGCTGGGAGTCCGGGCGGCCGGCCTGCTGTGAGCCTCAGGCGGTGATCCAGTCGCTGGTCGCGATGACCGGCCGGACGCCGTCACGGTGGACGGTGCCCTCGATCAGGCCGTACATCCGGTCGGCCGCGAAGTACACCTCGTTGTCGTTCTTCAGCCCGAAGGGCTCCAGGTCCACCAGGAAGTGGTGCTTGTTCGGCAGGTTGAGCCGGACCTCGTTGACCGTCGGGACGTTGTCCAGGACCCGGTCGGCCATCGCGTGCAGCGTCTGCTGGAGCGAGTAGCTGTACGTCTCCGCGAACGCCTCCAGCATGTGGCGCCGCACCTTCTGGTACGAGCGGTCCCAGTCGTGCTCAGGGTCCGCCGCCGCCGGGGCCGAGTTCGCCCAGCGGGCGGTGACCTTGGTGGCGAGGATCCGGTCGTACGCCTCCTGGAGCGTCGTGTACCGGTCCTTGATGAAGCCGTGGAACTCGGAGTTGGTCGAGTTCATCACCGTCAGTTCCTTCAGGCCCGAGAGGACCTGGAGACCGGTGGTCTCCGAGTAGGTGACCTGCGCGGTGCGGACCTCCTGCCCCTTGCGGACGAAGGAGTGCTGCTCCTTGCGCGTCGGCACCGGGATCCGCTCCCAGGCGTACTCCTCCACCCGGATCTGCGCCTCGTGGATCACCGGCTGCGAGGTGACGAAATGCCGGGCGAGGTGGATGGCGAAGGCCTCGGGGGAGGCCACGCCGTGCTCCTTGGCGAAGGCGTACACGGTGTTCTTGGTGGTGTCCGTCGGCAGGCAGTTGCCGTTGTCACCGGTCAGATGGACCTCGCGGTACTCACCGCGCAGCGCGACCGACACGTTCAGGTCGCGGATCTCGTGCCACGCGCCGTCGTCGCCCTTGCGGGTGACCGTGACGATGCGGTTCTCGGCCTTGCCGTACTGGTTCTGGGCCAGGACGTGCTTGCTCATGTGCTGCTCAGCTCCTGCGGGTACGTGGATACGGATATCCCGTACGCCCGGCGTCCAGCGCCCCCGTCGCCCTGAGGGTCCGCTCCCCGCCGTCCGGCCCGTGAACGGCGGACCGCCCCGGGACTGACGAGCATCCCGGTCCGTAGGTGTCGCTCGAAGATATGTCCCCCTCCGGCCACTGGCAATGGGGTGGGCCGCGCGTAGGGGAAGCGTCAAGACGGGCATTCCCGGCGTCAGGGGCGTGTCAACAACGGCGGCGAGCGGCCCGGAGAGGGGTTTCCTCATCTCGTCCGAGAATCCGTTCTTCCTTCTCTCTGCATCCGGGAGCTCACGATGGCCGACGTGGCCTTCGTCGTCACCACGGTCGCGGTCTTCGCGCTGGTGGCCTTCATCGCCAAGGGGGTGGCCAAGCTGTGAGCGCCGAGAACATCGTCGGTCTCCTCGTGGCCGCCGCCCTGCTGGGCTATCTCGTCCTCGCCCTCGTCAAGCCCGAGAGGTTCTGAGTACGTCCATGAGTCCCGTTCTTGCTGGGGTACTCCAGCTCCTCGCCCTGGTCGTCGCGCTCGGTCTCTCGTACCGCCCGCTCGGTGACCACATGGCCAGGGTCTACTCCTCCGACAAGCACCTGCGGGTGGAGAAGTGGATCTACAAGGGCATCGGCGCCGACCCGACGGTGGAGATGCGCTGGCCCGCCTATCTGCGCGCTGTCCTCGCCTTCTCCGCCGTGAGCGTCCTCTTCCTCTATCTGCTCCAGCGGGTCCAGGGCTCGCTGCCCGCTTCGCTCGGCTTCGTGTCGATCGACCCGGGCCAGGCGTTCAACACCGCCGCCTCCTTCGTCACCAACACCAACTGGCAGTCGTACTCCGGCGAACAGACCATGGGGCACGTCGTGCAGACCGGTGGCCTCGCCGTGCAGAACTTCGTGTCGGCGGCGGCCGGCATCGCGGTCGCGGTCGCCCTCGTCCGCGGCTTCGCCAGGTCCCGCACCGGCGAACTCGGCAACTTCTGGGCCGACCTGGTCCGCGGTGTCGTACGGATCCTGCTGCCGATCTCCGTGATCGGGGCGCTGGTCCTGGTCGCCTGCGGAGCGATCCAGAACTTCTCCGGCATCCACGAGGTGGGGCAGTTCACCGGCGGGACGCAGCAGTGGAACGGCGGGGCGGTCGCCTCGCAGGAGGTCATCAAGGAGCTGGGCACGAACGGCGGCGGCTACTTCAACGCCAACTCCGCCCACCCCTTCGAGAACCCCGGCCCGCTCTCGAACCTCTTCGAGATCTACTTGATCCTGCTCATCCCGTTCGCGCTGACACGGACCTTCGGCCGGATGGTCGGCTCGCTGCGGCAGGGGTACGCGATCCTCGGCACGATGGCGGCCATCTGGATCGTCTTCACCGTCCTGATGCTGTGGACCGAATTCGCCGGCAGGGGCCCGGCCTTCGAGTCGGCCGGCGGGGCGATGGAGGGCAAGGAGACCCGCTTCGGCATCGGCGCGTCGGCGATCTTCTCGGTCGCTACGACGCTGACCTCGACCGGCGCGGTGAACTCCTTCCACTCCTCGTACACGGGCTTCGGCGGCGGCATCACGATGCTGGGCATGCAACTGGGCGAACTCGCGCCCGGCGGCGTCGGTTCCGGCCTCTACGGCATGCTGATCATGGCGGTCATCGCCGTGTTCATCGCCGGACTGATGGTCGGCCGCACGCCCGAGTACCTCGGCAAGAAGATCGGCACCCGCCAGATCACGTTCGCCGCCTGCTACATCCTCGTCACCCCGGCGCTCGTCCTCGGCTTCACCGCCGTCGCCCTGGCCCTGGACACCCCTTCGCACTCGATGACGAACTCCGGCGCGCACGGCTTCTCCGAGATCCTCTACGCGTACACCTCCGGCGCCAACAACAACGGCTCCGCCTTCGCGAGCCTCGACGCGGACACCCAGTGGTTCAACTCGACCCTCGGCATCGCGATGCTCCTCGGCCGGTTCCTGCCCATGGTGTTCGTCCTCGCGCTCGCCGGTTCGCTGGCCGGACAGACGGCGGTGCCCGAGACGGCGGGCACCTTGCGCACCGAGAAGCCGCTGTTCACCGGCCTCCTCGTCGGCACGATCCTCATCGTCGCCGGTCTCACCTACTTCCCGGCCCTCGCCCTTGGCCCGCTCGCCGAAGGACTCGCAGCATGAGCACCCTCACGCCCACCCGGCCCCCGGAGTCCGGGGCGCCCAGCGGCCGGCCGGCCACGACCGGCCGCGTCGGCGGTGGACTGTTCGACCCGAAGCAGCTGGTCAGCTCCTTCCCGGACGCCCTGCGCAAACTCGACCCGCGGGTCATGGTCAGATCCCCGGTCATGTTCGTGGTGCTGATCGGCTCGCTGGTCACCACCGTCCTCGCCGTGATGAACCCGGGCGACCGGTTCGGCTGGGCGATCACCGCCTGGCTCTGGCTCACCACGGTCTTCGCCAACCTGGCGGAGGCGGTCGCCGAGGGCCGCGGCAAGGCGCAGGCCGACACCCTGCGCAAGGCCAGGAACGACACCGTCGCCCGTCGGCTCGCCGGTGACGGCGAGGAGCGGGTCCCCGGGACGGAGCTGCGCGTCGGAGACCTCGTGGTCTGCGAGGCCGGCGACGCCGTCCCCGGCGACGGCGACGTCGTCGAGGGCGTGGCGTCCGTCGACGAGTCCGCCATCACGGGCGAGTCGGCGCCGGTCATCCGCGAGTCCGGCGGCGACCGGTGCGCGGTGACGGGCGGCACGAAGGTGCTCTCGGACCGGATCGTCATCAAGATCACCACGAAGCCCGGCGAGACCTTCATCGACCGCATGATCGGCCTCGTGGAGGGCGCCGCGCGGCAGAAGACCCCCAACGAGATCGCCCTCGGCATCCTGCTCGCCTCGCTGACGATCGTCTTCCTGCTCGCCGTCGTCACCCTCAAGCCCTTCGCGGTCTACGCGGGCGCCGACGAGCAGACCTCGCTGATCGTCCTCACGGCCCTGCTGGTGTGCCTCATCCCGACGACGATCGGCGCCCTGCTCTCCTCGATCGGCATCGCCGGCATGGACCGGCTCGTCCAGCGCAACGTCCTCGCGATGTCGGGCCGCGCGGTCGAGGCCGCCGGTGACGTGTCGACCCTGCTGCTCGACAAGACGGGCACGATCACCCTCGGCAACCGGCAGGCGGCCGAGTTCGTGCCGGTGGCCGGGACGACGGAGGCCGAACTCGCGGACGCGGCCCAGCTGTCGTCCCTCGCGGACGAGACACCGGAGGGCCGCTCGATCGTGGTCCTCGCGGAGGCCGCGTACGGCGTGCGTGAACGCCGGCAGGGCGAGCTGGTGGGAGCCGAGTGGGTCGCGTTCACCGCCCAGACCCGGATGTCGGGCGTGGACGTGGACGGCCGGAAGGTCCGTAAGGGAGCGGCCGGCTCGGTCGTGGCGTGGGTGAGGGAGCGGGGCGGCACCGTCTCCGGGGACGCGGCCGCGCTCACGGACCGGATCTCCCAGGCCGGCGGCACGCCGCTGCTCGTCGCCCTGGAGGACGAGGGGAGCGCCCGGGTCCTCGGCGTCGTCCACCTCAAGGACGTGGTGAAGGAGGGCATGCGGGAGCGGTTCGGCGAACTGCGCCGCATGGGCATCCGTACGGTCATGATCACCGGCGACAACCCGCTGACCGCGAAGGCCATCGCCGAGGAGGCCGGCGTCGACGACTTCCTCGCCGAGGCCACCCCCGAGGACAAGATGGCGCTCATCAAACGCGAGCAGGCGGGCGGGAAGCTCGTCGCCATGACCGGCGACGGCACGAACGACGCCCCGGCGCTCGCCCAGGCCGACGTCGGCGTGGCCATGAACACCGGGACGTCGGCCGCGAAGGAGGCCGGCAACATGGTGGACCTCGACTCCGACCCGACCAAGCTCATCGAGATCGTCGAGATCGGCAAGCAACTCCTCATCACCCGCGGAGCGCTGACGACCTTCTCGATCGCCAACGACGTGGCGAAGTACTTCGCGATCATCCCCGCGATGTTCGCGGTCGCCCATCCGTCGCTCGACAGGCTCAACATCATGGGCCTGGCGTCGCCCGAGTCCGCGATCCTCTCGGCCGTCATCTTCAACGCCCTGATCATCGTCGCCCTGGTGCCGCTCGCCCTCAAGGGCGTCCGCTACCGGCCGAGCAGCGCGGACTCCATGCTGCGGCGCAATCTCGGGATCTACGGCCTGGGCGGGCTGATCGCGCCCTTCGTCGGCATCAAGCTCATCGACCTGCTCCTCTCTCTTGTCCCCGGGCTGGGTTGACCGCGTCGACCGCGCAGTCCGCGTCGATCGCGCAGACCACGTCGATCGCGCAGGCCGCGCAGACCATCCAGACCGCGTCGACCGCGCCGACAGAAAGCGTGCTGATTCACCATGACCAACTCCGCAGCGAACACCGGCCGAGTGCTCTGGGCCGGACTGCGCGCCCTCCTCGTCCTCACCGTCGTGTGCGGCGTCCTCTACCCGCTCGCCGTCACCGGCATCGCCCAGGCCGCCTTCCCCGGCAGGGCGAACGGCTCCGAGATCAAGGACGGCAGCGGGAAGACCGTCGGCTCCGCACTCATCGGCCAGACCTATCTGACCGACGGGAAGCCGGACCCGCGCTGGTTCCAGCCACGCCCGTCCCGCGGCCTCGGCTCCAACAGCGCCAACACCCGGTACCGGCTGCTCCTCTCCGGAGCCACCAACCGCTCCGGTGACAACGCCGGGCTCATCCAGTGGGTCAACGACGCGAAGGCGGCCGTGATCAGGGACAACTCGGTGAACGGCCACACGGTGAAGCCCTCGGACGTGCCCGCCGACGCGGTCACCTCCTCCGGCTCCGGCCTGGACCCGCACATCTCCCCGGAGTACGCCAAGCTCCAGGCCCACCGGATCGCGGCGAGGAACCACCTCACCCCCGCCCAGGTCGACGAACTGATCGCCGCCCACACCGAGGACCGCGTCCTGGGCTTCATCGGCGAACCGCGGGTCAACGTCCTCCGGCTCAACATCGCGCTGAGGGAGGTGGCGACGGCGGCGACGCCGGCCGGGGCCTCCGACTGAGGGGCGGGCGGTCGTCAGGCGGCCGGGAGCACCCGGGTCTCGACCGCCGGCAGGCCCTTGGCCCACCAGTGGTCGTAGCGGCGGTAGACCCCCGGGTCCCGGGCGGTGAGGAGACCGCCGAGCGCCCGGGCCTCGGCCGCGAGATCCTCCCAGACGCCGGCGGGCAGCGGATGGAAGGCCGAGGCCTCGATGCCGCCGGCGACCGGCCGCCAGACCCCGGCGACGTACCCGTCGACGAGCAGCGTCGGCAGCGTGTCACCGTTCACGCGGATCACATGCTTGCGGTACGCGGGCGGGATGACGCGCCCCCGGTCCGCGTAGGCCAGCAGGACGCTGTCCCACATGGCCATGAGACGGGGCGGCGCGTGGACCTCCTCGCCGGGCAGCGGCGCGCCCGGCACGTCGTACAGCACCGTCCCGTCGGGCCCCTCCAGCCGGTCGAGCTGTCCGTCGAGCACCCGCACCGCCTCGCGGACCTTGCCCCTCGGGGCCGTCGTGAACTGGGCCATGTCGGGGACGGACGCCGGCCCGAAGCCCTCCAGATAGCGCCGGAGCAGGGTGGCGAGCCCCGCCGTCGCCGCCTCCGCGTCGGCCGGCACCGGCAGGGTGCTCGCCGTCACGAACGCCTGCGCCGTCCCGAACGACCACGGCGGCCCCGTCGGCGCGTGCCACAACGGCGCGTACTGGCGGATCATCCGCCAGACGACGGCCTCCACCGGCCCGCCCCGCGCCTCCTCCAGACGGGCCCGGAGCTGCGCGCCGGTCCGTGCCTCCCCGGCGTACGCCAGCAGCTCCGGCAGCAGCGCGTCGGCGTCCGCGGCCGTGAACCCGGCCGCCTTGAACCGGGGGTCGTGCAGCCGCGAACCGCGCAGCGTCGGCTCCATGCCCTCCCGGAAGGCCCGCCAGTCCCCGGCGTGCACCAGGTGCAGCGTGAGCCGCATCAGGGTCGACCTGACCACCTCGAAGCCGGCCACGGCCCCGTCGAGCCGCACGGGGTCGAAGTCCGCGACCCGGTTCCACAACGCGACGTAGGGCGACCCCGGTTGCTGCGCCTGGAGCGCCACCACCCGCCGGACGGCGTCCTCGACACCGATGGGGGCGCGGTCGAGGAGCAACTGCCGGGCGAGAGTGGAACGGTTGAGGGCGCGCGCGGTGATCACCATGGTGCGATTCTCCTCCTGGAGGGGGAGGGGAGTCATGCGGTCACGACCCTGCGGTCACGACTGTGCGTTCATCCTCATGGGACACCTCCGGCCGCGGGAGGGCACGGCACCGGCCCTGTGCCCTCTCATCCGGCCCGGAGCCTCCGCTCTCGGGCCCCTCAAGCGGCGGTCCGAAGCTCCCGCTCCGCGTCCTTCGAGAGGCTGACGCGCACGAGGGCGGCGGCCAGACGGGCCGTGTCCTCGTCCGACACGTGCCGGGCCAGCCCGGCCGCGGTGTGGGGGAGGCCCAGGGCGCCGGCGGTCGCGAGCGCGCGCTCGTCGAAGAACGGCCGCAGTTCCGGCCAGACGGCCTGTACCTCCCGGCAGAAGATGCCGGCGCCCACCGGCCCGATCCGGGGCACCTCCCGCAACAGCTGCCGCAGCTTCTCCCCGGAGCCGTCGGCCTGCTCGCGGAGTCGGCGCAGATCACCGTGGTACCGGTCGAGGACCAGCGCCGCGCCCTCGCCCAGCGCGGTCGCGGTGCTCTCGTCGTACCGCACGTAGTGGGCCCGCCCGAGGGCGTCGACGCGCTCCTGCCAGGAGGAGTCGACCATGGCCCGGGGCGTGCGCAGCCCGGCGGCGGAGAGCTCGCGGGCGGCGGCGGTGGCGATGTCCGCCTTGATGCGGATGGAACAGAGGACGGTGAGAACCAGCAGCTGGTAGAGCGGTGAGGGCGTGTCCTTCAGGGTGATTCCGGCCTCGTCGGCGTAGGTCCGCCCGTGCTCCCGGAGCAGCTGGTCGATCGTCTCGGCGGTGTCCACGGAGCGCTCCCTCCTCCCGGCCCTTCCTCCTTTCCTGGGCGACTACCCGAAGGGAGGCCACGGATGCGTCCCTTCCTCGCCCATGGGGTCCTCGTCCTCGGCGGGGCACGATGCGCGAGCGCTCCGGCAGCGAAGTCAGTGGTGGCGTGCGACTCGCTGATCCGAGCGGACGGGACCGGACGTCAGGAAGTCGGCGACGGCGGCCGCGAACCGCTCCGGTGCGTCATGGTGGACGACGTGTCCGGCGGCGATCTCCGTCAGACGGGCGTCTCCGGCATGCCGGGCGATCATCTCGCGAGCATGGTCGGCCGCCAGTTCGTCGCTCCGCGTCCCGCGTATCAGAAGCGTGGGACAGGCCACCGACGCCCACTCCTTCCAGTGGTCGCCGTTGAGGGCTTTCTGGGACGCGATCGTGTCGCCGATGTCGAAGGAGTACGCCCAACCGTCGCCGGACCTGCGGAAGGAACATTCCAGATACTCGGCCAGGGGCCCGAGGGCGGCCACAAGCCCCGCGCGCGAAGGCGCCCCGCACGGCAGCCCCAGGGTGAAGCGCCAGTCGCTGTCCACGACCGCGCCGATGTCCTCCACGACGAGCGCGGACACCCGGCCCGGGTACCGGGCCGCGAACTGATAGGCGTTGACCCCGCCCAGGGAGTGGCCCAGCACGGGCACGCGGCCGAGGTCCAGGTGCCGGTGAAAGGCGGCGACGTCGGCGACGTAGTCACCGCGCTCATAGCTCGGGGCGCGGTCGGACTCACCGTGACCGCGCTGATCGAGCGCGATCACCCGCCACCGCGGCGCCAACGCCTCGGCCAGCGGCGCGAACGCCGACGCCTCGTTGTAGTGCCCGTGCAGGGCCAGCACCGGAGCACCCGGACCGCCGAAGTCCAGATAGGACAGCTTCCGATCTTCGACCGTGAAGTACTTGCGCATGGCACGGATGCTAATCGCCAGGGCTGACATCCCTGGGCCGGCCGAGGGACCGCGGAACGCCGTCCTTCCCGGAGTGTCGGTGGGGGGCGTGCCTATCCGCAGGGTGGATGCCGCAGGTCGTGAGCGAGGTGCGCGATGCCGGTCGGTCCCGCGTCGTTTCCCAGCGCGGCGCTGATGGGCGGTGGATGCCCGGCGGGAGTCGTGACACGGCCAGGGCATCCGGTCCGAACCTTCGGGCTGTCCCTGGGGCGGATGCGCGTGAGGAGGGCCGATGACCGGCTTCATCCGAGCAGGCCGACGGCCCCTCCGTCGGTGGAGAGGAAGACATGGCGGCGGGGCCGGTCCGGGCTGACGACATCCACCGTCCAACCGTCCGGGGTGGTGCTGCGCAGTCCGCCGCCGAAGAGGCCCCCGACGGAGATCCTGCGGTCCAGGACTGCCTGCCAGGGCGCCGGGGCCGGCATGACGGGAGCGGCAAGGTACCCCCACCACGATGGAGAGGGTTCGGCCGCCGGTCTGGCTGATGGCGTACGCAGCGGTGCCTACGACCTACGCGGCTCAGAGGGCGGCGAGGTACTCGTCGCCCTTCTCCGTGATCCGCATAGCGTTGTCGATCACTGACCGGTTCGCGAGGCCGTCCCGATGCAGCCCTTTGAACGTCGCTGTGATGTCGCGGGTGAGGATGGCGTCGCCCAGTTTGTCGGTCAGCCAGGTGACGTCGGTGCTCTTGAGTGCGGGTACGCCCAGTTCCTTCGCCAGTTTGATGGCCCAGAGGAGCCGGTCGCGCTTGAGCTTGATCTGCTGGTAGGGCGGCACTCCGTCGAGGGACGTCGGGATGTGGTCGATCTCGGAGAAGTCATCGGGCACGGTGAGCGTGCGTGGCTTCCGCCGTGAGTTCGCGTGGCCGGTGGCTGCTGATGTCGCTGTTCTGCCGGTGCGCTTGATCCGGTGGCTCGCGTAGCCGTCTTCGAGAAGGTTCAGCAGGGAGTCCGAGAGGTAGTACGAGCCTCTCTCCGTTCCCTCGTGGATCCAGCCAGCCCGCACGGCCTTGTCGAAGTCCCGCGAGAAGTGGGTGGGGATGCGTTCGCGCGCCCGCTCAAAGAGTCTTCGTAGATCTTTGTGGCTGAATGTCTCCCGGCCTTCCACCAGTGTCAGATAGGCGGCGAAAGCGGTGATCTTCTCCGGTGCGGTCTTGGCGCCGGAGGCGCCGAGCGCATGGCGGGGGCTTTCCGGTAGCGACTGCCGTGGCGGCTGGGCGCGGGTAGGAAACTCCTGAACGCCCTCTTCTGTCGTCAGGGCGAGTTCGGGGGGCGAACCGGGCGGTTCGGGGCCGGGAGTGGCACGGGTCAGACCCGTGGGGGCCTGAACGATGGCGATCACCTGTGCGCCCTGGGTCACATTGATGTCCTGCTCGAATGTAATGCGACCAGTGAGCGCAAGATGGACTTCATTGGGCATTTCGGTCATATAGACAGGGTATCTCGCAGGGTGCGTCTGGCACAGGCCTGCCCCGAGCTGTGCGACAGGGACCCTCTCGGTACTCCGCGGGCGCGGACTCTGTGCGTAGCTCGCCCTGCTCGACAGGCCGTCGACGTGAACATTCCCGCCGTTCCGGCAGCGTTTCTGTCTGAAGCGGTGAAAGGGTGTCGATGAGGCCGACGGGCTAGAAGGCGACGATCGCTGAGAAGCTCTTCCTGCAGTCGGTGCACTCTCTCTCGCAGGCGCCGTGCAGGTCGCGTCGTCGCTCTCGGCATGCCGTGTCGTGATCGCGGCGGTATGCCCACAATGGAGACGCACGCGCCAACGCATGAGCGGGTCCGGTGGCGTCTCGACCGACTCGAAGTACGCGCACACCTCGGTGACGTCTTGCCTGTGGAGGGCTGCCCGCTCGGGGCCATCGGCCGCCTCGGCCGGGCGTTTACCGGTCTCACTGCGTGTCTGCCGCACCAAGTCTTCCAGGTCCCTCGGCCAGCGATGATCGGACCAGGTGAGCTCGTACTATCCAGAGGGGCGCCATGGCACTTGTACAGGGCGTCGCTCAAGCGCCGCAGGCTGGTTCCGGCATGCCGTCGCTCAGGGGAGGGATCGTTGATTCTCGCTTGCCCGCTACGCGGCGCCTCAGTGGTGCGGCGAGGCGACAGAGTCGGCTCACTCGATGGCGGTCCGCTTGTCGTTCCGAATCGCATGGATCTCGGCTCCACATGTATCCCTTCAGGCGAGGGAGTTACTGGGGTGCGGACGTTTCCATGATCTGGCGGCGCGGCGATACGGCCCGGCAGGAGCTGGGGTAGCAACCAGGGGGAGGGCCGGCGTGTTGGAGGTCGTGGCGCTCAGCGCGCTGACCGCCTTCCTGCTGGGGGTGGGGCGGAGTAGCCGAGAGGCCGGGAAGAACCCGACTCTGTCGGCGCTCTGGTGCGGCGGACGCGCGGAAACCCCGCTGCCGGCTGCCGCCGAGGACCGCCGGGCGCTGGCGGGACGCGTGCACGCGCGGCTGAGCGGCGATCCGTGGCGAGCTGTCCTGCTGTCAGGTCCCGCGGGCAGTGGTTCCACCTCGGCGTAGGGCCGCCCCCGCTTGTTGCTGCCGGCTCGAAGGTGCGTCGCGTAGTCGCTCACCTTGTGAGCGCGCGTGTCTGCGGCATCCTGACGTGCGCGTGCAGTCGATACGGACGTCAGACGACGGCGCTCTTGCTCGTGCTCTGCTGCGTGCGCAGCGGGCTCGGCGTCATGCTTGTGGGCTCTCTCATGAGAGCTGGGCAAGGGTGAGTCGGCGACTTACCTTGGTCCAACTGCCGGACGGGTGAGTCGCAGCGCTACGACTAGGGTGTCTGACCCGCGTTTCCGCAGGTCAGACTGTGTTGCGCCCCCGGCAGGACTCGAACCTGCGGCCAAGTGCTTAGAAGGCACCTGCTCTATCCACTGAGCTACGGGGGCCGGGTGGTGGCCGTGTGGCCAGGAGCCCCTTGTGGGTGGGGTGTGGCCTGCCGGGACAAGGATAGGGCTCCGATCGCCTTGGCCCGGTTGCTTCACCTGCGTGGCACGATGTGGAGGTTCGGTGAAGCGGAACGATAATCGCAGGCAGGTGCGATTTGCGCAGCGCTTTTTGCATCGCTCCGGGCGGGTGTTGTGCACTCGTTATGCCCGTGGTTCCGGTCACCGGCTCTCTCTTCGGCGCGCAGGGCCGCAATAGGCTTCAAAAACACTCATAAATTGGGCATTCTTCGCATGTGGTGACCTTGGACGAACGGCCTCAGCTGATCGACGCACTTTCCGCCCTGCGCGACCGTGTCGCCGCCGTGCGTCTCCCCCTGCCCCTCCCCGACACGCCACGCGCCCGGCAGAACCGGGCCGAGCTGCTCGCCCAGCTCGACGACTACCTGGTGCCCCGGCTGAAAGACCCCGACGCCCCGCTCCTCGCCGTCGTCGGCGGCTCCACCGGGGCCGGCAAGTCCACGCTCGTCAACTCCCTTGTCGGACGGCGCGTCAGCGAGTCCGGCGTGCTCAGACCCACCACCCGGACCCCCGTGCTCGTCTGCCACCCCGAGGACCACCACTGGTTCGCCGGGATGCGGGTCCTGCCCCAGCTCACCCGCGTCTGGCTGCCCCAGGCCGACGAGGACCACCCCGCCGACGAGGCCGTCCCCGAGGAGAATGCCCTCCGCGTCGAGACGGCCTCCTCCGTGCCCCGGGGCCTCGCCCTCCTCGACGCGCCCGACATCGACTCCCTCGTCGTCGAGAACCGGCTCCTCGCCGCCGAGTTGATCTGCGCCGCGGACATCTGGGTGATGGTCACCACCGCCTCCCGGTACGCCGACGCCGTGCCCTGGCATCTGCTCCGTACCGCCAAGGAGTACGACGCCACCCTCGTCACCGTCCTCGACCGCGTCCCCCACCAGGTCATCGGCGAGGTCTCCCGGCAGTACGAAGCCCTGCTCGACAAGGCCGGCCTCGGCGACGTACCCCGCTTCACCATCCCCGAACTGCCCGAGTCCGCCGACGGAGGCAGCGGACTCCTGCCCGACAGCGCCGTCGCCGCCCTGCGGGGCTGGCTCGCCCACCGTGCCGAGGACCCGGCCGCCCGGCAGCAGGCCGCCGACCGGACCGCCTCCGGTGTCATCGACTCCCTCGACGCCCGGCTCCCCGAGCTGGCCGGCGCCGTCGCCGCGCAGTACGCCGCCGCCGTCCGCCTCGGCGGCGCCGTCGAAGCCGCGTACGGGGAGCAGGGCAAGCGGGTGCGCAAGGAGCTGGGCCGTGGCGCCGTCCTCGCCGGGGACGCCCGCACCCGCTGGCGCGCCTACCCCCGCGACAGCACCGCCGACGAGCTCCTCGACGCCCTCGCCGAGTCCCTCGCGGCCCTCCTCCACTGCGCCGTCTCCGCAGCCGAGGAGCGCGTCTGCGACGCCTGGCGCCGCGAGCCCGCCTCCGGCGCCCTGGGGCCCCTCCGGGCGGGCGGCGACCGCGAAACGGGGGAGCGGATCGGTGTCGAGGTGCGGCGCTGGCGCCGTGTGCTCGAGGAACTGGCCGAGGAGGAGGTACGGAGCGTGGAGCGCCCCTCCACCTCCCGTACGGCCGCCGCCGAGGCCGAGACCGTCGCCGCCCTCCTCGCCGCCTCCCTCCTCGGCGGCCGCCGCACCCGGCCCGCCGGTGAACGCCTCGCCGAACTCCTCGGCGCCCAGGCCGCCCTGCGCCTGCGCGACAAGGGCGGCGAGCTCGTCCTCTCGTACGTCGACCGTGTGCTGCGCGCCGAGCGCGACCGGCGCCTCGCGCCCCTCGAAGCGCTCGACGTGACCCCTGAGCCGCAGGCGGAGCTGATCGCCGCGCTCTCCGTACTGCAGAAGGAGAAGTGACGTGGCGGACGACCGCGACCGGAACCAGGACCCCCGGAACCACGACCACGACGATGACCGTGCCCGTGACCACGATCGGAAGCCCGGCTCCGTGTCCGGAGCCGTGTCCGCGTCCGTGCTCGTCTCCGCGTCCCCTCCCGGGTCCGCGGCCGACTCCGGCCGCCGCCGCTGGGACGACGGGCTGATCGCCCGCCGCGCCGCCGAGCGGGCCGCCGCGGCCGACCTGCCTCCAGGGGAAGAGGACGGTCGGGGAGCGGTACAGCAGGAGGAGGACACGTTCCCACCCCTCGGCGGGAACTACGGCGGGCCCCTCCGCGCCCGCCTCGACGCCCTCCACGAGCTCGTCGGGCTCTCCCGTACGCGGGTCGAGAGCGAGGCCCTCGCCGAGGCAGGGCGCGTGCTCGACGAGGCCGCCGCCCGGCAGCGGCTCTCCTCCCGGCACACCGTGATCGCCATCGCCGGCGCCACCGGAAGCGGCAAGTCCACGCTCTTCAACGCCCTCGCCGGCGTCCCCGTCTCCGAGACCGGACTGCGCCGCCCCACCACCTCGGCGCCCATCGCCCTCAGCTGGTCCGAGGGCTCCGCCGGACTGCTCGACCGGCTCGCCGTCCCCGGCCGGCTGCGGCGCAGACCCCTCGCGGGCGGCGCGGCCGACACCGAACTCCAGGGGCTCGTCCTCATCGACCTGCCCGACCACGACTCGGCCGTCACCGCCCACCGGGACCAGGTCGACCGGGTCCTCGCCCTCGTCGACGCGGTGATCTGGGTCGTCGACCCCGAGAAGTACGCCGACGCCGCTCTCCACGAGCGCTACCTCCGGCCGCTCGCCGGGCACGCCGAGGTCACCTTCGTCGTCCTCAACCAGATCGACCGGCTCGGTACGGAGGCCGCCGACCTCGTCCTCGACGACCTGCGCCGCCTCCTCGACGAGGACGGCGTGGCGCTCGGCGAGCACGGCGAACCCGGCGCCACCGTCCTCGCCGTCTCCGCGCTGACCGGCGACGGTGTGCCCGAACTGCGGGAGATGGTTGCCCGGTTCGTCCAGGAACGCACCGCTCCCGAACGCCGGCTCGCCGCCGACGTCGACGCCGCCGCGGCCCGGCTGCGCCCGTCCTACCTCGCCGACGGACGGCCCGGCCTCGACGAGCGGGCCAGGGAGGCCTTCACGGACCGGCTCGCGGTCGCCGTCGGCGCCCAGGCCGCGGGCGAGGCCGCCGAACGGGTCTGGCGCAGGGGCGCCATCCGCGCCTGCGGCACGCCCTGGCTGCGGCTCTACCGCTGGTACGAGCGGATCCGGGCCCACGGTTCCACCGATCCGCGCCTGTCCTCGCCCGTGGAGGACGAGCTGACGGCACGCCAGCGCGTGGAGCAGGCGGTGCGGATGCTCGCCGCGGAGGCCTCGCGCGGGCTCCCGACGCCGTGGGCGCAGGCGGTGCGCGAGGCGGCGGCCCGCGGGGCGGACGGGCTCCCTGAGGCACTGGACGAGCTGACGGCCACCATCGGAGACCCGGCGGCCCGCCCACCACGGCCCGCCTGGTGGCCGGCCGCCGTCCTCGCCCAGGTCGTGATGACGCTCCTGCAGGTCTTCGGCGCGCTGTGGCTGGTGGGCCAGATCGTCGGCGTCGCGGAACCGGGCCTGCTCCCGCCGGTCCTCGTGATGCTCGGCGGCATCATCGGCGGACCGCTCGTCGAATGGGCCTGCGAGGGCGCGGTGAAGGGCCCGGCGCGGCGGTACGGGCAGGAGGCCGAACGGCGCCTGCGGGAGGCGGCGGCGGCCTGCGGCCGGGCTCGGGTGCTCGACCCGGTGGCGGCGGAGCTGATGCGCTACCGGGAGGTGCGCGAGCAGTACGCGACGGTCGTGGGGACACGGTCCTCCGCGCGGATCGTCGGGGGGATCCGCTCCGGCGCGACCCGGCTGGGCGCGACGCGTGCGGGGGTACGGGGAAGGTGACGGCGTCCGTGCTGTCCCGGGCCTCCGTTCACCCTCCCGGGTGAGGACGTCGTCCCCGTCCGTCCGGTTGTCCACAGGCGCGGGCGGGATCTCCCGGATCGCCCCAGCATGGTGGTGACCGAGAGAAACGCAGAGGTTGGGGGCGGGACCATGAACGACACGACCGTGACGCTGGTCGGCAATGTGGCGACGGCGGTGGAGTACCGGGACACGGTGACGGGCGGGGTGGCCAGGTTCCGCTTCGCGGTGACCGCGCGCCGCTGGGACCGGGAGCGGAGCCTCTGGACGGACGGGCACACCAGCTTCTACACGGTGTCGGCCTGGCGGTCGCTCGGGGCCAATCTCGCGGCCTCGGTCTCCGTCGGTGAACCCCTGGTGGTGCACGGGCGGCTGAGGGTCCGTGAAGAGGAGCGCGACGGCCAGCGGAAGACGTTCGTGGATGTGGCCGCGCTGGCCGTGGGGCACGATCTGACGCGGGGTACGGCAGCCTTCCGGCGCGCGGTACGGACGGAGCCGGCGCCCCGCGCGGAGCCCTCGCCCCGCGCGGAGCGTTCGACGCACGCGGAGCACCCGCCGCGCGGGGAATCCGTACTGCCCCCCGAACTGGCGGAATCAGTCGTTCCGGAGCCCGAACGCGACCCGTGGGCAGGGGCGGTGACGGACGAGGCAGCAAAGGTGACAACGCGGCTGGTGACCGTCCCCTGACCTTGCGTTGTGGGGATTTGTCGACCAACTCGCGCTGCTGATAACGATTCCGAGTCGGAATGGTTATCTGAACGTATGGCAGGGCACCGGGGGGTTCCGCATCCCTAGGATTCCCGGGTACTCATGTGGCACATGAGCCCATCGGGTCTGTGAATCTGCTGGCGTGCGCTCCCCCCACGCGAATCGACCATGTTCGCGGAGCGGCTCGCCCGGAGGGGAATGCAATGTTTTCAGTTCGTGGGCGCGGCGCTGCCCGCCTTGCCGCTGCGACCCTGGTCTCGGGCCTTGTCGCGGTCGGCACCATGGCGGCCGCCGGTCCGGCGCTCGCCGATGACGGCGCGCCGGGTACCGGTGGCGTCACGGCGAAGCTCGGCGGTATGACCGACGACGCCGGCGCTGTCGAGATCACCGAGAAGAACGGCTCCAAGTGGCCGGTCGACGGTGGTCTGTTCAAGATGGAGGTCGAGGGCGGGGGCACTCTCTTCACCTACTGCATCGACCTCCGTACCGAGGCGAAGCACGACTTCGACTACAAGGAAGTCGGCTGGGAGGAGTCCTCCCTGCACAACAACGCGAACGCGGGCAAGATCCTCTGGATCCTGGAGAACGCCTACCCGAAGTTCTCCGCCGAGGCCCTCGGCGCCAAGCTGGGCGTCGACCTCTCCAAGAAGGAAGCCGCGGCCGGCACGCAGGCCGCGATCTGGACCCTCTCCGACGACGTCACGGCGACGCCGAAGGACGAGGACGCCGAGAAGCTGAAGGCGTACCTGCTCGAGAAGGCCGTCCAGCTCGACGAGCCGACCGCCTCCCTGAGCGTCTCGCCGTCCTCCGTCGCGGGCAAGGCCGGCGAGAAGCTCGGCCCGATCACCGTCGACACCAACGCCGAGTCCGCCAAGATCTCGGTCGTGCCGGGCGCCCCCACGGGCGTCACGGTCGTCGGCAAGGACGGCAAGCCCGTCACCGAGGTCCTGAAGGGCAAGACCGAGCTCTTCTTCGACGTTCCCGCCGGCACCGCCGACGGTTCCGCCGAGCTGACCGCCGAGGCCACCACCAAGGTCTCGCTCGGTCGCGCCTTCGTCTCCATCGACGGCCCCTCGCAGACCCTGATCCTGGCCGGCTCCAGCGAGTCCACGGTCACCGGCAAGGCTTCCGCGACCTGGGCGAAGACGGGTGCCGTCCCGGCCGTCACGGTCGCGAAGGACTGCGCCAAGGGCGGCCTGGAGGTCATCGCCTCCAACGAGGGTGACGAGGCCTGGACCTTCGACCTGAAGGGCACCTCGCACACGGTCGCCCCGGGTGAGAGCAAGACCATCCCGGTCCCGCTCGCCGAGGACGAGGCGTACAAGTTCACCATCACCGGCCCGAACGGCTTCGAGGAGACCTTCGAGGGCGTCCTGGACTGCAAGACGGCCACCCCCGGCCCGAAGCCGTCCGAGACCCCCACCACGGAGCCCTCGGCCGAGCCCACCCCGTCGACCTCTCCGTCGACGTCCACCGGCACCACCGGTGACACCACGGGCGGCTCCACCGGCACGACCGGCACCACCACGACCGGTGGCGGCGACCTCGCCGAGACCGGCAGCTCCAACGCCACCCCGATGATCGCGGGCATCGCCGCCGCGCTCGTCGTGATCGGCGGCGGCGCGGTGTTCTTCCTCCGCAAGAAGAAGACCGCCGGCCACTGAGCCCACGCCCCCGGTGCCGGCCCCGCCGGCACCGGGCGGCGCCTGACCCCACGGAACGGCCCGGCTCACCCCGGACCCGCCCCGTGACCCCCGCCCGACCCCGGACCGCACCAGCGGCCGGGGTCGTCGCACGTCCGAGACCCGCGGAGGCCCGCGAGGAGACCCCCGGCCCGCGGAGGCCCGCGAGGAGACCCCCGGTCCGAGAGGGTCCGGCCCCGAGCCCCTCATCGCCCGAGCCCCCGCCCCACACCGGCTCCCGACAGTGACCGGACCGCTACGGGGTGGCCCGAGAACGCCCGGTCGCGCCCTTCTCCCGCCAACGAGTTCGCCCCCGGGGGTGGCGGTCAGGCAAGATGGGGTGTATCTGCCCACTCACTCTTTGCCGGACGGTTTCTCTTGGCTGAGTACATCTACACGATGCGCAAGACGCGCAAGGCGCACGGCGACAAGGTCATCCTCGATGACGTGACGCTGAGCTTCCTGCCCGGTGCGAAGATCGGTGTGGTCGGCCCGAACGGTGCCGGTAAGTCCACCGTTCTGAAGATCATGGCGGGCCTTGAGCAGCCGTCCAACGGTGACGCCTTCCTGTCGCCCGGCTACAGCGTCGGCATCCTCATGCAGGAGCCGAAGCTCGACGAGGCCAAGACGGTTCTGGAGAACGTCCAGGACGGCGCCGCCGAGACCATGGGCAAGCTCAAGCGCTTCAACGAGGTCGCCGAGCTCATGGCGACCGACTACTCGGACGCGCTGATGGACGAGATGGGCAAGCTCCAGGAGGACCTGGACCACGCCAACGCCTGGGACCTCGACGCGCAGCTGGAGCAGGCCATGGACGCCCTGGGCTGCCCGCCCGGCGACTGGCCGGTCACCAACCTCTCCGGTGGCGAGAAGCGCCGTGTCGCGCTCTGCAAGCTGCTGATCGAGGCCCCGGACCTGCTCCTCCTCGACGAGCCCACCAACCACCTGGACGCCGAGTCGGTGAACTGGCTGGAGCAGCACCTCTCGAAGTACGCGGGCGCCGTCGTCGCCGTCACACACGACCGGTACTTCCTGAACAACGTCGCCGAGTGGATCCTGGAGCTCGACCGCGGCCGCGCGATCCCCTACGAGGGCAACTACTCCACGTACCTGGACAAGAAGGCCGCCCGCCTCAAGGTCGAGGGCCGCAAGGACGAGAAGCGCGCCAAGCGCCTCAAGGAAGAGCTGGAGTGGGTCCGCTCCAACGCCAAGGGCCGGCAGACCAAGTCCAAGGCCCGTCTCGCTCGCTACGAGGAGATGGCGGCCGAGGCCGACAAGATGCGGAAGCTGGACTTCGAGGAGATCCAGATCCCGCCGGGCCCGCGTCTGGGCTCCATCGTCGTCGAGGTCGAGAACCTCTCCAAGGCGTTCGGTGACAAGGTCCTCGTCGACGACCTGTCCTTCTCCCTGCCCCGCAACGGCATCGTCGGCATCATCGGCCCGAACGGCGCCGGCAAGACCACGCTGTTCAAGATGATCCAGGGCATCGAGGCCCCGGACTCGGGCTCGGTCAAGATCGGCGAGACCGTCAAGATCAGCTACGTCGACCAGACCCGCGCCAACATCGACCCCAAGAAGACCCTCTGGGCCGTCGTGTCGGACGAGCTGGACTACATCAACGTCGGCCAGGTCGAGATGCCGTCGCGCGCGTACGTCAGCGCCTTCGGCTTCAAGGGGCCGGACCAGCAGAAGCCCGCCGGTGTCCTCTCCGGTGGTGAGCGCAACCGCCTGAACCTGGCGCTCACGCTCAAGGAGGGCGGCAACCTGCTGCTCCTCGACGAGCCCACCAACGACCTCGACGTCGAGACCCTCTCCTCGCTGGAGAACGCGCTGCTCGAGTTCCCCGGTGCGGCCGTGGTCATCTCCCACGACCGTTGGTTCCTGGACCGGGTGGCGACGCACATCCTCGCGTACGAGGGCGAGTCGAAGTGGTACTGGTTCGAGGGCAACTTCGAGTCGTACGAGAAGAACAAGATCGAGCGCCTCGGCCCGGACGCGGCCCGTCCGCACCGCGCCACGTACAAGAAGCTGACCCGAGGCTGAGCGTGCGCCACATCTACAGCTGTCCCCTGCGCTGGTCGGACATGGACGCCTTCGGGCACGTCAACAACGTCGTCTTCCTGCGGTACCTGGAAGAGGCGCGGATCGACTTCATGTTCCGGCTGGCGCCGGGGGACGGTTCCCCCTCGTTCTCCGGCGGGTCCGTCGTGGCCCGGCACGAGATCGACTACGTGCGGCCGCTGGTCCACCGGCACGAGCCGGTGACCATCGAGTCCTGGGTCACGAAGATAGGCGCGGCGTCGCTGACGATCGCGTACGAGATCAAGGACCCCGACGTCACGTACGTACGGGCGTCCACGGTCGTCGTGCCCTTCGACCTGGAGGCGCAGCGACCGCGCCGGATCTCCGCCGAGGAGCGCGAGTTCCTCCAGGAGTACGTCGACGACGGGATGACCTCCGGAGGGGCGAAGTCCGCCGCATGACCGTGTTCGCTCCGCTGCACTTCGACGACGCCAGGGAGGCGGCGGCTCTCGCCGCCTTCCTGACCCGCCTGGTCCACTACGACCGGGCCGCCGTCGTCCGCCTCCAGGCGGGCGGCGGAGCGCTGGCGGTCTTCGGCCGGCCCGCCTCCTTCGAGGTGCTCGCGATCCGTACGGCCCGGCTTGTCGACGCCGTGGAACTCGACGTCACCGTCTCCGCCGGCGAACTCCTCGAAGGCATCGAGGAGTCGGCCGGCAAGGCGGTCGTCCCGCAGTCCGTGACCGGACCGGCCTGGGCGGGCGTGCTCCCGCCCCGCAGCGGCTGGACGCCGGTCGCCGGCCTGCCGGGTGCCGCGGAGATGCGGGGCGCCGTCGCCGCCGCCGTCGCCGAATTCCGGGCACGCGACGAGGAGTTGACCGAGGAGCGGCGGACCAGGTCGGAGCGCGACCGTATCGGCCGCGAGATCTGGTCCCGGACCCTCGGGCCCACCGGTCTGCCCCTGAGGGCCGTTCACGCCGCCCAGTCGCTGGGCTTCCTGCCGTCGGCGGACCCGGACGCCGCCGTCGCGCTGTTCGCCTCCGGGCCGTGGCTGCGGCTGCGTACCCCGTACGGTTCGATCGCCCTCCGTACCGCACCGATGTCCCTGACAGTCGCTCCCCGGTAGACGCCGGGCCTGAGACCCGATGAACGACGGGCGTGAGGCCGGTGAAGCCGTACTCTCATGCCTCCGGACGGCCCTGTCGGCTGAACCGCCTCGCCCCCGCGGTGGCCGCGGCCAGCAGGAGCACGGCGAGGACCGCCTGCCGCAGCGGCGAGGTGGAACCCTCGAGAGCCGGGGCCACCCGTCGTCGCGGGTCGTAGGCCACCCGTACCTCCCCGCCGTCCTCGGCGGCCCGGTGGTCCTCCGTGACGGTCGACGGGTAGCCGCCCGGGCAGCGCAGCGTGTGGTGGTACACGACCGTGGTGGCACCGCCCTCGCCGACCGAGGTCCGCTCCTCCGCGCGGACCTTCACCACGACACACTCGGCGACCGCGCCCCGCGAGGCCGCCTGGTCCGCGGTGGCCACGGTCAGCAGCAGCCCGCCGACCAGCGCGAGCGCGCCGAAGAGGCCCATGGCTCCGTCGACGAGCAGGAAGTACGCGACGGCCGCCGCGAGAATCGCCGCCCCGCCGACCGATACCGCGACCGTGGTGGACGGCGCGCTCTCGCTCCCGAAGCACCAGGCCGACCAGGCGTAGAGCGCGGCCGCGCAGGCCGCGGGCAGGGCCACGATCCCCCAGGCCCGAATGTTTCCCGACGACTCCGTCGATGACATGGACATCACCCCGAGAGTGTGACGTCCGCCGCCGCTCGCCGGTTTCACCCGCACCCGCACCCGCACCCGCACCCGCGCCCGCGCCCGCACCCGCACCCGCGCCCGCACCCGTACGCGTAAACCCGCGCCTCCGCCCGCCCCTCCTCTCACTGCTCCACGTCGTCCGGCCACACCCCGATGTGGTCCTGTTCGAGCTCCAGCGCCACCCGGTGCTCCATGCCGAGGGCCTGCGTGTACTCCGCCGGGAGCTGGAGCCGGCCCGCGCGGTCGAGCATCGCGTACTCCCGTGCCACCAGCGACTCCTGACCCTGCTCGTCGACCTCCGTGCGCCGCAGCACCTCCGATGAGGTGCGGCCGTCGCGGATGGCGACCGTCCTGCGCACCTCGGAGGCGACGGCCTGGTCGTGGGTGACGATCACGATCGTCGTGCCCAGTTCGTCGTTCGCGCGGCGGAAGGCCGCGAAGACCTGCTCGCCGGTGGCCGAGTCCAGCTCGCCCGTCGGCTCGTCGGCCAGGAGCACGGACGGGTTGTTGGCGAGGGCGACCGCGATGGCCACCCGCTGCTGCTGACCGCCGGACAGCTGGTGCGGGCGCCGGTCCCTGACCTCCGCGATGCCCAGCATCGCGAGGAGCTCCTCGGCCCGCTGCGTCTTCTGCCGGGCCCGGCCCCGCAACTGCATCGGAAGGGCCACGTTCTGGGCGGCCGTCAGGTACGGCAGGAGGTTGCGGGCGGTCTGCTGCCAGACGAAGCCGACGACCTCGCGGCGGTAGCGCAGCCGCTCCTTGCCGTCCATGGCGAGCAGATCGCACCCGGCGACCCGGGCCGCGCCCGCGGTCGGCACGTCAAGTCCCGCGAGGATGTTCATGAGCGTCGACTTGCCGGAGCCCGAGGCGCCGACCAGGGCCATCAACTCGCCCTCCTTGACGAGGAGGTCGAGCCCCTGGAGGGCCTGCACCTCCACGCCGTCGGTGGTGAAGATCCGGACCAACCGGTCGCAGGCGATGAGCGCGTCATGACCGTACGAGGGCCGGTCGCGGTGTGCGGTCGCCCGCCGCTCCAGCTCCTCCAGGGTGGTGTCCGAAGCGGTGCTGAGGGTCGTCCCGGTCTTCGTCATCGTGCGTCTCCTGCCCTGAGTTCCTTGATCGAGCTCTTGCGCCCCGTCCACCAGGCCTGGCCGGCCGCCGCCGTCGCCGTCAGGAGGACGACCGCGAGCGCCGGCACCAGCAGCGACCACGGGTCCGCCCGCAGCGGCGCGCTGTCCAGCGGCGCGTACCCCGGTGTCGTCGCGAGCGCGAGCCGGAACAGGTCGATGCCGGGGGCGAGCAGCGGCACCGTCGCCCAGCCGACGAGCGTCCCGCCGAGCGCGGCGAGGACCGCCTGCGGTACCGCTTCGAGTCCGAGCAGCCGCCTACCCTGCCTCCGGGTCAGTCCCATCGTCCGCAGCCGGGCGAGGAGCGTCGTCCGCTCCGGCGCGTTCTGCATGAGGGAGAGCAGCACGGCCACCACGGCGAAACCGGCGCCCACGCCGATCGCGCCCAGGTACATCCGCTCGGCGCCCGACTGGAGCGGCGAGTCCACATAGCCGGCCCGCTCCTCGCTGCGCATCGACACGAGGAGGGCCCCGGACTTCGCCTTCACGGCGGTCCGCAGCGCGGCACCGTCCTCTGGGCCCGTGACGAGCAGTGTCGTGGGGGTCCGGTGGGTGAGGTCGGCGGCGTTGACGAGGAGGAAGTCGTCGCCGGGCAGGGCGGGGGTGGCCGGCCGGACGGCGACCACCTTCACGCGGAACACGCCGGCCGCCGACACGATCTCCTGCGGCGCGCCGCCGAGCCGTTCGGCGACCGCCGGTGAGGCGACCGCGGGCAGCACCCGTTCGGTGTCGGCCGCGGCCTCCTTGCCGCCCTTGCCCGTCGACGTGAGCAGCCCCGCCGGGAACGGGCCGAAGCCGGTGCGTTCCGCGTGCCGGGTGTACGAGCCCGGTTCGACGCCCACGAGCGTGCCGCTCATCGGCGGGGCAGAGGTCCCCTGGAAGGACGGCAGCGCCACGCCGTACTCGATCTGCACCGGCGCTACGTCCCGTACCCCCGCCGTCCCGCGCACCGACTCGGTGAGACCGGCGGGCAGCGGGGTCCACTCCACGGAGCCGTCGATCCGGGCGTCCGCGCCGGTCGCCCTGAGGGCGGCCCGGTCGCGGGCGTCGGCGACCCCGGCGAGGACCGAGCCGCCGAACGCCGCCGTGGTCAGTGCCAGGACGAGCGCGAGCAGGGGGAGCGTGCCCGCGGAGGAGGAGCGTCCCGCGCGGGCCAGGGCCAGCGGTCCGACCGCCCCGCGCAGCCGGCGGGCGGGCCGGCCGAGCCACCGCAGCGGCAGCGGATAGATCCGTACGAGGAGCGCGGCGGCGATCAGGCCGACGAGCACCGGGGCGGCGCTCACCAGATGGTCACCGGAGTCGCTGGTTCCGCGCAGTCGGAGGGAGGCGACCGCGCCCGCGGCGAGGACGAGCACGGTGAGTTCGGCGACCGTACGGCGCCGGGAGGGGCGCGCCGTGAGCAGGTCGTCGCGGCCGCCGTGCAGGCGCGGCCGCCGGTGCAGGACGACCGCGCGTACCGGCAGGACGAGCATCGCGAGCAGAGCGACCACCGAGGTGGCGAGGAGCGAGGGGCCGAGGGGGATGCCGCCGGACCCGCCGTCGGGGGCCCGTACCGTCACCACCGCGAGGGCCAGGGCGAGCGCCGCGGCCGGTACGGCGACCGCCGAGGTCTCGCCGAGCAGCCGCAGACCGATGCCGGTGAGCGAGGCGCCACGGGAGCGGAGCAGGGCCAGTTCGCCGTCCCGGCGGGCGACGAAGAGGCCGCCGGTCATGGCGAGGACGACCGCGGCGACCGCGCCGATGCCGAAGACGGCGACGGCGACGACCGGGCCGATCGCCTCCCGCATCGAACGGTACGAGTCCACGATCGCGTCGAGTTCGGTGGTGAGCCCTCCGGTGGAGCCGACGACCTTCCGCATCCTGAGCAGGTCGGGGCCGCCGGCCGCCGAGTCGAGCGCGGCGGCGAGCCGGTCGGTGTCCCGGCCGGTGAGATGGCCGGGCGTCGGCATGAACCGGAAGAAGACCTCCGGGTCGCCCAGGGTGGAGGGCATGACGGGCGCGGACGTGGGGGAGAGGAGCAGCGCGCCCTGCCAGTAGTGCTTCACCTCTCCGTTCTCGACCAGTGCGGCGAGCGCGGGGGTGCGGAGCAGCGGCTCCACCGCCCAGTACGCCGCCTCGGGCCCGCGCGGCTCGATGATTCCGGTGACCGTGACGGCGATCGGCTCCGCGCTGATCTTGCTCGGCACGTGCACCACGGAGCCGGGCTTCAGCCGCAGGGACGCCGCGGTCTTCGCGGTCACCACCGCTTCCGGCGCGCGGGCCGTGCCCGCGGCGAGCCGGCCCTTCCGCAGCGTCGCGTGTGCGGTGAGGGCGGACGGGGAGGAGAGCACGAACTCGGGGCGCATGCCGTCGGGCCGGGGCAGCCAGGCGTCGAGCCCCTCGACGCGCTTGACCGTACGGACGCCGTGGACGCTCTGCCGCGGATCGGTCCGGATCGGCTCCGGGAACAGGCCGCGCACCGCGTCGCGCTGCTCCTGGAGGACGCCGGGGGCCAGGCTCGACTCGGGCGGGGCCACGGGGAGCGGGACGGTGAGTTCGAGGACGGAGTTGCGGGGCGCGGCGGTCCGGATGTCATGCCGCAGCCCCTCGGTCTCGTACACGTCGACCGCGCGCGGCAGCGCGGCCGCGAGGTAGGCGGTGGCCAAGACGAGGAGGGCGAGGGAGGCGGCGGCCCACGGCGCGGTCCGCAGCCGGGTCCGCACCCAGGGCGCCACGGCGCGGGCGGGCTTGTCGGACCGGGACCGGGGCATGTCGGGAGCCTTCCTGCGTACGGCGGGCGTGTCGGTGCGGCCGAGGCCGAGGTCGCGGTCGCGGTCGCGGTCGCGGTCGCCGCCACGGTCGCGGGCGGGCTGGCGCTCGGCGCGGTCGCTGTCACGGTCGCGGGCGGGCTGGCGCTCGGCGCGGTCGCTGTCACGGTCGCGGGCGGGCCGGCGCTCGGCGCGGTCGCCGTTGCTGTCGGCGCGGCCGTCGGCGTCGTCGTCGCCGCGGCCGTCCTCGTACGGCCTGCTCGGCGCCATCAGTTCTCCCCCTGGTGGCGCAGGGTCACGACCGGGTCGGTCGGGCGCAGGGCGATCGCGGCGACCATGGCGAGCGGCAGCGCCGCGACGCCGGCGAGCAGCAGCGCCACCTGGCCGAGGGGAAGTTCGACCAGGACCGGGGGCACGGGACGGGCGGCCTGGCCGGTGAGGACGACGAGCGGGACGACGGCCCGGGCCAGGACGGTGCCGAGTCCGATGCCGACGAGCAGGCCGATGCCGATGAGCAGCCCCTGCTCGGCGGCGATCAGCCGGGCGAGGCGGCGGCGCGGCGCGCCGAGCGCCCGCAGCACCCCGAACTCGGCGGAACGTTCCCGCATCGCGCCGGCCGAGCCGACCGCGAAGCCGACGGCGGCGAGCGCGGCCGCGGCCGCGGCGACCGCCATCAGGGCGGCGTTGGGGCCCGCGCCGAGCGGGTCGCCGAGCAGTTCGGCGGCGACCTCGTCGCGTACGAGGACCTGCGCGGGGTCCGCGTCGGGCCGGGCGCGCAGGGCCGTGGCGACCTCGTCCGCCCGGCCGGGGGAGACGGTCAGCCACCACTCGGTGGCCGGCACGGTCGAGGCCACGCCGGTCGACAGGTACTGGTTGACCGAGGCCAGATCGAGGAGGATCGCCCCGCCGTCGTCGGGCGTCGCGAGGGGAGCGGTCGCGGAGGGCGCCCGGGCGCCCGGACCGGTGGTGGGCAGTTCCTCGACGACGTGGTCGACGGTGACGTCGACGTTCCGGCCGCCGATGGAGACCTCGATCGGTTCGCCGGGCCCGGCTCCGGTCGCCGCCATGAAGGCGCCGGTGGCCACGGCGGACAGCCGTTCGGGCGCCTTGGGCCCGGGGGCGGTCATCCGCAGGAAGTACTCCTCGGGCCCCCGGTACTCCCCGGGGCGTGTGCCGGCGACCTCGAAGGAGAGGGAGTACGGGGCGGGCCCGCCCCCGGGGCCGGAGGCGCCGGGGACGCCGGATGTGGGACCGCCCCTCGGCGCGTCCTCCCCGGTCTGCTCGTAGAGGTGCGCCCAGGCGGTGAGGACCTGGCCGGGGGAGTGGACGCGCTCGCCGCCGTCGGCGCCGACGACGCCGAACCGCTCGACGCGCACGGTCTGCGTGCCCTTCGCGCCGTCGTCGACCAGGCCGGTGAACTCCAGGCCGGTGAGGGTGAGCAGGCCGCCGGAGCCGCGGCCCGCGTCGGTGCCCGGTACGGCGGTCAGGCTGCCGAGGTCCAGGGCCAGCCGGTGGGTCCGTCCGTCGGCGGGCGCCGGTCCCATGGTCTGCCGGTACGGGACGCCGTTCGGGTCCTCGAGGACGGCCGTCACCCGGGCGTCGCCGGTCGGCCCGGCGATCCGCAGGTCGGCGGTGAACACCCGGGTGCCGACGGGCAGCGCGAGCCCGGGGCGGGTGGTGGCCCGGGGAGCGAGCGGGGCGAGGAGGGAGCGGACGGGGGCGTCGGCCAGGTCGGGCCGGAGCAGCAGGCCGCCGGCGGCGTTGCGGGTGTCGACGGCGAGGACGGTCGCGTTCTTCCCGGCCACGTCCATGGTGGTGCGGTGCACCGGGGCCACCGCGCGGACGCCCGGTACGGCGCCCAGCTGCTCGGTCCGGGTGGGCTCGCCGGGGCCCGCGCCGAGGACACGGACGGCCGCGCCGGTGCGGAAGTCGGCCTGGTCGCGCTGCGAACGCTCCCACGACCCGCTCTGCCCGATGGCGAGCATGCCCATCGCCACGGCGAGGACGAGGAGGAGGACGGGGCCCGCGCCGCGCAGCGGCCGGCGGCTGAACTGCCAGCCGGCCAGGGCGGCGGAGAGACCGCGGCCGCCCGCCGCGCGCCGCTCGGCGAGCCGGGCGGCGGGCGGCAGCAGACGCAGGGTCAGGACGGTGCCCGCGAGCAGGGCGAGGGCGGGCGCGGCGATGAGCACCGGGTCCACGGAGCCTCCGCCGGACTCCCCGGAGCCGAGGGTGCCGCCCGCCGCCGACGGGCGCTGCAACTGCCAGTACGCGACGGCGGCGACGGCCAGCAGGGCGACGTCGGCCCCGGCCCGTACGGGACCTGGCAGTGAAGCCGAACGGGCCTTGCGCAGCGAGACGACGGAGCCGTCACCCGTGGCGAGCGCGGGCGCGACGACGGCCGCCGCGCAGCACAGGGCGACGGCGGCGGCGACCAGCCACACCGGGAGCGAGGGCGTCGTGTCGAGCCGGACGCCGAGCGAGGAGAGTGCGGACCGCTCGGCGAAGAGCCGGGTCAGCGGTCCCGAGAGGAGCGGGGCGGCGATCGCCGCGGGCAGGGCGAGCAGCAGCGCCTCGACGGCGGCGAGGCCGGCGATCCGGCGCCGCGAACCGCCGCGGGCCCGCAGCAGCGCCGTCTCGCCGGAGCGCTCGGTGCTGAGCAGCCGGGCGACGAGCAGCAGCGCGTACGCGGCGAGGAGCACCAGCTGGACGGCGACGATCAGCAGGGTGGAACGGGAGACGAGCAGCGACCGCTGGGTCTGCTCGAGGACGGTCGGGAGCGCGGTGGACGCGGAGATCGTCGTACCGAACCGGTCGGAGGCGTCGGCGAGCGCCTTCGGGCCCTCGGTCGCGGTGGCCCGCAGGGCGTCGATGCGGTCGGTGGTGAGGCCGGTGAAGTCGGCGACGCCGAGCCAGGACGTGTCGCCGGAGCTCAGCGCCCCGGAGGCGGCGACCGCCGGGTCGACGAGGAGCGGGCCGTACGTCGTGAAGGCGACCGTCCGCACCCCCCGGCCGCCGGCGGGGTCCAGCTGCCAGTACAGGTCACCGGTGTCGGTGGGCCGGTAGACGCCAGTGATCCGGGCCTTCACCCGCCGGTCGTCGAGCCGGTCGCTCAGGTCGAGCACGGTCCCGGGGCCGACCCGCAGCCGCCGTGCCGCCTCCTCGGGCAGCGCCGTCTCGACCACGCCGGCCGTCCTGGCGACCGAGGGCCAGGCGCCCCGGACGAGGGTGAGCTTCGAGCGGTCCAGGGCGGCGAAGTGGGTGAGGTCGGGATCGCCCTTGCGGGCGGCGGACGCCTGAAGACTCCGGGGCAGCGCGTACGGCCCGGAGTGTTCGAGCCGCCGTACGGTCACCGGCAGCCCGTCGAAGGTCTTCCGGGCCCCCTCCTGGACGGCCTCGTCGGCACCGGCGCGCCGGGCGGCGGGCACCTGTCCGCTGACGTGCAGCGAGGCGGCGGCCGCGGACCTGCCCCGAAGGCCGGCCTGGAGCGCCGCGTCCCCGATGGCCCCGGAGAACGCGGCGAGGGTGGCGAGCACCGAGGTGGTCAGGAGCACCGCGAGCAGCGCCGCGGAGAGCAGCAGCCGGTGTGCCCTGACACGCAGAAATACGAACCCCGTCACCCATCCCCCTGGCCACCCTGGTCACGGTGCGCACGTCGAAGACGCTCCGAACGCTCCCGAGACTTCCTTCGGATGCTTTCAGAGCGCATGTGCCGCTGGAAACCGCTTACGGGCGCACCTTGATGCGATCGTGACCGTTATCCGGCGTTCCGAGTCCGGAATGTGTCCGTCCAAGGTCGGCGGGGGTGAAGGGGAGATGAGGGCGTCAGCCGGCCGTGTTCACCATCGAGGCCGCCGCGTAGGTCAGATAGCGCCAGAGCTCCCGCTCGTGCTCCGGGGCGAGCGACAGCTCGTCCACGGCCGTGCGCATATGGCGGAGCCAGGCGTCGTGGGCCGCCTGGTCCACGGTGAACGGGGCGTGGCGCATACGGAGACGGGGGTGGCCGCGGTGGTCGCTGTAGGTGCGGGGACCGCCCCAGTACTGCATCAGGAAGAGCGCGAGGCGCTCCTCCGCCGGGCCGAGGTCCTCCTCGGGGTACATCGGGCGCAGCAGCGGGTCCTCCGCGACACCCTCGTAGAAGCGGCGGACCAGACGGCGGAACGTCTCCTCGCCGCCGACCAGCTCGTAGAAGGTCTGCTCCTGCACTGTTTCCCCGGGAATCTCGTTCACCGTTCCATCGTCTCAGATGCCCGGCCCTAGGTCTGGAGGTCCAGGACCGCTCGCCGGGGGCCCCCGGCGGCGGGAGAGTGGAGGCATGGAGGAGCGGCGGGACGAGTTCGCCGGGGCCGGCGCGCGGGCGCGCCGGGCCCTCGTGCGGGAGATCGAGGCGGAGGGCGCCCTGACCGACCCCGCCTGGTGTGCCGCCTTCTCCGAGGTCCCGCGCCATCTCTTCGTCCCGTACTACTACGTCCCCGGGGCCGGCGGCTATGAGCGGCTCTGGTCCGGCGACCCCGAGCCGGAGCGGCGGGAACGCTGGCTGCTCGGGGCGTACGAGGACACGGCGATCGCCACCCGCGTGCGGGACGGCGAGCTGCTCTCGTCCGCCAGCCAGCCCTCCCTGATGGCGCTGATGCTCCAGGCCCTCGACGTACGCGACGGGGACGACGTCCTGGAGATCGGTGCCGGGACCGGCTACCACGCGGCGCTGCTCTGCCACCGCCTCGGCGAGGAGCACGTCACCACCGTCGACCTGGACGAGGAGATCGCCGAGTCCGCCAGGACCCATCTGGCCGCCGCCGGGTACCGCCCCGCGGTCGTCGCCGCCGACGGCGCCCGGGGCTGCCCCGAGCGCGCTCCCTACGACCGGATCGTCGCGACCTGTGAGGTGCCCTCGGTCCCGTACCCCTGGCTCGCCCAGTGCAGGCCGGGCGGCCTCGTCCTCGCCCCGGTCTCCACGGGGCTGCTCCTGATGCGGGTGCGTGACGGGACGCACGCGGAGGGACGGTTCCTCGAGACCTCCGCGTACTTCGTGGCGCTCCGGGGCGGCGCGGGGCGCGCGACCCGGTACGACCCGGCCGGCGACGAGCGCTTCCGCTTCCTGCGGGGTCTCGTCGGCGGGACCCTCGACAGGCGCGAAGCGCTCTCGCTCTGGCTGCGCGAGGGGCGGCCGGAGCGGGAGCGCTTCGGGGTGACGGTCAGCGGCGACCGGCAGTGGGCCTGGCTCGACGACCCCGGAGGGCCGTACGCCTGGCCCCTGCCCGGCGGCCGCTGACGGGCGCCGTCAGCCCAGCCGGATCGTGATCGTCGTCCAGGCGCCGACGTGCACCCGGTCGCCGTCCTGGAGCTGGACCGGGACATAGGGCTGGATCGGCTCCTCGCCGCCGTTGACCGTGGTGCCGTTGGTGGAGTTCTGGTCCACCACCGCCCACGAGCCGTCCGGCTGCTGCACGAGCACGGCGTGCTGGTGCGAGACGCCCGGGTCCTCCGGCGGCACCGACAGGTCGATGTCCGGGGACTCGCCCGTGGAGTGCCGGCGGCGGCCGATGGAGATCTGGTTGCCCTGGAGCGGCAGGTGCTTGGCGGGCGAGTACGCGGGCAGGTTCAGGCCCGTGGCCTCCGGACCGCTGCGCTGCATCATCGCCATGAAGTAGTCGCGGTCCGGGCCGATGACCGCGGTCCAGGACAGGGGCTGCCGCGGCGGCTGGAACTGCTGCGGGGGCTGCTGTCCCTGGTGCTGCGGAGGGCCCTGAGGTGCCTGGTGCTGGGGAGGTCCCTGGTGCTGCGGCGGTCCCTGAGGCGCCTGGTGCTGCGGCGGTCCCTGGTGCTGCGGAGGGCCCTGAGGTGCCTGGTGCTGCGGCGGTCCCTGAGGTGCCTGGTGCTGCGGGGCCGGCGGGGCCTGGTGCTGCGACGGCGGGGACAGGACCCAGTCGTCGTCCGCGCGCGGCTGCGGCGGCGCCGGAGGGGCCGGAGCCTGGGCCGGGGCCTGGAGGTACGCCGGCTGGGCCGGCGGCTGCTGCGACGGCGGGCGCTGCGGCGGGGCCTGGTGGTGCGTGGGGTCGCCGCCCAGCGGCTCGGCCGGGCGGTTCACCTGCGAGGGCCGGGAACCCTGGTAGCCGAAGGGGTCCTGCGGCTGCTGCTGCGGCGGCGCGGGCGGCGGGGACTGGAAACCCGGCGGCAGGTTCAGGCCGGGCGGCGGCCCGGGCTGCTGCGGCGGGGCCGGGGCGTTCTGCGGGGCCAGCGGCGTGTAGGAGGTCGCCGTGTTCGTGAGGAAGTTCCAGCGGCACTCCTCACAGAACGGCGCCATGTACTCCCGCGGCGTACGGCACTGCGGGCACAGCTCCGCCTGGGCCGTCGCGTTCGGGTCGCCACCGGGACCGAAGCCGCCGGGAGCGGCCGGAGCACCATGAGCGCCGGGACCGGGCCCGCCGGGCGGCGGACCCGTCGGAGGCCGGCCGGGGCCGTCGGGGCCGGGGTATCCGTACGCGGGGGGCGGCGGCGGGGGAGGCGGCGGTACGGCACCCGTCGGCGCACCCGCCCCGGCCATGCGATGGCCGCAGACCTCGCACCAGTCGTCGGAGACCGACTGGTGTCCGTTCGGGCAGGTCGGCATGTCGGTGCTTCCCCCTCTCGTCGTCCGGCCCGCTGGCCGGGCTACCTCTTGACGCGAACGGTCTTGGTGGAGCGGGTCTCGAGTGTCATCTCGTCCGCTTCCGCGACCTTCGCCTTCAAACGCACAGTACCGGTCGCCGCGTCGACGACGTCGACCACCTTCGAAAGCAGTTTCGCCGTATCCGCGTTGCCGGAGGCCGCCGCGAGCTGCACCGCACGGCCCAGTTTCGCCGTCGCGCCGTCCTGATCACCCGATTTGCGGGCATCGAGCCCCTGCTGGATGACGTCCGCCAGCTCGGCCTGGCCCGTGTAGTGCGCGACCTGCGGGTTGATCGACGTCGACATCGCCAGGTCGTCCGTCCACACCGCCCGTACCAGTCCTTGAGACAGCGGGCGCGGATCGCCGCCCGCCGGGTCCGGGGCGATCAGGGAGACCCGGGCGGCGAGCATCTCCTGCCCGACCGCGGCCCGCGGGACCCGCACGCTCACGTGGTAGTCGCGGGACTCGTCGCCCCAGGAGCCCGTCGGGTAGTCCCCGGCGCGCGGCCCCGCCTCGGTACGCCGCCCGGTCAGGTCCTCGACCGTCGGCGCCACCTGCTTCACGAAGGCGATCTCCACCCCGACCGGCGTCCACAGGCGCAGCGCGACGTCCGCCACGCCCTTGCCCATCGCCTGCTCCATCATCGTCGTGAAGTCGTCGGCGAGGGCGGACGGATCGGCGACGATGTCGGCGGAGCCGAGGAGCGCCGAGGCGATCCCGGTGACCTCCTTGACCTCCCAGTCGGTGCCCACCCCGCGCGCGTCGCAGGTGAAGCGGCCCGCGCAGGCGTCGAGCGCGGCCCGCAGCTCCTCCGGCGACTCGTGCTCGTTGCGGCCGTCGGTGAGCAGGATGCCGTGCCGGATGGTGAGGCCGGCGGCGGAGGAGAGCAGCCGGTCGGCGAGCCGCAGCCAGGTGCCGATGGCCGTGCCGCCGCCCGCGCCGAGCCGGCGCAGCGACTCCTTGGCCTCGGCACGGGTCCTGGCGTCGGCGACGGCGAGGCCGCCGTTCCCCGGGTAGACCTCCTTGGCCACGTGCGTCCCGGCGACGACGGCGAAGGACGTGCCGTCGCGCAGGGTGTCGACAGCGGCGGCGGTCGCCTCCCGGGCGCCGCGCATCTTGGCCGGGGGATAGTCCATCGACCCCGAGCAGTCGACCATGATGACGACCCCGGCCGCGCCGCCCGCCGGGCCGGACAGCCGCTGTCCGCTCGTGCCGCCCCCGGTCGACGTGACCGTCACGATCGCGCTGACGTCACGGCCGCCCTCGGGCAGGAACTCGTTCTGGTAGACGTCCACCGAGAACTGGGGCACGGTCGACTTGGAGAAGTTCGCCATCTGTTACGGCTCCTCGGACAACAACGCTGAAGGGACAGGGGATCGGCGACCGCTCAGGCGGATCCTGCCCCTTGGTGAGAGACGGTGAACGGCACGACGGCGACCGTGATGTTGTCGTGGCCTCCGCCGTCCAGGGCGTGGCCGACGAGGACCTGGGCGCTGTGCAGGGGGCGGTCCGCCGCGTCGGCCGGGACGACCCGGGCCATGTCGTCCGCGCCCTCCGCGTAGTTCCACAGGCCGTCCGTGCAGACCACCACCACACCGGACCGGTCCGGCTTGAACGCGGCCGTGTGCGGCTCCAGCTCGTACGCGTCGGCGCCGAGCCAGCCGGTGATCGCGTGGGCGCGCTCGTCCGCGTACGCCTCGGCCTCGTTCATCAGGCCCGCCGCGACCATCTGGGCGGCCCAGGAGTCGTCCTCGGTGAGCCGGGCGGGCGGGGTGGCGCGGTCGTCCGGCACCCAGTAGACGCGGCTGTCGCCGATCCAGCCCACGACGAGCAGGCCGTCGGCGACGACGGAGCCCACGATGGTGCAGGCCGGGGCGTTGCGGTGGCGGTGCGGGTCGTGCTCCGCCCCGTCCTGTCCCGGCTCCTCCGCGAGGGAGTTGACGGCCTCGGACGCGGCCACGATCGCCTCGTGCATCGCCTGCTGGGGGTGGGTGCCCCGGGGCAGCGCCGCGAGCAGCGAGGCGCCGGCCGCCGCCGCGGCGGCCGCGGAGGCCTCGTCGGGCCGGGTCGCCGAGGACACGCCGTCGCAGACGATCGCGACGGTGGCGGGGGAGCCGTCGGGGAGCGTCGTGGCGGAGACGGCGAACGCGTCCTCGTTGCGGTGGTGGCGAAGCCCGCGGTCGCTGACGGCGGCGACACCGGTGACCTCCCGCTCCATGTGGTCGCGCTCGCGGGGCTGCGCGTGCCCGCAGTTCTCGCAGTAGCCGTCGGTGTCGACGCGTCCGGCACGGCAGGCCACACACACGACGGCAGTGACGGGAGCCGGCGGAGCCGCCGGGGCGGGAGCGGCGGGCTCCGGGGCCGGGGCCGCCCGTACCGCCGTCCGCGGATCCGGCGCGGCCAGTTCGAAGTCGCCGGTGCCCGCCGTCGTGTTCCCGCCGGGCGGCACCGGGCCGTCCGTGCGGACCGGCATCGTGGGCAGGTCACGGCCGCCGGAGTCGGTGCCCGGGAGGTCGCCCGGGTGCTGGGTCATGGTCGACAGCGAACCGGGCTCCCGGGGCGGGGCGTCCGGCCAGGCCACGGGGGTGCCGATGGCCACGGTCGGGCGATCCGGCTCCACCCCGGCGGCCGGCACGGCCGTCAGGTCGTGACCGCACGCCCCGCAGAACCGGTCACCCGACTCCAGCGGCTCCGCGCACTCCGGGCAGACGGCGAGACCGTGCGACGGCTTCGGCTTCTGGGACATCCTCACACCCACGTCCGGGGGCGGAAGCGGTTGGCCCGCTCCACCAGTTCGATCCTCTCCTCGCCGCGCTGGGCGAGCCGGGCCAGTACCCGGTACGAGCGCTCAAGGCCGAAGCGCAGTCCACGCTCGTCCAGTTCACTCCCGAGCAGCAGCGTGCCGCCGCCCGGTTCCGCACCGGGACTTCCGGAGAGTACCCAGTCGAGGGCCGCTCCGAGGACCTCCGTCGACAACTGCTCCCGGCGCACCGCGTCAAGACCGAAGCCCTGGAGCGCGGAGACCTGCGCCGCCGCCGCCGTCAGATCGGCGCCCAGCGGGTCCCGCGCGGGCCGCCGCCGCAGCCGCGCGCGTACGGCCGCGACCCGGGCCGCCGTGTAGTGGATCGACGCCTCCGGTACGGATTCCAGGGCCTCGACGGCCCCGGTGCGGTCACCCGCCGCGAGCCGCACCCGGGCGAGCCCGAAGGCCGCGCTGACGAAGCCGGGGTCGGTGGCCCACACCAGACGGTAGTACTCGGCGGCGTTGTCCAGCTGGCCGAGCACCTCGGCGCAGATCCCGAGGGCCAGCTTCGGTGCCGGCTCCCCGGGGAAGGCGTCGTAGACCGCGTCGAAGGCGAGCGCCGCGTGCTCGTGGTCACCGGTCACCAGGGAGGTGACGCCCCGGTACCAGACGACCCGCCAGTCGTCCCCCTCCCGCTCCTCGATCCCGGCGAGGGTCCGTACGGCGGCGGGCAGGTCGCCCAGTTGCAGCTGGGCCCGCAGCGTGCGCAGCCACAGCTCGGCGGAGGGCGTGGGCGCGGCCCGGAGCGCGCCGAGCAGCTCGCCGGGAGCGGCGGCGGCGAGGCCGGCGAGGAAACCGGCGTTGGGGTCGCCCGGGTCGACGCGCGGCACGGGCAGCGCGAGCGCGGTGGCGGGCGTGTCGAGCGGCGCGAGCGACTCCCCGAGCAGCCCCGGCCCGGGGGAGGGCGCGGCGCCCGAAGCTCCGGGGGAGGGCACGGCGCCGGGAGTCGGCCCGGGGGAGGGCACGGCCCCCGAGGCCCCGGGGGCGCCTCCCGGCAGTGCCCGCCGCCTGCGGCTCCTGCGGGCTCCGAGCAGCGACACGTCCTCCGCCAGTTCGGCGAAGAGCGCGGTGTCCGTGACGCGGACCTCCGTGCCGAACAGCGTCGAGAGCGCCGGCCGGGGCCGCCCCGACTGCAGCGCCACCACCTCCCGCAGCACACCCGTCAGCTGCTCCGCCATCTCCTGCGCCGAGGCGAACCGGCGCGCCGGGTCGGGGTCGGTGGCGCGGACCAGGAACCGGTAGAACGACTCGTACGTCCGGAAGACCGCGATGTTGTCCGGGTCGGGCAGCGAGTCCACGAAGACGTTCGTGTAGCCCTGGAAGTCGAAGGTCATCACGGCGAGCGTGCGCGCCACCGTGTACAGGTCGCTCGCCACCGAGGGGCCGACCTCGGCCACCTCCGGCGCCTGGTAGCCGACCGTGCCGTAGATCGCGGACTCGTCGTCGTCCATCCGCCGGACCGCGCCCATGTCGATCAGCTTCAGCTGGTCCTCGGACTGGATGGCGTTGTCGACCTTGAAGTCGCAGTACAGCAGGTTCCGGCTGTGCAGGTGCCCGAGGGCCTCCAGGGCCTCGATCCCGTACGCGCAGGCCTGCTCGACCGGCAGCGGGTCGCGCCGCCCGTCGGGGGTGCGCCGGTCGTTGGCGATCTCCTTGAGCGACTTGCCGCCGACGTACTCCATGACGATGTAGCCGTCCAGGGAGCCGGTGCGCTGGTCGAGGTGCTCGACGAAGTTGTAGATGCGGACGATGTTGGAGTGCTCGATCTCGGCGAGGAAGCGGCGCTCGGAGATCGCGGCGGCCATGGCGTCCTGGTCGCCGGTGTCGAGGAGGCCCTTGAGGACGACCCACCGGTCCGAGACGGCCCGGTCGACGGCGAGGTAGATCCAGCCGAGGCCGCCGTGCGCGAGACAGCCCGCGACCTCGTACTGACCGTGGACGATGTCCCCGCCGCGCAGCTTCGGCACGAAGGAGTACGGGTGCCCGCACTTGGTGCAGAAGCCCTCCGTACGGCCCGGCCGGTCACCCCGCGAACGGCCCACCGGCGCCCCGCAGTCGGAGCGGGAGCAGAATCGCTTCCGCTCGGGGACCTCGGGGTTCTCCATCACCGCGCCCCGCGGGTCCGGGCGCGGCACCTCCGGGATCGTCACCAGACCCGCGCCCAGCCGGTTCCTGGCGGACTGGCCGGTCGAGGTGCCCGAGCTGCGCACCGACACCGAGCGGGACGTGGAGGCCCCGGAGAGCGAGCGCGAGAGCCGCCCCGAGACCGAACGGCGAGACGTCGACGAGCGGGACGAGCGCGACGAGGCCCGTGAGGACGCCCGCGAACTGCTCCGCGAGGAGCCGGAGTCCGCTCCCCCGACACCCGCGCCCATACCCGTACCGGTGCCCCGGCCGGCGACGGCCACCCCCGTCGGCGTCGAGCCGATGAGGCCGCCGGGCGCCACCACCGGGGCGAGCCCGCAGGTGTCGCAGTACAGCTCACCGCCTCCCATGTCCTCGTACGAACCCTCGCACGAAGGACGCTGACAGCTCCCCACGCCCGTCTCCCCGCTCACCACTCTCGTCCTCCCGCGTCTCTCGGGCCGGACAGTACGTCCGCCGCCGCCTGCTGGTAGCGCAGCACGGCCTGTTCCGCCACCCGCAGGTCGCAGGGCGCGCTCCACAGCATCCTGCGGGCCGCGTCGTACCGCTCCACGAGCAGCGGGTCCTCCGCCGCGCCGAGGCGCGCCACCTTCGCCTTGTACGCGTCGAGCCGGCCGCGCAGCTCCGCCCGCACCGCGAGCGGCGCCGTGACCGCCGTCAGCGACTCCCGCGCCCGCAGCAGTTCGTCCTCGGCCTCCCGCTCCAGGGACTCCAGGAGCGGGGAGAGCCGGTGCCACCGGGCGTGCCTGCGGTACTCGGCGGCGGCGGCGAGCCGCTCCTGGAGCGCGATCGGCGGACCGCTGACGGCCGGCACCTCGGAGGCGGCGATCTTCGCCAGGACCTCGCCGCGCGCGGCCCGTGCCTCGGCGAGCGTACGGTCCGCCCGGGAGAGTACGTCCCGCAGCCGGAGGAGCCGGTCCTCGGAGTCCTGCCGGACCGCGAGCACCGCCTCGATCTCCCGCCGGACGTCCTCGAGGGCCAGGGCCGCCCTGTCGTACCGCCCGGTGTCGGGACGGCCCCCGCCGGGCGCCGAACTGCCGGGCGCGGGACGCCAGAACGCCAGCGGATCGGTCACCACCTGGGAGCGCAGCAGGGTCAGCTCGGCGGTGATCGCCTCCAGCTCGTCCCCGGCCGGGTGCTCGCCCGGACGTACGCCGACGGAGTGGGCGAGCGAGCGCGTACGGCGCAGCTCGGCGGCGAGCAGGTCTATCCGGGCGGGCAGCGCCGACCAGACCGCGTCGGCCGTCACCACCACGTCGAGCGAGGACGCGTACAGCTCGTTCATCCGCCGGACGAGGCCCTCCAGGGTGAACCGCTCGGAGAGCAGCCCCCGTTCACCCGCCCCGCCCGCGACGTGCACGCTCTCGCCGCGCAGCCGGTCGGTCAGCTCCACGAGCTCCTCACGGCCGGGCCAGCGGCGCCGGGCGCGCAGCTCGCGGGCCTCCCGCAGGGCGCCGGTGTAGACGTCGAAGCAGGTCCAGAGCAGGGTGATGGTCCGCTCGGTCGCCGCCCAGCGGTCCCGGGTCGTGCCGGTCAGCTCGGCTCCTTCGAGCAGTCTGCGGCCCGCGTGGTCCTGGAGCGCGAGGAGCGAGTCCTCGATCGCCTTGTGCTCGGCGCCGAGCCGTCCCAGCGCACGGTCCACCTCGTCCCGGTCCATCACCGGCCCAGGGGGTCCCGTGACGCCCATCGGTCACCTCTTCCTCTCCGCGTACAGGGCTGTCGTTCGGACGGGGCTACTTGTACAGGGGAGCGGGCGGGCCCGATATTCCGGGCAGGTCCTTCTCCAGCCAGTCCTTGTACGCCCGCTGCCAGGGGCCCTGCCGGTACGTCACCAGGACCTGGTTGACCCGGCGGATCAGGTCGTCGTTGCCGAGCTTGGCGGCCACCCCGTAGAACTCCGTGGTGAACGGCCGGCCCTTCAGCTCGACCGCCGGGTCCTGGGCGGCCTGGCCGGCCGCGAGGGCGTTGTCGGTGACGACGGCGTCGACCTCGCCCAGCTGGAGCCGGGCCAGACAGTCCAGCTGGTTGGGCACGGTCAGCAGGTCCTTGTCGTCCTTCGTGCCGTCGCCCTCGTCCTTGAAGAGCGCGCCGAAGGAGTTCTCCTCCAGGGCCTCGTAGGCCGTGGAGCCCTCGGCGGTGCAGATCCGCTTGCCGCGCAGCGAGGAGTCGTAGCCGGTGATGTCCTCGGCGCGCTTGGGCGCGAGGACCTGCTGCCCGGCCTGGAAGTAGGCGGTGGAGAAGGCGACCTGCTGGATCCGCTTGCAGTTGATCGTCATCGTGCGCACGACCAGGTCGACCTTGCCGCTGTCGAGGGCGGCGATCCGCTGGTTCGTCGGGATCGCCCGGAAGATGACCGCGTTCTCGTCGCCCAGGATGTCCCGCGCGATGGCACGGGCCAGATCGATGTCGAAGCCCTCCAGGGTGCCCTTCTCCGGGTTCCGGTAGCCCCAGCGGTAGCTGGACTGGTCGACGCCGACGACGAGCTTCCCGCGGTCCTTGACGGCCCGGATCGACGGACCGTCCGCCGGTGAGGGCCGCAGGGACGCCTCCGGGTTCTCGCAGGTGTCCGCCGTGACCTGGACCGCGGTGCCCACGCCGGCTCCGGGCGCGCCCGCGCCGGCCACGGCCGCCGCGTCGCCGCCGTCGTGGGCCAGCGGAAGCAGGGTGAGCGAGGCGGTGAGCCCGCAGGCCACGGCCATGGCGGCGACCCCGCCCCAGCCCCGGAAGCGCTGCGCCGTCCGCCGCACCCGCGGGTACGTGCCGTTCGGCATCCCGCCCCCTCTCACCGGTACTCCGACAGTCTGCGGTTGATGCCGAGCACGGCGCCCGCCGCGCCCAGGATCCCGAGGGCCGCCGCACCGAGGGGCAGCGCCGTCAGCGCGTCCCTCGCGCCGCCGGCGGAGCGGGTGAACTCGGTCTGCTCGTGGGCGAGGGCCCGCTCCAGGGCCGCGTCGACCTGGTCGAAGGACTGTCCCGTGGACCGGTCCGACTCCTTCGAGCCGACGATCAGGCCCAGCGCGCCGTCGAAGTCACCGGCCTCGTCCTTCGCGCGGGCGTCCTTGTGGCGCTTCTGCCACTCGCCGGTGCGGGAGGCGGCCTCGTCGACCGGGGCCCGGCCCGCGTCGTCGTCGGCCCGCTCGCGTGCCGTGGCGAGCGCGGCCGTCAGAGTCTCCATGCTCGCCGTGTACTCGGCCTCGTACTTGTCGTTCTTGCCGTCCTCGGTGAGGACGGCGCCCCGCGCGACCAGGGTCAGGTTCTCGTTGGCGCGGGCCGTGAGCGAGCTGATCCGGGCCGTGTTGAGCACCTGGAGGGACTCCTGCCCGTGCGTCCGGGCGCTGTCGAGCCCGCCGCGCGCGACCGTGTGCGCGGCGAGGAGCCACAGCACGACGGTCACCGTGGCGGCGGTGGCGGCGAGCAGCCCGTGGTTGAAGACCCGGTTCGTCCTCGCGTAGTTGCGGCGCTGGGCCCAGACGAGGACGGCCAGGGTGAGCAGGCCGAGGCCGAGGGAGAGGCGCGGCCAGGTGCGGGCCGACTCGTCGTCCTCCTGGAGCCGTTCGGTCTCCGCCGCGTACAGCCGCTCGGCGGCGGGCAGCAGGGTGCTGCTCATCTGCTGGCTGGCGTACCGCAGATAGGCGCCGCCCAGCGGAAGGCCCTGCCGGTTGGCGGCCCGTGCCCGCTCGACCAGGCCCGTGTAGCGGGGGAGCTGCTGGTTGAGGGTGGCGATCTCGCGGGCAGACTCGCTGGAACCGCCGGTGCTCGCGGCGGCCTTGACGAGGAGCCGGGCGGCGGTGGCGATGTCCCGGTCGTACCGCGCGCGTGAATCCGCCGGCTCCAGGGTGCCCGCGAGGAAGCCGCTGGCGGCGGTGGTGTCGGCGTCGGCGAGGGAGCGGTAGATCGCGGCGGCGTCGGCGGACAGCGGCTGGCTGCGGCTGACGACGTCGTCGGCGGAGGTGGCCCGGTCGTCGACCTGGAGGGCGGTGACGGCCCCGAACACGACGACGAGCAGCGCGAGGACGGCCCCGAGGATCTGGAGCCGTCCCGGCTCCGTCGTCGTGGCGACCCGCAGCCGCTCCCGGCCCACGGCCAGGGCACCGCGTCCCGCGGGCGGGGCGGCGCCGGGCGCGGGCGACGGCTGCGCGGGCACGCCGGCCGGGCGTGCGGGCGCGGGCGCCGTGCTCCCCGCCGCCGAGGCGGCGGGCGCGTTCGGCGGGTGTGTCACTTGACCTCCCCCTCGGTCGCTGACGTCGGCCCGTCCGGCCGGTGCTCCGGTGGTCACCGGTCCGGTGGACGACCACCCGGCCAGCAGTATGGCCGCAGGGGGCCGTCCGCACACCGGTATTGACTCGATCTTGTTCTTGTCGTGCCGTATGCCTCCGGCACATCCGCGGACGAAACCCCCTCACTGTGAATACGTCGCCGGGCGGAGATCGGTTCCGCGAGGGGCATCGCTCGAACAGGTGAACATGACCGCGGGGCGTCCCTCCGAGAAGGAGAGACGCCCCGCGGCCCGTCCGCCGTCAGGCCCCGTAGTGCTCCCGCAGCCTGGCCGCCGCCTCAGGCCCCGCCGCCACCTCGTCCAGGGCGAGCAGCCCCGCCCCGAGCACCGGCGGCGCCGTCACGAAGCCGACGACGGCCTTCGGCGCCCGCTCGGCGAGGAGCTCGCGGATCCGCTCCTCCAGCTGCGGGTGCCGCGCCGCGAGCACGCTGCCGCCCAGCATCACCGGAGCCTCCTCGTCGAGCAGACCGAGCCGCCCGAGTGCCACCGCCGCGAGGGCGACGACCTCCTCGGCGAGCCGGTGCACGAGCGACAGGGCGACCGGGTCACCCGCCGCGCTCACCCGGAACAGCACCGGCGTCAGCTCGTGCCGCCGCTCGAAGGGCAGAAGCCCCAGATGCAGCGCCTCGATCAGCGCGTACATCGTCTCCAGTCCGAAGTGCTCCGGCAGCGCCCGCGCGAGCTCCGTCGGATCACCGCGCCCGTCCTCGGCGCGCGCCGCGAACCAGAGCGCCTCCTCGGCCATGCCGCTGCCGCCGCCCCAGTCCCCGGAGATCTTCCCGATCGCCGGGAAGCGCGCGGTCCGTCCGTCCGGGGTCATCCCGACGCAGTTGATCCCGGCCCCGCAGACCACCGCCACGCCGCGCGGCTCGTCGAGTCCGGCGCGCAGGATCGCGAAGGTGTCGTTGTGGACCCGTACCGAACGGCTCCAGTCCCTGCCGAGGAGTTCGGCCTGGAGCGCGGTCTCCTCGGAGGGCAGGTCGGCGTTGGCGAGACAGGCCGAGACATGGGCGAACCCGGCGGGGACGCCCGCCTCCGCGCACGCCCGGCCGACGATCTCCGCGAGCCCGTCGACCGCGGCCGGCACCCCCACCAGAGGCGGCTGGAACCCGCCGCCGCGGGCCGCGCCGAGGACGGTGCCGTCCGCGCCGAGGACCGCGACGTCGGTCTTGCTGTTGCCGGCGTCGACGGCGAGGACGATTCCGGTCAGGCCCACGCGAGGTGCTCCCTGTTGTGCGCGATCAGCCGGTCGGTGAGCCCGTCGGCGTACGCGTACTGCCCCACCAGCGGGTGCGCGAGCAGCGCCTTGAACACTGCGTTTCTCCCACCCTCCCGCCCGGCGTCCCGGCCACCGCGCAGCGCCGCCTCCAGGGCCAGGTCCTCGTAGGCCGTGACGTTCGCGATCAGCCCGGCGTACAGCGGGTCCACCGGTGCGACCGGCAGTGGGGTGGCGCCGTGGGCACCGACCGCGGCCTGTGTCTCGATCACGGCGTCGTCCGGCAGGAACGGCAGCGTGCCGTTGTTGTACGTGTTCACCACCTGGTACGGCGAACCCCCGCCGCCGAGCAGGGAGGCGGCGAGGTCGACGGCCGCCTCCGAGTAGAAGGCGCCGCCGCGCCTGGCGAGCAGGGCCGGCTTCTCGTCGAGCGCCGGGTCCCCGTACATCTCCAGGAGCTCCTTCTCCATCGCGGCGACCTCGGCGGCCCGCGAGGGCTTGCTGCCGAGCTCCCGCACCACCTCGTCGTGCGCGTAGAAGTACCGCAGGTAGTACGAGGGGACGACGCCGAGCCGGTCCAGGACCGAGCGCGGCAGACGGAGGTCGTCGGCGACGGCGTCGCCGTGCTCGGCGAGCAGCCGGGGCAGCACGTTCTCGCCCTCGGGGCCCCCGATCCGTACGGCACGCTCCCAGGTCAGGTGGTTCAGTCCGACGTGGTCGAGGTGGACGTCGGACGGGGCCACACCGAGGAGCCCCGCGAACTTCCGCTGGAAGCCGATGGCCACGTTGCAGAGGCCGACGGCCTTGTGCCCGGCCTGGAGCAACGCGCGCGTGACGATGCCGACGGGGTTGGTGAAGTCGATGATCCAGGCGTCGGGGTTGGTGCGCCGGACCCGCTCGGCGATGTCCAGGACCACCGGGACCGTGCGCAGCGCCTTGGCGAGACCGCCGGCGCCGGTGGTCTCCTGGCCGATGCAGCCGCACTCCAGCGGCCAGGTCTCGTCCTGCTGACGTGCGGCCTGTCCGCCGACCCGCAGCTGGAGCAGGACGGCGTCGGCACCCTCGACCCCGGCGTCGAGGTCGGTGGTGGTGACGATCTTCCCCCCGTGGTCCTGCCTGGCGAAGATCCGCCGGGCGAGTCCGCCGACGAGTTCGAGCCGCTCGGCGGCCGGGTCGACGAGGACGAGTTCGGTGATGGGCAGCGTGTCGCGCAGGCGCGCGAATCCGTCGATCAGTTCGGGGGTGTAGGTGGAACCGCCCCCCACGACAGTGAGCTTCATGGTTGAGTCAGCCCTTCACTCCGGTCAGTGTGACTCCCTCGACGAACGCCTTCTGGGCGAAGAAGAAGACGAGGATCACAGGGGCCATGACCAGGACGGTCGCGGCCATGGTCAGATTCCAGTCGGTGTGGTGCGCGCCCTTGAAGGACTCCAGGCCGTAACTGAGCGTCCAGGCGCCCGGGTTCTCCGAGGCGTAGATCTGCGGCCCGAAGTAGTCGTTCCAGCAGTAGAAGAACTGGAACAGGGCCACGGCGGCGATGCCGGGCTTCGCCATCGGGAGAACGATCCGGATCAGGGTGCGGAACTCGCCGCAGCCGTCGATCCGCGCGGCCTCGATGTACTCGTTCGGGATGGTCAGCAGGAACTGGCGCAGCAGGAACACGGCGAAGGCGTCACCGAAGGCCATCGGGATGATCAGCGGCCACAGCGTGCCGGAGAGGTCCATCTGCTTGGCCCAGAACAGGTACATCGGGATGATGACGACCTGCGGCGGCAGCATCATCATCGAGATGACGAGCAGCAGCGACAGATGCCGGCCGCGGAAGCGGAACTTGGCGAGCGCGTACGCCACGGGTATCGAGGACACCACGACGAGGACGGTGCCGAGCCCCGCGTAGAGCAGCGAGTTCCGCCACCAGGAGAGGAAGCCCTCCGTCTCGAAGACGCGGACGTAGTTGTCCCAGTGCCAGGAGTTCGGTGTCAGGTCGCGGGTGAGCGCCTGGTCGTCGCTCATCAGGGAGGTGAGGAGGACGAAGACGAACGGGAGGACGAAGAACAGGGCCGCGGCGATGCCGAGCGAGTGCACGGCGATCCAGTGCAGGAGCGCCTTGCGGCGGGCGGTCCTCTCGGCGGCGCTCTCCGTCGCGGGACGGTCGGGCAGGGTTGCGGTCGTCATGGTTCAGTCACCCGAGCCGATCAGGCCGCCGCGCCGGCGCATCAGGAGCGCGGTGAAGGCCATGGAGAAGGCGAAGAGCACCAGCGCGACCACACAGGCCGCGCCGTAGTTGAACTGGCTGAAGCCGAGGCTGTAGACGAGCTGCGGCAGGGTGAGCGTGGAGTCGTCCGGATGGCCGGGGACGAAGGTGACGCCGGAGCCGCCCAGCACGCCCGACGCGACCTTGGAGGCCACGATCGGCTGCGTGTAGTACTGCATCGCGCCGATGATCCCGGTGACGACCGCGAAGAGCACGATCGGAGAGATGTTCGGCAGGGTCACGTAGCGGAACCGCTGCCACGCGGACGCGCCGTCCAGCTCGGCGGCCTCGTACTGCTCCTTCGGTACGTCGAGGAGCGCGGCCATGAAGATGACCATGAGGTCACCGACGCCCCACACGGCGAGGACGGTCAGGGCCGGCTTGGCCCAGTCCGCGTCGTTGAACCAGGAGGGGGCGGGGATGCCGACCGCCTCCAGGAGCGAGTTGACTGGCCCGGTGCCGGGGTTGAGCAGGAAGACGAAGGCGAGCGTGGCAGCCACCGGCGGCGCCAGGTACGGCAGGTAGAAGAGGGTGCGGAAGACTCCCGTACCCGTCTTGATCTTGGTGATGAGCATGCCGATGCCGAGGCCGAAGACGACCCGGCAGCTGACCATGACGACACAGAGCCAGAGGGTGTTCTGCAGGGCCGGCCAGAACTGCGGGAAATCGCTGAAGACATACGACCAGTTGTCCGTGCCCCGCCAGGTCGGCGGGTTGAGGCCGTCGTACCGCATGAACGAGAAGTACAGGGTGGAGATCAGCGGATAGGCGAAGAAGACGCCGAATCCGATCAGCCAGGGCGACATGAAGGCCAGGGTGCGGAGCGCGTCGCGGCGGCCCTTCGACCGCAGCGTGTTCCGTCCCCCGGCGGAGGGGGCGGCCGGGGCGGCCGCCTCCTTCGCGGGCAGGGTGTCCGTGCTCATGGGTGGGTTCCGGTCGTCACTTCGCCGCGGCGATGTCGCGGTCGATCTGTGCCGCGGTCTCCGCGAGGCCCTTCTTCAGGTCGGCGACCTCGCCCTTCTCGTACTTCTGGGCGAACTTCTGGAGGGTGTCCTGATAGGCGGAGCCGTTGACCGCGCCGTCCGAAGTGGTGGAGGCGGGGTGCTGGGCGATGTCCAGGAAGACCTTGAAGCGCTCGTCGAACTTCAGGTCCGGCGACTTCAGCGCCTCCAGGGTGGAGGGGACGTTGCCGATGTCGTTGGCGAAGCTCACCACGGCCTCGGTGTCCGTGGTCATGTACTTGACCAGTTCCCAGGCCGCGTTCTGCTTCTTGCTCTGCGGGGCGATGCCCATGATCGTGCCGGAGAGGTAGCCCTTGCCGTACTCGGCGACCTCGTCGTCGGCGACCGGCAGCGGCGCGACGCCGACCTCGAAGCCGGGCTTGGCGTCCTTGAGGAAGTTCAGCCGCCACTCGCCGTCCAGCTGCATGGCGACCTGGCCGGTGTGGAAGGGGTGCTTGGCGCCCCACTCGTCACCGAAGGTGGTGCGGTACGTGTCGAGCTTCCTGAAGCCGCCCAGGGCGTCCACCAGGGACTTCTGGTACGTCATCATCTCGGCGAACGCCGGGTCCTTGGCGACGTTCGACCTGCCGTTCTCGTCGAAGTACCTGTGGTCCCACTGGGACATGTAGTGGGAGACGACGGTCTCGTAGCCGAGGTAGTTCGGCATGAAGCCGAGCTGCTCGTACGAGTCGCCCTTGGGCTTCGTGAGCTTCTTGGCGACCTCGGTGAACTCGGACCAGGTCTTCGGGGCCTCCTTGATGCCGGCCTTCTCGAACGCGTCCTTGTTGTAGTAGAGCCCGTACGCGTCGGAGAGCAGCGGCAGCGCGCAGCGCCTGCCCTCGAACTGGGTGTACTCCTGGAGGACCTTCGGGAAGGTCTTGTCGAGGTCCAGCTTGTCCTTCTCGATGAAGGGCTTCAGGTCCGCGAGGGCGCCCGAGGCGCAGAACTTGCCGACGTTGGCCGTCGTGAAGGAGGAGACGACGTCCGGACCGTTCGATCCGCCCGCGCGCAGCGCCTGGCCCAGCTTGTCGTCGTTGATGTTGCCGACGACCTTCACCTTGATGTTCGGGTGGGCCTTCTCGAAGCGGGCGACGTTGTCCGTGATGGCCTTGACCTCGGCGGGCGCCACCCAGCCGTGCCAGAAGGTGATGGTGGTCTCGGCCTTGGCGTCGTCGGACGCCGCGTTGTTCGCGGAGCCCGTACAGGCGGAGGCGAAGAGGGCGATCGAGGCGGTGGTGGCGAGCGCGGCGGCGGCTCTGCGCGGACGTACGGGCATGACGGTGTCTCCCTGTGGCGGGGGTGATGGGGCGGGAATCGGTCGGGGTCAGCGTGAGGTGTCGAAGACCTCGTCGCGCGTGGTGGCGAGGGCGCTTTCGAGGGCGCCGCGCAGGACGGGCCGCACGGGGACGGCGGCGAGGACGAGCCGGGGCCGGGAGGCGGCGAGGTCGGCGAGTTCGGACTGCACGCGCGCGCGCAGGGGTTCGCCGCCGGAGACGAGGGCGTCTCCCGACAGCACGATCAGTTCGGGGTCGAGGACGGCGACGATCGAGGAGAGCCCGATGGCGAGGCGCTCGGCGTACCGGTCGAGCAGTTCCGCGTACCGGGGGTCCTCGCCGTGCGCCTCGGCGGCGTGGGCGAGCAGCCGGGACGCGACGGGGACGTACGGCTGCTCGGGGGTCTCGATCCCGGCGGCGCGGGCGATCCGGGGCACGGACTGGACGCCCGCGAGTTCCTGGAAGCCGCCGGAGTTGGCCTTGGTGACCTGCCGTACGAGCGGGGTGCCGGGGACGGGCAGGAAGCCGACCTCGCCGGCGCCGCCGGTGAAGCCGCGGTGCAGCCGGCCGCCGAGGACGAGAGCGGCGCCCATGCCCGCCTCGTTCCACAGGAGCACGAAGTCCGCGTGGCCGCGGGCGGCGCCGACCCGCTGCTCGGCGACGGCGACCAGGTTGACGTCGTTCTCGTACTCGAACGGCATGGGCAGGGCGGCGGCCAGCTCCTCCAGGAGCGTGGGGGAGTGCCAGCCGGGCAGATGGGAGGCGTACCGCAGGCGCCCGGTGGCCGGGTCGAAGGCGCCGGGGGTGCCGATGACCAGGCGCCGGACGTCCTCGCGGGTGATGCCGGCCGCCTTGACGGCCCCGTCGAGGGCGTCGGTGACCTGGCGGACGACGCCGGAGGCCCCGCGGCCGGGGGTGCGGAGCTCGTACTCGCCGACGATCCCGCCCGTGACGTCGGCGACGGCGGCGTGGATGCGGTACTGGTTGACGTCGAGCCCGGCGGCGTACGCGGCCCGCGCGTTGACCGCGTAGAGCTGGGCGTTGGGTCCCGGCCGGCCTTCGGTGGTGCCGGTGGCGACGACGAGACCCGCCGCTTCGAGGCGGGCGAGCAGCTGGGAGGCGGTCGGCTTGGACAGGCCGGTGAGCTTGCCGATCCGGGTGCGGGAGAGCGGCCCGTGCTCCAGGAGCAGGTCCAGGGCGGCCCGGTCGTTCATGGCGCGCAGCACGCGCGGTGTACCGGGGGTTCCCGGGGTCGTACCGGCCATGGGTCGCACCTGCCCTTCCGCTCTGCTCGGGCCATTCTGCTGCCTCGCGGCCGGCCCGTTCTCCCACTGCACTGTTAGGAAAGTTTCCTATTCGATGGGAGGAAAATAAGGCGGCCGTCACGGAGCCGTCAATACCCGGGAACGCAGGACGCCCCCGAAGGCAACCGAAGCGTTACCTGCGGGGGCGCCGGGGCCGTGCGTTCCGCGCTACTTGGAGAGGTCGGACCTCGGCAGCGGGGTCGCCGCCGCCGACTGAGGCGAGGTCGCGGAGGCGAACGCCGAAGGGGCCGCCATGCCCGCGGTCGGATCGGTGGCCGACTCCTCGGCCTGCGCCGCGAGGCCGCCCACGATGCGGATGCCCGCCTCGTCCAGGCCCTTTTTGATGCGCCAGCGCAGCTCGCGCTCCACACCCAGCGCCTTGCCCGGCATGGTCTTCGCGGAGACCCGGACCGTCATCGAGTCCAGGAGCACCTCGCTCAGACCGAGCACCTCCACCGGACCCCAGAGGCGCTCGTTCCACGGCTCCTCCTTCGCCATGGCCTCCGCCGCCCCGGTGATCACGGACCGCACCTGGTCCAGGTCCTCCGTCGGCCGGACCGTCACGTCGACACCCGCCGTCGCCCAGCCCTGGCTGAGGTTCCCTATCCGCTTGATCTCGCCGTTCCGCACGTACCAGATCTCGCCGTCCACCCCGCGCAGCTTGGTCACCCGCAGGCCCACCTCGACGACCTCGCCGGAGGCCACGCCCGCGTCGACCGAGTCACCGACGCCGTACTGGTCCTCAAGGATCATGAAGACGCCCGAAAGGAAGTCCGTCACGAGGTTCCGGGCACCGAAGCCGATCGCCACACCGGCCACACCGGCCGAGGCGAGCAGCGGCGCGAGATCGATCTTGAACGCGCCCAGGATCATCAGTCCCGCCGTTCCCAGGATCAGGAACGACGCCACCGAACGCAGCACCGAGCCGATCGCCTCGGAGCGCTGCCGGCGCCGCTCGGTGTTGACGAGGAGACCGCCCAGGGCCGTCCCCTCCACCGCCTGTGCCGAACGGTTCATCCGCTCGATCAGCTTCGTCAGGGCACGGCGGACGGCCATTCGGAGCAGCAGCGCGACGACCAGGATCAGCAGGATGCGCAAGCCCGTGTTCAGCCAGGTGGACCAGTTCTCCTCCACCCAGCTCGCCGCGTTCGTCGCCTTCTCGGCCGCCTCGTCCAGGGTCACCGGAAGGGGTTCGGGCTCTGTGGCAGCCGCCAGGGCAAACCAGGACACGGAAGACCTCCAGGCATCGCGTACGCAGGCCATCCACAGTAACGGGGTGCCGGGCATGGTCCCGTAGTCCTGTTCGAGGGAGAGACCGACCTCACCAGGGCAGAAAGAGAACAGACATGCCGATGTGGTCGAGAACACGCCGGGCCCGTCACCCCGATTCCCGAACGTGGTGGCGTTCCGACCAGGCATGAGGGGAAACTGAGAGCAGTTCGTCCCGGCGCGAGCCACGCGCCGCCGGCGTCATAGGAGGCATCCGTGCCGCATGTCCTGGTCCTCAACGCGTCGTACGAGCCGCTAGGCGTCGTACCGCTCCGCCGCGCACTCGTCCTCGTCCTGGAGAACAAGGCTCTCTGCCTCGAGGAATCCGGCGCCTTCCTGCACAGCGAGACCCAAGTCCTGCCCGCGCCCAGCGTGGTGCGACTGAAGCGCTTCGTGCGGGTCCCCTACCGGGGGCCCGTTCCCTTGACCCGCAGGGCGCTCTTCGCCCGCGACGGCGGGCGCTGCATGTACTGCGGGGCCGTCGCGACCAGCGTCGACCACGTCGTCCCCCGCAGCCGCGGGGGCACGCACGCCTGGGAGAACGTGGTGGCGGCCTGCCGCCGCTGCAACCACGTCAAGGCCGACCGGCACCTGCGCGAGATCGGCTGGCGGCTGCGCCACCAACCGGCCCCGCCGACCGGCCTGGCCTGGCGGATCATCGGGACCGGACACCGGGACCCCCGCTGGCTGCCGTACCTCGAGCCGTACGGCGCAGAGGACGTGATGGCCCGGATCGACTCCGTCGCCGACGCCCCCGTGAGGGCGCTGACGACGGGTTGAGCCGGGCCTTTCGCGTACGAGGGGGCGCCGCCGCGGGCGGCATCCGGCGTACGCGGGACCGGGAGCGGCGCACCGTCAGGGGGTGGGCTGCTCCTCCGGCGTGCTCCCGGCCGGTGTCCCCGGCTCCTGAGGCGTGTCCCCGGTCGGCGTCCCGGGCGTGTCCTCCGTCGGTGTCCCCGGCTTCTCCGGCGTGCCGGGCGTGTCTCCGTCCCGCGTCCCCGGCTTCTCCGGTGTGTCCTGCGGGGCCACCGCGTACGACTCCACCGACCAGAGCGAGTAGCCGTACGGAGTCGCCCGCGACTCGCCCTGCACGCGCAGGAAGCGCGTGCCGGCCGCGTCCATCCGGACCGACTCCCGGCCGCCCTTTCCGTGCGCGACCGTCGCCGCCGTCCGCCAGACGCGCCCGTCGGCCGACACCTGGACCCGGTAGCGGGAGGCGTAGGCGTCCTGCCAGTGCAGCACCACCTGCCCTATCCGGGCCGGCTCGGACAGCTCCATCTGCCACCAGGCACCGTCCTCCGCCGGGGACGACCAGCGGGTCGCCGGATCGCCGTCCACCGCAGAGGCCGCGGGGAAGTCCGCCGTCTCGTCGCCCGAGGACGAGGCCGTCGCCGTCCGCGCCAGATCGGGGCCCGCCGTCCGCGGGAAGGCCCGCACCGTCAGGACCCGCTCCTCGCCCGCGAAGGACACCGGCACCCGGTACGCGCCCGCGGGAGCGTCCGCCGCCACCGACACCTCCAGGGGGACGGTCGTCCGCGCTCCGCGCTCCACCACCGCCTGCTCCGGCAGCCGGACCGTGATCCCCTTCGGGGCCCTCGCCGTCACCGGCCCGCGCACCTCCCCCGCGCGCCGGCCCGACAGCTCCACGTCCACCCGCTGGGCCGGGCCGCCGATCTCCGCGTCCGTCTCCGTACGGGCCAGGTCGAGCCCCGCCCGCGGACCGTCCGCGAACCACGGCACCAGAGACCGCACCTCGGGGGCCGGTCCCTCCTCGCTCCACACCACCCGCAGCGCCTCGGCACGCAGCCCCTTGAGCGCGGCCTGCGTCCACCCGGACGCCGACAGCGGGCCGAGCGACCGCCACCCCTCGCCCGGGACGTACGCCTCCACGCGCGCGTCGCCGCCTTCGCCGTTCCCCGGCTCGGTCATCACCGTCAGGGTTTCCAGCGGCCGCGCCCGGTCGAGCCGCACGGTGTACGAGCCGGTGGCGCGGTCGACGGGGGCCGCCGGGGGCCGGTCGGCGCCCGTCCAGGCCGCCGCCCGGTCCACCGCGCGCGTGAGGAACGGGTCGAGCACCCCCGCGCCGACCGTCACCGGGCTCGCCTTCAGCTCCTCGCGCAGCGCTTCGAGACGCAGCTGCGCCTTCCAGGCGGCCGCGCCGTCACCGGCTGCCTGGGCGAGCAGCATGCCGACGGCCGTCTCGCCCGCCTCCCCGTACCGGGAGAGCTGTTCGAGCCAGGGGCCGGTCTCGTCGTCGAGGGTGCCGCCCGCGGTGCCCGCGAGCCGCTCGGGGGCCTCGCGCATCACGGTGAACGCGGCCCGCAGCTCACGCGCCGCCTTCTCACGGCCCGCACCGCCGCCGCTCGTGAGGGAGGCCCAGAAGGCCGCGAGGAGCGGCTTCAGATAGGCCGACTCGCCCGCCGGGTCGAGGACCGAGGAGGCGCCGTTCCCGGCGAGCGCGCGCAGCGCCTCGCGGGCGGCGGGATCCGGTCCCGCCAGGTCGTCGACGGCCGCCCGCCAGGACTCCTGGGGCCGGTAGCCGCGCGGGTTCCAGGCGTAGTCGGCGGTGGTGAAGAGCGGGACGCGGGAGGCCGCGGGCTGCTCCATGGCGTGGGCGAGGAAAGCGGCGGAGCCGGCCGCCACGCCCGGCTCCCGGCCCGTGGCGGGACCGAGGAACAGCCGGTCCTGCGCGTAGTCGTTGACCGGGTAGTTGTCCATCGTGACGAGCGGGTGGCGCAGGGCGCCGCGCGCCCCGGCCAGTTCGCCGCCGGTGATCGTGCGCGGCACCACGCCGACCCCGGTCCACGCCACCCGCACGTCCGCGTCGAGCGTCTCGGCCAGCTTCGTGCGGTACGCGGTCGCGCCGTCCTGGTAGTACTCCGTCGGCATCACCGTCAGCGGCTCGGCGTCCGGGTGCCGCGCGGCGAGGTGACGGGCGAGCGCGTTCGCCACGCGCGCGTGGGCGGCGGCCGCGGACTCGGGGCCGCGCCCGAAGGCCTCGGCGTCCCGGTCGCAGTGCCACTCGTCGTACGAGGCGTCCTGGAACTGGAGCTGGAAGGCACGCACCCCCAGCGCCCACATCGCGTCGATCTTCCCGGTGAGCGCCGCCATGTCACCGGCCGAGGACAGGCACATGGACTGGGCGGGCGCGACGGCCCAGCCAAGGGTCACATGGCGGGCGCGGGCCCGCTCGGCGAGCGCGCGGAACTCGGCCTGCCGCGCGGCCGGGTAGGGCTCTCGCCACTGCGCCCCGCGGTACGGGTCGTCGCCGGGCGCGTACAGATAGCGGTTCTGCTTGGTCCTGCCGAGGAAGTCGATCTGGGCGAGCCGCTGTTCGGCGGTCCAGGGGCGGCCGTAGAAGCCCTCGGTGATGCCGCGTTCGGCCGTGCCGGGCCAGTCGCGCACGACGACGCCGGGGATCCGTCCGTCGCCTCCGACGAGCTGACGCAGCGTCTGCACGGCGTGGAACAGGCCGTCCTCGCCCACTCCGTCCAGGGCGACCGTGTCGCGCTCCTGGAAGCGGCCCGTGGCGAGCCGGTAGCCGCCGCGCGGCAGATCGAGACGGTCGGCCACGCCCTGGGCGGTCAGCGCCTCCCCTGCGGCCTCGCCCGAGGGGCCCGAGGCGCGGACGACGGGCCCGCGGCCCGGGAGCCCGGTGTGGACGGTCCGTACCCCGGCGGTCCGCAGCAGCTCACGGAGGGCGGCCAGGGCGTACGGGTCGGCGTCCTCGTCCGCGACCAGCGTCACCTCGTCCCCGAGGCGTACGGAGGGCCCGGCGGCGGCCAGGGACTGCGGCCGGGGCCAGACGGCGGGAAGCGGGCTTCCGGGGGCGGCGGGAGCGGAGGGCGAGGCGGCCGGTGCGGCCGGTGCGGTCACGGGCGGGGGCGGCGCCGTCGGAGCGAGGGGCAGCGCGGGAAGGCGAGCCGCCGTCGGGGCCGCGAGGGCCGAACCCGGCACCACGCCGCCGAGGAGGCCGCCGATGACGGCGGCGGCCACGGCCGTCGCGGTGCGCTTCCTGCGCCCGAGGTGCACGGGGTCTCCCTTCGGCAGGGCCGGCCGCTCCGCCGGTGGGTCACGAGTGGGTCACGAGCCCACCACCCGTCGCACTGAGGTGTCAATGCGCGTGGCCGATGTGTCGCCTTTGCCCGGCGAGCCGTCGGCGAGGTGACGTCACTCCGCCACTTTCCGCCGGTAAAACGTGGTGCGGTGGGTAGGGCTCAGTCGCTACCCCTGGTCCCACCAGTCGAGACGAAACCCGGGAGACCCCCGTGACCACGACCGCCCGCCACCTCGGACGGATACGGATGCCGGAGCAGCCGGCCCGCTCCGGCGAACCGCTGACCAGCGAACCGCCGCTCCCCGACGCCGCTCCCCTCACCAGCGAACCGCCCCTGACCGAGGCGGCCCCCCTCACCAGCGAACCCACCGCCCCCGGCAGCGCGGGCGGCACGGAGTCCCCCGGAGTGTGAAGTGACCCTGGCCCGTCTCGCCGCCCGTCACGGCGTCGCCACCGCCTACAGCCCCTCCGAAGGTGTCACCGTGCCCGTGCCGGAGGCGACCGTGGTGGCCGTCCTCGGCGCCCTCGGCGTCGACGCGGGCACCCCCGAAGCGGTCGCGGCCGCCCTCGGCGCGGCGGAACGGGCCGACCGGGAGCGCCTGTTGCCCCCGACACTCGTCCGGCGGCGGGGCGAGGAGCCGGCCCGCCCACCCGCGGGCCTGCCGCCCGGCACCCGGCTCCGGGTCACCACCGAGGACGGTGCCGTCGTCACCGGCCCGGACTGGGAGCGGCTGCCCCTCGGCGTTCATACCGTGGAGGCCGAGGCCCCCGACGGGCGCACGGCCACCAGCACCCTGATCGTGAGCCCCGCGCGCGTGCCCGGCCCCGGGCGGCGCTCGTACGGCCTCCTTGTCCAGCTCTACTCGCTGCTCTCCCAGCGCTCCTGGGGCATGGGCGACCTCGGCGACCTGCGGGAACTCGCCACCTGGGCGGGCCGCACGCACGGCGCCGGTTTCGTCCAGGTCAACCCGCTCCACGCGGGCGTGCCCGGAGCTCCCAGCGACCCGTCCCCGTACCGCCCCTCCTCGCGCCGCTTCCCGGACCCCGTCCATCTGCGGATCGAGGCGATCCCCGAGTACGCCCTGATCGGCCCCGAGCGCCGCGAGGAGCTCGACCGGATCCTCGCCGAGGCCGCCGAACTGCGCGAGCGGGTCCTCGGCAAGGGCGCGGTGATCGACAGGGACGCGGTCTGGGACGTCAAGCGCCGCGCCCTCGAGATCGTCGTCGAGAGCGTGGAGCTGGGTCCGGGGCGGCGCGCCGACTTCCACGCCTTCCTCGCCGCCCGTGGCCGCGCCCTGGAGGGCCACGCCACCTACCAGGCCCTCGCCGAGCGGCACGGCCACCACTGGCGCGACTGGCCCGAGGAGCTGCGCGATCCGCGCGCGGCCGAGACCGCCGTGTGCGACGACCCCGCCCTGGCCGCCCGGGTCGACTTCCACTGCCGGCTCGCCTGGCTGACGGACCGGCAGCTGGCCGACGCCGCCGCGGCCGCCCGCGAGGCCGGGATGGAGGTCGGGATCGTCCACGACCTGGCGGTCGGCGTCCACCCGGAGGGCTCGGACGCCTGGGCCCAGCAGGAGGCCTTCGCCGCCGGCATGTCGGTCGGCGCGCCGCCCGACGCCTTCAACTCCCGGGGCCAGGACTGGGGCCTGCCCCCCTGGCGCCCCGACGCCCTCGCCGCCGCGGGGTACGCGCCGTACCGGGGGCTCCTCCAGGAACTCCTGCGCCACGCGGGCGCGCTGCGCATCGACCATGTGATGGGCCTGTTCCGGCTCTGGTGGGTCCCCGAGGGCCGCGAGCCCACCGAGGGCACGTACGTCCGGTACGACGCCGAGGCGATGCTCGCGGTCCTCGTCCTCGAAGCCCATCGCGCGGGGGCTCTGGTGATCGGCGAGGACCTCGGCACGGTCGAGCCCGGCGTACGGGAGGAGCTGGCCGGGCGCGGGGTGTTCGGCACCTCCGTGCTCTGGTTCGAGCGGGACTGGGCGGGTACGGGGCGTCCGCTGCCGCGGGACGGGTGGCGCGCCGAGTGCGTGGCCACGGCCACCACCCACGACCTGCCGCCGACGGCCGCCAGGCTCTCCGGGGACCACGTCACGCTGCGGCACCGCCTCGGGCTGCTCTCCGGCGATCTGGAGCGCGAGCGGGCGGGGGACGCGGTGGAGACCGCCGAGTGGCTGGGCCTGTTCCAGCGGCTCGGGCTGCTTCCCGAGGGTCCGGGCGACGAGGAGGCCGAGATCAGGGCCGTCCACCGGTTCCTGCTCGGCACCCCGGCCCGCATGGTGGGGGTCTGGCTGCCGGACGCGGTGGGGGACCGCAGACCGCAGAACCTGCCGGGCACCTGGGACCAGTACCCCAACTGGCGGCTGCCGCTCGCGGGCCCGGACGGGCAGCCGCTCACCCTGGAGCAGCTGGCCGCCTCGCCCCGGGCGCACGCGCTGCTGCGCGAACTGCATGCCCGTACGGCGGCCCCGGACGGGGGGACGGGGGCCTGAGGCCCCCGTACGGCACCCCCGGGCGCGCGGCCCGTTTAGGTGTTCGCTACGTTTGCACCGTGGACAAGAAGAACGCTCTGCGCGCCGGCTCGCTCGCGGCCGGTACGACGCTGATGATGCTGCTCATGTCGTCCCCCGCGCTCGCGCTCACCCGCGACGACGGCGACGACCCGGCCCCCAAGCTGGAGGTCGTCGAGACCCTCGGCCTGTTCGTGGCCGCACCGCTGGTGCTGTTCCTGGTCATCGCCGGTCTGGTGATGGTGCTCGACAAGTCCAAGAAGGCCTGACCGCCTCCTCCTTCTTCGCCGAGGGCGCCGCACGGTACGACGTACCGCGCGGCGCCCTCGCGTGCGTCCACACCCTCTACGCGGTGGTCGCGAGGAGCTTGCGCAGCAGCCCGGCCAGCTGGTCCGCCTCCTCCTCGGTGAGCGCGGCCTCGAGGGCGGCCCGCTGCTCCGCGAGACCGGCCCCGACGGCCTGGTCCACCAGTTCCCTGCCGCGCTCGCTGAGGGTGACCCGCAGGCCGCGCCGGTCGTTCGGGTCGGGGCTGCGGGTGAGCAGCCCGGCCTTCTCCAGCTTGTCCAGCCGGCCGGTCATCCCGCCGGTGGTGATCATCAGCGTGGCGGTCAATTCGCGCGGTGAGAGCGTGTACGGCGCTCCGGACCTGCGCAGTGTCGCGAGCACGTCGAACTCCCCGAGCGCCATGCCGTAGGGCGCGTACGCCTTGTCCACCTTGCCGCGCATGGCGTTGGCGAGCCGGTAGATGCGCCCGAAGACCGCCATGGGGACGGTGTCCAGGTCCGGGCGGACGGCCGCCCACTGGTCGGTGATGGCGTCGACGGCGTCGTGTCCGGGGGTCTGCGTCTTCATGGCCTCAGTGTTCCCCTCTTTCCTCCTCGATGGCAACTAAGCCACTTGCAAGTAAGTAGCTTAGTGATAAGTTAATTACCGCCAAGCCAGTCCGGCTCCGCACCGGCACTTCACGCAAGGGGGGAACCTGTCATGTCCCGCAAGGCAGCCGTCGTCGCGCTCACCGCCCTCGCCCCGATCTCCTGGGGCTCCACCTACTTCGTCACCACGGAGTTCCTGCCGCCCGACCGGCCGCTCTTCACCGGCCTCATGCGCGCCCTGCCCGCCGGACTCCTGCTCCTCGCACTCACCCGCAAGCTCCCCCAGGGCGCCTGGTGGTGGAAGTTGGCCGTCCTCGGCGCGCTCAACATCGGCGCCTTCTTCCCGCTGCTCTTCCTCGCCGCCTACCGGCTCCCCGGCGGTGTCGCCGCCGTCGTCGGCTCCGTCGGCCCGCTCTTCGTCGTCGGCCTCGCCGCCCTCTTCCTGGGCGACAAGCCCACCGTGAAGTCCCTGCTCACCGCCGTCGCCGCCGCCTTCGGCGTCAGTCTCGTGGTCCTCAAGGCCGGGGCCGCGCTCGACCTCGTCGGAGTGATCGCGGGACTGCTCTCCGCCCTCTCCATGTCGGCGGGAGTCGTCTTCACCAAGCGCTGGGGGCGCCCCGAGGGTGTCGGAGCCCTCGCGCTCACCGGCTGGCAGCTCACCGCGGGCGGCCTGGTCATCCTGCCCGTCGCCTTCCTGATCGAGGGCGCCCCGCCCGCCCTGACCGGCACCCACCTGGCCGGCTACGCCTACCTCGCCTTCGGCAACACCGCGATCTCGTACTTCCTCTGGTTCCGCGGCATCGAGCGGCTCAGCGCCTCCTCGGCCACCCTCCTCGGCCCGCTCTCGCCGATCACCGCCGCGATCATCGGCTGGGCGGCGCTCGGCCAGGCGCTCGGCCCGGTGCAGCTGCTCGGCATGGTCATCGCCTTCGGCGCCACCCTGGTGGGGCAGCTGGGGCCGCGTACCCCGAAGGAGGCCGCTCCCCAGGCCGAAACGTTCAGTTCTGCTGAAGGAAGTGGTCAGGAAGTTTCGATGGACCTGGAGAGTTCGGCGGTGCGACGGTAGGCGGCATGAGCCTGATCACCGCCCGTCATCCGACCGCCGCCACCGACACCATCGTCACCACTGGAACCGACACCACCGTCACCACCGCCACCGAGAGGCCGGCGCCCGCGAGGAAGCTCGCACGGGGCGCCGGCCTCGGCGTGCTCCTCGCCCTGCTCGCCACCGTCGTCTGGTCCGGCAGCTTCGTCGCCACCCGCGACATGGCCGACACCGTCCCGCCCGTCCAGGCCGTCTTCTGGCGCTGGATCATCGCGCTGATCGCCGTCGCGCCGTTCGCCGCCCGGCCCTTCCTGCGTCAATGGCGGACGATCCGCCGTCACCTCGGCTTCGTCGCCCTCGCCTCGCTCTTCGGCGTCGCCCTCTACAACACCCTCGTGCACCAGGCCGGACTGACCACCTCCGCCTCCAACATGGGCATGATCATGGCCGCCTCCCCGGTGATCATGACGGTCTACGCCCGGCTCGGCGGTGAACGCCTCGGTGCCCGGCGCGTCCTCGGGATGCTGACCGCCGCCCTCGGCGTGCTCCTGCTCGTCGGAAAGGGCTCGCTCGTCGTGGAGTTCACCACCGGCGACCTGTGGATGTTCGCCGCGGCCCTCTCCTTCGCCTCGTACAGCGCCCTGCTCAAGCGCAAGCCCGCCGAGATCGACGGACTCGCCTTCCTCTTCACCACCTTCCTGCTCGGCGCCCTGATGCTCGCCCCCGCGTACGCCGTGTCCCTCGCCGTCCAGGGCGGGTTCACCGTCGGTGCCGCCTCCGTGGGCCCCCTCCTCTACGTCGGCGTCTTCTCCTCCGCCGTCGCCTTCTTCGCCTGGAACAAGGCCATCGCCCTCATCGGCGCGGCCCGCGCGGGCGTCGTCTACTACCTCCAGCCCGTCTGCGTCGCCCTCCTGTCGTACGCGATGCTCGGCGAACGGCTCGGCCTGCTCGGGGGCGCGTGCATGGCGCTCATCCTCGGCGGAGTGGCCCTTGCCTCCGCCACCGGCGTCCGGAAGGCCGGATAGGTTGCGCCCCATGACCGAGTGGGACATCAAGAAGCTCCAGATCCTCCGCACCCTCCGCGACCGCGGCACCGTCACCGCCACCGCCGAGGCCCTGCTCATGACCCCCTCGGCCGTGTCGCAGCAGCTCACCAACCTCGCCAGGCAGCTCGGCGTACGGCTCCTCGAGGCCCAGGGCCGCCGGGTCCGGCTCACCGACGCCGCCCATCTGGTGCTGCGGCACGCGGAGGTGGTCTTCGCGCAGCTGGAGCGTGCCGACGCCGAGCTCGTCGGCTATCTGCGCGGCGAGGCAGGACAGGTGCGGGTGGCGGCCTTCTCGACGTCCGTGCCCGCACTCGTCGTGCCCGCCGTACGGCAGTTGCGGACCGCGCACCCCGGGCTCGACGTCCGCGTCCGGGAGGCCGAGGCGGCGGAGGCGTACGAGCTGCTCTCGGCCGGCGAGGTCGACCTGGCGCTCTCCCTCGCCGCCCACGCGCCCTCGGTGCGCGACCCCAAGTTCAGCCGGGTGCCGCTGCTCGCCGATCCGCTCGACGTCGCCCTGCCCGCCGGACACCCGTGCGCCGACGCCCCCGGCCTGCGGCTCGCTGACCTGGCGGCCGAGCCGTGGATCTTCGGGGGGTCGGGGCCCTGGTCCGAGATCACCACCGCCGCCTGCGAGGCGGCCGGTTTCGTGCCCGAGCAGGCCCACAGCGCTTCCGGCTGGACCGCGATCCTCGCCATGGTCGAGGCCGGGATGGGCATCGCCCTGGTGCCCCGGATGGCCTCGGCGGAACGCCGGGGCGGCACCGGCGTCGTCATGCGCGTCCTCTCCGCCGACCAGCCGCGCCGGCACGTCGTCGCGGCGGTACGGCGCGGCGCGGAGGAGGGTCCGGCGGTGGCCCGGGTCCTCGCCGCGCTCCGACAGGCGGCCACCGCCCGCGAGACCGTTCAGCAGAACTGAACATATCCGTCGAAAACATTCGATGGACCGCGGGGGCGGGCGCACGGGAGAGTCGAGCCATGAGCAGCTTCGACACGAACGACGCGAACGACGGGAACACCGACCCGCACGCCAACGACGCCGCCCCCTACTCCGGCGGCGACCCGTACGCCGACTACCGCACCGGTGACTTCCCCTTCACCGAGCTCGTCGACCTCGCCGACCGCCGCCTGGGCGCAGGAGTCGTCGCCGCCAACGACGAGTTCTTCGCCGAGCGGGAGAACCTCCTCGTCCGCGAGCGGGCCGTCTTCGACCCCGAGCACTTCGGACACAAGGGCAAGATCATGGACGGCTGGGAGACCCGCCGCCGCCGTGGCGCCGACGCCGCGAACGTCTTCCCCGCCCCCGAGGACCACGACTGGGCGATCGTCCGGCTCGGCGCCCCCGGTGTCATCCGGGGGATCGTCGTCGACACCGCCCATTTCCGGGGCAACTACCCGCAGCGCGTCAGCATCCAGGCCACCTCCGTGGAGGGCTCGCCCAGCCCCGAGGAGCTGCTCGAAGCGAAGTGGGAGGAGCTCGTCCCGCCGACCCCCGTCCGCGGCCACGCCGCCAACGGCTTCACGATCGGCGCCGAGCGCCGCTTCACCCACCTCCGGCTCTGCCAGCACCCCGACGGCGGCATCGCCCGCCTCCGCGTCCACGGCGAGGTGGTGCCCGACCCCGAGTGGCTGGAGCTGCTCGGCACCCTCGACCTGATCTCCGTACTCAACGGCGGTTCGTACGAGGACGCCTCGGACAGGTTCTACTCCTCGCCCACCCAGATCATCCTGCCCGGCACCTCCCGCAAGATGGACGACGGCTGGGAGAACCGCCGCCGCCGGGTCCGCGGCACCAACGACTGGGTGCGCTTCCGGCTCGCCGCGCAGGGCGCCGTCCGCGCCGTCGAGATCGACACCGCCTACCTCAAGGGCAACTCGGCCGGCTGGATCGCCCTCCAGGGCCGCAACGGCGAGTCGGGCGAGTGGTTCGAGATCATCCCCCGGACCAGGCTCCAGCCCGACACCCTCCACCGCTTCAAGCTGCCCGCCCGGGCCGTCGTCACCCACGTCCGCCTCGACGCCTTCCCCGACGGCGGCGTCGCCCGGATGCGGCTGCACGGCACCCTCACGGAGCAGGGCGCGGCCGACCTGCGCGCCCGGTTCGCGGCCCTCGGCGGCTGATACCCCAGGACCTCCGCCCGGCGGCAGCGGCAGCGCGCCGACGCCCGCCCGCCGGGCGGACACCACACGTGAGAAGGGGCGCCCCCCGGGGGAGGGCGCCCCTTCTCCGCACCGGATCAGCGGTGTCAGACCGCCGCGGCCGCGTCCGCAGCCCGCGCCCGGAGCGCGCGCTCGACACCCGCGCGGCACTCCGTCACCAGACGCCGCAGCGCCGGGGCCGGGTCGTGCTCGGCGATCCACCCGTCCGTCGCGTCGAGCGTCTCCTGCGAGACCTGGAGCGTCGGGTAGAGGCCGACCACGATCTGCTGGATCATCTCGTGGCTGCGGGTCTCGGAGACGCCCTTGATCGACGCGAAGTACTTCGCCGTGTACGGGGCGAGCAGCTCACGCTGGTCGGACTGGACGAAGCCGCCGATGACGGCCTCCTGCACGGCGTTCGCCAGCTTGTCGTCCTCGACGACCGAGGCCCAGGCCTCGGCCTTCGCGGCCTCGGTCGGACGGGCCGCGCGCGCCGTCGCCGCGTGCCGCTCGCCCGCCGCGGTGCGGTCGCGCTCCAGCTCGCCGGCGATCTCCGTCTCGTCGTAGACACCGGTCGCCGCGAGCCGCTGGACGAACGCCCAGCGCAGCTCGGTGTCGACGGCCAGGCCCTCGACCGACTCGCGGCCCTCGAGGAGCGCGGCGAGCAGGTCGAGCTGCTGCGGCGTGCGGGCGGTCGCGGCGAAGGCACGCGCCCACGCCAGCTGGTGGTCGCTGCCCGGCTCGGCCGCCTGGAGGTGCGCGAGCGTCGCCTCGGTCCAGCGGGTCAGCCCGGCCTCCCGCCACTCCGGCGCCGCGTACAGGTCGAGGGCGGCCTTGACCTGGCCCTGGAGCGACTGGACCACGCCGATGTCGGACTCCTTCGCGATACCGGAGAGCACCAGCTCCAGGTAGTCGCGGGTGGCCAGCTCACCGTCGCGGGTCATGTCCCAGGCCGAGGCCCAGCACAGGGCGCGCGGCAGCGACTCGGCGAAGTCGCCGAGGTGCGCGGTGACGTTCCGCAGGGACACGTCGTCGAGGCGGACCTTGGCGTACGACAGGTCGTCGTCGTTGAGGAGGACGACCGCCGGGCGGGTCTTGCCCGCGAGCTGCGGTACGGCGGTCAGACCGGCGGCCTCGATGTCGAGTTCGAGACGCTCGGTGCGGACCAGCTTGCCGGTCTCGTTCAGCTCGTAGAAGCCGATCGCGATCCGGTGCGGGCGCAGGACGGCCTCGCCCTTGGCTCCGGTGGGCAGCGCGGGCGCCTCCTGCCGGACGGCGAAGGAGGTGATGGAACCGTTCTCGTCGGTCTCGATCTCCGGCCGGAGGATGTTGATGCCGGCCGTCTCCAGCCATGCCTTCGACCAGGTTTTGAGGTCGCGCCCGGAGGTCTCCTCAAGGGCGCCGAGCAGGTCGGAGAGGCGCGTGTTGCCGAAGGCGTGCGCCTGGAAGTAGGCCTGCACGCCCTTGAAGAACTCGTCCTGGCCGACGTAGGCGACGAGCTGCTTGAGCACCGACGCGCCCTTGGCGTACGTGATCCCGTCGAAGTTGACGAGCACGTCCTCCAGGTCGTTGATCTCGGCCATGATCGGGTGCGTCGACGGCAGCTGGTCCTGGCGGTAGGCCCAGGTCTTCTCCGCGTTCGCGAAGGTCGTCCAGGCGTTCGGCCAGCGGGTGCCCGCCACCGAGGCCTGGCAGGCGACGGAGGTGTAGGTGGCGAACGACTCGTTCAGCCACAGGTCGTTCCACCACTCCATCGTGACGAGGTCGCCGAACCACATGTGCGCGAGCTCGTGGAGGATGGTCTCGGCGCGCCGCTCGTACGCCGCGTCCGTCACCTTCGAGCGGAAGACGTACTGGTCGCGAATGGTGACCGCGCCCGCGTTCTCCATCGCGCCCGCGTTGAACTCCGGCACGAAGAGCTGGTCGTACTTCGCGAACGGGTAGTCGTACGCGAACTTCTCCTGGAACCAGCCGAAGCCCTGCCGCGTGACGTCGAAGATGTGGTCCGCGTCGAGGAACTCGGCGAGCGACGGACGGCAGTAGATGCCCAGCGGGACCGTCTGCCCGTCCTTCTCGTACGTCGAGTGCACCGAGTGGTACGGGCCGACGATCAGCGCGGTGATGTACGTGGAGATGCGGGGCGTCGGCTCGAACACCCAGACGTCGTCCTTCGGCGTCTCCGGCGTGGGCGAGTTGGAGATGACCTTCCACCCGCTCGGCGCCTTCACGGTGAACTGGAAGGTCGCCTTCAGGTCGGGCTGCTCGAACGAGGCGAAGACCCGGCGCGCGTCCGGGACCTCGAACTGCGTGTACAGATAGGCCTGGTCGTCGACCGGGTCGACGAAGCGGTGCAGACCCTCACCGGTGTTGGTGTACGCGCAGTCGGCGACGACCTTCAGCTCGTTGCGGCCGCCCGCGAGATGCTTCAGCGTGATCCGCGAGTCACGGAAGACGGCGGCGACGTCCAGCGCGTGGCCGTTCAGGACGACCTCGTGGACGGCGGGCGCGACGAGGTCGATGAAGGTCGAGGCACCGGCCTCGGCGGAATCGAAGCGGACGGTGGTGACGGACCGGTAGGTGCCGCCCTCCTGCGCACCGGAGAGGTCGAGTTCGACCTCGTACGCGTCCACGGTCAGCAGCGCCGCCCGCGCTTCCGCCTCTTCACGGGTCAGGTTCGTGCCAGGCACCCGGTCAACTCCTCGGTTTCGTGACGTTTGGCCCATCCTTCCACGGGGCGTGCCGGCGGCGCACTGCGCATTTCCCAGGGCGAACAGCGGAGGGGCGGCCGTCCCCCCCCCCCGCCCGCCCCCCCGGGGGGGGCGCCCCGGCCCGCCCCCCCGCGGGTCCCCCGCCGCGGCCGGGGGGGGGGGCGCCGCCGAGTAGACCCCCCGGGGGGGGGGCGCGGGGTGAGCTGGGGGGGGCCG
>NZ_JBHVZO010000001.1:272279-320874 GCF_042879855.1 Streptomyces sp. NPDC058326 | reverse complement strand
CCCGCCCCCCGGTCCACCCCCCGCTGTTTGGTTCTTTTGCCCCCCCCCCCCCGGGGGGGGGGGGGCCGCCGCCGGGGCATTCCCCCCGGGCCCCCGGGGGGGGGGGGCCCCCCCCCGGCCCCCCCGCCCCTCAGTGGTGTCGTACGGGTCAGCCCTTGAGCTCGGCCGCGACCAGCTCCGCGATCTGCACGGCGTTCAGCGCCGCGCCCTTGCGCAGGTTGTCGTTGGAGAGGAAGAGCGCCAGACCGTTGTCGACGGTCTCGTCCACGCGGATGCGGCCCACGTACGAGGCGTCCTTGCCGGCCGCCTGGAGCGGGGTCGGGATCTCGGAGAGCACGACGCCCTCGGCGTCCTTGAGCAGCTCGTAGGCGCGCTCGACGCTGATCGGGCGCTCGAAGCGGACGTTCACCTGGAGGGAGTGGCCGGAGAAGACCGGGACGCGCACACAGGTGCCGGAGACCTTCAGCTCGGGGATCTCCAGGATCTTGCGGGACTCGTTGCGGAGCTTCTGCTCCTCGTCGGTCTCGAAGGAGCCGTCGTCGACGATCGAGCCGGCCAGCGGGACCACGTTGAACGCGATCGGACGCTTGTAGACGGCGGGCTCGGGGAACTCGACGGCCTCGCCGTCGAACGCCAGCTGGTCGGCGGTCTCCGCCACGGCACACGCCTGGGTGCGCAGCTCGGCGACACCGGCCACGCCCGAGCCGGAGACGGCCTGGTAGGTGGTCGCGACGAGCGCGGTGAGGCCGGCCTCCTGGTGGAGCGGCTTGAGGACCGGCATGGCGGCCATCGTGGTGCAGTTCGGGTTGGCGATGATGCCCTTGGGGCGATCCTTGATCGCGTGCGGGTTGACCTCGGAGACCACCAGCGGGACCTCGGGGTCGCGGCGCCAGGCGGAGGAGTTGTCGATCACGACGGCGCCCTGGGAGGCGACCTTCTCGGCGAGGGCCTTGGAGGTGGCGCCACCGGCGGAGAACAGGACGATGTCCAGACCCGTGTAGTCGGCGGTGGAGGCGTCCTCGACCGTGACGCCGTCCACGACGGTGCCGGCGGAGCGGGCGGAGGCGAAGAGCCGCAGCTCGTCGAGGGGGAACTTCCGCTCGGCCAGGATGCTGCGCATGACTGTGCCGACCTGACCGGTGGCTCCGACGATTCCGACCTTCACGGGGACTCCTCCGTACGTATGTGCAGGGTGCTGCCGGTCCATGATGCGTATGTCCCGGGGCGCCTTGTCCAATCCATTGTCCACAGGTCGGACGTGGGTCCGGGGCCGGATCGAACGTTTCGTGCCGCTTCCGCGTCACAGGGGGGACGCGGGAGGGAAGGAGGCACGGTGGCGGTAGTGAGGAAGGCCCGGCGCCCGGCGGCGGACGATGCGGCGGACGATCCGCTGGACGCGGCCCTCGTGGACCGGGTGAGAGCGGTCCTGGCGCTGGGCGGGGTGCCGCACGCGGAGCTCCAGGACGGCGTGCAGCAGGTGCGGCTCAAGCTCCTGGAGTCCCGGGCGAAGGGACGGGAGCCCCTGCGGTCCACCGCCGCCTGGTGCGCCGTGGTGGCCTCGAACATCGCGGTGGACTGGCACCGGGACCGGCGCCGCCGGGAGCGGCTCGACGAGCGGCTGACCGCGCTGCGGCCGTGGGGCACGGAGCAGCCGGGTGTCGAGGAGGCACGGGTCCTGACGCTGGCGGTCGCGCAGGGGCTCGACGCGCTGCCCCTGCCGCAGCGGCAGGTCGTGGTGCTGCGCTTCTACGCCGACCTGCCGGTGGCCGAGATCGCGGAGGCGCTGGAGATCCCCGAGGGAACGGTCAAGAGCCGACTGCACGCCGCCGTGCGCGCGCTGCGCGCCCGGCTGCACACGGACGAGGTGGTGTGAGGGTGGAGAGGGACGAGCGGGACCCGGTACGACTGGCGGTGTCCGGCGAGCCGCTGCCCGAGTGGGCCGAGCGGGACCCCGACGTGCGGGCGGCGCTGGCCGACGTGGAGACCCTGCGCGAGCAGCTGGGGCTCATCGCCACGGCGGTGACCGGACCCGCCGCCGGGGCGTCGCCGCCCCCGGCCGCGGCGCCGGGACCCCGCCGCCGGCGTGCTCCGCGGCGGGCGCTCGCCGCGGTCGCGGCGGTGGCCGTGCTGGGCCTTCTGGGGACCGGGGGGGCGTATCTCGTGGCTCACAACGGGGAGCTGGACGGGGGGATCGGGGACGCGCTGCTCACTGCCGAGGGCCTGGTCGCGTGTGCCACGGACATTGCCGAGGGAACGGTGGCCCGGGTCGAGCGGCTGGGCGGGGACCAGGGGGTCCGCGTCACCCTGAGCGTGGAGCGCACGTACAAGAAAGAAGAGGCCAAGGAGGCCAGGACGGCGGGGACGGCGGCCGGGGAGCCCCGCCTCGTCTTCACGGCCGGGGACGTCCCTGCCGAGGAGTCCGCGGATCCCTACTTCCGGGTGGGCACGCGCATGCTCGTCATCGTCTCGCGGTTCCCCGGAGAGGGGCCGATCACCCACCGGGAGGGGGACCGCCCGCCCGGGGATCTCGGCGAGGACGTCGGAGCGGTCCGTGACGATCTGGAGTACGGACGCGCATGGGTGGAGAAGGCGCTTCCGGGGTCCGCCGGAGTCGGCTGCCCGCACCCCGGCTGACCGGCACGCGGAAGAACGGGAGAGGGACGGACACCGGTTCCGGTGCCCGCCCCACACTGGTCGCGCGGTGTTACGGGGTGACGTTCCCGATCAGGACGCTGCCGGAGCCCGCGACGGTGCCGCGGGCGTTGAGCAGCTGGACCTCGCCGAAGAACCGGCGGCCCTCGGGGGCCGCGCCGGCGACGACGACCTCGGCCGCGACCTTGGCGCTCGCGCCCTGGGCCAGCGGGTAGGTCCGGGTGCCGTCGACGCGGACGGTGCCGAGCGCGGACGAGAAGTACACGTCCTTGTAGTCGTACGTGGTGCCGCCCTCGGCGTGGACCGCGTAGCCGTCGATGACGACGGTGTACGTGCCCGCGGCCGGCTTCACGAGGGAGACGGACTCCTCCGAGTCGCCGTCCGCCGACTGGCCGACCTGCTTGCCGCCGAAGGAGACGGTGAGGTCGAGGTCGGCGGCCTTGTCGGAGGTGTTGCCGATGGCGATGTCGAGCCGCTCGACGCCCTCACCGATGGTGACGGTCTTCGTGTGCTGCTCGTGGTGCTGGATGGTCGGGGTCTCGACCTTGGCCGAGCCCAGCGAGCCGCCCTTCAGCTTGCCGTCGATGCCGGCGAACTTGTTGGTGACGGTCCACTCGACGGGGGCCGGGGTGCCGACCTTGGCCTCGGCGACCGTCTGCACGGCCGGGTCGAAGGCGGCGCCGAGCACCGACACACCCAGGGTGTACGGGTTGTCCAGGTCCGGCGACGTACGGCGGGACTCGACCTCGATCTCCCACACGCCCGGCGTCGGGTTGGCGTAGGAGCGCAGGTCCGGGCGGCAGGTGTTCGCCGGGTTGTAGTGCGGGTAGCACGCGGTGGACGCGGTCGACTCGATGGCCACGCCGTACGGGTGGATCGCGATGAACCGGGTCTGGCTCTTCGACTTCAGACCGCCGAGGGAGACCTCGAGGGAGGTGGCGCCCTCCGGCACGGTCACGAAGTACGACTTGTGGCTGTTGCGCTGGACGGAGCCGGCGGCGGAGAAGCCGTAGCCGGGGGCGACCAGGTCGCTCGCGACGACCGAGGTGGCGAGGATCTGCTTGTCGACGCCCTCGGTGCGCTCGTCGTCGGCCTCCAGGATCACGCTGTGCACGCCGGCGGTGGTGGGCCGGGCCTGGATCTTGACGGTGACCGGCTTGTTCAGCGGCAGGTCGATCTCGTCGTCGCCGAGGATCCGGAAGGTGCCGTCGTTGTACTTGAGGTCCAGCTCGTGCTCGATGGCACGGTTCGGGCCGCTCGTCCGCGTGACGGTGACGTCGTAGACCTTCTTCTGGCCGACCTTGAGGCCGCCCTCACGGTCGTACACACCGGTGCCGGTGTGGGGGGCCGGGAAGATCGCGGTGTCGACCGGGGCCTCGACCTTGTAGTCGTGGGCGGTCGCGCCGTCCTTGATCGAGTCCCAGGCCTCGTTGATGTCGATGAGGCCCGAGCCCTGCTCGTGGGCCGCGACACCGGAGATCCGCTGGGCGGTGGAGGTGAGGGCGGTGCGCAGGGTGAGCGGGGAGAGCTCGATGCCCCGCTGCTTCGCGGCCGAGAGCAGCAGCGCGCTCGCGCCCGCGACCTGCGGGGAGGACATCGAGGTGCCGTTGAGCATCCCGTAACCGGCGGGCAGGGCGTAGCCGGACTCGGCGACGCCGGCGCCGGCCAGCCAGGTCGGGATGGTGTTCACGGCCGAGCCGGGACCGGTGATGGTCGGGGTGAAGCCGCCGTCCTCACGCGGGCCGCGCGAGGAGAAGGGGAACATGGCGTACTTCTTCTCGACCGCGGAGCCGTAGTTGGCGGCCCAGGTCGACTGGGAGATCGCCGCGCCGACCGAGACGACCTTGTCGGCCAGGCCGGGGTCGCCGATCGTGTTGATGCCCGGGCCGGAGTTGCCGGCCGAGATGATCAGCTGCACGCCGTACTGGTCGATCAGACGCGTGTAGAGACGCGAGCGGACGTTGTCGCCGTCGTTCTGCGCGGGCAGGCCGCCGATCGACATGTTGACGATGTCGACGCCGCGGTTGACGACGAGGTCCGTCATGCCCTCGGTGAGGGCGGTGTTGGTGCAGCCGCCGGTCCAGGTGCACGCGCGCGAGGAGACGATCTTCGCGCCGGGCGCGCCACCGTTCATCCTGCCGCCGAAGAGGCCGTGGGCGGCGGTGATGCCGGCGACGTGGGTGCCGTGCGAGGACTCGACGATGCCGATGTTGACGAAGTCGCGCTTCTGGCCGACCCAGGTCCCGCCCAGCGGGTCCATCGGGACGTCCTTGCGGATCTCGACGACGAACGGCGTCTTCTCGACGACCTCGGTGGCCGGGTTGTCGGTACCGAAGTAGCCGATCTGGTACCCGTCCTTGTACGGCTTCATCGGAGCGTTGTCCGTGAAGTCGTTGTTCTGGTCGGAGTCCACGCGGACGGTCCCGGCGGCCGGGTCGTACAGCATGCCGAAGACGTCGGTGGTGTCGCCGTCGCGGTTGATGTCACCGGCCGGGTCGCCGCCCGCGGTGATCGACTCGCTGAAGCGGCTCCACTGGTAGGAGCCCTCGGGCGCCTTCCAGCTCTGGGCGGCCGCGGTGAAGACGGGGCCCGCGACGGGGGTGATCTGGGCGCGCCAGGTGGCGTCGCCCTCCGTCAGCGGGTCGGTGGCGGTGACCCAGTCGACGATCTTGCGCTCGCCGGTGGTGGTCTTCTGCAGCGCCGGGTGGCCCAGGTCGACACCGGAGTCGAGGACGCCGATGGTCACGCCGCGGCCGTCGGCCTTGGGGTGGTCCTCGACGAACTCGACCGCGCCCGTCTCGTGCGACGGGTTGTACGGGTTCTTCGCCGGGGTGCTCTTCGACGGGGCCGGGTAGGTCCGGCTGACCGTGGTGCCGTCGACGGCGCCCGTCGCCGCGCCCGCGTCCGGGGTCGGGTCGTCCAGCTTGATCTCGGCCTGGAGGTCGATCGACTGGACGGAGGAGAGCTTCACGGCGGCCTTGATGGCCGCCTCGGCCTTGGCCGTCGGCAGGGTCGCGCGGACGTAGCCGAGCGCGTCCTGACGCTTGCCGACGGAGGCGCCGGCGACGGCGTCGAGCTGGCCGGCGACCTGCTCGGTGGCGCCGGGAGCGGTGGCGACGAGGATCGTGACGTGCTTGTCGCCGCTCACCTCGGCCTCGGTGAGGCGCTGGGCGTCGGTGGCGCCGAGCTTGTCGGTCTCGTCGGAGGGCTTGGTCGCCTTCACCGGGGGAGTGGTCGCCGGGTCGTCGACGGCCAGGACCGGGGCGGCACCGGCCGCGACGAGCGCGGCGACGAGTCCGGCGGCGGCCGCGATGCGGGCCGCCCGTCTCCCGGAGGGCGAGCGCCCGGGTATGGAGCTCTGGGGGGTCATGTACATCCCTGGTTGTGAAAGAGAGGGTCCGGATTTCGGTACCGGATGACCGCTCAGCCTTTCGTAAACGACAGGGATTTGTGGAGGGCTGACAGGTGGCGGAATGCGTCGATGGCGTACATCCGCCACCGTCGCCGACACGCCATCAGGGACCAATCACCACCAACCTGGGTGAACGGGTGGGGCGTCAGTGGTCCTTCGTGCGGGCGTAGTGGCGCGAGGCCTTGGCCCGGTTGCCGCAGGCCGCCATCGAGCACCAGCGGCGGGTGCCGTTCCGTGAGGTGTCGAAGAAGTGCAGGATGCACGCCTCGTGGGCGCAGGCCCGGATGCGGTCGGGGGCGGTGCGCAGCAGGTCGAGGTAGTCGCGGGCGGCGGTCCAGCCGGGGCCCCAGGCGGGGTTCGCGAATTCGGCCTCTTCGCCGGGGCCTTCGGTGGTGAGGGTGGCCCGGATGCGGCCGTGGCCGAGGACGGCGTCGACGCGGGCGGTCGCCGCGGGGTCCCCGGGGTGGTCGACGAGCGCGGCGAGCGCGTCCCTGGCGGTGAGGGTGTGGCGCAGGGTTCCGGCGTCGGCGGCGAACCGTCGGTCGAGGCCGTTGGTGGCGAGCCAGACGGCGAGCCCCTCGATCCCGGTGAGGAGGTCCTGGCGGACGCCCTCCTCGTTCCAGCGGGTGTTGAGGAGGTCGAGGGAGACGGGCTCGCCGGTGAGCGGCCGGGGGTCGATGGCGGTCATGGCGCGGCACCCTCCTCGATGAACTAACCCCTCAAGAGTACGTGAGCGGTTGACGCTCCTGGTTTCTAACCTCTAAAGTCCCATTGAGAGGTTAGCCCGAGAGGGGCCGGCCGTACCAGGGAGAGAACCGCCATGACCGCGATCGGCACACTCGCCACCCACCACGTCGGCCTCAACGTCACCGACCTGGACCGCTCCCTCGCCTTCTACGGCGAGGTCCTCGGCTTCGAGTCGCTCGGCGGGGGCGCGGAGGGAGACAGTCGCTACGCCTTCCTCGGCCAGGACGGCCGCCTCGTCCTCACCCTCTGGCAGCAGGCCGACGACGCCTACGCCGCCGGCCGCGCCGGTCTCCACCACCTCGCCTTCGAGGCCGAGTCCCTCGACCACGTACGCGCCGCCGAGGCCGCGCTCACCGCCCGCGGCGCCTCCTTCGCGTACGAGGGCGTCGTCGCCCACCGCGAGGGCGCGGCCTCCGGCGGCATCTTCTTCCACGACCCGGACGGCACCCGCCTGGAGATCTCGGTCCCGAAGGGCGCGGAGGGCGCGGAAGCCCCGTCAGAAACGGCTCCCACCTGCGGTTTCTTCTAGAACCCCCGGTTGTGCCCACCTGTTTCCGCCGGGGCGGAACGGGTGGGCGCGACCAAGCACGAGCCCCCGGGCCAGGGCCCGACCCGCAACCACGCACCCGCACCCCAGTGAGGCCCGTCATGGATCCGTACAACCCCGGCTCCCTCGCCGTCCAGGACCGCGTGGGCGTCCGCGCGCTCGCCGAACACGTCGGCCGCTCCATCACCCCCGGCATCCGCCCCGTCGCCGCCGCCTTCCTGGAGGCCCAGCCGATGCTGATGATCGGCGCGGCGGACACCGGGGACCGGGTCTGGTCGAGCCTGCTCACCGGCGCGCCCGGCTTCGCCCGTGCCACCGGCCCGGGCACCGTCTCCGTCGCGGGCGGCGTCCCCGCCCACGACCCGCTCGCCGGAGCGCTCACCCCCGCCGGCACGCCCGTCGGCACTCTCGCCCTCGACCCCCGCACCCGCCGCCGCATGCGTCTCAACGGCACCGCCCGGCCCAGCGCGCGCGGCTTCACGATCGAGGCCGGACAGGTCTTCTCCAACTGCCCGAAATACCTCCAGAAACGGGAGTGGTACGGCTCCGCTCCCGACCGCCCCGGGACCGGAACCGTCCAGCACGGCGAGGCGCTCACCCCCGCCCAGATGCGTCACGTCCGGTCGGCGGACACCTTCTTCATCGCCACCGCCGCCCCCGACGGCGTCGACGTCAGCCATCGCGGGGGCAACCCCGGGTTCGTCCGGGCCGACACGCCCCGGGAACTCGCCTGGCGCGACTATCCGGGCAACGCCATGTTCCTGACCCTGGGCAACCTGGAGGCCGACGGCCGCGCCGGCCTGCTCTTCCTCGACTGGGAGACTGGCACCACCCTCCAGCTCAGCGGCCGCGCGCACACGGAGTACGGGCCCGAGGGCCGGTTCGTCCGCTTCCGTGTCGAGCGCACGGTCGAGACCCCGGCGGGCAGCCCCCTGCGCTGGTCGCCCCCGGAGTACTCCCCGGCCAATCCGGCCGATTCCTGATCCCTGGGGGCGCCCCCGCCCCGCCGCCCGCCGACACCCGAGGACCGCCCGTGACCACCGCCCCGGCCCCCGACACCACCTTGCCCGAGACCGGAACCGCCACCGCCGCCGGAGCTGCCACCGGAACCGCCGCCGGAACCGCCCCGGTTCCGCCCCGAACCGCACCCGCCCGCCCCGGCCCGCCCCCGCGCCCCCGGCCCCGGATCCTGCTCCTCTCCACCGCCGGCAGCGTCGCCGCGCTCCTCCTCCTGGTCGCCGTCGGTACCGTGCTCGACCAGCCCCTGCTCATCCCGCCCCTCGCGGCGAGCATGGCGCTCGTCGCGGGCGCCCCCGATCTCCCGCTGTCCCAGCCGCGCTCGGTCGTCGGGGGCCAGCTGCTCTCCGCCCTCACCGGCTTCGCCGTCCTGGCCGTGGCGGGTCCCGGCCCCTGGAGCGCCGCCGTCGCGGGCGGGCTCGCCCTCGGCGTGATGATGTCGGCCCGCACCCCGCACTCGCCGGCCGCGGCCACCGCCGTGATCGTCGCCCTCCAGGCCCCGCCCTTCTGGTTGTTTCTCGGCCTTCTCGCCCTCGCCTCCCTCCTCCTGGTGGCCGTCGGCCTCGGAGCCGCCCGCACCTCGGGCCGGACGTATCCCGTGTACTGGTTCTAACCTCTCCTCATGAAGCAGGAGTTGAGGGTGGCGGCCTACGCCGTGTGCGTACGGGACGGCGAGGTGCTCCTCGCCCGCTGGGTGGCGAGCGACGGAACCAAGCGGTGGACCCTGCCGGGCGGCGGCATGGACCACGGCGAGGAGCCCGTGCGGACCGTGGTCCGGGAGGTGGAGGAAGAGACCGGCTACCTCACCGAGCCCACCGCCCTCCTCGGGATCGACTCCATCCGGCGCGCCTGGCTGCGGCGCCTCGCGAGCCCCGGCGACTTCCAGGGGCTGCGGATCATCTACGAGGCCCAGGTCACCGGCGGTGCGCTGCGCAACGAGACCGGCGGCTCCACGGACCTCGCCGCCTGGCATCCGCTCGACGCCGTCCCCGGCCTGACCCGGGTCGAACTCGTCGACATCGGCCTCGACCTGTGGCGCGAGCGGCCCCCGGTCGGCCGCTCACGGCTCACCGATCCGTCGAACGGCTGACCCCTCTGCCGAACGGCTGAAAAGCGCTCAACCACCCCCACTCCGCTCAACCCTCCCGCCGGCCCCGCGGTCCTCCCCGCCGACCGCAGCACACGCACAGCAGAGTCACAGGGGAGCCCGCATGTCAGCCGTACGCACGACCCGCACCGTCCTCGCCGCCGCCCTGGTCGCGGGGCTCACCGCCACAGCGCTCGCCACCCCCGCCCTGGCGGCGCCCGCACCGGCCTCGCAGCGGGACCACGCGGCCACCCAGGAGGCGCTCCTGGCCGCGGTCGACGCGGGGGTGCCCGGTGCCGTCGCCCAGGCCCGCGACGGACACGGCCGCTGGACCGGCACCGCGGGCGACCGCAAGGGCGATGACCACTACCGCGTCGGCTCCATCACCAAGACCTTCGTCGCCACCGTCCTCCTCCAGCTCCAGGCCGAGGGCCGCCTCGACCTCGACGACCCGGTCGAGAAGTGGCTGCCCGGCGTCGTCCGGGGCAACGGCCACGACGGCCGGAAGATCACCGTCCGCCAGCTGCTCAACCACACCAGCGGCATCTACAGCTACACCGAGGACCCGTCCTTCCAGGAGAAGGTGTTCGGCCCCGGATTTCTCGCGCACCGCTACGACACCTGGACCGCCAAGCAGCTCGTCGGCGTCGCCATGACCCACCGGCCGGAGTTCGCTCCCGGCGACGGCTGGAGCTACTCCAACACCAACTTCGTGCTCGCCGGGATGGTCATCGAGAAGGTCACCGGACGCCCGTACGGCAAGGCCGTCGAGAACCGGATCATCAAGCCCTTGAAGCTGCGTGCCACCAGCGTCCCCGGCACCAGGGTGACCGTGCCGCAGCCCAGTAGCCGTGCGTACTCCACGCTCTCCCCGAACCCGGGCGACCCCGTCCACGACGTCACCGAGCTCAACCCCTCCCTCGCCCTCGCGGCGGGCGAGATGATCTCCGACTCCGGCGACCTGCAGACCTTCTACCGCGCCCTCCTGAAGGGCCGGCTGCTCCCGAAGTCCGGGATGAACGAGCTGACCGCCACCGTGCCGGTCGACCCCGGGTATCCGCAGTTCCGTTACGGTCTCGGGATCTCCTGGCAGAAGCTGGGCTGCGGCACGGAGATCTGGGGCCACGGCGGCGGCATCCACGGCTCCATCTCGGAGGCGTACACCACCCGCGACGGGCGGCACACCCTCGCCGCCAACTTCAACGCGGACTGGACGGGCGACACCCAGAGCGTCATCGACGCCGAGTTCTGCGGTACGGCCCCGAAGGGCGCCGACCCCAAGGGCCTCACCGCGAAGCCCGCGGCGACCCTGTCCGGCCTGGTCCCCCTGAACTGACCCCTCACCGCGGGCCCCTCACCGCGGCAGGACGACGACATACGCGGGCGGCTGCCGGTCGGCCGCGGCCATCAGGGCCGTACGCACCACGGTGGCCTGCTGGTCCATCGCCTCGCGCAGCTTGCGCGGGGTGAGGTGGACGACCGTGATGCCGAGCCGCTCCAGGTGCTCCCGCTTGCGGGTGTACTCGGACCAGAGCGCGTCGTCGTCCTGCCGCGGGGCCCGGGTGTCGAGCTCCACGGCGACCGCCTGATCGGGCCAGTAGGCGTCCACCCCGCCCAGGTGGGGGCCGCCCGGCAGGCGCAGGTCCACGTTCCACAGCGGGTCCGGGAGGGCGAACTCCCGCACCATCTCGTACAGGCGCTGCTCCGAGAGCGCCCGTCCCTCGGCGAGCAGCGCGTCCACCGCGTCCACCACGTGCGGCCGGGTGAGCAGCCGGGCCCGGTTCAACTCGCGCACCACCGCCCCCGGTTCGCAGTGGCCGCCGCGGACCGCCTCGGTGAGCAGCCGGCGTACCGTCTCCCCGTCCGTCAGCCCGGACACCGCGTCGGCGACGGCGCGGGCGACGGGGGCGACGGGGATCCCGGCCAGTTCCGCCGGTTCGGGGGACTCGGGGGCGCGCACCACCCGTACCCAGCCGGTCGAGCGCAGCCGCCGGGTGCGCGGTACCAGGACGTCGATCCGGTCCAGGGCGGTGAGCGGGGGTGAGGAGGCGAAGCGGTGCAGGGTCAGCGCGGCGAGTCCGGTGATCATCGCTTCGGGTCCCTGGGGAGGGACGGCTCCGGTCCTGCGGGCGTAGAGGAGTGCCGCGCGCAGCCGGTCCTCGCTCGTGGGCGGTCCGGGCTGGAGCAGGAAGACACCGGGCAGCAGCTGCTGCCAGCCGCCGGGGCGGCAGTGGGCGGCGACCTCGGCGGCGGGGATGCCCCGGGCCCTCAACTCGTCGGCGGAGGCCAGGCGTTCGGGCCGGCCGGTGCGGGAGGCGAGGGGGAGGGGGCGGGGGGTGATGGGGGTGTTGTGGTTCATGCCGGGGGTCTTCCGCTTCCGAAGGCTCCCCTAACCCCTGTTACACGCTCGTCGACAATCAGGGACAAGCCCGCCCTAAAGTACGCGCGTTCGAGTGCCGATGGGGGCCGCGTGACCGAGGCCCGCGACCCCCACCGCAGGGAGAGCTACGCCGCGAGACGGTCGCAGGCCTGCGCCCGCAGCGCCCGCGCCAGGTCGTCCCGTGCCTCGACGACCAGACGGCGCAGCGCCGGCGCCGCCGGCCCGTGGGCCGCCAGCCAGGCGTCCGTCGCGGCCAGCGTCGCCTCGTCGTCCTGGAGCGCGGGGAACAGGCCCCGGACCACGTGGATGCCGATCTGGATCGACCGCTCGGCCCACAGCCGCTCGATCGCCTCGAAGTACTTCTCCGCGTAGGGCGCGATCAGCTCACGCTGCGAGGGCTGGGTGAAGCCCGCGATCGTCGCCTCCACCAGCGCGTTCGACAGGGTGTCCGACTCGACGACCTGGGCCCAGGCCTGCGCCTTGACGGCGGCCGAGGGCCGCGAGGCGAGCAGGCGGACGTGGTGGCGCTTGCCCGTCGCCGTGTCGTCCCGGGCCAGCTCCTCGCCGATCCGCGCCTCGTCCGCCCGGCCGTGCGCGGCGAGCGGGGAGAGCAGCGCCCAGCGCAGCTCCTGGTCGACGTCGAGCCCGTCGATCTTCGCCGTGCCGTCGAGCAGTCCCTCCAGGAGCTGGAAGTCGGCGTCGGTGGAGGCCGCTGCCGCGAGGAACCGCGCCCAGGTCAGCTGGTGCTCGCTGCCGGGCTCGGCCACGCGCAGTTCGCGGAGACCGCCCTCGGCGAGCAGCCGCCCGCCCTGCTCGCGCCACTCGGGCGCCGCGTACAGGGTGACGGCCGTCCTCGTCCAGGTGTGCAGCATCTGGAGGACGCCGATGCCGGTCTCACGGCCCGCGTGGGCGAGCGCCACGGCGACGAAGTCCCGGGCGGGCATCAGCCCGTCGCGGGTCAGGTTCCACAGGGCCGACCAGCACAGGGCCCTGGCCAGAGGGTCGGTGATGTCACCGAGGTGCGCCCGGAGCGTGTCGAGGGAGCCGTCGTCGAAGCGGATCTTGCAGTAGGTGAGGTCGTCGTCGTTGACGAGGATCAGGTCGGGCTTCTCCGCGCCCGCCAGATCGGTGACGACCGTCCGGGCGCCGGTGATGTCGGTCTCGGCCCGCGCGTACCGGACGAGCTCCCCGCCGGAGAGCCGGTAGAGGCCCACGGCGGCCCGGTGCGGACGGAGCTCGTCGCCCTCCTGGACGACGGCGAGCTCGGTGATCCGGCCCTCCGCGTCGTAGGTGACGGCCGGAGTCAGGGTGTTCACGCCGGAGGTCTGGAGCCAGGACTTCGCCCAGACCTTCATGTCGCGCCCCGAGGTCTCCTCCAGGATCGCGAGGAGGTCGGCGAGCCGGGTGTTCCCGTACGCGTGGCGCTTGAAGTAGCGGCGCGCGCCCTCGAGGAACGCGTCCCGGCCCGCGTACGCGACGAGCTGCTTGAGCACCGACGCGCCCTTGGCGTACGTGATGCCGTCGAAGTTGAGCTTGGCGTCCTCCAGGTCACGGATGTCGGCCGTGATCGGGTGGGTGGACGGCAGCTGGTCGGCGCGGTACGCCCAGGACTTGCGGTTGTTGGCGAAGGTCACCCAGCTGTCGGTGAAGCGGGTCGCCTCGGCGTTCACGAAGGAGCCCATGAAGTCCGCGAAGGACTCCTTCAGCCAGAGGTCGTCCCACCAGACCATGGTGACGAGGTCGCCGAACCACATGTGCGCCATCTCGTGCAGGATGACGTTGGCCCGGGCCTCGTACGCGGCCCGCGTGACCTTGCCCCGGAAGACGAGCTCCTCGCGGAAGGTCACCATGCCCGGGTTCTCCATCGCGCCGAGGTTGTACTCGGGGACGAAGGCCTGGTCGTACTTCCCGAAGGGGTACGGGTAGTCGAAGTTGTCGTGGAAGAAGTCGAAGCCCTGCTTGGTGATCAGGAAGACGTCGTCCGCGTCGAAGTGCCTGGCGAGCCCCTTGCGGCACATCGCGCCGAGCGGGATCTCGAGCTCGGTCCCGTCGGCCAGCGTGCGCCGGTACGTGTCGGTGACGTAGTGGTACGGGCCGGCGACGACACAGGTGATGTACGTGGAGATCGGCTTCGTCTCCGCGAACCGCCACACGCCCTCGGCGTCCTGCTCGCCCGCGCCGTTCGACCAGACCGTCCAGCCCTCGGGCGCGGTCACCGAGAAGCGGTACGGGGCCTTGAGGTCGGGCTGCTCGAAGTTGGCGTACACCCGGCGGGCGTCGGCCGGCTCGTACTGCGTGTAGAGGTAGACCTCGCCGTCCTCGGGGTCGACGAAGCGGTGCATGCCCTCGCCGGTCCGGCTGTAGGCGCACCGCGCGTCCACCACGAGCGTGTTCTCGTCGGCGAGGCCGTCGAGCGCGATCCGCGAGCCGTCGAAGACGACCGCCGGGTCGAGGGCACGCCCGTTGAGGGTGACCGTGTCCACGGCCGGGGCGATCAGGTCGACGAACGTGCTCGTGCCCTCGCCGGTGCGACGGAAACGGATCGTCGTCCGCGAACGGAACGTGCGCACCGCCTCGGCGGAGTAGCCGACCGCCGACGTCAGGTCGAGGAAGACCTCGTACCCGTCGACGGACAGCAGGGCCGCCCGCTCATGGGCCTCGTCGCGGGACAGATTCTCACCGGGCACGGTCACTCCTTCGTGGCGCGTTCGAAACAGCACCGATCCTCCCATGTGCCACTGACGCCCGGTGCACGGGAATGCGGTCACCGGCCCGTGGCGTTGGCTCCTTTCGGCGCACCGCCTTCCGACGGCCGTACCGAGGAGTGACATGTCCGAGAGCAGGACCACCGCCGAGTTCTTCTTCGATCCGCTGTGCCCGTGGGCCTGGATGACGTCGCGCTGGATGCTGGAGGTCGAGAAGGTGCGGCCGGTGGACGTCAGCTGGAAGGTCATGAGCCTGGCCGTGCTCAACGAGAACCGGCTCGACGAGCTCCCGGCCGAGTACCGGGAGATGCTGGAGACGCAGGCCTGGGGCCCGGTCCGGGTCGTCGTCGCCGCCCAGCAGCTGCACGGCGACGAGGTCGTCGGCAAGCTCTACACCGCGCTCGGCACCCGCTTCCACAACGACGGCGAGGGCCCGACCCGCGAGGCGATCGTCGCCGCCCTGACGGACGTCGGCCTGCCCGGGGAGCTCGCGGACTACGCCGACAAGGACACGTACGACACCGAGCTGCGCGCCTCCCACAAGGAGGGCATCGACAAGGTCGGCCAGGACGTCGGCACGCCGGTCATCGCGGTCCCCGGCCCCGAGGGCGACGAGGTCGCCTTCTTCGGCCCCGTCGTCACCCCGACCCCGCGCGGCGAGGCGGCGGCCCGGCTGTGGGACGGCACCCTGCTCGTGGCGTCGACCCCGGGCTTCTACGAGATCAAGCGCACCCGGACGGCGGCGCCCAGCTTCGAGTGACCTCCGCCCGCAGACAGGGAAGAACCCCCGTGATTCACGTCATCACGGGGGTTCTTCGTCATTCCGCCCGCCGGTGAAGGTTGAGAAGACGATCACGAGCAGGACGACGGGGTGGCGCCGCCGGTCAGAAGGAGATCAGCGGGACCGAGGCCTTGGCGGCGTGGTAGCGCCTGTTCACGTCCTGCCAGTTCACGACCTGCCACATGGCCTCGATGAAGTCGACCTTCTGGTTCTTGTACTGGAGGTAGAAGGCGTGCTCCCAGGCGTCGAAGACCAGGATCGGGACCGAGCCCTGGCCGACGTTCCCCTGGTGGTCGTAGACCTGCTCGACGATCAGCCGGCCGCTGATCGGCTCGTACGCGAGGACACCCCAGCCGGAGCCCTGGGTCGTCGCGGAGGCCTTGGTCAGCTGGGCCTTGAACTTGGCGAAGGAGCCGAAGGACTCGGTGATCGCGTCGGCGAGGTCGCCGACACCGTCGGCGGCCAGCGGCTCGCCGCCGCCCCCGTCCTTCGGGCTGTCCATGTTGTTCCAGTAGATGGAGTGGAGGATGTGGCCGGAGAGGTGGAAGGCGAGGTTTTTCTCCAGGCCGTTGATCGCGCCCCACTGGTCCTTGTCGCGGGCCTCCTCCAGCTGCTCCAGGGTGTCGTTGGCTCCCTTGACGTACGCGGCGTGGTGCTTGTCGTGGTGCAGCTCGATGATCTGCGGATTGATCACCGGCTCCAGCGCCGCGTAGTCGTACGGCAGCTCCGGAAGTGTGTAGATCGCCATGTGCCCGGCCCCTTCGACTGCTCCTGCTTATTGCAACCTATATGCAAGTGCAGGCTAGCAGCAGATGCATCCCGTAGTTGATCAGCCCTTCGTCCTAGGTCCCGTGTCCCCGTCCGCCGCCTCGTCAGGACACGACGGAACCCCCGGACCGAGCGGCGGTCCGGGGGTTCCGTGGGTTCGCGGGAAGCGGAGGGAGGAGCGGAGGGGACGTCAGGAGGAGCGGTCCGCCGCGGACTTCTGGCGCGCGAACCCGGCGGCGGCGAGGAGCAGCGTCAGGCCGCCCGTCCAGTACAGCTGCACCCGTGTGCCCTCCTCGCGGGCCATCAGGACGAAGATCGCCGTCATGCCGGCGAGCGCCACCCAGGTCAGCACCGGGAAGGCCCACATCCGCACGACCAGCTTCTCGGGCGCCTCGCGCTCGGTGCGGCGGCGCAGCACCAGCTGGGAGGCGGCGATGAAGAACCAGACGACCAGGATGATCGCGCCGATCGTGTTGAGCAGCCAGACGAAGATGTCGTCGGGACGCCAGTAGCTGAGCAGCACACAGGCGAAGCCGAAGACGGAGGAGACGAGCACCGCCGGGCGCGGGACGCCGCCGAACGTACGGCCGAGCGCCTTCGGACCCTGACCGCGCGCGACCAGCGAACCGGCCATGCGGGAGGCCCCGTAGATGTTGGCGTTCATCGCCGAGAGCAGCGCGACGAGCACGACCACGTTCATGATCTGGCCGGCCGCCGGGATCCCCAGGTGGTCGAGGGTCGCCACGTACGGGCCCTTCTCGACGACCGTCTTGTCGTCCCACGGCACGAGGGTGACGATGACCGCCATCGAGCCGATGTAGAAGAGCGCGATCCGCCACATCGCCGTACGCACGGCCTTGGCGACGCCCTGCACCGGGTGCTCCGACTCGGCCGCCGCGATGGTGACCGTCTCCAGACCGCCGTACGCGAAGACGGAGGCGAGCAGACCCACGATCAGGCCCTCGGAGCCGTGCGGGAAGAAGCCGCCGTCGCCGGTGAGGTTCGCGGTGCCGGGGGAGTCCGTGCCGGGCAGGACGCCGGCGATCGCGAGCACGCCGATCCCGAGGAAGAGGACGATCGCGCCGACCTTGAGCGCGGCGAACCAGAACTCGAACTCGCCGAAGTTCTTCACGGCCGCCAGGTTGGTGGCGCAGAAGACCAGCATGAAGAGCGCGACCCAGGCCCACTCGGGGCTCCCCGGGAACCAGCCGGTCATGATCTTCGCGGCGCCGATGCCCTCCAGGCCGACGGCGACGCAGAGCAGGAACCAGAAGGCCCACCCGGAGGTGAAGCCCGCCCAGGAGCCGAAGGCCCGCTCGGCGTGGACGGAGAAGGAGCCGGAGGCCGGGTTCGCCGCGGACATCTCGCCGAGCATCCGCATCACGAGCATCACGAGGACGCCCGAGATCGCGTAGGCGATCACGATCGAGGGCCCGGCGGCGGCGATGCCCGCGCCGGAACCGACGAAGAGTCCGGCGCCGATCACACCGCCCAGGGCGATCATCGAGAGATGGCGCTGCTTGAGGCCGTGCGCGAGGCCCTCCGCAGGTGCGGTCGCGCCGTCCTTGCGGTCGGCCGGCGCGGGCGCGGTGGTCCGAGACATGGGCGAGCCCTGTTCACTAGCTGAGACGGAGAGAGCCCACAGTCTGGGCGGCCACCCCGGTCACAGGGAACCGGAGTCCGCTATACGGTCACGAGCCTCACACATCGTGAAGGTCTAGTTCCGGTTCGTACGCAGTTCCCGCACCCACGCCACCAGGAGCACCGCCCCGGTCGCCGCCCCCGACCACAGCACCTGCGGCCGCGCACCGTCGTCCCAGAGCATCAGGACAAGCACCGCGGCGATCGCGGCGAGCGCCACCCACGTCAGCCACGGGAACCCCCACATCCGCAGCGTCAGCGTCTCCGGCGCCTCCCGTTCGATCCGGCGCCGCAGCCGCAGCTCCGAGACCGCGATCAGCGCCCAGACGAAGAGCAGTACCGCCCCGACCGCGTTGAGCATGTAGAGGAAGACGGAATCCGGCCACTTCAGATTGAGGAGTACGGAGACGAAGCCGAAGGCGACCGAGGCGAGCACCGCCCGCCGCGGCACACCACCGTTCGAGACCCGCAGCAGCCCCTTCGGCGCCTCCCCGCGCTCCGCCAGCGAGAACACCATCCGGGAGGAGCCGTACAGGTTCGCGTTGAGCGCCGAAAGCAGCGCCACGAACACCACCACGTTCATGATCTGGCCCGCGGCCGGCACCCCGATCGCGTCCAGGACCGCCACGTACGGCGACTCGCCCGGCCTCATCGAGGTCCACGGCAGCAGCGTCACGATGACCAGCATCGAACCCACGTAGAAGAGGAGGATCCGCCACACCGCGCTGCGCACCGCCCGCGCCACGTTCCGCGCCGGGTCGTCGGACTCGGCCGCCGCGATCGTGACGACCTCCAGACCGCCGAAGGCGAAGACGACGGCGAGGACACCGGAGACGACCCCCTCCCAGCCGTTCGGCAGGAAACCGCCCTGCCCGGTCAGATTGGCCGTCCCCACCGGATCGGTGTCGGGGAGCCGGCCGACGATCGCCAGAGTCCCGAGGATCAGGAAGAGGACGATCGCCCCGACCTTCAGGGCGGCGAACCAGAACTCGAACTCGCCGAAGTTCTTCACCGCCGCGAGGTTGGCGAGGGTGAACACGATCATGAAGACCAGCACCCAGCCCCACTGCGGGACCTCCGGCACCCAGCCGTGCGCGATGTGCGCCGCGCCCGTCGCCTCCACGGCCAGGACCACCACGAGCAGGAACCAGTACAGCCAGCCCACCGAGAAGCCCGCCCACCGGCCGAGCGCCCGTTCGGCGTGGACCGAGAAGGCTCCCGACGCCGGCATCGCCGCCGACATCTCGCCCAGCATCCGCATGACCAGCATCGCGAGCGCGCCGGCCAGCAGATACGAGACCACGATGCCGGGCCCGGCGACGGCGATGCCCGCGCCCGAGCCGACGAAGAGTCCGGCGCCGATCACGCCGCCGAGACCCAGCATCGTCAGATGACGCTGCTTCAGGCCGTGGGAGAGGGGCTCCGGTTCGGTGACCAGAGGGGACGGCGGGGCGTCGCGCATGGTGAGGGGCTCGCGCTCTCGGGTAAGGGGCCTTTATGGAGACTCCACAGTCTCTCTGTTGACCTCCCTCTGGCGCAAAAGGGACGTCTCCCGGAGAGTTGCCAGTGACGAGGGTCACGTGGCGCACTTCATGGAATCCGGCATGGATCCGCTCTTTGTCGGAACCTGATGAAGTGGCTGGCTCACGCTTTGTCGGCGGCTGACGGTGATCGGGCGTTCACTCCTGGCATACCGTCAACCTGTCCCGCCCACCCTCACCCTCGCGGAGTACCGATGAGCACCGCCGCAGCCCCCGCCCGTACCCTCCGTGCGGGCACCGTCCTCGCCGACCTGCTCCCGTCGAGCCGCACCCGCGACATCGCCCTCGTCGTCGGCGGCGCCGCCCTCACCGGCCTCGCCGCGCAGCTCTCGGTCCCGGTCCCCGGCTCCCCGGTCCCGGTCTCCGGCCAGACCTTCGCCGCCCTGCTCGTCGGCACCGCCCTCGGGGCCCGCCGCGGCTTCCTCGCCCTGGCCCTGTACGCGGTGGCCGGCATGGCGGGCGTGCCGTGGTTCGCGCAGGCCACCTCCGGCTACGGCATGCCGTCCTTCGGCTACATCCTCGGCATGCTCCTCGCCGCGACCGTCGTCGGCGCCCTCGCCCGCCGCGGCGCCGACCGCTCGGTGCTCCGCACGGCCGGCGCGATGATCCTCGGCTCGGCGATCATCTACGCGGTCGGCGTGCCCTACCTGGCGCTCGCCACCGGCATGACCCTCGGCCAGGCCGTCGCCGCGGGCCTGACCCCGTTCCTCATCGGCGACGCCCTCAAGGCCGCCCTCGCGATGGGCGCCCTGCCGGCCGCGTGGAAGCTCCTCGGCCGCAAGGGCTGAGCCCCGTACGCACACGAAGAGGGCCCGTCGTTCCCCCGAGGAACGGCGGGCCCTCTCGCGTACGTACGGGATCAGTCCCGCACGGCCTTCGCGAACCGCTCCCTGACCAGCGCGACCGCGATCACGAGCGCGGCGACGAGGAGCGAGAGCACGACCTGCTCGCGGGCGCTGCCGCCGTCGTACAGCATGTAGCCGAGGACGAAGACGATCATGGCGATCGTCGCCCAGGTCAGATACGGGAAGAGCCACATCCGGACGACGAGCTTCTCCGGCGTCTCGCGCAGGATGATGCCGCGCATCCGCAGCTGCGTCACACAGATGACCAGCCAGACGAAGAGCGCGACCGCGCCGGAGGAGTTCAGCAGGAACGCGAAGACGGTGTCCGGCCACTTGTAGTTGAAGAAGACCGCGACGAAGCCGAAGACGACCGAGCCGAGGATCGCGGCGGTCGGCACGCCCCGCTTGTTGACCTTGGCGAAGGACTTCGGCGCGTCACCGCGCTGCCCGAGCGAGAAGGCCATGCGGGAGGCGGTGTAGAGGCCCGAGTTCAGGCAGGACAGGACGGCCGTCAGGACGATCACGTTCATGATCTGGCCGGCGTGTGCGATGCCGATGGAGTCGAGCGCGGCGACGTACGAGCCCTTGTCGACGATCGACTTGTCGTTCCACGGCAGCAGGGTGAGGACGACGAAGATCGAGCCCAGGTAGAAGACGCCGATCCGCCAGATCACGCTGTTGGTGGCCTTGGTGACCGCCTTCTGCGGGTTCTCGGACTCGCCGGCGGCGAGGGTGACGATCTCGCTGCCCATGAAGGAGAAGACGACCATCAGCACACCGGTGAGGATCGCTCCCGCACCCATCGGGAAGAAGCCCCCGGAGTCGGTGAGGTGGGCGAACCCGGCGCCCGGGTTGTCCGAGCCGGGCAGCACGCCGAAGACCGCGAGGAGTCCGATGGCGACGAAGGCGGCGATGGCGACGACCTTGATGCCGGCGAACCAGAACTCGAACTCGCCGTACGAGGCGACCGAGGCGAGGTTGGTGGCGGTCAGCACCACCATGACGATGAGCGCCCAGCCCCACTGCGGCACGGCCGGGATCCAGCTCTCCAGGATCTTGGCGCCCGCCGTCGCCTCGACGGCGAGGACGACGACCCAGAAGAACCAGTAGAGCCAGCCGATGCTGAAACCGGCCCAGCGGCCGAGGGCCCGGTCCGCGTAGGCGGAGAAGGAGCCGGAGGAGGGCCGGGCGGCGGCCATCTCGCCGAGCATCCGCATGACGAAGACGACCATGGTGCCGACGAGTGCGTACGAGAGCAGGATCGCGGGGCCGGCCGCGGCGATGCCGGAGCCGGAGCCGACGAACAGGCCGGCGCCGATGACACCACCGATGGCGATCATCGACAGGTGACGGTTCTTGAGCCCGGCCTTGAGGCCGTCGGAGGAGTGCGGTGTCCCGGGGGTACCGGTCTCCTCGCCGTCCTTCGTCAGGGTCGGTTGCGTGTTCATGAACGCTTCCTCGTGTGTGGGGGGCGCTCGGGTCGCGAGCCTGAGCATTGAACACCGCGAACCGGGATGATCGGAAGACCTCATTCCGGATCGTTGTACGGACGGCCTCGCGAGAGCCGAAAGTCCGTACCAGGCCAGGTGAACGTCCCGACCCCGCTGCCTGCTACCCGGTCCCGGACATGCCACACTCGGCACCATGCGCGTCTACATCGGTTCCGACCACGCCGGATACGAACTCAAGAACCACCTCGTCGAGTGGCTCACGGCACACGGCCACGAGCCCGTCGACTGCGGTCCCCACATCTACGACGCCCTCGACGACTACCCGCCGTTCTGCCTGCGCGCCGCCGAGAAGACGGCCGCGGACCCGGACAGCCTGGGCATCGTCATCGGCGGCTCCGGCAACGGCGAGCAGATCGCCGCGAACAAGGTGAAGGGGGTGCGCGCCGCCCTCGCCTGGAGCGAGCAGACCGCCGCCCTCGGCCGCGAGCACAACAACGCCAACGTGATCTCCGTCGGCGGCCGGATGCACACCCGGGAAGAGGCGACCAAGTTCGTCGAGATCTTCCTGACCACCCCGTACTCCGGTGACGAGCGTCACACCCGCCGCATCGACATGCTCACCGCGTACGAGACCACCGGCGAGCTCCCCCCGATCCCGGCCCACCACCCGCAGGAGCCGACCGCCTGATGCCCGAGGGGCACACGATCCACCGGCTGGCCGCCGACCACAGGGAACGGTTCGGCGGCCGGTCCGTGCGGGTGACCAGCCCGCAGGGCAAGTTCGCGGACTCGGCGGCGCTGCTCGACGGCGCCGTCCTCGAGACCACCGAGGCCCACGGCAAACACCTCTTCCTCGGCTTCGAGGACAGGGAATGGATCCACATCCACCTGGGCCTCTTCGGCAAGGTGAACTTCGGCGACGCGCCCGCCCCGCCGCCCACGGACACCGTCCGGCTGCGCCTCGCGGACCACGAGGGCTACGTCGACCTCCGCGGCCCCACCACCTGCGCGTACATCACGAACGCGGAGAAGCGGGCGATACACGAGCGCCTGGGCCCGGACCCGCTCAGGAACGGCGACGACCCCGACAAGGCCTGGCGCCGGATCTCGAAGTCCCGCAGCACCATCGCCGCCCTGCTCATGGACCAGAAGATCATCGCCGGCGTCGGCAACGTCTACCGCGCCGAGGTCCTCTTCCGGCACGGCATCGACCCGTACCGCGCGGGCAGGGACCTCACGGCGGGGGAGTGGGACGCGATCTGGACCGACCTGAAGACGCTGATGCGCGAGGGCGTCCGACTCAACCGCATCGACACCGTCCGCCCCGAGCACACCCCCGAGGCCATGGGCCGCCCGCCGCGCGTCGACGACCACGGCGGCGAGGTCTACGTCTACCGCCGCGCGACGATGCCCTGCCACCTCTGCACCACGGAGATCCGCACGGCGGACCTCGCCGCCCGCAACCTCTTCTGGTGCCCCACCTGCCAGCAGTCCTGAGGGTCGCGTCCCTCCAGGGGGTTCTTGTCGATCAGGCCGGGTTCGCGGCCTGATCGACAACACACCCCTACTAGAACCCGTGCGGCAGCCACGGCGCGACCGGTGACCCGAACGCCACCGACGCCTCGACGAGCGCCCCCTCCCGAAGCTCCCGCACGCGCCCGGCGGCGGCCAGCGACACCAGCGAGGTCCCGCCCAGGTACGCCGCCCCCAACTCCCGTACGGAAAGAGCGACGTCCGCCGTGTCCTCCGTACGGACACAGGTCGCACCCTTCGCGTCCCCGGTCAGCCGCCAACGCCCCTCGTTCCACGGGCAGAACGCGTCCTCGACCTCGAACACCACGTCCACCGGCGCCTGATACGTCCGCGCCTCCAGCGCCGCGCCCACGTCCACGAGCCGCACGAACAGCGCCTCCCGCAGGGTCGGCTCACACCGCCGCACGTCCGTCACGAGACCCAGCCACGCGTCGTCCACGGGCCGGCTGTGGATCCGTACCTTCGTGGTGAGGTCCACCGAGCACACGAACCGCCACAGCGCCGCATCCGCCGCCGGGTCGAGCCCCATCAGTTCGTGCACCGCCACCGTCCCGTCGGCCCCGGCGAACGACCAGTCCGGCTTGATCGCGTAGCGCACGAAGCCCACGACCTCCCCGCCCCGCTCCGCCAGCACGCACTGCCGGGGCGACGCGCCCTCCCGGCTCCCCGCCGGGTCGAGCAGCGGCAGCCGCTCCCACCCGGGCCGCCGGGCGAGCATTCCGGGCCGGGACGGCACGAGACACGCGTACACCGCCTCGCACGCCGCCGCGGCCTCCGCCGGGTCGGCGGCCCGCAGCGTCACCGCGTCCGTGCCCGCAGGGACCGTCAGCCGTACCCGGTCCGTGGGGATCGTCGCGTGCGCCGTGTACGAGGCCGCGCCGTACCCGAACCGCCCGTAGATCTCCGCCTCCGAGGCCGTCAGGACGGCCAGCGGCTCGCCCCACGCCCGTACGTCCTCCAACTGCCGCCGCATCATCGAGGTCAGGATTCCGCGCCGGCGGTGCGTCCCCGCCACGCTCACCATCGTCACCCCGGCCGCCGGCACCGACGCCCCGCCCGGCACCGTGAGACCGAACGAGAACGCCCCCGCCGTACCCACCGGCACCTCCCCGTCCCAGACCCCGAGGAACCGCTCGTGTTCGGTCAGGTCCTGCCAGAGCCGTCGCTCCTCCGGCTCCTCCGGCACACCCCCGAACGCAAGCTCCAACACCCCGTACCAGCGGTCCCACTCAGCCGGGTCGAGAACCCGCAGTTCAGTCGTCATATGCCATCGTTATCAGCGGCGCCCGCCCGGGGCGACCCGTTTTCGCGCACATTGTCACCGGGGTACCCCTGCGCGATGTCGGACGGGATGGATAGGGTCCAGGCCAATGGGACACCGCGCCGGAGTGAACACGTACGCGGCCCGCCTGCGCAGACGCGCCCGCCGGGCCCGCACCGCGCTGCGCAGATCCGGCGTCGACTACTTCCGCGGGGACGGCTCCGACTGGCTCGCCTTCGCCGGACTCCTCCTGATGATTCCGGCCATCGCCTGCGGAACCCTCCTCGACCCCGTCTGGTGCGCGCCCACCGTGCTCGTCCTGCCCATCGTGGCCGGCGGCCTGCTGCTGCGCCCGGCGAGCCTGCTCGGCCTGTACGCGGCCGCCGCGGGCGCCCTCATCGTGGAGTCCGTCGTCCTCGGCCCGTACACCCAGGGCCCCGCCCGGGTCACCCCCGGAACCGTCCTCGTCGTCGCCGCCTGCGGACTCTTCGGACTGCTCATCGCCCAGTTCAGGGCACGGGTCGGCGTGCCCTGGCGGCGCGGCGGCACCATGCTCTTCGACCTCCGCGAACGCATCCGCGTCCAGAGCGCCCTGCCCCGCCTCCCGCAGGGCTGGCACCGCGAGATGGCGCTGCGCCCGGCCGGCGGCCAGTCCTTCTCCGGCGACTTCGTCGTCGCCGCCCGCACCCACGGCGGCCGCACCCTGGAGGTCGTCCTCACCGACGTCTCCGGCAAGGGCATGGACGCCGCCTCCCGCTCCCTGCTGCTCTCCGGAGCCTTCGGCGGCCTCCTCGGCTCGCTCCCGCCCCACGGCTTCCTGCCCGCCGCCAACGGCTATCTGCTCCGCCAGAACTGGGACGAGGGCTTCGCCACCTCCATCCACCTCGTCCTCGACCTGGAGTCCGGGGACTACGAACTCTTCTCCGCCGGCCACCTCCCCGCCCTCCAGCTCCACGCGGGCAACGGCCGCTGGGAGGAGAAGGCCGCGGAAGGCCCCCTGCTCGGCGTCTACGACGGCGCGGACTTCCACCCGGTCAAGGGCTCGCTGCGCCCCGGCGACGTCCTCATGCTCTTCACCGACGGCCTGGTCGAGGCCGCGGACCGGGACATCGCCGAGGGCATCGACCGCCTCACGGGCGAGGCCGACCGCTGCGTCGCCGACGGCTTCGAGGGCGTCGCCTGGCACCTGATCGAAGCGGTGGCCAAGGACGTCAACGACGACCGCGCCCTTCTCCTCATCTCCCGTCCCGCCTAGGGGCGTCTTGCCAGTTGTCTCGCTTTCCCCGCCCGCTCGCGCCGAGACGATTCGTCACCCGGCAGCGAGGGCAGGGGGGTTGGTGGCACGATGGAGGCAGCGGGGGGTGTTCCGGGACACGGGCTCCCTGGTGGGCGAGGCGGGACCGACCGAGGGTGTGATCAGTTGTGGCCATTTCACTGTCTGTGGTGTTGCTGTTGGCAATCATCCTGGTGGTGCTGATCCGTGGGGGGAACCTCAAGGGCGGCCCGGCCGTGGTCGCGGTCCTCTTCGGCTTCTTCCTCGCCTCCACCGGCATGGCGGACGACATCCAGCGCTTCCTGGACTCGATAACGCAGACGGTCGCCTCGATAAAGTTCTGAACGAGCGCGTCGTACGACGAAGGGCCCCCACCGAGACCGGCGGGGGCCCTTCGTGTGACGCGGACCGGCGGGTCCGGCCGGCGCTTGGCCGGGAACGACCGCGGCCCGGATCGCGCGAGGCGAACCGGGCCGTGGACCTGTGGAGCGGGTGACGGGAATCGAACCCGCGTAGCTAGTTTGGAAGACTAGTGCTCTACCATTGAGCTACACCCGCACAGCATCGCGCCGCAGGTCAGGAGGACCGCGGCACGAAGAGCATGGTAGCGCCTCCGGGGCCGTTCGTGCACACCTCGAAATCGAGGGGCGCCGGACAGTCCCCGTCCATGTACCCTACGTGTCGCACCGACGGGGTGTGGCGCAGCTTGGTAGCGCGTCCGCTTTGGGAGCGGAAGGCCGTGGGTTCAAATCCCGCCACCCCGACCATGACGATCGCGCGGCCCACCTCGCGTTCTTGATCACGTTGTGGGCGTCATCCCGCTTGCGGTTACTATGCAAGCTGCGTGCCCGTGTGTCTTTCTGACCGGGCCGACCCGCCGGAACCGCCACACGCGGCGCCGGTGGATTCCAGGAATCAGCCACAAGGAGACCGAACCGTGAAGAGCGCCGTGGAGACCCTGAACCCGACTCGGGTTCGGCTCACTGTCGAGGTGCCCTTCGAGGAGCTCAAGGACAGCCTCGACGCGGCGTACAAGAAGATCAACCAGCAGGTCACGGTCAAGGGCTTCCGTAAGGGCAAGATCCCTGCTCGCGTGATCGACCAGCGGTTCGGCCGCGGCGCCGTGCTGGAAGAGGCCGTCAACGACGCGCTCCCGAAGTTCTACACCGAGGCGGTCAACGAGGCCTCGGTCAACCCGCTCGGCCAGCCCGAGGTCGACATCACGGAGCTGAAGGACGGCGAGCTGCTGGCCTTCACCGCCGAGGTCGACATCCGCCCGGCGCTCGAGATCCCGGACTACTCCGGCATCGAGGTCACCGTCGACGCGGTCGAGGTCACCGACGAGGACGTCGAGAAGTCCGTGGAGCAGCTCCGTGAGCGCTTCGCCTCGACCTCCCCGGTCGAGCGCGCCGCCCAGGACGGGGACGTCGTCACCATCGACCTGGAGGCCAAGGTCGACGGAGAGGTCCTCCCCGACGGTGTCGCCGACGGTGTCTCGTACACCATCGGCTCGGGCGAGCTGCTCGACGGCATCGACGAGGCCGTCAAGGGCCTGGAGGCCGGCGGCGAGGCCACCTTCACCTCGCAGCTGAAGGGCGGCTCCGCCGAGGGCAAGGACGCCGAGGTCACCGTCAAGGTCACCACGGTCGCCGCCCGTGAGCTTCCCGAGCTGGACGACGAGTTCGCGCAGATGGCGTCGGAGTTCGACACCCTCGACGAGCTCAAGGCCGACAGCCGCAAGCGCCTCGAGAACATGAAGCAGTTCGACCAGGCCACCCAGGCCCAGGAGCGCGTCCTCGACGAGCTCCTCAAGCTGGTCGAGGTCCCGATGCCCGAGAAGCTTCTCGAGGACGAGATCAACACCCGCAAGCACAACCTGGAGCACCACCAGCTCGGCCAGATGGGCCTCGACCTCGCGAAGTACCTGGAGATCCAGGGCAAGACCGAGGAAGAGTTCCTGGCCGAGACCAAGGAGCAGGCCGAGAAGGGCATCAAGACGCAGTTCATCCTCGATGAGCTCGTCAACAAGGAGAAGCTCGACGTCTCCCGCGAGGAGCTCACCGAGCACCTGTTCCGCCGTGCCGCCTCCTCCGGCATGAGCCCCGACCAGTTCGCCCAGGCCGTGGCCGAGGGCGGCCAGGTACCGATGCTCGTCGGCGAGGTCGCCCGCGGCAAGGCCCTCGCGGTCGTCGTCGAGGCCGCCAAGGTCGTCGACTCCAACGGTGAGGTCGTCGACCTCTCGGACGACGAGGACGAGACCGAGACCGCCGCCGACGCCGTCGAGGCCGTCACCGGCGAGGCCGAGGTCTCCGAGGACAAGTAAGGGGCCTCCGCCCCGCGCGGACCCTGTGCCACGGGCCCGTACGCACTTCCGGTGCGTACGGGCCCGTGGACGTACGCGGACCCTCCGCGCGCCCCAACTACCTTGCGCTCCCAGCGAACAGTTCGGGAACCGGGATGGCTCTGTCCTACCTGCGCGTTAGGGTCCATGAATACGAGGGCAGTGCCCTCAGAACGAGACGCTGAGACGGCCCCGGCCGTCGGAGACGAGCAGGTGGATACGTGACGAATCTGAAGCCTTACGCCGCGGGTGAGCCGTCCATCGGTGGCGGCCTCGGCGACCATGTCTACAACCGGCTGCTCGGCGAGCGCATCATCTTCCTCGGCCAGCAGGTCGACGACGAGATCGCCAACAAGATCACCGCCCAGATGCTCCTCCTGGCCGCCGACCCGGACAAGGACATCTTCCTCTACATCAACAGCCCCGGTGGCTCCGTGACGGCCGGCATGGCCATCTACGACACCATGCAGTACATCCCGAACGACGTCGTCACCATCGGCATGGGCATGGCCGCCTCCATGGGCCAGTTCCTGCTCACCGGCGGCAGCGCCGGCAAGCGCTTCGCCCTGCCGAACACTGACATCCTGATGCACCAGGGCTCCGCCGGTATCGGTGGCACCGCCTCGGACATCAAGATCCAGGCCGAGTACCTTCTCCGTACGAAGAAGCGCATGGCCGAGATCACCGCGCTGCACTCCGGCCAGACCGTCGAGGCGATCATCCGCGACGGTGACCGCGACCGCTGGTTCACCGCGGAGGAGGCCAAGGACTACGGCCTCATCGACGAGATCATCTCTGCCGCTTCGGGCGTTCCGGGCGGCGGCGGCACGGGCGCCTGAGCCCCGGCAGTCCGCTCAAGAGCCCCAGCCCACCGAACGCCACCAGGACGGTGAACACCCAGATGCAGAACAACCTCTCCGCGAGCGGCCTCTACACCGGCGCGCCGATGGACAACCGCTATGTCGTGCCGCGCTTCGTCGAGCGCACGTCGCAGGGCATCCGCGAGTACGACCCCTACGCGAAGCTCTTCGAGGAGCGCGTGATCTTCCTCGGCGTGCAGATCGACGACGCCTCGGCGAACGACGTCATGGCGCAGCTGCTGTGCCTGGAGTCGATGGACCCGGACCGCGACATCTCGATCTACATCAACAGCCCCGGTGGCTCCTTCACCGCGCTGACCGCCATCTACGACACGATGCAGTTCGTGAAGCCGGACATCCAGACGGTCTGCATGGGCCAGGCGGCCTCCGCCGCGGCCGTGCTGCTCGCCGCGGGTACGCCGGGCAAGCGGATGGCCCTGCCGAACGCCCGTGTGCTGATCCACCAGCCCTCCGGCGGCACCGGCCGTGAGCAGCTCTCCGACCTGGAGATCGCGGCCAGGGAGATCCTGCGCATGCGCACCCAGCTGGAGGACATGCTGGCCAAGCACTCCTCGACGCCGATCGAGAAGATCCGCGACGACATCGAGCGTGACAAGATCCTCACGGCCGAGGACGCGCTCGCGTACGGCCTGGTCGACCAGATCGTCTCGACCCGTAAGAGCACGTCCGCCGCGGCACACTGACGCCGACCTTCCCCTGGCACGGTCCGCGTGGCCGAATCACGACCATGTGAACCGTGCCAAGGGGGGCCCGAACGGGGGGCCCGGCAAGGTACCGTCGAATATGAGGCACCAGGAGTCGCTGAACCAAGCGCTCCCAGGCGAAGGGGAAGCACCTCGTGGCACGCATCGGTGATGGCGGCGACCTGCTCAAGTGCTCGTTCTGCGGAAAGAGCCAGAAGCAGGTGAAGAAGCTCATCGCGGGACCCGGTGTGTACATCTGCGACGAGTGCATCGACCTCTGCAACGAGATCATCGAGGAAGAACTCGCGGAGACGAGCGAGGTGCGCTGGGAGGAACTTCCCAAGCCCCGCGAGATCTACGAGTTCCTCGAGGGGTACGTCGTCGGGCAGGAGCCCGCGAAGAAGGCCCTGTCGGTCGCGGTGTACAACCACTACAAGCGCGTCCAGGCCGGCGAGAACGGCGGCGCGCAGGGCCGGGACGACGCCATCGAGCTGGCGAAGTCCAACATTCTGCTGCTCGGCCCCACGGGCTCCGGGAAGACGCTGCTCGCGCAGACCCTGGCCCGGATGCTCAACGTCCCGTTCGCCATCGCCGACGCGACGGCGCTGACGGAGGCCGGCTATGTCGGCGAGGACGTCGAGAACATCCTCCTCAAGCTGATCCAGGCCGCCGACTACGACGTCAAGAAGGCCGAGACCGGGATCATCTACATCGACGAGATCGACAAGGTCGCCCGTAAGAGCGAAAACCCGTCGATCACGCGCGACGTGTCCGGTGAGGGCGTGCAGCAGGCCCTCCTGAAGATCCTCGAGGGCACGACGGCCTCGGTCCCCCCGCAGGGCGGACGGAAGCACCCGCACCAGGAGTTCATCCAGATCGACACGACGAACGTGCTCTTCATCGTGGGCGGCGCGTTCGCCGGCCTGGAGAAGATCATCGAGTCGCGGGCGGGCGCCAAGGGCATCGGCTTCGGAGCGACCATCCGCTCCAAGCGCGAGATCGAGGCGAGCGACCAGTTCCAGGAGGTCATGCCGGAGGACCTGGTGAAGTTCGGGATGATCCCGGAGTTCATCGGCCGTCTCCCGGTCCTCACCTCCGTCCACAACCTGGACCGCGAGGCGCTCCTCCAGATCCTGGTCGAGCCGCGGAACGCGCTGGTGAAGCAGTACCAGCGCCTCTTCGAACTCGACGGCGTGGAGCTGGACTTCGACCGCCCGGCCCTGGAGGCCATCGCCGACCAGGCGATCCTCCGCGGCACCGGCGCGCGTGGCCTGCGGGCCATCATGGAGGAGGTCCTCCAGTCGGTGATGTACGAGGTCCCGTCCCGCAAGGACGTGGCCCGGGTCGTCATCACGGCGGACGTCGTCCGCAACAACGTCAACCCGACGCTGGTCCCGCGGATCGTGAAGAACGACGGCAGGCACGAGAAGTCGGCCTGACGGTCGGAAGCGTCATGAGTGAGGGGGTCCCGCCCGAAAGGCGGGACCCCCTCACTCATGTCCGGTCACCGGCTCAGAGCTTGACGCGGACTTCCTTGCGGAGCTTGGCGGTGGTCGCGGCGGCGTCCTCGGCGGAGGTGCCCTTGCCCGTGAGCATGGAGGCCATGTCGACCGGGACGACGAGGCCCACCGTGCTGTGGTCGGCCCAGACGCACATCGTGATGGTCATCGAGGGGACGCTCGTGGCCGGGTCGGCCTTGGTCTTGAGCTGCTGGCACTTCAGGACCGCGCCGTCGAGCTCGGCCGGGGTGTAAGCCTGCGGGCTGCCGACCAGCTCCGGTGCTTCGGCGTCGCTCTTATCCTTCTCCGCCTCGACCTTGGTGTAGGCGAAGATGGCGTCGACGACCTTCTCCGGGTCGTCGATCTCGCCGTAGAGACCGGTGAGGGAGAGCATCTTGCCCCCGAGCGGGTTGGCCGCGTTCTTCACCTCCCAGCTGCCTTCGACCTCCGTGGCGTTCTTGACGCCGTTCTTCTCGGCCTCCTTCAGGGACTCCTTGTCGGACGAGCCCGCCTTGTTGGGAGACTTCTTGTACTCCGTGAGCACGGTCTCCGGGGTGATCAGCTTGTGCGGGCCGTCGTTCGCGACCGAGGCACCGCCACCGTCGCCGAACAGGAAGTACGCGCCCACGCCGATCGCCGCCACCACCGCGACCGCGCCGATGATCCAGCCGGCCTTGGACTTCTTCGGGGCCGGCGGGTGCGGGACGTAGCCGCCGGGGCCCTGGGGGGCGCCGTACGGGGGCTGCTGGCCGTACGGGCCCGGCTGCTGCTGCGGGTAGCCGTAGGGAGGCTGCTGCGGGGGGACGCCCTGCGGCGCCTGCTGGGGGTATCCGTAACCCGGCTGGGGAGCCTGCGGCTGGCCGTACGGGCCCGGCTGCTGCGGCTGCTGGCCGTACGGGCCCGGCTGGCCGTAGGGGCCGGGCTGCTGGGGCGGCTGGCCGCCGTACGGGCCGGGCTGGTTGTAGCTCATCGACAGGTTCCCCTCACAGGATGTTTATGCCTGCCGAACATCCTGACGGAACCGCCGGCCGGGAAGTGCGGCGGGGGCCACACCGTTACCGAACCAAAGCGTTTCAGGACAGGGCGGCGACACCCCTAAACTGGCCCCGTGACCGAGAACACTCAGCAGCAGACAGCGCCCACCACCGAACTGCCGACCCAGTACGCGCCGGCCGAGGTAGAGGGGCCGCTGTACGAGCGCTGGGTGGAGCGGGGGTACTTCGAGGCCGACGCGAAGAGCGAGAAGCCCGCGTACACCATCGTCATCCCGCCGCCGAACGTCACGGGCTCGCTCCACCTGGGCCACGCCTTCGAGCACACGCTGATCGACGCCCTCACCCGCCGCAAGCGCATGCAGGGCTTCGAGACGCTCTGGCAGCCCGGCATGGACCACGCCGGCATCGCCACCCAGAACGTCGTCGAGCGCGAGCTCGCCAAGGAGGGCAAGTCCCGCCACGACCTGGGCCGTGAGGCCTTCGTCGAGCGCGTCTGGGAGTGGAAGGCCGAGTCCGGCGGTCAGATCGCCGGGCAGATGCGCCGCCTCGGCGAGGGCCTGGCGTGGAGCCGGGACCGCTTCACCATGGACGAGGGCCTGTCCCGCGCCGTCCAGACCGTCTTCAAGAAGATGTTCGACGACGGCCTCATCTACCGCGCCGAGCGCATCATCAACTGGTGCCCGCGCTGTCTGACGGCCATCTCCGACATCGAGGTCGACTACCAGGACGACGACGGCGAGCTCGTCTCCATGAAGTACGGCGAGGGCGACGACACCATCGTCGTCGCCACGACCCGCGCCGAGACGATGCTCGGCGACACCGCCGTCGCCGTCCACCCCGACGACGAGCGCTACGCCCACCTGATCGGCAAGCGGATCAAGCTGCCGCTGACCGACCGGACGATCCCGGTCGTCGCCGACACGCACGTCGACCCGGAGTTCGGCACCGGCGCCGTCAAGGTGACCCCGGCGCACGACCCGAACGACTTCGCCATCGGCCAGCGCCACGACCTCGAATCCATCGAGGTCCTCGACGAGCGCGGTGTCATCACCGTCCACGGCCCCTTCCAGGGCCTGGACCGTTTCGAGGCACGCTCCGCGATCGTCGCCGCCCTGCGCGCCGAAGGCCGGATCGTCGCCGAGAAGCGTCCGTACGTCCACTCCGTCGGCCACTGCTCGCGCTGCAAGACGACGCTGGAGCCGCGTCTTTCCCTGCAGTGGTGGGTCAAGGTCGAGACCCTCGCCAAGGCCGCCGGTGACGCGGTCCGCGACGGCCAGGTGAACATCCACCCGGCAGACATGTCGCAGCGGTACTTCGACTGGGTCGACAACCTCAACGACTGGTGCATCTCGCGCCAGCTGTGGTGGGGGCACCGCATCCCCGTCTGGCACGGCCCCGACGGCGAGCTGGTCTGCGTCGGCCCCGACGAGGAGCCGCCCACGGGCGAGGGCTGGACCCAGGACACCGACGTCCTCGACACGTGGTTCTCGTCCGGCCTGTGGCCGTTCTCGACGATGGGCTGGCCGGAGAAGACCCCGGACCTGGAGAAGTTCTACCCGAACTCCGTCCTGGTCACCGGCTACGACCTCATGTTCTTCTGGGTCGCCCGGATGATGATGTTCGGTCTGTACGCGATGGACGGTCAGCCGCCGTTCCGCACGATCGCGTTCCACGGCATGGTCCGCGACGAGTTCGGCAAGAAGATGTCGAAGTCGTTCGGAAACACGGTCAACCCGCTGGACTGGATGGACAAGTACGGCTCCGACGCCCTGCGGTTCACCCTGGCCAAGGGCGCCAACCCGGGCGTCGACGTCCCGATCGGCGAGGACTGGGTCCAGGCCTCCCGCAACTTCGCCAACAAGATCTGGAACGCGACCCGTTTCGCCATGATGAACGGCGCCACGGTCGAGGGCCCGCTGCCGGACGTCTCCGAGATGACGGCGACCGACCGCTGGATCCTGTCGCGCCTGAACAAGGTGGTCGCCGAGGCGGACGCGTACTACGACGACTACCAGTTCGCCAAGCTCGCCGACGCCCTCTACCACTTCGCGTGGGACGAGGTCTTCGACTGGTACGTCGAGCTGTCCAAGACGACGTTCTTCGCGGGCGGCGAGCAGGCCAAGGTCTCGGCCCGTGTCCTCGGTGAGGTCCTCGACGTCACCCTGCGGCTCCTGCACCCGATCGTCCCCTTCGTCACCGACACCCTGTGGACGACCCTCACCGGCGGAGAGTCCCTCGTCGTCGCCGACTGGCCGAAGGACAGTGGCTTCCGCGACGAGGCCGCCGAGCAGGAGATCGAGCTCGTTCAGCAGGTCGTCACCGAGGTCCGCCGGTTCCGCTCCGACCAGGGGCTCCAGCCCGGCCAGAAGGTCCCGGCCCGCCTCGACGTGACCGGCACCGCGCTCGCACCGCACGAGGCGGCCATCCGCCAGCTGCTGCGCCTCCAGCCGGAGGGCGAGGGCTTCTCCGTCACGGCCTCCCTGCCGGTCGCCGGCGCCACCGTCGCGCTCGACCTGTCGGGCACCATCGACGTGGCCGCCGAGCGCAAGCGCCTCGCGAAGGACCTCGCGGCCGCGGAGAAGGAGAAGGCCCAGGCGAACGGAAAGCTCGGCAACGAGGCCTTCCTCGCCAAGGCCCCGGACAACGTGGTCGACAAGATCCGCACCCGCCTCGCCAAGGCGGACGAGGACATCGCCCGCATCGAGGCCCAGCTGGCGAACCTGCCGCAGGCCTAGGACGCGGAGAGAGGGGCCCGGAACCGGTACACGGTTCCGGGCCCTTCCCGTATCCCCCCAAGCGGGACGTAGTGCCCGATGTCACATCAGACGGGACTTCAGGTCCTCGGCGTCGGGACGAAGGACCTTGGATGATGGAAGGCATGCCCCGCCTCCCCACCGTCCCCGCGCTGCGCCGTCACGTGGACCGGTGGGCCGGCGCGCCCCGCGCCCTCGACGCCGTCGCCGCGCTCAGCGCCTTCGCCCTCATGCTCCTGGACGTGCCGGGGCTCGCCCGCGCCGACAACCCCCTCACCGGTGTCACCGCGACCCTCGTCCTCGCGGCCGGAGCGGCCACCCTGGTGCTCCGGCGCCGGCTGCCCTGGCTCCCGTACCTGGTGGCCCTGGCCCTGCTCGGCTGGCTGCACGAACTGACGATGGTGCAGTTCGCCCTGTACTCCATCGGCCGCTACCGGGGACGGCGGGCCGCCGTCGCCGCGACGCTGCTGTACGTCGGCGTGGCCTACGCGCTCTTCCACACGCCCGGCTGGCCCGCCCGGCACGGCGACACCCTGAGCGACTTCCTGAGCCTGGTCGTCCCCATCGGCGTCCTCGCCGCGGGCGTCGGCATCGCCGCCTACCGGCACGACCTCGTCCGCGCCCTGGAGACCCAGCGGGCCGAGGCCGCCGCCCGGCAGGCCGTCCAGGAGGAGCGGATCTCCGTCGGCCGGGACGTCCACGACCTGGTCGGCCGTGAGCTCACGGTCCTCGCGGTACGGGCCGAGGTCCTCGCCGTACGGGCCAGGGGAGACGCCCACCAGAAGGACTTCGAGGAGCTCGCGGACACGGCCCGGCGCGCCCACCTCATGCTCAACGAGACGATCGTGCGCCGCGCCGACCGGGACGGGGCCACGCCCTGTCTTGAGGGGCTCGCCGAGCTCGCGGGGGAGACCGAGCGGATGGGCAGCCCCGTGGAACTGACGGTCGCAGCGGAGGCCAAGGCGCTGTCGCCGCTGCGGCAGGCGGCCGTCCACAGGGTCGTCAGGGAGTGCCTGACGAACGCCGCCAAACACGCGCCCGGCCTGCCGGTGACGGTCGCGATCACCATCGAGGGCCCCGGTCTGCGGATCGAGGTGCGCAACCCGCTGCCGAAGTCCCCGCCGGACCCGGCCCCCGTCTCGACGGGCACAGGTCTGCTCTCCATGGAGGAGCGGGTCACCAGCATGGGCGGCACGATCGAGGCCCGCCGGGAGGACGACGGCTATGTGGTGACGGCGACACTGCCGACGGGGCTCGGCGCCCGCTAGGGGGCTTGCCGATCAGGCCGGGCTCGCGGCGTGATCGACAAGGCACCCCCTGGGACCGAAAGTCCCGAATGGGGTGGGTCCGCGGTCCTGTCGGTACCCCTCCGTAGACTGGGCCTGTGAGTGAGCCGAGCGACCAGAGCGACGACCAGTTCGACGACATCGTCGACGCCGAGACCCATCGTGACCCCGACCTGGCGGTGATCGAGGCCGGCAGCCGCACCCTGCGCACGCAGGCCGGAGCGCCCCCGGGCGACCCCGTGCCGAGCCGGCCGGAGGACCCGGAGCTGTACAGGGCGCTGCGCGAGGTCGAGACCGAGCTGTCCACCCGCTGGGGCGAGACCAAACTGGAGCCCTCGGTCACCCGGATCGCTGCTCTGATGGACGTCCTCGGCGATCCGCAGCGCGCGTACCCCTCGATCCACATCACCGGCACCAACGGCAAGACGTCGACGGCCCGCATGATCGAGGCCCTGCTCGGCGCCTTCGAACTGCGCACCGGGCGGTACACCTCGCCGCACGTGCAGACCATCACCGAGCGCATCAGCCTGGACGGCGCGCCGATCTCCGCCGAGCGGTTCATCGAGACGTACCAGGACGTCAAGCCGTACGTGGAGCTGGTCGACGCCCGCGAGGAGTACCGCCTCTCCTTCTTCGAGGTCCTCACCGGAATGGCGTACGCGGCCTTCGCCGACGCCCCGGTCGACGTGGCCGTCGTCGAGGTCGGCATGGGCGGCACCTGGGACGCGACGAACGTCATCGACGCCTCCGTCGCCGTCGTCACCCCGATCGACCTCGACCACACCGACCGGCTCGGCGGGACGACCGCCGAGATCGCCGGCGAGAAGTCCGGGATCATCAAGCAGGGCGCGACCGTGATCCTGGCCCAGCAGCCGGTGGACGCGGCGCAGGTCCTGCTCAAGAAGGCCGTCGAGGCGGACGCCACCGTCGCCCGTGAGGGCATGGAGTTCGGCATCGTCTCCCGCGAGGTGGCGGTCGGCGGCCAGCTCCTCACCCTGCGCGGCCTCGGCGGCGAGTACGACAACGTCTTCCTGCCGCTGCACGGCCCCTACCAGGCGCACAACGCGGTGGTGGCCCTCGCGGCGGTCGAGGCCTTCTTCGGCATCGGCGCCGACCACGCCAGGACCCTGGACGTGGACACGGTCCGCCGGGCCTTCGCCCAGGTCGCCTCGCCCGGCCGCCTGGAGATCGTCCGCTCCTCCCCGACGGTGATCCTGGACGCGGCGCACAACCCGCACGGCGCGCGGGCGACGGCGGAGGGCATCAGCGAGGCCTTCGGCTTCTCGCGGCTCGTCGGCGTGGTCTCCACGAGCGGCGACAAGGATGCCAGGGGTCTCCTCGAGGCCTTCGAGCCGATCTTCGCGGAGGTCGTGATCACCGCGAACTCCAACCCGCGGGCCACGGACGTCGACGCGCTCGCCGCGATCGCGGTCGAGGTCTTCGGCGAGGACCGGGTCGTCGTGGAGCCGAGGCTCGACGACGCCATCGAGGCGGCCATCACCCTCGCGGAGGAAGAGGCCGAGTACGGCGGCGCGGGTGTGCTGGTGACCGGATCGATCTTCACGGTCGGCGACGCCCGACTGCTGCTGCGAAGGGGCTGAACGGGATGCGTACGCTCTGTTCGTCGACGCTCATCGGCGAGTTCTTCGTGATCGGCTTCGCCGGGCTCGTCGCCATGAAGGACGACAGCCTCGCGATGTCGACCGTGTGGTGGGTCTGCGGTGTCGCCATGGTCTTCTCGGTGCTGCTGTGCGGGATGGTCACCCGCCCCGGCGGGGTGCAGCTCGGCTGGGCCCTGCAGATCGGCCTGGTCCTCAGCGGCTTCGTCGTCCCGACCATGTTCTTCCTCGGCGCGGTCTTCGCCGGCCTGTGGTGGGCCTCGGTGCACTACGGACGGCGGATCGACGACATCAAGGCACGCTGGGCCGAGGGGCAGACCGCCGGGGCCTCGGCAGGGCCTGACGCTGCGTAATCGACGGGGGTCCGGGGCCTGTAGCCTCGGAGGTCCCGCACACCGCATTTCCGAAGGAGTTCCCCCGTGAGCCAGCGCACGCTCGTCCTGCTCAAGCCCGACGCCGTCCGCCGCGGCCTGGTCGGCGAGATCATCGGCCGTATCGAGCGGAAGGCCGGCTGGACCCTGGCGGCCCTGGAGCTGCGCGAGCTGGACCAGGAGACCCTGGAGCAGCACTACGGCGAGCACAAGGGCAAGCCCTTCTACGAGCCGCTGATGGGCTTCATGTCCTCCGGCCCCGTCGTCGCGCTCGTCGTCGAGGGCGAGCGGGTCATCGAGGGTGTCCGCCAGCTGGCCGGTCCGACCGACCCGATCGCCGCCGCCCCCGGGTCCATCCGGGGCGACTTCGGCACCATCGTCCGGGAGAACCTGATCCACGCGTCCGACTCGGAGGAGTCCGCCCTCCGTGAGCTGAAGATCTTCTTCCCGGGTCTCGTCTGAGCCGACCGGTACTGACCCCGTGTCAGCCGAACGCAGGACCCTGTGGGGCGACCGAAGGAATTTCGGTCGCCCCCAGGCATATGAACGCCGATCGCGGGAACGGATCGCCGCGTCCTTCCGTCACCTGTACAGAGGTGGACCACCGCGCGGTATCCGGGCGGGCGGCACTACGATGGAAAACTCCACGCCGCACCACCCTCAGCCATGGGAAACAAGGGGAACTCTATGTCGTTCATCGGCCGTGACATGGCTGTCGACCTCGGGACCGCCAACACGCTGGTGTACGTCAGGGGTCGAGGCATCGTCCTGAACGAGCCCTCCGTCGTCGCCATCAACACCAACACCGGCGGGATCCTCGCGGTCGGTTCCGAGGCGAAGAAGATGATCGGCCGGACCCCCGGCAACATCGTCGCCGTCCGGCCTCTGAAGGACGGCGTGATCGCCGACTTCGAGATCACCGAGCGGATGCTCCGCTACTTCATCCTCAAGATCCACAAGCGCCGCTACCTGGCCCGCCCGCGCGTCGTCGTCTGCGTGCCGTCCGGCATCACCGGAGTCGAGCGCCGCGCCGTCATCGAGGCGTCGACGCAGGCCGGCGCCCGCCAGGTGCACATCATCGAGGAGCCGATGGCGGCGGCCATCGGCTCGGGCCTCCCCGTCCACGAGGCCACCGGCAACATGGTCGTGGACATCGGCGGCGGCACCACCGAGGTCGCCGTGATCTCCCTCGGAGGAATCGTCACGGCACAGTCGATCCGGGTCGCCGGCGACGAGCTGGACAACGCGATCATCCAGCACATCAAGAAGGAGTACTCGCTCCTCCTCGGTGAGCGCACCGCCGAACAGATCAAGATCACCATCGGTTCCGCGTACGACCTCGACAAGGACGAGCACACCGAGATCCGCGGCCGCGACCTCGTCTCCGGTCTCCCCAAGACCGTGGTCATCTCCGCCGCCGAGGTCCGCAAGGCCATCGAGGAGCCGGTCAACGCGATCGTCGACGCCGTGAAGACCACCCTCGACAAGTGCCCGCCGGAGCTCTCCGGTGACGTCATGGACCGCGGGATCGTTCTCACGGGTGGAGGCGCGCTGCTGCGCGGCCTCGACGAGCGTCTCCGCCGCGAGACGGGGATGCCGATCCACATCGCCGAGGACCCGCTGGACTCGGTGGCGCTCGGCGCCGGCAAGTGCGTGGAGGAGTTCGAGGCCCTCCAGCAGGTCCTGGACGCCCAGCCGCGCCGCTAGCACCACCCGTACGGCCCCACCGCGCGACAACCGCACAGCCGTTTCACCCGCACAGCCGAACAACCGAACCACGAGGAAAGGCACGGCCGCCGCACGTGAGGGACACACGAGAGAGCCGGCTGCTCCTGGTGCTGCTGATCGCCATCGCGTTCGCACTGATCACGGTGGACATCCGCGGCGGTCAGGAGTCACCCGTCGACGGTGCCCGGCAGGCCGCAGCGGCGGTCTTCGGGCCGGTCGAGAACGGCGTGGCGGCTGCCGTCGATCCCGTCGGCAACGCCATAGGCGCGGTCAGGGACTCGGGCGAGCGGCACACCCGTATCGCCGCCCTGGAGAAGGAGAACGCCGAACTCAAGGCCGAGCTCGGCAGCGACGACCGCAACCGCAGCCGGCTGCGCGAGCTCGACTCCATCCTGAAGACCGCCGGCGCCGGGCAGTACGGCATCAAGGGCGCCCAGGTCATCGCCATAGGAGCCGCCCAGGGCTTCTCCTGGACGGTCACCGTCGACATCGGCGCGCGTGACGGCGTCAAGCGGGACATGACCGTCCTCAACGGCGCCGGACTCGTCGGCCGCGTGACCACCGTCGGCCCGTCGACCTCCACGGTCCTCCTCGCCAACGACCCCGACTTCACGGTCGGCACCCGCATGGAGAAGTCGAACGAACTCGGCTTCGCCACCGGCCAGGGCGACCGGCCGCTGCTCGTGCAGCTCCTCAACGGCAAGGCCAAGGTGAAGCCCGGCGACCGGCTCGTCACCTTCGGCTCCGCCGGCGACAAGCCCTTCGTGCCCGGCGTCCCGGTCGGCGAGATCGTCCGCGTCGACCCGGCGGGCGGCGGCCTGACCCGTAACGTCTACGTCCGTCCGTACGTCGGCTTCACCAAGCTCGACATCGTCGGCGTCGTCGTCCAGGCACCCGCCTCCGACCCGCGCGACATGGTCCTGCCGCCGAAGCCCAAGCCCGCGCCGACCGTCACCGTCACGGTCACGCCACCGCCACCGGACGGCCAGGCGAACCAGCAGAACCAGGGTCAGAAGCCGGGCCAGGCACAGGACCAGGGCCAGAACCAGCAGTCACCGCAGGACCAGGGGGACGCGACACCGTGAAGTTCAACCGCATCCTCCTCTCCGCGACGCTGATCGTGGTCGCCCTCGTCGTCCAGGTCTCCGTCCTCGCCCGCCTCCAGCTCCCCGGCGCCGTCCCCGACCTGGTCCTCCTCACCGTCGTCGGCCTCGCCCTCGTCTACGGACACGTCAGCGGCGCCCTCATCGGCTTCAGCGCCGGCCTCCTCGCCGACCTCGCCCCACCCGCCGACCACGCCGCCGGCCGCTACGCCCTCGTGCTCTGCGTCGTCGGCTACCTCGTCGGCCTGGCCCGCCCGGAGAACGGCCGGCTGACGTCCGCGAGCGGCCCCATGGCCGTCGTCGTCGCGGCGGCCGTCGGCTCCACCCTCCTGTACGCGGGGGTCGGCGCCCTCGTCGGCGACACCGCCGCCCGCCACGTGGGCCTGGGCTTCCTGCTGTTCACGGCGGCCGTGTACGACCTGCTCCTCGCGCCGTTCACCGTGCCGCTCATCATGGCGCTGGCCCGTCGCGCGGAGAACGACCCACTGGCCGACACCGGCGGGGGCAACGGCACCGACGTCGCCTCCGGCTGGCTCTCCTCCGGCACCGGCCTGAGGATCGGCACCCAGCGCGGCGGCCTGCGCGTGAAGGCCGCCCGGAGCCGCGCCTCACGGGCCGGACGCATCAAGGGAGTCAAGCGACTGTGACCGAGGGGGCACCGGCGGTATGAGCAACATCCCCGAGACTGGGCGGACCCCCCGGGTCCAGATCCGGCTCGTCGTCATCCAGATCCTCGTCTTCTCGCTGCTGCTGACCCTGGGGGGCCGGCTCTGGTACCTCCAGATCCGTCAGGGCAAGGAGTACGCCGACGAGGCCAAGAGCAACAACATCCAGCAGGTCGTGCAGCCCGCCGTGCGCGGCGCCATCCTGGACGCCCGCGGCGTGCCGCTCGCCGACAACGAGACCCGGCTCGTGGTCTCCGCGTCCCGCACCGAGATGATGAAGATGAAGGACCGGGGCAAGGCCGTCCTCACCCGGCTCGCCGGCGTCCTCGAGATGAAGCCCGACGAGGTCATCAACAAGATCCGGCTCTGCGACTCCAAGACGCCGAAGCCCTGCTGGAACGGCTCGCCCTACCAGCCGATCCCCGTCACCGACGAGGCCACCACCCAGCAGGCGCTGACCATCCGTGAGGCCTCCGAGGACTTCCCCGGCATCACCGCCGAACCCACCGCCGTCCGCCGCTACCCCGCGCCCGGCAAGGCCCGCACGTCACAGGTGCTCGGCTACCTCTCGCCCGTCACCGACGGAGAGATCGAGAAGGCCAAGGACACCGACTCGCCGTTCCTCCGCTCCGACCAGGTCGGCCGCTCCGGGATCGAGCGCACGTACGACAAGGAGCTGCGCGGCAAGGCCGGCGTGACCCGCTACGAGGTGGACAACCTCGGCCGTGTCATGGGTCAGACGAAGTCCGACCCCGGAGTAGCCGGCTCCACCCTCATCACCAGCATCGACGCCCGGGTCCAGGCCGTCGCCGAGTACGAGCTCCACGAGGCGATGAAGGTCGTCCGCAAGGAGACCGACAAGATCACCGGCCGCAAGTACGAGGCCGACGCCGGCGCCGTCGTCGTCATGGAGACCAAGACCGGCCGCGTCGTCGCGATGGCCTCCCAGCCCGACTACGACCCCAACGCCTGGGTCGGCGGCATCTCCGCCAAGGACTACGCGGCGATGACCAGCAAGGGCTCCAACTACCCGCTGCTCAACCGGGCCATCCAGGGCCAGGCCCCCGCCGGCTCCATCTTCAAGGTGGTGTCGGCGAGCGCGGCCGTGCGGGCCGGCTACCCCTTCGACGGCAAGTACAACTGCAGTGCCTCCTACAACATGGGCGGCCGGAGCTTCGCGAACTTCGAGTCGAAGGGGCACGGCCCCATCTCCCTCGGCGACGCCCTCAAGTTCTCCTGCAACACCGTCTTCTACGCCCTCGGGCACAAGGAGTGGAACCGCGACGGCGGCCTGGAGCCCAAGAAGGACGCCCACGACTGGTTCTACCGGACCGCCCGCGACTTCGGGCTCGGCTCCGAGACCGGCATCGACCTGCCCAACGAGGTCACCGGACGGATCCCCGACCGGAAGTGGAAGCAGAACTTCTGGGAGGCCAACAAGGACGCCTGGTGCAAGCAGGGCAAGAAGGGCGGCAGCTACGTCGAGCAGATCGCGTACGAGAGCTGCCTCGAAGGCAACCAGCTGAAGGCCTACGACAGCATCAACTTCGCCATCGGCCAGGGTGACGTCCTCGTCACCCCCATCCAGATGGCCACCGCCTACGCGGCCATCTCCAACGGCGGCACCCTCTTCAACCCCACCGTCGGCAAGGCCGTCGTCAGCCCCGACGGCAAGACGATCCGCGAGATCCAGCCCACGCCCCACGGCAAGCTGCCCGTCGGCGCCCAGACGATCCGCGACCTCGACAAGGGCCTGCGCTCCGTCGTCGAACCCGGCGGCACCGCGGCCTGGCGGTTCGGCGGCTGGCCCCAGGACAAGATCCCCATGCGGGCCAAGACCGGAACCGCCCAGGTCTACGGCAAGCAGACCACCTCGTGGCTGGCGACGTACACCGACGACTTCACGATCGTCATGACGATCTCCCAGGGCGGCACCGGCTCCGGAGCCTCGGGACCCGCCGTCCGCAACATCTACGACGCCCTCTACGGCCTCGACGACGCCGGCAAGCAGGACCTCAAGCGCGCCCTGCTGCCGAAGCCGCAGAAGACCCTGCCGAAGATCAACGCCGACGGAACCATCGACGCCCCCGCGATCAAGCCGTACGACCCCACGTCCCAGTTGGTCGATCCCGCCGAGAACGGCGGCGCCGTACCGCCGCTCGCGGGCCCGCCGCCCCACCTGAGGGACTGACACGATGACGACCCGCACGAGCTTCTCCGTGTCCCGCTACGCCCCCGACCGCGGGCCGGTCGCACGCCTCACCGCCCGCGACTCCGTGCTGCGCCGGCTCGACTGGCCGATGCTGCTCTCGGCGCTCACGCTCTCCCTCCTCGGTGCCCTGCTCGTCTGGTCCGCCACCCGCGGCCGCACCGAGCTCAACCAGGGCGACCCGTACTACTTCCTCTTCCGCCACCTGCTCAACACCGGCATCGGTCTCGCCCTGATGATCGGCACGATCTGGCTCGGCCACCGCACCCTCCGGGGTGCCGTGCCCGTCCTCTACGCCCTCTCCGTCGTGCTGATCCTCGCCGTCCTCACCCCGCTCGGCGCCACCATCAACGGCGCCCACGCGTGGATCGTGATCGGCGGCGGCTTCTCCCTCCAGCCCAGCGAGTTCGTCAAGATCACGATCATCCTGATCATGGCGATGATCCTCGCCGCCAAGGTCGACGCGGGCGACCAGCTCCACCCCGACCACCGCACCGTCGCCAAGGCCCTCGTGTTCGCCGCCCTGCCCATGGGCATCGTCATGCTGATGCCCGACCTCGGCTCCGTCATGGTCATGGCCGTCATCGTGCTCGGCGTCCTGCTCGCCTCCGGCGCGTCCAACCGCTGGGTCCTCGGCCTGATCGGCGCCGGCGTCGGCGGCGCGGTCCTCGTCACCGCCCTCGGCATGCTCGACGAGTACCAGATCAACCGCTTCGCCGCCTTCGCCAACCCCGAGCTCGACCCCGCAGGCGTCGGCTACAACACCAACCAGGCCCGCATCGCCATCGGATCCGGCGGCCTGTACGGCGCGGGCCTCTTCAAGGGACACCAGACCAGCGGCCAGTTCGTGCCCGAGCAGCAGACCGACTTCATCTTCACCGTCGCCGGGGAGGAGCTCGGCTTCGTCGGCGCGGGACTCATCCTCGTCCTCCTCGGCGTCGTCCTCTGGCGCGCCTGCCGCATCGCCCGCGAGACCACCGAGCTCTACGGCACCGTCGTCGCGGCCGGCATCATCGCCTGGTTCGCCTTCCAGTCCTTCGAGAACATCGGCATGACCCTCGGCATCATGCCCGTCGCGGGCCTGCCGCTGCCGTTCGTCTCCTACGGCGGCTCGTCGATGTTCGCCGTCTGGGTGGCCGTCGGACTGCTCCAGTCGATCAAGGCGCAGCGCCCCATGACCGCCTGACCACCGCTAGATTCGAGGTATGGCCGAGACGAAGCGAGAGATCGAGCGGAAGTACGAAGCCACCGGCGAGACGCCGCTACCGGACCTCACACGGGTCCCCGGAGTGGCGGCGGTCACGGATCACGGCGTCATGGAACTCGACGCCGTCTACTACGACACCGCCGACCTGCGCCTCGCCGCCCACGCGCTCACCCTCCGCCGCCGCACCGGAGGCGACGACGCCGGCTGGCACGTCAAGTTCCCCGTCGCCCCCGGCGTCCGCGACGAGATCAGGGCCCCGCTGGCCGACACCCTCCCGGGTGAGCTGGCGGGGCTGCTGCGTTCCCGGGTCCGCGACGAGGAGGTCGTCCCCGTCGTCCGGCTCGGCTCTTCGCGGGACGTCCGCCACCTCGTCGCCGACGACGGCACCCTCCTCGCCGAGCTGTCCGTCGACACCGTCCACGCCGAACGGCTGCCGGGCGGCGCCCTGGCCACCTGGACCGAGATCGAGGTGGAACTCGCCGACGGCACCGACCCCGCCGTCCTCGACGCCGTCGAGAAACGCCTCAGGAAGGCCGGCATCCACCCCGCCACGTCCGCGTCCAAACTGGCCAGGGCGCTCGCCGAGACCGGCACGGAGCCCCAGGAGCCGGCCGCCCCCGGCAAACCCGGCACCGCCGGGGCCGCCGTCCTCGCCTACGTACGGGAACAGGCCGAAGCGATCGTCACCTACGACCCCGCCGTACGCCGCGACCTGCCCGACGCCGTCCACCAGCTCCGCGTCGCCTGCCGCCGGATGCGCAGCGCCTTCAAGACGTACCGGCGCGTCCTCGACCGTAAGGTCACCGACCCCCTCGGCCAGGAACTGAAATGGCTCGCGGGAGAGCTCGGCGTCGCCCGCGACCAGGAGGTCCTCGACGAACGGCTGCGCGCCCACGTCGACGGGCTGCCCGACGCGCTCGTCCTCGGCCCGGTCAAGGCCCGGCTCCGGCGCCGGGACGCCGCCCGCGGCCGGCACGCCAGGCGCCAGGCGCTCGCCGCCCTCGACTCCGCCCGCTACCTCGCGCTCCTCGACCGGCTCGACGCGCTCCTCGCCGACCCGCCCCTGCGCAAGGCCGCCCGCCGCGACGCCCCCAAGGTCCTCGCCCGGGCCGTCCGCAAGGACCACGGCCGTCTCGCCGCCCGGATCGAGCACGCCCTCTCGCTCGACCCCGGCCACGAGCGCGACCTCGCCCTCCACGAGGCCCGCAAAGCCGCCAAACGCGCCCGGTACGCGGCCGACGCGGCCCGCCCCACCCTCGGAAAGCCCGCGAAGAGGCTGTCGAAGCGGGTGAAGGCCGTCCAGTCTCTGCTCGGCGAACACCAGGACGCCGTCGTCGCCCGCACGGCCCTGCGCGAGCTGGGGCTCCAGGCACACGGAGTCGGCGAATCGGCCTTCACCTGGGGACTTCTCCACGGACGTGAGGAGGCCGCCGCCGAAGCGGCGGAGCGGGAGCTCCCCGAGGTCTGGGCCCGTGCCTCGGATCCCGGCCTCGGGGCGGCTCTGACCCGCTGAGCACCGGGGTACGCTTGAGAGTCGCCCCCCTGCCAGCTCACGAAGGTTCGAGATGTCTGCTGCCGAGTCTGTCTTCCCGCAGCTCGAAGCTCTGCTCCCGCACGTGCAGAAGCCGATTCAGTACGTCGGTGGAGAGCTGAACTCCACGGTCAAGCCGTGGGAGTCCGCCGACGTCCGCTGGGCGCTGATGTACCCGGACGCGTACGAGGTCGGCCTGCCCAACCAGGGCGTCATGATCCTTTACGAGGTGCTGAACGAGCGCGAGGGCGTCCTCGCCGAGCGCACCTACAGCGTCTGGCCGGACCTGGAGGAGCTGATGCGGGAGCACCAGGTCCCCCAGTTCACCGTGGACAGCCACCGGCCCGTCGGCGCCTTCGACGTCTTCGGCCTGAGCTTCTCCACCGAGCTCGGCTACACGAACATGCTCACGGCCCTCGACCTGGCGGGCATCCCGCTGGAGGCGAAGGACCGGACCGTCGACCACCCCATCGTGCTCGCGGGCGGCCACGCGGCCTTCAACCCCGAGCCGATCGCGGACTTCATCGACGCGGCGATCATCGGCGACGGCGAGCAGGCCGTCCTCGACATGACCGAGATCATCCGCCAGTGGAAGGCCGAGGGCAGGCCGGGCGGCCGCGAGGAGGTCCTCTTCCGCCTCGCGAAGACCGGCGCGGTCTACATCCCGCGCTTCTACGACGTCGAGTACCTGCCGGACGGCCGCATCGGCCGTGTCGTGCCCAACAGGTCCGGTGTGCCGTGGCGCGTCTCCAAGCACACCGTCATGGACCTCGACGAGTGGCCGTACCCCAAGCAGCCCCTCGTGCCGCTCGCGGAGACCGTCCACGAGCGCATGTCCGTCGAGATCTTCCGCGGCTGCACCCGCGGCTGCCGTTTCTGTCAGGCCGGCATGATCACGCGCCCCGTGCGGGAGCGAAGCATCACCGGCATCGGCGAAATGGTCGAGAAGGGCCTCAAGGCGACGGGCTTCGAGGAGGTCGGTCTCCTCTCGCTCTCCTCGGCGGACCACTCCGAGATCGGTGAGATCGCCAAGGGCCTCGCGGACCGCTACACGGACGACAAGGTGGGCCTGTCCCTCCCGTCGACCCGCGTGGACGCCTTCAACGTCGACCTGGCCAACGAGCTGACGAGGAACGGACGCCGCTCCGGCCTCACCTTCGCCCCCGAGGGCGGCTCCGAGCGCATGCGCAAGGTCATCAACAAGATGGTCTCGGAGGAGGACCTCATCCGGACCGTCTCCACCGCGTACGGCAACGGCTGGCGCCAGGTGAAGCTGTACTTCATGTGCGGCCTGCCGACGGAGACCGACGAGGACGTCCTCCAGATCGCCGACATGGCGATGAACGTGATCGCCGAGGGCCGCAAGGTCTCCGGTCAGAACGACATCCGCTGCACCGTCTCCATCGGCGGTTTCGTCCCCAAGCCGCACACCCCCTTCCAGTGGGCCCCGCAGCTCTCCGCCGAGGAGACCGACGAGCGCCTGCGGAAGCTCCGCGACAAGATCCGCGGCGACAAGAAGTACGGCCGCTCGATCGGCTTCCGCTACCACGACGGCAAGCCCGGCATCGTCGAGGGACTCCTCTCCCGCGGCGACCGCCGCCTCGGCGCGGTCATCCGCGCGGTCTACGAGGACGGTGGCCGTTTCGACGGCTGGCGCGAGCACTTCTCGTACGACCGCTGGATGGCCTGCGCCGAGAAGACGCTGCCCTCGGTGGGCGTCGACGTGGCCTGGTACACGACCCGCGAGCGCACCTACGAGGAGGTCCTGCCCTGGGACCACCTGGACTCCGGTCTCGACAAGGACTGGCTCTGGGAGGACTGGCAGGACGCCCTCGACGAGACCGAGGTCGAGGACTGCCGCTGGACCCCGTGCTTCGACTGCGGCGTCTGCCCGCAGATGGACACCCACATCCAGATCGGCCCGACGGGCAAGAAGCTGCTCCCGCTGACGGTCGTGAAGTAGCCCACAGCCGCGACAGGCACGAGAGAGGGGGGGGGGGGGGGGGGTTGGAGCGGGCGCGGGGGCTGTGGGGTGGTGGGTGGGGGGCGGGGGGGGTGTGGGGGGGGGGCAGCGGGGGGGGTT
>NZ_JBHVZO010000001.1:229660-272269 GCF_042879855.1 Streptomyces sp. NPDC058326 | reverse complement strand
CCGGCCGCAAACCACCCCCCCCGCGGTTGGGTTCTTAACCACCCCCCCCCCCCCCCCCGCATCGCGCGGGGCCGCTGTTTTTCCCCCCCCCGGCCCCCCTCTCTCGTTTCGTCCTAGCGGTCGGCCTCGGCGAGTTCGTCGTGGTCCGACAGACGGGGGGCGAAGGGGCCCGTGGCCTCCGCCAGGCGGGGCGAGGGGGCCGGGGTGCGTTCCGTCACGGGGACCACCGGCGGGCGGAGCCTCTCCTCGCCGAGGAAGACGCGGCGGACGACCCGCTCCGCGGCGGAGCCGTCGTCCCACATGCAGAACCGCTCCCGGAAGGCCTGGCGCAGCGCGGTGGCACGCTCGCCCTCCCAGGCGCCGCCGCGGAACGCCTCGATCAGTTCGTCCTCGGTGGTCGTGATCACACCGGGGGTCTCGCCGGGTTCGCCGGAGAGCAGGTCGAAGGTCACACCGCGGCAGGTGCGGTACGCCTCCCAGTCGTCGGCGTACGTCACGATGGGCCGGTCGAGGTTGGCGTAGTCGAACATGATCGACGAGTAGTCGGTGACCAGGGCGTCCGCCGCCAGGCAGAGCTCCTCCACCGACGGGTACCGCGACACGTCGACGAGCGCGCCCCGCTCGGCGAGGGCGTTCAGCTCCGGGTCGCCGCCGTAGAAGTAGTGGGCGCGGACGAGGAGGACGAAGTCCGGGCCGAGCTCGCGGGAGAAGCGGGCGAGGTCGAGCCGTGAGACGAAGGCGTTCTTCTGGTGGTCGCGCACGGTGGGCGCGTACAGGATCGCCTTCTTGCCCGGCTCGATGCCCAGCTCGCCGCGGATCCGGCGGACGTCCGCGGCGGTGGCGCGGTAATAGACGTCGTTGCGGGGGTAGCCGGTGTTGAGCGACTGGAAGGCGGCCGGGTAGACCCGCTCCCAGTGCTCGGTGGAGTGCTGGTTCGACGAGACGCTGTAGTCCCAGCGGTCGACGCGCTCCAGGAGCTTGTCGAAGTCCATGCTGCGGGCGACGGCCGGGTAGTTCTGCTGGTCGAGGCCCATCCGCTTGAGCGGGGTGCCGTGGTGGGTCTGCAGGTGGACCTGGCCGGGGCGCTTGATCACGGCGTCCGGGAAGTTGACGTTGTTGACCAGGTACTTGGCCCGGGCCATCGCCTTCCAGTAGCCGAAGGTGGCCGGGGCGATCCGGGTCAGGCCGGCCGGGGTGCTGCCGGCGTACGCCTGGTTCACCACCCACACCCCGCGGAGGCCGGGCGCGAGCTTCTTGGCGGCCTCGTGCACGGCGAGCGGGTTGCAGCCGGGGGTGCGGCCCCAGTACGCCGAGTAGACGGCGAGGCTCTCGTCGAGGGGGAGGCGGCGCTGCACGGCGTAGTAGGTGCGCAGGGCCTTGCGGCCGCCCCAGCGCTTGGTCCGGCCGAGGGCGCCGAAGGCCGTCTCGCGGGTGCCGTTGACCGCCTTGAGGGCCTCGAAGGCGGCGTACGAGCCGGTCTTGAGGACCTTGAACTTCAGGCCGATCATGCCGGGCGGCGGGGTGTAGCCCGCGGGCTCGTTGCGGCGGTAGGTCTTGCCTGCCTGCTTCAGATAGGCGCGCCGGTGGCTGCGGGGTATTCGGAAGCCCCGGGCGAAGGTGTACAGGAAGTGGGAGACCATCCGCTCGAAGACGACCTTGCGGTACTCGTCGAGGCCGGGGCGGCCTTCGAGGTAGTCGAAGACCCGCTGGTACTGGTCGAAGATCACGAAGTGCTTGCGCGGGGAGCTGCTGCGCATCGAGCTGCCCTGACGGCGCTGGCGGTACTCGACGACCACGTACTCCAGGCCCGCGACGCGGCGGGCGGCGGCCATGGTCGTGTAGACCATGAGCGCGTCCTCGTACAGGCCGTCGGTGAACGTGTAGCCCTCGCCGGTGAAGAAGTCGCGGCGGTAGACGCGGTTCCAGACCACGGCGAAGATCCGCAGGAGTTCCAGGTGGTCGACGGGACGGACGACCTGGCCGCGGATGCCGGCCAGGTACGGGCCGGTCTTGCTGGCCTCGACGCTGCCGTCGACATGGGTGCGGACGTGGTCGAAGAGCAGGATCTCGGGGTCCTCGGCCTCGGCGAGCCGGTCCGCCATCGCCTGGAGGGAGCCGGGGCGGATCGAGTCGTCGCCGTCGACGAAGAGCAGGTAGTCGCCGCGGGCGTGCTCGACGCCGGTGTTGCGGGCGGCGCCGATGCCGCCGTTCTCGGTGCGGTGGACGGCGCGCACCCGCGGGTCGCGGGCGGCGAACTCGTCGATGATGGCGCCGCTGCTGTCGACGGAGCAGTCGTCGACCGCGATGACCTCGAAGTCCCGGTAACCCTGCGAGGTCACGGACTCGAGGCACTCGCGGATGTAGCCCTCGACCCCGTAGACAGGGATGATCACGCTGAATCGGGGGTTAGCTGCAGCCGGCATGCCGTGTGTCTCCTCAGTCGAACCGCTCGAACGCAGTATGACAGGAGCACAAACGGCGGCCGAACGCCCGAGGGGGCGGATCGTCTATCCTGGAGAGCTGCGGTGGCCTGGGGCCGCCGCAGAGTCATGTAGGCCGAGGTCCTGTGCTCCCACGCCGGGGCGGATGAGCCGGCAGCTAAGCTGCGGACCGGGTACCGGGAGAAGTACTGCAGTTCGACGGCGGGCGTGCGGCCGTCAGGCGGGTCTTCCTCGGAGGGCGGAGACGCTCGCCGTCGGTCCGCTTCAAAACCGAAAGCACGCCCCGTCACCCCTCAGGCGCTCGGCTTGTCGAGCGGGTCTGAAACGGAAAGGAACGCAGAACTTCATGGCACCCCGGCTCAGCGTCATCGTCCCGATCTACAACGTGGCGCAGTACCTACCCGCATGCCTCAACTCGCTGGCCGTGCAGACCTTGCAGGACCTCGAAGTCATCATGATCGATGACGGGTCCACCGACGAGTCCAACGAGATAGCGGCGGGGTTCGCGGCCAAGGACTCCCGCTTCCGGCTGATCCGCAAGGAGAACGCCGGCCTGGGTGCCGCCCGTAACACGGGTCTCGACAGCCTGGCGCCGGAGAGCGAGTTCCTGGCCTTCGTCGACAGTGACGACATGATCCCGCCGGACGCGTACCGGCTGATGATCGAGACCCTGGACGAGACCGGGTCCTCCTTCGCCACGGGCAACGTCGAGCACATCAACTCGACCAAGGTGTGGCAGTCCCCGATGCACCGGTTCCTCTCCCGGGGCGCGGTCAAGCGGACGCACGTCCGGAAGAAGCGGATGCTCCTCACGGACCGGATCGCCTGCAACAAGGTGTTCCGCCGTGACTTCTGGGAAGCCAACGCCTTCCGCTTCCCCGAGGGCGTGCTGTACGAGGACACGCCGGTCATCGTGCCGGCCCAGTACCTCGCCGAGTCCGTCGACATCATCAGCCAGACGACGTACTACTGGCGTCTGCGCGAGGGCGAGGCGAGCCCCTCGATCACGCAGCGCAGGAACGAGCCCAAGGCCGCCCGTGACCGCGCGTCCGCCGTGGAGTCCGTCAGCCGGTTCCTCGCCGGCCGTGACGAGCCTCTCGCCGACGAGCTGAAGCGCGAGTACGACAAGACCGTGCTCACCGGTGACCTGCGCATCTTCCTCAACGTGCTGCCCGACGGCGACGACGAGTACCGCGCCGAGTTCATGCGCGTGGCCAACAAGTACCTCGACCAGGTCGACCTCAAGACGGTCACGGCGCTGCCCACGCCGCTGCGCGTCAAGTGGCTCCTCGTCCGCAAGCACGCCCTCACCGAGCTGCTCCAGTTCATCGAGTCCGAGCGGCTCGGCGAGCCCGTCGAGCTCGACGGCAGCTTCCGGAAGTACGCGAAGTTCCCGTCGCTCGACGAGGACCTGCTGCCCAAGAAGGTCCTGCGCATGGACCAGGACCTCCAGCTGCGCTCCCCGCTGACCGAGCTGTCCTGGCAGGACGGCAAGCTGCGGCTGGCCGGCAACGCCTGGGTCGACCGCGTCAACCAGGGCGGCAAGCGCAGCGTGGTCAAGGTGCTGCAGCTGAAGAAGGACGGCACGCAGCGCCGTGTCCTGATCCCGCTGAGCAACATCTTCACCCCCGAGGCGACCACGGCCTCCGGCTACAAGGGACGCGGCCACAGCTTCGACTGGGCGGGCTGGGAGACGGTCATCGACCCGTCCCGCTTCCGCAAGGGCGGCCAGTGGCAGGAAGGCCTCTGGCACGTGGGCATGCGCGTGCTGTCCAGCGGCCTGGTGCGCTCCCGTTCCGTGCACTCGTACGGTTCGGACCGGCTGGCCTACCCGCCGTACCAGTGGCTCGACGAGGACTACCGCCTGGTTCCCGAGCTCCGGCGCGCCGCGCTCAAGCTGCGCGTCGAGAAGGTGCCGTTCCTGGTCACCGGCTTCGAGTCGGCCGGCGAGGAGATCGTCGTCGACGGCGTGTTCCGTGAGACGGCCCCCGCGGGCACCACGTTCTCGCTGCGGGTCATCAACCAGAGCAGTGGCGAGGTGCTCCTCTTCCCGGCGGAGACCGTCGGGTCCGCCGGTGAGCGGACCTCGCTGCGGATCCGCATCCCGCTGCGTGACATAGCCCTGCTGCCCGAGCACCTGGACACCACCGAGACCGGTGGCGCCGACCCCGCCAAGTCGATGCGCCGCAACTGGAGCACGCAGCTCCAGCTGAACGCTGCGGACGACCCGGAGACAGTGGTGCGCAGGACCCGGGTCGTCGTCAAGGACGGCGTCGCCGACCACCAGATCGGCCTGCCCGCCGCCTTCGGCGAGGGCGCCGAGCTCAACGAGGTGGCCATCCTCTCCGGCACCAACGGCTATCTGAAGTTCTCCGGCCGCCCCCTCCGCGCCAAGATCACCGAGATCGCCTCCGAGGACGGGACCTTCACGGTCCGGGGCACCGCCCCCGTGGCGCTCTCCGGCCACCACCTGGTCGTCAGCGCCAAGAACCGCTTCGACGAGCGGACGGTCCCGCTGACCGTCCGCCCCGACGGCTCCTTCGAGGCGTCCTTCCGGCCCTCCACGATGTCGGGGACCAACGGACGGCTGCCGCTCAAGGCCGGCCGCTGGGTGTTCCGCCTGGAGGCCGACGGCGACGGCCCGTCGATGCCGCTCGTCGTGGACCGGCTCGCCGTGCCCCAGTTCCCGCTCGAGGGCTCGCACAACGGCCGCGAGTACCAGCTGGAAGTCCACTGGCAGGACCACCCGCAGCTCAACTGCCTCTCCGACCTCACGCCGATGGAGCGGGGCGACAACCGCCAGTACCAGCTGCGCCAGGAGGTCTACGAGGCGGGCCGCGAGCTGCCGCTGCGCGACCAGGTGCTGTACGTCAGCTACAACGGCAAGCAGTTCTCGGACAGCCCGCGCGCCGTCCACGAGGAGCTGCTGCGCCGCGGCTCGGACGTGGAGCACCTGTGGGCGGTCAGGGACGGCCAGGTCGAGCTCCCCGACACGGTCAAGGCGGTCCGGTTCCAGGGCACCGAGTGGTACGAGGCGCTGGCGCGCTCGCGGTACATCGTGACCAACGGACACCTTCCGCACTGGATCAAGCGCCGGGCGGGGCAGGTGATCGTGCAGGCCTGGCACGGCACGATGCTCAAGAAGATCGGCCTGGACATCGACGCGCCCAAGTTCGACCCGAACTACCACGAGCGGCTGGTCCAGGAGGCGGCGAACTGGAACATCCTCGTCTCGTCCAACCGGTTCAGCACGCCGATCCTGAAGCGTGCCATGGGGTACGACGGGCTGATCGCCGAGACGGGCTACCCGCGCAACGACTACCTCTACGCCGAGGACCGCGAGGAGCGGGCCAAGGCCGTGCGGGAGCGGCTCGGGCTGCCCGAGGGCAAGAAGGTCGTGCTGTACGCGCCGACCTGGCGGGACGACCTGTCGCACAGCCGCGGCCAGTTCAAGTTCGACCTCCGGGTCGACCTGGAGGACGCCCGCCGTCAGCTGGGTGACGACCACGTCTTCCTCATCCGGCGCCACTCCAACATCGTGGACAGCATCCCCGGTGCCGGGAACGGCTTCGTCTTCGACGCCTCCGACTACCCGGACATCGCGGACCTGTACGTGGCCGCCGACATCATGATCACGGACTACTCGTCGGTCATGTTCGACTACGCGCACCTGCGTCGTCCGATGCTGTTCTTCACGTACGACCTGGAGCACTACCGCGACAAGCTGCGCGGCTTCTACTTCGACTTCGAGAACGACGCCCCCGGGCCGCTCATCAGCACCTCCGAGGAGCTGATCAAGGCGATCCGCGAGGTCGACGAGGTCGCGGGTCAGTACCAGGAGAAGTACGACAAGTTCCACCACCTGTTCTGCGACCTCGACGACGGTCACGCGTCGGCGCGGCTCGCGGACCTGATGTTCAAGATGGCCGAGGAGGGCGCGCCGCTGTAGGCGGTGCCCCCGGGCGTACGGAAGAGCCCCGGTCCGCAGGTCTCCCTGCGGGCCGGGGCTCTGTCGTGCGGGCCGGGGGCCCGGCTACCGCTCGCCGGTCACTTCTTGTCGATGATCTTCAGCGAGAGCTGGCCGTTGCTGGAGAAGTAGGGGCGCAGCTCGTGCCGGACCGGCGCGCCGGGGACGGCGGACAGCCGGTTGCGCCAGACGCTCTTCGTCTTCGTCTCCACGGCGGCCGGGGCGCCGGACTGCTTCACCACCGGGTACGGGTAGGTGAAGACGTCCATCGGGGTGAGCACGTCGGTGGCCAGCTTGCAGACGCGGACCCGGGCGGAGTCCCGGTCCGGCAGCAGCCAGAGGTCCCAGACGTCCTCGGCGCCGGCCTGGTGGAGGCGGGCCGCGGCGGCGTTGTCCAGGGTGGCCGTGAAGCGTCCGTCGGCGCCGGCCTTCACCGGGAAGGTGAAGTTCCGGTCGGCTTCCTTGCGGTGGACGGCCTCGATCACGCTGCCGGTGCCGGGCTTGACGCCCCAGGCCGCGGCGTCGATGACGATCGAGGTGGCGCCGGCGTTCAGGGCCGCGACCTCGACGTGCTGGGCGCGCACCCGGCTCTGCACCCGCAGGGTGCCGTCCGTGTGGGTGTGCGGCAGCAGCAGGGACAGGGCGGGGCCCTCGGTGCGGGGCAGCTTCAGCGACAGGATCTGGAGGGTGTCGCAGCCGGCCGACCGCAGCGGCATGTCGAAGCCGGCGGCGCGGATCTGCAGCTCCCAGTCGCCTTCGACGAGCTTGCCGAGCGCGGGGACCAGCGCCTCGCCGCCGACGAAGGGGAGGACGACCTCGTCGGCCTTCTTGCGGATGTCCTTGCAGACCAGCTGGGCGTCGCTGTCGGCGGGCAGCCCGTCGACCAGCACCCGGACGTCGCCCTGGGGGGCGACCACGGCGGTGGCCTTGCTGGGGATGGCCCGGCGGGCCCGCATGGTCTCCACGAGCCGCTCGAAGCGGGCGACGGTCTCGGCCTCCTGGAAGCGGACCACGTTGGCCACGGCGGCGGCCGCCATCTTCCGGCGCAGGTCCTCGTCGGAGATCAGCTTCTCGATGTGCTCGGCGAGCGCCTTCTTGTCGCCGAGCGGCACGACGTAGCCGTCCTCGCCCTGCGTGATGATGTTGCGCGGGCCGTGCGGGGCGTCGTAGCAGACCGCCGGCAGGCCGGCCGCCATCGCCTCGACGGTGACGTTGCCGAAGGCCTCCAGGTGGGAGGGGAGGACGAACACGGAGGCCTTGGCGAACTCCGGCGTGACCGGGGTGGCCGGGCCCATCAGGAAGATCTGGTTGTTGCTGTCCGTGTCGTTGATCTTCTTGCGCAGGTTGGCGCGCTCGGGGCCGGAGCCGTAGATCCGCAGGCTCCAGTCCGGGTGGCGCGGCGCCACGGTGGAGAAGGCCTCGATGAGGTCGGCGAAGCCCTTGTGGGTCTTGAGCAGGCCGGCGGTGACGACGATCTTGTTGTCGCCGGTGGACATCTGGCCCTCGTGGGCCGGGATGCAGTTGGGCATGGGGGAGAGCAGGTGGCTCACGGCGGGGACGACCCCGGCGATGGTCCGGCACTCGTCCGGCGTCGGCGCGGTGATCGCGTCCATCTTCGGGTACGCGTCCTTGAAGAGCGCGTCCCTGATGTGCGCGCCGTACCGCGCGGGCCGCGAGTGCTCCATCGCGACCTTCAGGAAGTCGCGGTCCGCGTAGGCCAGCATGATGGTGATCTTGGGGTTGTTGCTGACCACGACGTCGGCGTCGGTCGTGGCCAGGTACTCCATCAGCCGCCTCTCGGCCAGACGGCTGATCCACGGCTTCTTGTCCGTGGGCTCGTTCGGGTAGATGTGCGGGAAGACCTCGATCATCGGGTCGTCGCCGTCGTACGTGTGGGAGTGCTTCCGCATGTCGGAGAGGGCGAGGGTCTTCACCCGCGGGTCGAGCGGGAAGAACGCCTGGTCGCGGTTGCGGCGGAGGGAGACCAGCTCGACCTCGTGATGGTCCGCGAGTGCCTTGGCGAGGTTGTGGATGGCGCTGACCACGCCGCCGATGTGACAGCGGTCGACCAGAAGGAAGGATATTTTCATACCAAGCCTCAACGTGTACGGGTAGGAGCGGAAGCCGAGAAGGGCATACGGCACGGACGTCGTCGGCACCTAGGCTACGGGCCCGCCCCCGAAGGCGGAGCCTGCCCGTCCGGGCCGATCTAAACCGCGCGCGGCCGTTTCGCGTCCCTCTCTCCATGGACCTGGAGAAAACCGCCCCCCGTCCGCCGGAGCCCGAAGGCTGTCTGACGACGGCCATCAGGATTCCCGTGCGGATCGTGGTGCTGGTCGTCGTCGTCCCCGTGCGCCTCGTGTGGGACGCGCTGACGCTGGGCGGTGCCTTCCTCGGCCGGGTCCTGCTGCGCCCCCTCGGCCGGGCCTGGGCCTGGCTCCGCCGGGCGGTGTTCGCCCCGCTGGGACGCGCCGTCGCCCGGACGGCAGAGCTCCTCGGCCTCGCCGTGTGGTGGCTGCTGAGGGCGGTCCTCTACTGGCCCTGGCGCGCGCTGTGGCGCCATGTGGCCGTACCGCTCGCCGTCCATCTGATCGTGAACCCGGCGGTCTGGCTCCACCGGACCGTCCTGGCACCCCTCGGCCGGGCGCTGGCCCGGGGAGCGGCCTGGGCGTACGCCCGCCTGCTCACGCCGCTCGGGCGCGGGACCGGCCTCGTGCTGTGGACGGTGCTCGTCCGGCCGTGGACCGCCCTCTGGCGGTACGTGATCGTGCCCGTCGCGCGGGGGACGTACCGCTTCGTCCTCACCCCGCTCGGCCACGGACTCGTCCTCCTCGGTCGCGGCCTCGTCCTGCTCGGCCACGGCCTCGCCCGGCTCGCGAAGCTCCTCGTCGTCACCCCGGCCGTGTTCCTGTACCGATGGGTGCTCGCCCCCGCCGGACGGCTCCTCGCCGTGATCGGCCGCGAGACCCTCGACGCGTGCGTGGTCGCCTGGCGCGTCGCCGGATATGTCTCACGGGCGGTCGGCCGCGGCCTGAAGTGGCTGGCCCGACACCTGATCGGCCGCCCCGCCCGCTGGTTCTACCGGAACGTGTGCACTCCGGTCGGCCATGTCGTGCGCGACGCCCTGTGGCGCCCGGCGAGAAAGGCCGCCGTGGAGACCGGCCGGGCGGTGCGCGCCGCCCTCGCCTCGGCACGCGCGACCGTGCGCCAGGCACGCCGGGACGCCTGGCGCGCGCTGGTCGGCGGAGCACGACAGCCCGATCCTGTGACCGCACTGCCGGGTCGGGCGCGTAACCTGGGAGGTACTGCACCACGACAGACCGTTCCCGGCGTGGCGGCCGAGACCGAGATCTCCCTGCACGAGCGAGGGTGAGCCGGCCGGCCCCGAGGGAACCCCCTGGACGTCCGTGGGCGGCGCGACACCCGCGCCCGCCCCGCAACGAGGAGAAGAACCACTGGGCAAGCGACAGCCCGAAGGCCCGCCGCCCGCACCGGCGGTGCAGCGCATCCGACTGCGCTACACCAAGCGCGGCCGCCTCCGGTTCACCAGCCACCGTGACTTCCAGCGCGCTTTCGAGCGTGCGCTGCGCCGTGCCGAGGTGCCCATGGCGTACTCGGCCGGCTTCACCCCGCACCCCAAGGTGTCGTACGCCAACGCCGCCCCGACGGGGACGGGCTCCGAGGCCGAATACCTGGAGATCGCCCTCACCGAGGCGCGCGACCCGGAGACCCTGCGGGCCCTGCTCGACGAGTCCCTGCCAGCCGGCCTCGACATCACCGACGCCGTCGAGGCCCGGACCTCGGGCCTCGCCGACCGGCTCACCGCCTCCGTGTGGGAGCTGCGGCTCGAAGGCGTCGGCGTCGAGGACGCCGAGAAGGCCGTCGAGGCGTTTCTCGCGGCCGAGACCGTGGAAGTACAGCGCAAGACCAAGAACGGCGTCCGCACCTTCGACGCGCGTTCCGCGGTCACCGAGCTGACGGCAGTCCGTCCCCAGGGCGATCCCCGGGGCGATGGGCCGCTGGACAGCGCCTGTGCGATACTGCGGCTGGTTGTTCGGCACGTGACACCTGCCGTGCGACCCGACGACGTCCTGTCCGGTCTCCGAGCTGTGGCCGACCTGGCGCCGCCGGTCCCCGCCGCGGTGACCAGGCTGGCGCAGGGGCTCTTCGACGAGGAGTCCGGCACGGTGACCGACCCGCTCGCGCCCGACCGCGAGGCAGTCACGGCCGCTTCTACCACGGCCGCCGCGACCGCCTCTGCGACGGCGCCGGGTACCGGCATCGCGTAGGGAGCGGTCGTTGTAGCGATGCCCTGGTACTCGGGAGCCACCTGGGTCGGGCACCGCACTGACCAGGAGACTTTCGCCAGGCCGTCCGCACAGGGCGTACGGAACCGGCGAGCCAGACATAGAGCTCCCGTGCGGCGCCCGCGCCCCGGGCGGCGGCACCGCGCCACAGGCGCGACCGCCGGACCGGAACAAGGCGCGGCGCCCGGGAGCGTGACGGGAGAACCCCGCATGCTCGAGTCCAACGAAGACACCAACGCGCCCGGTGACAAGCTGCCGCCGCGCCGCAGGCGCCGCGCCGCTTCCCGCCCCGCCGGTCCGCCGGTGACGGGCGAGACCGCCGGTCCCCCCGAGACCGCGGCGTTCACCGCCGAGGCCCCGGCCGCGGAGACGCCCGCCACGGAGGCCGAGGCCGCACCCGCGCCGCGCACCCGCCGCCGCGCCACCCGCAAGGCCACCGCGCCCGCCGCGGAGACCACCGGGACCACCGCGGAGACCGTGGCACCCGTCGCGGAGACCGCCGCCGGGACCGAGGCCGTCGAGGAGGCCCCCGAGGCCGCCCCCGCACGCCCGCGCCGCCGCGCCACCCGCAAGGCCACCGCACCGGTGACCTCCCCGGCCGCCGTCGAGGAGCCCGCCGAGACCACGGCGCCCGCCCCGGCCGCCGAGGCCGTCGCGGAGGAGGCTCCCGAGGCCGCCGCGCCGGCCCGCGCCCGCCGCCGGGCCACCCGTAAGGCCACCGCCCCGGCCGGCGCGCCCGCCGTCGCCGAGGAGACCGTGGTCGCGGCCCCCGCCGCCGAGCCGGTCGTGGAGACCGCCGAGCCGGCCGCTGAGGAGGACGCCGCGCCCGCGCCGCGCGCCCGCCGCCGCGCCACCCGCAAGGCCACCTCGCCCGAGGTGACCACCGAGGCCCCCGCCACCGGCGAGTCGCTGCCCGCGGCCGCCGCCGCGCAGATCGCCGCCGACGAGGCCGAGGTCACCGCCGCCGAGACCGCCGCCACCCGTGGCCGCGGCCGCCGCCGCGCGACCTCGCCGCAGTTCACCTCCGAGCCGGCCCCGGTCAGGGAGACGCGCCGTGCCGCGCGCCCCGCCGTCGCCGTCTTCCAGGCCCCGGTCTTCGCCGAGCCGATGTTCCAGACCCCGGAGACCGCCGCGGCCGCCGCCGCCGTCGCGGTGGAGCCGGAGGACGAGGAGGAGACGGTCGAGGAGACCGTCGAGGCCGAGGTCGTCGAGACCCCCGAGCCCGCCGAGCGCGTCGAGGCCGGCTCCCGCCGTCGCCGTCGCCGCCGTGGCGAGCCCGTCGCCGTCGAGCCCGTCCCGGCCACCGTCGCCGACGAGCCCGAGGTCGAGGCCGTCGCCGACGAGATCGACGAGCCCGTCGAAGCCGAGGCGGCCGAGGAGCCCGAGGAGTCGGACGAGTACGAGGACCGCCCCTCCCGTCGCCGCCGCCGTGGTGGCCGTCGCCGCCGTCGCGGTGAGCTCAGCGACGTCGAGGACGGCGAGGAGCCCCGCTCCGACGACACCGAAGAGGCCGACGAGGCCGAGGAGTCCGAGGAGGAGCAGGACGAGGCCTTCGCCGGCGGCTCCAGCAGCTCCCGCCGTCGCCGTCGTCGCCGCCGCCGCAGCGGGGACGCCTCCGCCGACGCCGAGGGCGCCGACGAGGAAGGCGTCCGTACGGTCGTCAAGGTCCGCGAGCCCCGCCCGGCCCGCGAAAAGGCCGAGCCCGGCACCGGCGCCGACGAGGTCCAGTCCATCAAGGGCTCGACCCGCCTGGAGGCCAAGAAGCAGCGCCGCCGCGAGGGCCGCGAGCAGGGCCGCCGCCGCGTCCCGATCATCACCGAGGCCGAGTTCCTGGCCCGCCGTGAGGCCGTCGAGCGCGTCATGGTCGTCCGCCAGAACGGCGAGCGCACCCAGATCGGCGTCCTGGAAGACAACGTGCTCGTCGAGCACTACGTCAACAAGGAGCAGGCCACCTCGTACGTCGGCAACGTCTACCTGGGCAAGGTCCAGAACGTGCTGCCGTCCATGGAGGCCGCCTTCGTCGACATCGGCAAGGGCCGCAACGCCGTCCTGTACGCCGGTGAGGTCAACTTCGAGGCGCTCGGCATGGGCAACGGCCCGCGCCGCATCGAGACCGCCCTCAAGTCCGGCCAGTCGGTCCTCGTCCAGGTGACGAAGGACCCGATCGGCCACAAGGGCGCCCGGCTGACCAGCCAGGTCTCGCTGCCCGGCCGCTACCTCGTGTACGTGCCCGAGGGCTCTATGACCGGCATCAGCCGCAAGCTCCCGGACACCGAGCGCGCCCGCCTCAAGACCATCCTCAAGAAGATCGTCCCCGAGGACGCGGGCGTCATCGTGCGCACCGCCGCCGAGGGCGCGAGCGAGGACGAGCTGCGCCGCGACGTCGAGCGTCTGCAGGCCCAGTGGGAGGACATCCAGAAGAAGGCGAAGAGCGGCAACGCCCCGACGCTGCTCTACGGCGAGCCGGACATGACCGTCCGGGTCGTCCGCGACATCTTCAACGAGGACTTCTCCAAGGTCATCGTCAGCGGTGACGACGCCTGGGAGACCATCCACGGGTACGTCCACCACGTCGCCCCGGACCTGACCGACCGCCTGTCCCGGTGGACGAGCGAGGTCGACGTCTTCGCGACGTACCGGATCGACGAGCAGCTCATGAAGGCGCTCGACCGCAAGGTCTGGCTGCCGAGCGGCGGCTCGCTGGTGATCGACAAGACCGAGGCGATGATCGTCGTCGACGTCAACACCGGCAAGTTCACCGGCCAGGGCGGCAACCTCGAAGAGACCGTGACGAGGAACAACCTCGAGGCGGCCGAGGAGATCGTGCGTCAGCTGCGGCTGCGCGACCTCGGCGGCATCGTCGTCATCGACTTCATCGACATGGTCCTGGAGTCCAACCGCGACCTGGTGCTGCGCCGCCTCCTGGAGTGCCTGGGCCGTGACCGGACCAAGCACCAGGTGGCCGAGGTCACCTCGCTCGGCCTGGTCCAGATGACCCGCAAGCGGGTCGGCCAGGGCCTTCTGGAGTCCTTCTCCGAGACCTGCGTCCACTGCAACGGACGCGGTGTCATCGTGCACATGGAGCAGCCGACCACCGCCGGTGGCGGTGGCGGTGGCAAGCGCTCGAAGAAGCGCGGCCGCGGCGGCGCCGAGCACGTCCACGAGCACGAACACGCCGAGGGCGCGGAGGCCCCCGAGACCGACGTCGAGGCCCTGGTCGAGACCGAGGCCGAGGTCGCCGCCGAGCTGGCGGCCCCGGTGGCCCTGCCCGAGCCGATCGCCCCCGACGAGGAGCTGTACGGCTCCGTCGCCGAGGCGGAGGCCGCCGCCACGCGTGGTCGTGGCCGCCGTCGCGCCACCCGCAGGGTGTCGGCGCCGGTCGCCGCGCGGCCGGTCGTGGAGACCGAGCCGGTCGAGTTCGAGGCGAAGCCGCAGCCCGTCGCGGCGCCGGAGCCGGTCGCGGAGCAGCCGGTCGCCGAGCCGGAGCCCGTCGTGGCGCCGGAGCCGGTCGCCGAGCCGGTGGCCGAGGAGACCGCGGCACCGGCCCCGCGCGGCCGCCGTCGCGCCACGCGCCGGGCGACGTCCCCGGTCGTCTCGACCACGGAGCCGGCCGCCGAGCCGACCGTCGTCGAGCCGGCGCCGGCCGAGCCGGTCGCCGAGACCGTTCCGGAGCCCGTGGTGGAGCCGGTCGCCGAGCCCGTCGTCGAGGAGGCCCCCGTGGCCGCCCCGCCGCGTGGGCGCCGCCGGGTGGTCCGTAAGGCCACCGCTCCCGCCGGTTCGCCCTCGGGCGCCGAGGAGGCGGCCGTCGTCGTGGTGACCACGGCACCGGCCGAGGCTCCCGCCGAGCCGGCCGCCGACACCGAGGCCGAGGCCGAGCCCGCCCCCGTCAAGAAGACGGCGGCGCGCAAGACCGCGGCGAAGAAGACCACGGCCAAGAAGGCCGCCACCAAGAAGACGGCGGCGACCAAGAAGACCGCGGCGAAGAAGACCACCGCCAAGAAGGCCCCGGCGAAGAAGGCCGCGGAGAAGACCGCCGCCCCTTCCCAGGACTGACCGGCGGGCACGGGCCGCCCTCCCCGCGGGGAGGGCGGCCCGTGCCGATCGGGCGAATTTGACCCTCCGAGGCAGCCGCCCGTAACCTAGACCGTCGGCGTGTCTATCGATACGCCGCGCCTCTGAGCACTTCCCTCCCGCTCGCCGGGAGAGGCCGCTCGTCCGATTCCGGAACGCCGCGGGCCCTCGGGTCCGTGTGAGCGGCTGGCTTCAGAGGTTCCGATCCCGAGTGAGAGAGAGATCCGCGTGTACGCCATCGTGCGCAGCGGTGGTCGCCAGCACAAGGTTGCTGTCGGCGACATCGTTGAAGTTGACAAGATTCCCACTGCCAAGGTTGGCGACACGGTCGAGCTCTCGACCCTGCTCGTTGTCGACGGCGACGCCGTGACCAGCGACCCGTGGGTCCTGGCCGGGATCAAGGTTCAGGCCGAGATCGTGGACCACCACAAGGGCGCCAAGATCGACATCCTGCGCTACAAGAACAAGACCGGCTACCGCCGTCGCCAGGGTCACCGCCAGCAGTACACGGCGATCAAGGTCACCGGTATCCCCGCGGCTGCGAAGTAAGAGGGACTGAGACATGGCACACAAGAAGGGCGCATCGTCCACCCGGAACGGGCGCGACTCCAATGCCCAGCGGCTCGGCGTGAAGCGCTTCGGCGGTCAGGTCGTCAACGCGGGTGAGATCCTGATCCGTCAGCGTGGCACCCACTTCCACCCGGGCTCCGGCGTCGGCCGTGGCGGCGACGACACGCTGTTCGCCCTGCAGGCCGGTTCGGTGCAGTTCGGCACCCACCGTGGCCGCAAGGTCGTGAACATCGTTCCGGTCGCCTGATCGGATCTTTGCGGAGGCGGACCTCACTTCCCGTAACGGGAAGCGGGTCCGCCTTTCGCGTGTTACTAGATAGACATTCCACCCAGAAGTAACTGGAGGCACAGAACCATGACCACCTTCGTGGACCGCGTCGAGCTGCATGTCGCCGCGGGTAACGGAGGCCACGGCTGCGCCTCCGTTCACCGGGAGAAGTTCAAGCCGCTCGGCGGACCCGACGGCGGCAACGGCGGCCGTGGCGGTGATGTGACCCTGGTCGTCGACCAGGCGATCACCACGCTCCTCGAATACCACCACTCGCCCCACCGCAAGGCCACCAACGGCCAGCCCGGCGCCGGTGACAACCGCTCCGGCAAGGACGGCCAGGACCTGGTCCTGTACGTGCCCGACGGCACCGTCGTCCTCGACAAGCAGGGCAACGTGCTCGCCGACCTGGTCGGCCAGGGCACCACCTTCGTCGCGGGCCAGGGCGGCCGCGGCGGCCTCGGCAACGCCGCGCTCTCCTCCGCGCGCCGCAAGGCTCCCGGCTTCGCGCTCCTCGGCGAGCCGGGCGAGGCTCGCGACATCGTCCTGGAGCTGAAGACCGTCGCCGACGTGGCGCTCGTCGGCTACCCGAGCGCCGGCAAGTCCTCGCTCATCTCGGTCCTCTCGGCCGCCAAGCCGAAGATCGCGGACTACCCGTTCACCACCCTGGTCCCGAACCTGGGCGTCGTCACGGCCGGCTCGACGGTCTACACGATCGCCGACGTGCCGGGTCTCATCCCCGGTGCCAGCCAGGGACGCGGCCTGGGCCTCGAGTTCCTGCGCCACGTCGAGCGCTGCTCGGTCCTCGTGCACGTCCTGGACACGGCGACGCTGGAGTCCGACCGCGACCCGGTCACCGACCTCGACATCATCGAGGAGGAGCTGCGGCAGTACGGCGGCCTGGAGGACCGGCCCCGCGTCGTCGTGCTCAACAAGATCGACATCCCGGACGGCCAGGACCTCGCGGACATGATCCGCCCGGACCTGGAGGCGCGCGGCTACCAGGTGTTCGAGGTCTCCGCCGTGGCCCGTCTCGGCCTCAAGGAGCTGTCCTTCGCCCTCGCCGGCATCGTCGCCGAGGCGCGCGCGTCCAAGCCGAAGGAGGAGGCGACCCGTATCGTCATCCGCCCGAAGGCCGTCGACGACGCGGGCTTCACCGTCACGTACGACGAGGCCGAGGACGTGTACCGGGTGCGCGGCGAGAAGCCGGAGCGCTGGGTCCGCCAGACCGACTTCAGCAACGACGAGGCCGTGGGCTACCTGGCCGACCGCCTCAACCGCCTCGGCGTCGAGGACCGGCTGATGAAGGCCGGCGCCCGCGCGGGCGACGGCGTCGCCATCGGCTCCGAGGAGAACGCGGTCGTCTTCGACTGGGAGCCCTCGATGATGGCGGGCGCCGAGATGCTCGGCCGCCGAGGCGAGGACCACCGCCTCGAGGCCCCGCGCCCGGCGGCACAGCGCCGCCGCGACCGCGACGCGGAGCGGGATGACGCGCAGCGGGAGTTCGACGAGTTCGACCCCTTCTAGCCGGGCCCGGGCGGCACACCCCCGCCCGCCTGCCTCTTCCGCGGCCGTCCGACGCCCGTGAGGTCCTTGAGGACCGAGCGGTGCGCGGGCGGCCGTTCGCGTTTCCCGCGGACGGGAGGGGGAGGCGGCGGGAGTCCCGTACCATCCTCCGTGTGAGTAGTATCACTACCCCTCAGGTGGCAGGAAAGCTCGGCGTTGTGGTAATCGCACACAATGACGAGGTGTTGGTCGGTGACGCGATCCGATCCGTGCTCGACCAGGGCCCCGTGGTCGCGGAGGTCGTGGCCGTCGACGACGGATCGAGCGACGGCACGGCCCGCGTCCTGGACGAACTGGCCGCGCTGCACCCCCGGCTCCGTGTCGTCCACCGCGCGGAGAACAGCGGCGGCTGCGGCACCCCCCGCAACGACGGCTTCCGGGCGGTCACCGCTCCCAGCGTGATATTCCTCGACAGCGACGACATCCTGCCCCAGGGCGCCGCCGAGGCCCTGGTGGCGGCGGCCGAACGCCACGGGGCGCCCGTCGCGGTCGGCGCCTGTGTGCGGCGCGAACTGCCCGAGGGCCGCGACGTCCGCTGGCAGCCCGCGCTCTACCACGAGCCCGCCCTCCTGGAGACGGCGGCGGACCTCATGCCGCTGGTGCACGACACGCTCTGCGTCAACAAGGTGTACGACCGCGCCTTCCTCGCCGAGCACGGCATCCGCTTCCCCGACGGCCGCTGCGTCTACGAGGACTTCCTCTTCACCGCCCGCGTCCTGGCCGCCGCGCCGCGTGTCGCCGTCGTCCCCGACACCGTCTACATCTGGCACGTGCGGCGGGCCACGGCCCGGCTGTCGATCTCCCTCGACCGTGACGGCATCGCGAACTGGCAGGCGCGGATCGCCGCCCACCGCATGGCCGTGGAGACCTTCGAGACGGCCGGACGCAAGGAACTCGCCGCCGCCTGCCGCACCAAGTTCCTCGAACACGACCTGCTCCTGTACGCCCGCGAGCTGAGGGGGCGCGACACCGCGTACCGCGCCGGATGGTGGGAGGCGGCCAGGGAGCACCTCGCGACCTTCGGGGAGCGCGACATCGCCGCCGCGTCCCCGCCCGCCCGGTGGGCGGCCCGGTTCGTCCTCGCCGCCGAGGAGCCCCGGGACCTGCTCAGGCTGTCCCGGCTCGCCGCCGATCCGCCCCGGCTGCTCCCGCCGTACGCCCGGAGCGGGGGCGCCGCCGTCTGGTCCGAGGACCTTCCCGTGGAACTCGACGGCGTGGAGACCCTGCCGCTCGCCGGGCTTCCGCTGCTCGTCGACGGCGATTTGCGGCGTGCCGCCACCGGGGGCCAGGTACGGTTCACGGTCCGCGACCTGTACGGACGGCTGGGCGCCGCCGTCCCCCGTACCGCCACGGTCGACTTCCTGCCCCGGGGCGCGGACACGCCCGTCCGCACCGAGCGGGCCGAGCTGAGCGAGGTCGCGGGCGGCTGGTCGGGCCGCGTCCCCGCCGGGCTCACGGCCCTTGCCCGGGAGGGCTGCCGCCGGGGACGGCGGGGCGTCCAGCTCTGGGACGTCCGGATCACGGTGACCTGCGCGGACGGCGAGACCTTCACGACGGCGCTGCGGCTGCCGGAGGACCGGCAGCGACGGTCGGTCGTGCCGAGCAGCCGGTACGGTGTACTGCTGGTGCGGCAGTACACCACGGCGAACGGATCGCTGGCGGTACGGCTCGCACCCGGTGTCCGTGACGGGCTCCGGGCGGTGGGGGCCAGGCTCCGACGGCTCTCCCGCAGTTCTCAGTGAAAAGGGGTTTGGGCATGACTTACCTGATCACCGGCGGCGCCGGGTACATCGGCTCCCATGTGGTCCGCGCCATGACGCAGGCGGGCGAGCGGGTCGTCGTCCTCGACGACCTGTCCACGGGGTACGAGGAGCGGGTGCCCGAAGGCGTCCCCCTGGTGGTCGGCTCCACCCTGGACCGCGAGGTCCTCGACCGGACGATCGCCGAGCACGGTGTCACGGGCGTCGTCCACCTCGCCGCCAAGAAGCAGGTCGGAGAGTCCGTCGAACTGCCGCTGCACTACTACCGCGAGAACGTGATCGGCCTCACCGTCCTCCTGGAGGCGGTCGCCGCGGCGGGCGTACGCAACTTCCTCTTCTCCTCCTCGGCCGCCGTCTACGGCATGCCGGACGTGGACCTCGTCACCGAGGAGACCCCCTGCCTGCCGCTCAGCCCCTACGGCGAGACGAAGCTGGCCGGCGAGTGGCTGGTCCGCGCCGCGGGCGCCGCGCACGGCATCTCCACGGCCTGCCTGCGGTACTTCAACGTGGCCGGTGCCGCGGCCCCGGAGCTCGCCGACACCGGCGTCTTCAACCTGGTCCCGATGGTCTTCGAGCGACTCGACGCGGGCGAGTCCCCGCGGATCTTCGGCGACGACTACGACACGCCCGACGGCACCTGCATCCGTGACTACATCCACGTCGAGGACCTGGCCGACGCGCACCTCGTCGCCGCGCGCAAGCTCGCCGAGTGGGCCGAGGCGGGGGAGCCGCGCGACCTCACGGTCAACATCGGCCGTGGCGAGGGCGTCTCCGTCACCGAGATGGTCGAGCTGATCAACGAGATCACCGGCCACACCGTCGCCCCCGTCGTCACCCCGCGCCGCCCCGGCGATCCCGCGCGGGTCGTCGCCGCCGCCGACCGCATCGCCTCCGAGCTCGGCTGGAAGGCCCGTCACGACGTGCGCGACATGATCGGCTCGGCCTGGGCCGGCTGGGTCGCCCGCCGCGCCGCGGCGGTCTGACCGCCGGGACACCGCGCGAGCGCCTGAGGAAGGGCCGGGGGCAGGCACCCCCGGCCCTTCTCTCGTTCCCGCCCCCGGCCCTTCTCTCGTTCCCACCCACGGGCCGGTCCGGCCCGCGCGCCCCCGCCGGTCCGGCGAGGGTCAGCGCTCAAGGAAGGCGAAGAGCTCCTCCCAGCGGTCGGTGATCTCGTCGGGGGCGTACCGCTTCACGTTCTCGAAGGCCGCGTCGCCCATGCGGTCCCGCAGCTCCTTGTCGGTGATCAGCGTGCTGATGTGACCACCGAGCTCCATGGTGTTGCCGAGCCGGGCGAGCAGTCCGTCCTCGCCGTCGCGGATGATCGCCCGGACGCCCGGCGCGCAGTCGAAGGCGGCACAGGGCACCCCGGCCGCCATCGCTTCGAGCAGGGTGATCGGGAAGCCCTCGGCCCGGGAGGCCTGGGCGAAGACCGAGGCCCGGGAGAGCGCCCCGAGGACGTCGTTGGTGCGCCCCATCCATTCCACCGAGCCGTCGAGACCGAGGTCGGTGGTCCGGCGGCGCAGCGCTTCCTCCTCGTCGCCCGTTCCGTAGATCCGCAGCTTCCAGTCGGGGTGGCGGGGCGCGATCTCGGCCCAGCTGTCGAGCAGTATGTCCACGCCCTTCTCGTGCGAGAGACGGCCGACGCTGGCGACGGCCTTCTCGGTGCGCGGCGCGGGGGCGTCGGGCATGAACGGCAGGGCGTTGGGCATGTGGCCGACGTTGTCCATGCCGGCCCGGATCCACCGGTCCGCGTCGCCGGGGGTGAGGACGAGGAGCCGGTCGACGTCCTTGTAGTACCGCTTCACCCGCGCGTGCCGCGAGGTGGCCGCGGTCGCCGCGTACGACTCGTGGCTCATGCCGATGACGACGAGGCCCTTGGTGTCGGTGAGGGACACCCACTCCATCGCCCAGGCCTGCGTCACGATCACGACGGCGCCGGGCCGGGCGGCGGCGAACAGGGCCGTCATCCGGTCGGCCCGCTCCCGCATGCCGGCGGCGCGGACCGCGTTGCGGCGGCGCTCGGCCGCGTTCAGCTTGCCCTTGATGCCGCGCAGGGAGCGGAACTTCGGCGGGTGCTCGTCGTACAGCGTGGTGGTGGCGTACGGCAGCGGCTCGGGGAAGTCGTGCCCGCGCCCGGCGGGGGCCGGACGGATGCCGATGACGTGGACCCGGTGGCCCCGGCTGGTGAACTCCCGGGCCATCTGGTGGGTCCAGGTCGTCACCCCGCCCATCTCGTCCACGCTGTTGGAGACGATGAAGATGTCGCGGCCGCCGGGCACGGTGGGCTGGTTGGTCACTTCCCGCTCCTGGTGAAGAACTGGTCGACGATCCGGCGGGCCGCGTCACCGCGGTCGTACTCGCTGAAGTCCGCGTTGAACCGTCGGCGTGCCTCCGCGTACTTGATGTCGGCCTCGTCGTGCAGGTGGGCGACCGCGTCGAAGAACTCGTCCTCCGTGGCCACGACCGGGCCGGGCGCCCGCTCCCTCAGGTCGAAGTAGGTGCCCCGGTTCTCCTTGGCGTACTCCTCGTAGTCGTACGCGAAGAAGATCATCGGGCGGTCGAGCAGCCCGTAGTCGAACATCACGGAGGAGTAGTCGGTGACGAGTCCGTCCGCGAGGGCGAGCAGCGGGGTGACGTCGTGGTGGTGCGAGACGTCGACGACCCGTCCCTGGACCGACGCCGGGAGCGACACGCTGTTCAGGTAGTGCGTCCTGATCAGGAGCGTGTGGGTGTCGCCGAAGCGCTCGGCGAACTCCTCGATGTCGAAGGGCGCCGCGAAGGCGCGCACCTTGCCGCCGGGATGGGCGCGGAAGGTCGGCGCGTACAGCAGCACCTGCTTCTCCGGCTCGATGCCCAGCTCGGCCGCGAGCGGCCCCCGCTCCCGGCGCCCGGACCCGCTCTCCTCGACACGGGCCCGCACGAGCTCGTCGTTGCGCGGGTAGCCCACGGGCAGCAGCACCTCTTCGCGCAGCCGGAAGCCCTTGGCGAGGGTGCGCCGGTCGTGCTCGCCGCGGATCAGGAAGTGGTCGAAGCGGTCAAGGGACCGCTGGAACGACTCCTGCGCGGCCAGGCCGCGGGACTTGGTGTGCGGCTCGTCGAAGCCCATCCGCTTCAGCGCCGTGCCGTGCCAGGTCTGGATGTACGTGGTGCCCGCCCGTTTCGTCAGGCGCAGCGGGAAGCCCTGGTTGTCGATCCAGAACTCGGCCTGCGCCAGAGCCCGCAGGTATTGCCAGCTCCAGCGCCGCACGAGGGTGACGTCCTCGGGGAAGCCGGTCGGCTTCGCCCCGGCGTAGGACCAGACGGCCTCGAACGCGATGCCCTGGCGGCGCATCTCCTCGTAGATCGCCCTGGGGCTGTCGCTGTACTGCCTGCCGAGGTGGCTCTCGAAGACGACGAGCCCCTTGCGGATCGGCAGCTTGCTGTAGAACTCGTGGTACACGCGGAGCTTGGTCTCGCCCGAGTGCAGGTCCTTCTTCGCCTTGAGCAGGCGTCGCAGGCTGGTCTTCGCCAGTTTGGCGGCGCGCCCGTGCATGGCTCCCTCGATCATCGCCGAGGTGTGCACGGCCGCCTTGCCCTCGGCGGCGAGGACGTACGACAGATTGCCCTTCTTGGTGACCTCGGGGACGAAGCGGTCGGAGACCAGCTTGGTCAGCCGGGGCCGGATCCGCAGGCTCTCGGCCTCGTCGACGGGGGTGCCGCCGACGGACACCCGGGTCCTGAGGCGCTGACCGTCGACCGTGAGGATCAGGCGGACGTCCCAGACCACGTCGATGACGCCGAGGGGCCGGACCGTGCGGGCGATGTCCGCCCGGCCCTCCCACTCGATCCAGTCTCCGGCGTGGCGGAGCGTGGTGACCGGTACGCGGGCGGTCCGGCCGCCGACGCTGCGGCGGGGCGAGAACTCGAGGACCGCTTCGAGCTTCGCGTCCGGGCCGATCCGGCCCAGCGGGTTGACCACCCGCCCGGTGAGGCTGACGACTCCGTCGCTGCTGGAGTACGAGGTCAGCCGGTTGCCCAGGGCCAGCGAGGTCAGCGGCCTGGTGTGGTAGTTGGACGGGGTGACGTCCAGGATCCGGCGGCCCTGCTCGGTGTCCAGGTGCTCGGCGCACCAGTAGATGTGCCCGTCCCGCTCGGCGAGCGGGTTGGTGAGCCGGCCGGGGTTGGTGAGCGCCTCGGTGGCGGGGAGGAGGTTGGTCCAGTCCTCCTTGCTCAGCAGATAGGCGCAGATGGCCTGCAGGCGGTTGACCTCCTCGTACGCCTGCGGATCGATCTCGGCGAGATAGCCGTTGGCCAGCTCGGCGAACTCGCGCCGGTACGCGTCGCCGAGCAGCGGCAGGTCCCGCAGGTGGAGGACGAGGTCGTGCTTCAGGAACTTGATGTCCTTGCGGTACTTGAGCTCGTCGTGGCCCCTGCTCTCCAGAAGGGCGTCCACCCGGCGGTGGATCTCCATGCGGTGCACGAAGTTGGCGATCTCGTGTCGCCGGTTGCTGATCGACTTGGCGGCGGCGCGCTCCTGCACGTTCCAGTAGTAGACGTGGTTGGGGATGAGCGTGATCCGGTTCGCGGCGACATAGGCCCTGGCCGAGAAGAGCAGATCCTCGTAGTGGATGCCGACCGGGAACTCCAGGCCCTGTTCGAGGAGGAACGCGCGCCGGTAGCACTTGTTCGTCGACAGGGTGTCGAAGACCAGCAGGTCGGGCAGCTCGGTGATCGAGTCGATGGTCCGGGTCCGCGAGTAGAGCCAGGGGTACCACTCGGTGGTCCTCTGGTTGCGGCTGTCCAGATGGACCCGGACGCACAGGCCGGAGACCAGGTCGGAGCCGGTGCTCTCGGCGGCGGCCAGCATGTTGCGGCAGGCGTTGCGCTCCAGCACGTCGTCGCTGTCGAGGAACATGACGTACGTGCCGGTGGCGCGCCGGATGCCGTGGTTGCGAGGCGCGCCGCAGCCGCCGCTGTTGCGCTCGAGCTGGAACGCCCTTACCCGGTCGGGGTGTTCGGCGGCGAGCGCCTGGGCGACCGCGTACGTGTCGTCCTTGCTGCAGTCGTCGACGATCACCACTTCGACGCCGTGCAGGGTCTGATCCAGCACCGACCGTACGGCCGTCGGCAGACGCTCTGCGTCGTTGTAGGCGATGACGACCACGGAGACGTCAGGCACTTGCACCTCGATTCACTTGTCTTTCCTCCAGACGGCTCCAAACTACCTTGTGTTCAGGGTCCGTCACGCAGTGTCATATGCCGCCGGGTCTTCGATCAGGGGCGGTTCAGCCGCTCCACGCCGTAGTACGAGGCCGCGCACTGGGCGGCCCAGTCCCGTGCGTACACCGTGGTGAAGAACGGTTCCGCCAGCCCTCCGATGAGCAGCGGGCGGTAGGTGACCTCCCGTGCGCCCGCTTCCACCTCCGCCCGGATCCTGGCGTCCTGCCGGTCCCACGCCAGGCTGCGGGCCACCGTCTGCGTGGTCAGCGTCCGCACCGCGGGTGCCAGCGCGGCCGTACCGGCCAGGGCGACGGCTCCGGCGGCGAGGAGGACGGCGTACCGCGCGACGCGGACGCCCGTGGGTGCCGGGTGGACGGCGAGCCGTCGCCCGAGCCGGAGTCCGAGCCAGGTCCCGTAGGCGCAGAGCGCGATCAGGAACGGCACGAGGAAGTTGGTCCACGCGCGCGCGTACGTCCAGCCGCCCTCTCCGTATCCGCCGCGCAGGCCGTACGTGGCCACCAGGCTCCCCAGCGCGATCAGGGGGACCGGCAGGACGGCGGCGGCCAGGAACGTTCCTCTCGGCGGCCGGGCGGCGTTCTCCGGCGCGGAGGAGCGGCGGCCCTGGAACGCCACCGCGAGCCCGATGAGGACCCCGACGGCGAGGGCGCTCGCGTACGCCCACTGCCCGCCGATCGTCTCCCAGATCCGGTGCCAGTCCCGCAGCGTCGCCCCGAGCTCGGCCAGGGACAGCGGCCGCTCCGTCCGCTGGTCGCGCCGCCAGCGGGCGCCGGGCGACGTGGAGAGGATCACGAACCCGGTCAGAAGGCCCAGGCACCAGGTCGCACACCAGGTCGACGCGTACCGGTCACGGGTGACACGGAGCTGGGGAAGGCAGAGCACGCCCGCCGCCGCGGCGATGAGACCGGACATCGCGACGAAGGCCTCGCTGAGCATGCCGGTCGCCGTGCCGAGCAGGACCGCCGAGCCGACGGCGGTGCTGCGGGCCCAGCGCCGCCGGCTGCGGGCGGCCCACACGGCGGAGAGGACCGCCCAGATCCCGATGAGGCTCGGCAGGGTGTGGGACACGGTGGCCGGTGCCCAGAGCAGTGCCTGGTACGAGCGGGTTCCCGCGAAGAACAGCAGCGCCTCCAGGACCAGGACGGCCGCCGCCGTCGCCGCCGTGGGGAACGGCAGGCGCAGGGCGCGCAGTGCCTCGCGGGCCAGGAGGAAGAGGCCGGCGGCGAGCGCGACCACCAGGAAGACAGGGAGCAGCTTCGGCCCCCGCATGTCCTCGGAGTAGAGCAGACCGGTCAGGACGGCGTTGGTCACGCGCCCGTTCTGGGTGCGGTAGAAGTCCGCCGTGATGCCCAGGACGCCCAGGTCCCGGGACTTCCAGAGCGCGCACCAGTCGTCCGACGTGGGGCGCACGTAGACGCCGAGGAAGGCGCCGACCGAGAGCAGGGCCCCGGCGCAGGCCGCGACGACGAAAGCGACACCGCGGAGCGCCCTCGGCAGCCGGCCTCCGTGGCCCGTGCCGGTGTCCTCGCCGTCGTCCGGTCTCCGTACCTCGCCGCGCTCCGAGATGGTCGTCCTGCTCACCGGTGATCGCTCCCGCTGGCCCGAGGTCGTCTCTATGGGTGACATACGAGTCAAAAGACCACGTATACCAATACCTTCCGCACATGCTTTGCTGCATGGACGACATGCCGACCAAAGGCGGTCACTCGGGCGACGCCGGCCGGTCACTGCCGCTCCGTACCGTGGCCGCGCTGCTCGAAGGAGAGTCCGGTGGCGGTCCCCTCAGGACGTACTCTCGCCCATCCCTCTGGAGTGACCGTTCATGACCCGGCTTTCCGTCGTCGTCCCCTGCTTCAACGAGGAGGACGTCGTCGAGCTCTTCGATGCGCGAATGCGACAGGTGCTCGACACCCTCCCCGTCGGCTACGAGATCTGTTACGTCGACGACGGCAGCTCCGACGGGACCCTGGGCAAACTGCGGGAGATCGCCGCCCGGCACCCCCACCGCACCCAGTACGCCTCCTTCAGCCGGAACTTCGGCAAGGAGGCCGCCATGCTGGCCGGCCTGCGCAAGTCCACCGGCGACGCCGTGGTCATCATGGACGCCGACCTCCAGCACCCGCCCGAACTCCTCGCGCGCATGCTGGACCTCCACCACCAGGGCCACGACCAGGTCATGGCGCGGCGGACCCGCGAAGGCGACAAGAAACTCCGTTCGGCGTTCAGCCGGATGTACTACCGGGCCGTCAACCGCTGGGTCGACGTGGAACTCACCGACGGCGTCGGCGACTTCCGGCTGCTCTCCCGTCCCGCTGTCGACGCCCTGCTCTCGCTGCCCGAGTACAACCGCTTCTCCAAGGGGCTTTTCTCCTGGATCGGCTTCGACACCGTCACCTTCGACTACCAGAACGCCGCACGTGAGGGCGGTGAGACGAAGTGGAAGTTCAGCTCCCTGGTCAACTACGGCATGGACGGGCTGATCTCCTTCAACAACCGACCGCTGCGCATCGCGCTCTGGCTCGGGATGATGCTCACGGGCCTCGCCGCGCTCTACGCCGTCTGGGTGACGGCCGCCGCCCTCACCCAGGGCGTCACCGCCCCCGGTTACGTCACCCTGGTCGCGATCATCGTGGGCCTCGGGGGAGTGCAGATGGTGATGCTGGGCCTGATCGGCGAGTACATCGGCCGCATCTACTACGAGACCAAACGCCGACCGCACTTCCTCGTGAAGGAGACCCACCGCTCCTTCGGCCGGGGCGCCGCCGAACGCGCCGCCGCCGAGCGGATCCGCGTCGTGGCCACCGACGGAGAGCGCTGATGGCGACGGGACCCGAGGAGAAGCGCGGCGCGGACGCGCCGGGCGGGCCGGGTCCCGGTCGCGGTCCCGGGGGCGCGTCGGGTGGGCCGGGTCCCGAGCTCGGTCCCGGTCGCGGTCCCGGGGGCGCGTCGGGTGGGCCGGGTCCCGAGCTCGGTCCCGGCCCGGCGCGGCGCGGGAGGCTCGCCGAGATATTCCGCTTCGCTCTGGTCGGCGGCGTCAACACCGGCACCTTCTTCGGGTGTTACCTGCTGCTCCACCCCTGGATGCCGTACTTCGCCGCGTATTCCCTCGCCTTTCTCCTCAGCATGATCGGCTCCTTCTTCCTCAACACCTACTTCACCTACCGCACCCGGCCCACCTGGAAGAAGTTCGCCCTCTTCCCCCTCACCAACGTCACCAACTACCTCGTGCAGAGCGTCGGTCTGTACGCGCTCGTCACCTGGGCCGGCATGGACGACAGGATCGCGCCACTCGTCGCGGCCGTCGTCGCCATCCCGTTCACCTACCTGATCTCCCAGCGGATCCTGGTGCCCCGGAGCGCCGGACAGGACCCCTCCGCCTCGGGTCCAGGGAGCGAAACGGACGAGCGGCAGCCCTCCCGGCTCGCGTAGATTGCCTGGCAGCCGCGGCGGGGAGCACGCGTCGCGCGGGACAGCCGAGTGAGGACGACGCAGGTGACGACGCAGGTGACGGGACAGACGGACGTGGCGAGGCAGTACGTGACGGAGGCCCGCAGGATCGTCGTCAAGGTCGGCTCCTCCTCGCTCACCACGGCCTCCGGGGGACTCGACGCCGACCGCGTCGACGCCCTCGTCGACGTGCTCGCCAAGATCCGCAGCGGTGGCGAGAAGGAGATCGTCCTCGTCTCCTCCGGCGCCATCGCGGCCGGCCTCGCACCGCTCGGCCTCACCCGCCGCCCCAAGGACCTCGCCCGCCAGCAGGCCGCCGCCAGCGTCGGCCAGGGGCTCCTCGTCGCCCGGTACACCGCCTCCTTCGCCCGCTACGGCGTCCGCGTCGGACAGGTCCTCCTCACCACCGACGACACCAGCAGGCGCGCCCACTACCGCAACGCCTACCGGACCCTCGACCAGCTCCTCGCGATGGGCGCGCTGCCCGTCGTCAACGAGAACGACACCGTCGCCACGGACGAGATCCGCTTCGGCGACAACGACCGCCTCGCCGCCCTCGTCGCCCATCTGGTCCGCGCCGACCTGCTCGTACTCCTCTCCGACGTCGACGGTCTCTACGACGGGGACCCGTCCAAGCCGGGCACGTCGAGGATCGCGGAGGTCACGGGACCCGAGTCCATCGCCCACGTGGAGATCGGCTCGGCCGGCAAGGCGGGCGTCGGCACCGGCGGCATGGTCACCAAGGTCGAGGCCGCCCGGATCGCCGCCGCCGCGGGCATCCCCGTGGTCCTCACCTCCGCGAGCCGCGCAGCCGACGCGCTCACCGGACGTGACACCGGCACGTACTTCCACCGCACCGGCCGCCGCTCCGCCGACCGGCTCCTCTGGCTCGCCCACGCCTCCACCCCCCAGGGCTCCCTCACCCTCGACGACGGAGCGGTACGAGCCGTCGTCGAGGGCAAGAAGTCGCTGCTCGCGGCCGGTGTCGCGGGAGTCGAGGGCGACTTCGTGGCCGGCGACCCCGTGGAGCTCCGCGACGCCGAGGGCCGGGCCGTCGCCCGCGGTCTCGTCAACTTCGACGCCAAGGAGATGCCCCGGATGCTCGGACGCTCCACCCCTGAGCTCGCCAAGGAGCTCGGACCCGAGTACGAGCGCGAAGTCGTCCACCGCGACGACCTGGTCGTCATCCACTGACCCTCGCGTCCCTCCCGAAACGGCTGAAAGTGCGGCCATCCGGAAGGGACGTTTACCAAAACCGCCCCACGTGCCGCCTCGGGCTGGTCAACTTTGTCTCGGGGGTAAGAGCAGGGCGGGGTACAGCACCACACGCATCACACAGGAGGCCGCCGGTGAGACGAGCGCGCCCAGGGGCACCGCCCCGAGGGACTGCCGAACGCGCCCTGACCAGTGTCGAGGCCGGAGCCGACTTCGACGAGGCACGGGACAGGTCCACGGACAGAAAGACCGAGACCACCACTGAGACACGTGAGGTTCGCGAGGCGCGTGAGGCACGCGCCGCGGAACAGCCCGTGTCCAGACTCTGGCACATCACCCTCAGCGTGTCGGGTGTGGAGTCGCCGCTGAAGGAGGTGCGACGCGGGCTCGAGCAGCTGGCCCACGACCACCCCTTCCTGCTGACCAGCCGGTACGCCAACGACCACGCCGAGATCCGGTACTGGGAGGAGGCCCGCGACCTGCACGACGCCGCGGCCGTCGCCCTGCGGCTCTGGGGCGAGCACCGGCAGACCGCCAAACTGCCGCCGTGGGAGATCGTCGGCCTGGAGGTCATCGACCGCGAGACCTACCACCAGCGGATCGCGGAGGGCTACGGCCCGCCCCCGGCCGCCCCGGTCGGCGTCCACCCGTACTGAGCGCTGCGGGGACCTCGCCGCGGCGGGCGCCTCGCGTCGCCGGGCACGAGTCACGGAGGCGTGCGTCTCGCGGTGGGGGACGTACGTCTCGGAGTGCGGGATACGTGAGGGATGTCCGCAGGGGTGCCAGTACCCTGCGGGCATGACCTCGCTCACGCCCCTCGACAACCTCTCCCCGGTCACCCGGGCCGCCTACCGGGCCCGTGGCGCCGCCGCCGAAATCGCGCCACTCCCGCGCGCGGCCAAGGACGACGCCCTGCTGGCGATCGCGGACGCCCTCGAAGTCCGCACCGCCGAGATCGTCGAGGCCAACGCCGAGGACATCGCCAAGGCCCGCGAAGCCGGGACCAGCGAGGCGATCATCGACCGGCTCACCCTCACCCCGGAGCGCGTCCGGGCCATCGCCGCCGACGTCCGTGACGTCGCCGCGCTGCCCGACCCCGTCGGCGAGGTCGTCCGCGGCTCCACCCTCCCCAACGGCATCGACCTCCGCCAGATCCGGGTGCCGCTCGGCGTCGTCGGCATCATCTACGAGGCCCGCCCCAACGTCACCGTCGACGCCGCGGCCCTCTGCCTCAAGTCCGGCAACGCCGTCCTGCTCCGCGGCTCGTCCTCCGCGTACGCCTCCAACACCGCCCTCGTGAAGGTCCTGCGGGACGCCGTCGGCGGCGCCGGACTGCCCGCCGACGCCATCCAGCTCGTCCCCGGCGAGTCCCGCGAGTCGGTCCGCGAGCTGATGCGCGCCCGCGGCCTCGTCGACGTCCTCATCCCGCGCGGCGGCGCCTCCCTGATCCGGACGGTCGTCGAGGAGTCCACCGTCCCGGTCATCGAGACGGGCACCGGTAACTGCCACGTCTACGTCGACGCGCAGACCGACCTCGACATGGCCGTCGACATCCTGCTCAACTCCAAGGCCCACCGGGTCAGCGTCTGCAACGCGGCCGAGACCCTCCTCGTCCACCGCGACGTCGCCGAGGCCTTCCTGCCCCGGGCCCTCGACGCCCTCGCGGAGGCCGGCGTCACCGTCCACGCCGACGAGCGGGTCCTCGCCCTCGCCGAGGGCTCCAAGGCCACCGTCGTCCCCGCGACGACCGAGGACTGGGAGACCGAGTACCTCTCGTACGACATCGCCGCCGCCGTCGTCGACTCCCTCGACAAGGCCGTCGAGCACATCCGGACGTGGTCCTCCGGCCACACCGAGGCGATCGTCACCACCTCGCAGGCCGCGGCCCGCCGCTTCACCCAGCTGGTCGACTCCACCACGGTCGCCGTGAACGCCTCCACCCGCTTCACGGACGGCGGCGAGTTCGGCTTCGGCGCCGAGATCGGCATCTCCACCCAGAAGCTTCACGCCCGGGGCCCCATGGGCCTTCCGGAGCTGACCTCGACCAAGTACATCGTCACCGGCGACGGTCACGTGCGGTAATCCCTCCTTTCGGTACGGGCGGGGAGGGTTCGCACTCTCCCTGCCCAAAACCACCTTCCGGGTCTACTCTGAATCCGTGCCGGACGACGTGGGGGGCAGCCCGTTCCAGGACGGCGGGGACCCCGAGGACTCTGTCGACCGCGGAGGCGCCGACGAGGTCTACGCCGACGTGGTGTTCGACGAGGACTTCGTACGGGCGGCCACCGTGCACGAGCCCACCGCGGTCGAGCGGCTCCTCGCCGCGGCCCAGGCCCGTGCCGAGGCCGAGGCGGCCCGCGCCCGCGCCGGCGGAGGACCGGCCGACGACGACCCCTACGAGGACCTCCACGACCTCACAGGACCCACCTACGAGCCCGACGACGTCGGCGACGACGCCAGCCCCTACGGCCGTCACGGCGGCGCGCTGCGGCCCTACCGGGGCGGCCCCCGCTGGCACCGGCCCGTCGCCTGGCTGCTCGCCGTCCTCATGGGGATCGGCATGGTCGCCCTGGCCTTCAGCGCCGTCTACCGGGGCGCCGCCGCCAACCGCCAGGACCAGGTCCCTCCGCCGGCCACGACCGGAGTCGACACGCCCAAGCCCCACCCGGCCCCACCCGCCGCCCACGCCCCCGCGGCACGGTCGGCATCCCCCGAATAGCGCCCGCGTCCCCCGAACGGCACCAGGCGTCCCCCGAGCGGCCGAACCACCCGGTTCCGCCTGGGCCGCCCCCGGCCCGCCCCGCCGACGGAATTCCTCCGAACTTGTCGTGTACCTGGGCGTTTACCGAAGCCCCCGCGGACCTACCCTGAAGGTATGGCAGGGCGTGGCGACCCGCCTGAGGGGACACCCGAGGGGCTCCCCGGCGGTGAGGACGAATACCGATCCGTCGTCTTCGACGAGGCGTTCGTCCGTGCTGCCCACCTCCAGGAGTTCTCGGCCCAGGAGCGGATGGGCGAACACGCCCTGGCCGTCCGCAGCCGTACCTCCTCCGGGGAGGGCAGAAGCGGCTCCCGCCAGGCCGTCCTGCTGGTCCTGCTGATCCTCCTCGCCTTCGGAACCGCCATCTACCTGGGCGCCCGCAACCCGTACCAGCCCCCCGTCGACCAGCGGGCCGAGCCGCTGCGGACCACCGTGGTCCCGCTCGCTCCCCAGGGCCCCGTGCCGGGCGGCGTACCGGCCCGGCTGTTCGACCACAGCCCCGCCGCCGCGTACCGCACCGGGGCCGCAGGCATCAACCTGCCCGTCACGGGACGCACCACCCACTTCGCCGAGAGCCAGGTCGTCACCGCCCTCAGCATCGCCAAGGACTATCTGGTGGCTTCCGCCCTGGAACCCGACGTCCTGTCCGGGGTGACCGTCCGGCCCCCGCGCCTGCTGATCGACCCGGACCAGCTGGCACAGTTCGACCGCAGCGTCGAGACACCGGCCGACGACGGCCGGCACGCCCTCGCGGGCTGGCTCGTCCGCTTCGACCCGCGGCAGGTCGTCCTCGCGGACCCCGCCACCCGCGTCCAGGGCACTCTCCGCTTCGAGGAGACGGGCCCCGACACCCTGGATGTCACCGCGGACCACACGTACACCTACGCCCTCCGTCCGGCCCTCCGGGGCGCGGGACCGGTCGCCGAGGCGTCCCTCTTCACCGTCCACCGCGAGATGCACTTCCGCTTCGACCGTGAGGACCTGCGCATGCACCGCGCCGAGCTGGTGACCAGCACCGTCGAGGCGGGACCCCAGGCGTGCGGCGCGGACACGACCGGCTCCCTGAAGCCACTCCTGGCGGGGGCGCGGGTCCCCGGAGCGGGCGACGGCCCGGCGGTCACCGACCCGTACGCCACGGGCCGGCCCGCCGCTCCCTCGCTCTGCGGAGCGCTGGCGCCGAGGGCTCAGCCCTCGCTCTGAGCGTCCCCGGAGCCGCCGCCCGAGCCGCCCTCGGGTCCCTTGCCGTCCCCGGTCGCCGTCGTCCCGCCGCTGTCCGGCCCCTTCGGACCGGGACCGCCGCTGAACCGGTTGCGCAGCCGCCCGCCGAGGTCGCCCGCCAGGTCACCGGCGCCTCCGGCTATGTCCCCGACCAGCTTCATCAGCGGATCCTTGCTGGTCCGCACCGTGTCGGCGTAGTGCCCCGCCGACTCGCGGAAGGAGTCCGTGACCGAGGTGTCCTTGTCCTCCGAGCGCTTCGGGTAGTGACCGTCCATGATCCGCTGGAAGTCGCGGCTCTCCGACCACTTCTTCAGCTCCGCCGCCCGGACGGTGGTGAAGGGGTGCGTCCGCGGCAGCACATTGAGGATCTTGAGGACCGAGTCCCGCAGATCCCCGGACTTCTCGTACTCGTCGGCCTGGGCGAGGAACGCGTCCACGTTCATCTCGTGGAGGTGGTTGCCACCGGCGATCTTCATCAGACCGCGCATCGAGGCCCGCACGTCCTGGCCGACGAGCAGCCCGGCCCGGTCGGCGGAGAGCTCCGACTTGCGGAACCACTCGCGCAGCGCCGTCACGATGGCCATGATCGCCACGTTGCCCAGCGGGATCCAGGCGATCTTGAGCGCCAGGCCGGTGAGGAAGAGCAGCACCGTGCGGTACACGGAGTGCCCGGAGAGCGCGTGCCCGACCTCATGGCCCACGACGGCCCGCATCTCCTCCTCGTCGAGGAGCTCCACCAGACCGGTGGTGACGACGATGATCGGCTCGTCGAGGCCGATGCACATGGCGTTGGGCTTCGGGTCCTGCGTCACGTACATCGGCGGGACCTTCTCCAGGTCCAGGATGTAACAGGCGTCCCGCAGCATCTCGTTGAGATGGCTGAACTGCGCGTCGCTCACCCGGACGGAGTCCGAGAGGAAGAGGAGTCGCAGGCTGCGCTCGGGCAGCAGCCCGCTGAGCGCCTTGAAGACCGTGTCGAAGCCGCTGAGCTTGCGCAGCGCCACCAGCGCCGAGCGGTCGGCAGGATGCTCGTAGGCCCGCGAGGAGATGCCGGGGAAGCGCCTGCGCTGCCTGCTCGGCACGTTCCCCTTGTCGTTCTCGGTCATGGATGCCCCCTGTTCGTACGAGTCGGTGCTCGTCCCCCTGACGGACCCCAGCCTAGGCGCTGGCGCTACCGTGTGCCGGGGCCTGTGGATAACTCGGGCACCGAGGACGACGGAGGAGTACGACCGACATGCCGGACACGGCCGACGCCGCTGCCGCCCTGCTCGCGGCCGCCGCACCGGAGGGGCCGGGCGACACGCTCCGCATCGTGCTGCTCGTCTCGATCGTGGGCGGTGCTCTGCTCGCCTGGTTCCTGCTGCGCGGCTATCGCGGCGACGGGACCGGTGACGACAGCGGTGACGACGCCACCGGCGGCGGCACGGACCGCGGCGTCAACGCCTGAGTCGGCGTGAGCGCGCCGGGACGGCCCGCATACGATGTGCGCGAAGTCTCCGCTCCCATCCCCGATCGATAGGTCTGCCGAAGATGAGCCTCCACAGCACCGCCGCCAACCTGGTCTCTCTCGCCGAGGGCGCCGAGCACGGCGGCAACCACGAAAGCCTCAGCCCCTACCTCACCGGCTTCGGCGCCTTCGGTGCCCTCATGCTGCTGCTGTGGATCACCACCCGCTTCAACCGCGACCGCTGAACCGGCGACCCTGATCAGGCGTCCGCTGCCGTGCCAGTAGGCTCTGCACGCATGGGAGAGCAGGAAATGCCTACTGGCGGGCGCGGGAAGCGCCGACTCGGCGTGATGGGCGGAACCTTCGACCCGATCCACCACGGACACCTGGTGGCGGCCAGCGAGGTCGCCGCCCTGTTCCACCTGGACGAGGTGGTGTTCGTACCGACCGGGCAGCCGTGGCAGAAGAGCGACAGGGCCGTCTCGGCGCCCGAGGACCGCTATCTGATGACGGTCATCGCGACGGCCTCCAACCCCCAGTTCTCGGTCAGCCGCATCGACATCGACCGCGGCGGCGCGACCTACACGATCGACACCCTGCGGGACCTGCGCGCCCTCAACACCGACTCGGACCTGTTCTTCATCACCGGGGCCGACGCGCTGTCGCAGATCCTCACCTGGCGCGACGCCGAGGAGCTCTTCTCGCTCGCGCACTTCATCGGCGTCACCCGCCCGGGCCACGACCTCACCGACGACGGACTGCCCAAGGGCGGTGTCTCGCTGGTCGAGGTCCCCGCGCTCGCCATCTCCTCCACCGACTGCCGGGCCAGGGTCGCGCAGGGGGATCCCGTCTGGTACCTGGTCCCGGACGGCGTGGTGCGCTACATCGACAAGCGCCAGTTGTACCGCGGCGAGTGAGCTTCGGGGAGGGGCACCGGTGAACGATCAGCAGCATCCGCACGACCCGTACTATCCGCAGCCGCAGATCATCGGCTACGACGAGTACGGGCAGCCGGTGTACCAGCAACCGCAGGCGTCCCAGCAGGCGCAGGGGCAGCACTACGACCCCCAGCACTACGACCCCCAGCACTACGACCCGTACGGCGGCGGCCACCCGCAGCAGGCACAGCAGCCGCAGCAGGGGTACGGCTACGACCCCTACGCCGCCCAGCAGCAGCCGCAGGAACCGCAGTTCGACCCGTACGGCCGGCAGGGCTACGCCTACCCCTCGTACGACACGGGACAGCAGTGGGCCACCCCCGGCGAGCCCGCCCCCGCCCCCCCGACCGCCCCCGCGCAGGCGGCACCGGCAGCCCCAGCGGCTCCGGCGGCGCCCGTCGCGGCCCCGGCCGGTGTCCCCGGGCAGCGCCCCGCGTCCGAGCGGTCCACCGCGGCCCGGCCGGCCGGCGACGACGACCGCGAGTACCGCACCGAGCAGTTCTCGTTCATCGAGGAGCCGGACGAGGACTCCGAGGACGTCATCGACTGGCTGAAGTTCACCGAGAGCCGTTCGGAGCGGCGCGAGGAGGCCAGGCGGCGCGGCCGCAACCGGGTCGTCGCGCTCGTCGTCGTGCTCGTCCTCGCGGTCGTGGGAGGCATCGGCTACCTCTGGTCCGCGGGCCACCTCCCCGGTTCGTCCGACGAGGAGCAGAAGGGCGGCACCGCGGCCGGCGGCCCGCAGAAGCGCGACACGATCGTCGTCCACCTCCACGACACCAAGAACGGCGGCACCTCCACCGCCCTCCTGGTGGACAACGCGACCACCCGCCAGGGCACCACGGTCCTCATCCCCAACTCCGTCGTCATCGCCGACGACGAGGGCTCCGCGACCACCCTCGGCAAGTCCGTCGAGGACGACGGGGCCGGCGGAACCCGGGAGGCGATCGGCAACCTCCTCGGCACCCGGATCACCGGCACCTGGCGCCTGGACACCCCGTACCTGGAGAACCTCGTCGAGACCGTCAGCGGTATCGAGACCGATCCCGACACGGACGTCCCCGACACCAAGAAGGGCGCCGAGCCGCTCGTCAGGAAGGGCGAGAAGCAGACGCTGAACGGCCGCGCCGCCGTCGCCTACGCCACCTACCGGGCTCCCGGCGAGGCCGAGGCCGAGCAGCTCCAGCGCTTCGGACAGGTCATGTACGGCGTGCTGCGGAAGATCTCCTCCGATCCCGAGGCCGCCACGGTCACCATCGAGACCCTCCAGCAGATCCTCGACCCCTCGCTCCCCGAGAAGGACCTGGCGGCCTCCCTTGCCAGGCTCGCCGAGCACGCCAAGATCGGCGATCACAAGACGGCCCTGCTCCCGGTCGCGGAGGACGGCACGCTGAACGAGGACGACGGCGCCAGTGTGGTGAAGGACATCCTCGGCGGAAAGGTCACCGCGCCCGAGGCGGGCGATGTGCCCAAGGTCTCGCTGCGGGACGGTTCCGGGAAGGACGCGGCCGAGGCCGCCAAGATCGTCCTGATCAACGGCGGGTACGCCTTCGTGGGCGGCGCCGAGACGGGCACGAGGGAGAAGTCGCAGGTCCTCTACGGTGACGACGCCCACAAGGCGACGGCGGCCGAGGTCGCCACGACGCTGGGCCTGCCGGCCGGCTCCGTGACCAAGGGCAAGCCCTCGGGCGCGGCCGCGGTCACCGTGGTCCTGGGCCGGGACTACGAGGTTCCGGGAGCCCGGTAACGGCGCTCCGTAAATCGTTGGCGGGGGCGTCGGCGGTCCGTGAGACCCTGGAGGGGTACTGGACCGCCGACGAAAGCCTGCATGTGACCGCCACGGATCGCTCCATCGAACTCGTCAACGCCGCCGCTCAGGCGGCCGCCGACCGGCTCGCGCACGACATCATCGCGTACGACGTCAGCGACGTGCTGTCGATCACCGACGCCTTCCTGCTCGCCTCCGCGCCCAATGACCGCCAGGTCAAGTCGATCGTCGACGAGATCGAGGAGCGCCTGAACAAGGACCTCGGCGCCAAGCCGGTCCGCCGCGAGGGCGACCGCGACGCCCGCTGGATCCTCCTGGACTACGTCGACATCGTCGTCCACGTCCAGCACAGCGAGGAGCGGGTCTTCTACGCCCTGGAGCGGCTGTGGAAGGACTGCCCCGAGCTGCCGCTGCCCGAGGACGCGCAGAAGACGCGCGGCAAGGGCGCCGAGCACGCGGAACTGACCGGGGTCGACCTCAACGACCACGCCGCCGGGCTCCCCGACGAAGCGGACGGTGAGCTGCGCTGAGCGCCACCAAGGGCGGCAGAGGCCGCCGCATCGTCCTCTGGCGTCACGGCCAGACCTCCTGGAACCTGGAGCGTCGTTTCCAGGGCTCGACCGACATCGAGCTGACGGAGGCCGGCGTCGCTCAGGCGCGCCGGGCCGCACGGCTGCTCGCCGCGCTGAAGCCGGACGCGATCGTCGCCTCCGACCTGAAGCGGGCGGCGGCCACCGCCGCCGAGCTGGCCGCGCTCACCGGCCACGCCGTCGCCCACGACTCCGCGCTGCGCGAGACGTACGCGGGGGAGTGGCAGGGGCTGACCCACGACGAGATCGTGGCGCGGTACGGCGACCAGTACGCCGCCTGGAAGCGCGGCGAGCCCGTGCGCCGGGGCGGCGGAGAGCTGGAGACCGAGGTGGCCGACCGGGCCGCCCCGGTGGTCCTGGAGCACGCCGACAAACTGCCCGAGGACGGCACGCTCGTCGTGGTGAGCCACGGCGGCACGATCCGCACCACCATCGGCCGGCTCCTGGAGCTGGAGTCCCGGCACTGGGAGAGCCTGGGTGGCCTCTCGAACTGCTGCTGGTCGGTCCTCGGAGAGGGCGCCCGCGGCTGGCGTCTGATGGAGCACAACGCGGGCACGCTGCCCGAGCCGGTCCTCGGCGACGACGACTGAGGCGCCGCGACCGGCCTGCCGGACCGGATTTCACTTTCCGGCAGGTCACAGGCTAAAGTTCTTCTTGTTCGCAGCGCGGAGCGCGAAGAACACGAGGGGCTATAGCTCAGTTGGTAGAGCGCCTGCATGGCATGCAGGAGGTCAGGAGTTCAATTCTCCTTAGCTCCACAATCACCGGATCCCGTCCCCAACAGGGGGCGGGATTCGTCGTTGCGTCACCTAGCTCAGGGCTGCGAGCCCCTGGCGGCTCTTTTCGTCGTTCGGCGTGTACGTCACGATCCGGCACTCCGGCATCCCGTTCACGGAGAGGGAGACCGAGGTCAGCCGGAGCTCCCCCACCCGCTCGTGGCGGAAGACCTTCACCCGCGTCCCCGGCGGGACCACGTCACCGCTGCGCCACAGCCGGGCGAACTCCGGACTGGCCTCCGCGAGACGCCGTACGAACTCCTCCCAGGCGGGCTCGCCCACATGACGTCCGTACCCGCCGCGCAACTGGGCGACCATCAGGGGCAGCTCCCGCGCCCGGTCGGCCACCGGGCAGGTGGGGCCGGGCATGCTGAACAGCGTCCACAGCACGTTGCGTATGCCGAACGGCCCGGTGTCCAGGTCGTCCCGGCCCTCCTGGAAGAAGAGCCGCTCGTACATGCGGTTGGTCGCGAGCACGTCGTACCGCGCGTTGTAGAGCACCGCCGGGTGCGGGTCCAGGGCGTCGAGGATGCCCTGGAGCTCCGGGCTGACCACCTCGGTGTCCGCGGCGGCCCGCTCCGGGGCGTACGGCACCTCGGCCAGGTGGTAGAGGTGCTCGCGCTCGGGCCGGTCGAGCCGCAGTGTGCGGGCGACCGCGTCGAGCACCTGCGCTGAGGCATTGATCGGGCGCCCCTGTTCCAGCCAGGTGTACCAGGTGACGCCGACCCCGGAGAGCTGGGCGACCTCCTCACGGCGCAGCCCCGGCGTACGGCGGCGGAGCCCAGACGGCATCCCCACGTCCTCCGGGGTCACCCTGGCTCTGCGGCTGCGTAGGAACGCGGCCAGTTCCGGCCGTCGACGCCGCTGTGCCGGTGCTGCTGCCACGATCGTCACACCCCCATGGTCGAGTCCCCGTGCCGCCGCTGCCAGGTGGTGTCAGTACCAGCATCAGCGGGCTCTCGTTACCCGTATTCGATCGCGGTCACGCTCGGCGCATGACCCCGACCACAACACGTCCCGCACTCAGTAAAGACGGTGGCACCGACAATCGCCCCGGACCGCTGCTCGGCGTGCTGCTCGCCGCCCAGTTCATGGCGCTGCTCGACGTCTTCATCGTCAATGTCGCCGCGCCCACGATCCGGGCCGAACTCTCCGCGTCAGGAGCCGCGCTGCAGCTCGTCGTCGCCGGATACGCCATCGCCTACGCCGTGTTGCTGATCACCGGAGCGCGCCTCGGGGACCTGTTCGGGCACCGCCGGATGTACCTCTTCGGCCTCGCCCTCTTCACCGCGGCCTCCCTCGCCTGCGGACTCGCCGCGGGACCCGGGCAGTTGACCGCCTTCCGGCTCGCGCAGGGCGCGGGCGCCGCCCTGATGATCCCGCAGGTGCTCAGCCTCATCCAGCGTCACTTCACCGGCGAGCGCCGGGCCCGCGCGCTCAGCGCCTACTCCGCGGTCCTGGCCACCGGCGCCGCCGCGGGACAGGTCGTCGGCGGCGTCCTGGTGAGCGCCGACCTCTTCGGCACCGGCTGGCGGCCCGTCTTCCTCGTCAACGTCCCGATCGGCGTCGTCCTGCTCGTCCTCGGCGCCCGCGTCCTGCCCCGCGACACCCGGACGGCGCCCACGCGCGCACGTGACCTCGATCTGCCGGGCCTGCTCCTGCTCGCCGCCGCCGTGTCCCTGCTGACCGTCCCCCTGGTCCTCGGCCAGGAGCAGGACTGGCCGCTGTGGTCCTGGCTCTCGCTCGGCGGCTCCCCGGTGCTCCTCGCCCTCTTCGGCGCGTACGAGTCGGGGCTCGCCCGGCGCGGTGGCGCACCGCTCATCGCCCCACGGGTCCTGTGGCTCCCCGGCATGGGGAGGGCCGTCCTCGGGATCGCCATGGTGATGGGCGTCAACGCCGGCTTCCTGTTCACCCTCACCCTGCACCTGCAGGGCGGTCTCGGGCACAGCGCCCTGCGTGCCGGACTCACCTTCGGTCCCGCCGCCGTCGTCTTCGGCACCGTCGGTCTGACCTGGCGGCGCCTGCCGGCCCGGCTGCACCGCGCGCTCGTCCCGGGCGGCTTCCTGGTCACCGCCGCGGCGGTCATCGCCGTGGGGCTGCTGCTCGCGGACGGCGGCACAGGCGGCTGGGGGCTCTATCCGGCCCTGGGCGCGCTCGGCGCCGGCATCGCCCTGGCCTTCAGCCCCGCCCTGACCGGCGCGCTGGCCACCGTACGGCCCGAGGACGCCGCCGACGCCAGCGGACTGCTCGCCACCGTCACCCAGCTCGGCCAGCTCATCGGGGTCGCCGCCTTCGGCACCGTCTTCCTCGCCGCGGCCGCCGGAACCGGGGCGCGGGCCTCCGCCGACGCGCTGTGGGCGACCACCCTCGCCCTGGCCGTCGCCGCGCTCATCGGCGCGGTGGCCGTACCGTCACGCCGAGCACGCTGACCCCCTTGCGGGGCCATGGCAGAATCGGACGGCCGGAGGGGGACGAGGATCCGGACGGGAGGGTGGCCCAAGTGCTCGGCGACAACGGCGGGGTGTCCTGTGGGTGCACGGCCTGCGGCCACAGCTGGAGCTGACTGATGGGTGCACACAGGCGGAAATGCGACTGGTGCGGCAGCGGCACGCCCATCGTGCGCGACATGGACCCCGTCAATCCGGGGTTCCAGTACTGGTGCGAGGAGTGCGCGCGGGCGCTGATCATAAAAGGCGACCCCATCGAGACGTACCGCGAACTGGAGGGGGAGCCGATCTACGGCCGGCTCCTCGACGAGCACTGCACCCTCAAGCGGTTCTACTCCTTCGCCACGGCCTGACGCCGCAGCGTCAGCGCGTACCCCACGAGCAGCGCCGTCGCCGTCAGCGGATAGACGGCGGACAGCACCATCTGGCCCGCGTTCTGGTCCAGCTCGGGCCGGCCCGGGTCGTGCGGGACCCACCACAGCGCGAACGAGGCGAAGACCAGGGCCACCGCCCCCGTCACCTGCCGCGCGCGCGTGGCGCGGTCCGCGAGCAGGATCAGCAGGGGCACGCACCAGACCCAGTGGTGCGACCACGAGATCGGGCTGATCATCAGCGCCGTGAACGCGCAGACGACCACCGCCACCGCCTTGTCGCCGCGGAGGGCGGCCCGTACCGCGAGCACCATCGCCGCGCCGCCCAGGAGCGCCGCGGCGACCGCCCACCACATGCCCGGGTCGTCGGTGTGCATCAGCCGCGCCAGGACCCCGCGGATCGACTGGTTGGCGGTCTCCTCGGCGAAGCCCACCCGGCCCGTCTCGAACAGGGTCTCCGTCCAGAACCGCTTCGAGTCCGCCGGCAGTACGAGGGTCACGGCGAGCGTCGTCCCCAGGAACACCCCGGTCGCCGTCGCGGCCGTGCGCAGCCACGTGTTCCAGACCCGGTCACGGCGCCACAGCAGCACTCCCGCGACGAGCAGCAGGACCACGAAAAGCCCCGGTGTGAGCTTCACCGCGGTCGCCAGACCGATGCCGAGCCCAGCCCAGCGGCTGCCCGGCCTGCGGGTGAGGTCCCAGAGCACCGCCACCGCTATGAGCAGATTGATCTGGCCGTACCGCAGGGTCGTCCACACCGGCTCGCACCAGACCACGACCGCCGCGACCCACAGCGTCGTACGCCACAGGTCCGTACGGGACAGCGAGGGGCGCACCAGCTGGAGCGACAGCTGGACCAGGGCGACGACCAGGAGCAGGTTCCCCGCCGTGGCGAGCGTCCGCATCAGTGGCACACCCACCAGTGTCAGCGGGACGAACAGCAGGGCCGCGAACGGCGGATAGGTCATGCCGAGGTTCGCCGAGGTGGCGCGCATCGCGTACAGGTCGCCGCCGGCCCGCACCGTCTCGCCCTCGGCCCGGTAGACCATCACGTCGAGCATGTTCACGTGGGCGAGGCGTTGCGCCACCCAGAAGGCCGCGAACGAGAGCAGACAGACCGCCGCGGCGGTGGCCAGGGGCCACGGCCGGGCGCGGGTTCGGGAGAGCACGGAGACGGACACAGTCGGCGACCCTACCCGGCAGGTCAGAGGGGCCAGGAGAATCGATTTGGAGATCTGCCGGGGAGCCGGTTAATGTTCTGTCTGTCGCCGCGAGGGAAACCAAAACGGAGACGAGAACAAGCAAGGGGCTATAGCTCAGTTGGTAGAGCGCCTGCATGGCATGCAGGAGGTCAGGAGTTCAATTCTCCTTAGCTCCACAGAAAAGAAGCGGGGCCCCCCGATCGGGGGGCCCCCTTAGTGGGGTTCCCCTACCCCACGCCGTACACACCCCGCCGCAGCGGGGGAC
>NZ_JBHVZO010000001.1:0-229650 GCF_042879855.1 Streptomyces sp. NPDC058326 | reverse complement strand
GTTGTTTCCGGCCTTGCTTGGTTTCCTGGAGTTCTGCAGTACAATTCACCTACCCCCCACACAAAACCCGGGCCCCCCCGGGTGGGGGGCCCCCGCTTCTTCGTGTGCCCGTCCCCCTCGCCGTACACACCGCGCCGCTCCGTGGAACGCCGGTGCGGCCCGCTCGGGCCCTGCGGTACCCTGGCGCCATGCGTGCCGTACGCCTTCTGCTTACCGAGCCGCGCTGATCAGTCCCGACGGATGACAGACATCTGTCGGAGTCGGCGCGGCGTCCCCTCCTGTGCGAGGGGATTTTTCATTTCACGGCAGTCCGTGGCAGTGGGCAGAGACGATCGATGGAGCTTCAAGGACCATGACCGAGATCAATACGGCCGCCGAGACGGCGGCCCCGCATCGCTACACGGCGGCCATGGCCGCCGACATCGAGGCACGCTGGCAGGACTTCTGGGACGCCGAGGGCACGTACGAGGCGCCGAACCCCACCGGCGACCTGGCGGGCGACCCCGAGATCGCCGCCCGGCCCAAGAAGTTCATCATGGACATGTTCCCGTATCCCTCGGGTGCGGGCCTGCACGTCGGCCACCCGCTCGGCTACATCGCCACGGACGTCTTCGCCCGCCACGCGCGCATGACCGGCCACAACGTGCTGCACACCCTGGGCTTCGACGCCTTCGGCCTGCCGGCCGAGCAGTACGCCGTGCAGACGGGCACGCACCCGCGCGTGTCCACCGAGGCCAACATGGAGAACATGAAGGTCCAGCTGCGCCGGCTGGGCCTGGGCCACGACAAGCGCCGGTCGTTCGCCACGATCGACCCCGAGTACTACAAGTGGACCCAGTGGATCTTCCTGCAGATCTTCAACTCCTGGTACGACGACGAGGCCGGCAAGGCCCGTCCGATCGCCGAGCTGATCGAGCAGTTCGAGAACGGCACGCGTGACGTCCCGGGCACCACGCGCGCGTGGAGCGAGCTGAGCGCCGCCGAGCGCTCCGACGTCCTGGGCGAGTACCGCCTGGCGTACGCCTCCGACGCGCCCGTCAACTGGTGCCCCGGCCTGGGCACGGTCCTGGCCAATGAGGAGGTCACCGCCGACGGACGCTCCGAGCGCGGCAACTTCCCCGTCTTCAAGTCCAAGCTGCGCCAGTGGAACATGCGGATCACCGCCTACGCGGACCGCCTGCTCGACGATCTGGACGCGCTGGACTGGCCCGAGGCCATCAAGCTGCAGCAGCGGAACTGGATCGGCCGCTCCGAGGGCGCCCGCGTCGACTTCCAGGTCGGCGACACCGGTGCGATCACCGTCTTCACCACCCGCCAGGACACCCTGTTCGGCGCCACCTACATGGTCCTGGCTCCCGAGCACGAACTGGTCGAGAAGATCGTCCCGGCCGCCTGGCCCGAGGGCACCCACGACGTGTGGACCGGCGGACACGCCACCCCGTCCGAGGCCGTCGACGCCTACCGCAAGCAGGCCGCGTCCAAGTCCGACGTCGAGCGGCAGGCCGACGCCAAGGAGAAGACCGGCGTCTTCACCGGCGCGTACGCGACCAACCCGGTCAGCGGCGAGCAGGTTCCCGTCTTCATCGCCGACTACGTCCTGATGGGCTACGGCACCGGCGCCATCATGGCCGTCCCGGCGCACGACACCCGCGACTTCGCCTTCGCGCGCGCCTTCGAGCTGCCGATGCGCTGTGTCGTGGAGCCCAGCGACGACCGCGGCACCGACCCGTCCACCTGGGACGACGCCTTCTCCTCGTACGAGGCGAAGCTGGTCAACTCCGCCAACGACGACATCTCCCTGGACGGCCTTGGCGTCGTCGACGCCAAGGAGAAGATCACCGCCTGGCTGGCCGACCGCGGCATCGGCGAGGGCACCGTCAACTTCCGGCTCCGCGACTGGCTGTTCAGCCGCCAGCGGTACTGGGGCGAGCCCTTCCCGATCGTCTACGACGAGGACGGCGTCGCCCACTCGCTGCCCGAGTCGATGCTGCCGCTGGAACTGCCGGAGGTCGAGGACTACTCGCCGCGCACCTTCGACCCGGAGGACGCGGACACCCAGCCGGAGACCCCGCTGTCCCGCAACGAGGACTGGGTGAACGTCACCCTGGACCTGGGCGACGGCGCCGGCCCCCGCAGCTACCGCCGCGAGACCAACACCATGCCCAACTGGGCGGGTTCCTGCTGGTACGAGCTGCGCTACCTCGACCCGCACAACTCCGAGAAGCTGGTCGACCCGGCCGTCGAGCAGTACTGGATGGGCCCCCGCGAGGGCATGCCGACCGGTGGCGTCGACCTGTACGTCGGCGGCGCCGAGCACGCCGTGCTGCACCTGCTGTACGCGCGCTTCTGGTCCAAGATGCTGTTCGACCTGGGACACATCTCCTCGGCCGAGCCCTTCCACAAGCTGTACAACCAGGGCATGATCCAGGCCTTCGTCTACCGGGACGCGCGCGGGATCGCCGTGCCGGCGGCCGAGGTCGAGGAGCGGGACGGCGGCTTCTGGTACCAGGGCGAGAAGGTCAGCCGCGTCCTGGGCAAGATGGGCAAGTCCCTGAAGAACGCCGTGACGCCCGACGAGATCTGCGCCGAGTTCGGCGCCGACACCCTCCGCCTGTACGAGATGGCGATGGGCCCGCTGGACGTGTCCCGCCCCTGGGACACGCGCGCCGTGGTCGGCCAGTACCGGCTGCTGCAGCGGCTGTGGCGCAACATCGTCGACGAGTCGACCGGCGAGGTCACCGTCGTCGACACCGAGGCCGACGAGGACACGCTGCGCGCCCTGCACAAGGCGATCGACGGCGTCTCGCAGGACATGGCGGCCATGCGTTTCAACACCGCCATCGCCAAGGTCACCGAGCTGAACAACCACCTGACGAAGTCGGGTGCCCCGCTCTCCCGGCCCGTCGCCGAGAAGCTGGTGCTGCTGGTCGCCCCCCTGGCCCCGCACATCGCCGAGGAACTGTGGCGCAAGCTGGGCCACACCGACTCGGTCGTCCACCAGGACTTCCCGGTCGCCGACCCGGCGTACGTTGTCGACGAGACCGTGACCTGCGTCGTGCAGATCAAGGGCAAGGTCAAGGCCCGCCTGGAGGTCTCGCCCTCGATCACGGACGCCGAGCTCGAGACGCTGGCGCTCGGTGACCCGCACGTGGTCGCCGCGCTGGGCGGCGCGGAGATCCGCAAGGTGATCGTGCGGGCGCCGAAGCTGGTCAACATCGTCGCCGGCTGACGGCATGCCTGACGGCACATAGGGGTTTCCCCTACGGGCAGGTTGGGGGTTCCGATGGAACCCTCGGCCTGCCCGTTCCGTTTACCGTGGAGGAACCACATCCGTGGGGACTCGACGGACGCCGGAGGGGCGCACATGGAAGCCGCGATTATCACGATCATGGCGCTGCTCTTCTTGTCGTTCGTGGTGCTCGGGGTCTACGCCACGGTGAAGGCGGCCAAGGCCGCCAAGCGGGGCGTCGACCGCACCCTCGACCAGGCCAGGCGCACGGTCGAGGACACGACGCTGCGGGCCAAGAGCTTCGGCCAGACCGGGGTCGCCGGCGAGCTGGCCAGACTGCGGCTGTCGCTGCGCACCTCGATGCGGGCCACCCAGGAGGCGCTGCAGGCCGGTGTCGGAGAGGACGCCTCGCTGAAGGAATCGCTCGACCTGTTCCACCGGCTCAGCGGGCACGGACTCGAACTGGACGAGGACCTCAAGCGCCTCGAGCGGGAGCCCGACCGGGCCTACGTGGCGAGGCAGCTTCCCGAACTCACCGCCCGCACCCAGCGGATCACCGGCTCGGCCGACGCGCTGCGCCGCGCCGCCCGGGACCGCGCACTCAAGTTCGCCGAGGACGACCTGTCGGCACTCAGCGACCAGATCGACGTCGAGGCGGATGCGCTGCGCCACTGGAGCGACCCGGAGACCACCCAGGGACCGGTACCGGGGGCTGCGGCCGCTCCCGGGGCTGATGCCCGTGCCGGGGAGGAATGGGCGCGCCCTGCCGGGGCGTCAGGGCAGTCGGCCCAGGGAGGCCCGGGCGCCGGCGGTGAGCCGCCCGCGATCACGGCGCCCGATCCCCGACGGACCACCTACCCCTGGGAGAAGTCGGCCCGCCCGGAGACCACCACCTGACGGGGGGCCGGGCTGCCGTGCGGCGGCTTCGGCGGGTAACCTCCCGCTCATGTCCCGGCATGTCGCGATCGTCACCGATTCCACGGCCTACCTGCCACGCCAGACGAGGGAGCGGCACGCCATCACCACGGTCCCGTTGACCGTCGTCATCGGCGACCGCGCCCTTGAGGAAGGTACGGAGATCTCGGCCAGGGCCCTTGTCGAGGCCCTCCAGAAGAAGCGGTCCGTCACCACCTCGCGGCCGAGCCCCGAGATCTTCGCCGAGGCCTACCGAGCGGCCGCCGAGGCGGGCGCGCCCGGCGTCGTCTCGCTCCATCTGTCCGCCGAGGTCTCGGGGACCTATGACGCGGCCGTCCTCGCCGCGAGGGACGCCCCGGTGCCCGTGCGGGTGGTGGACACCCGCATGATGGGCATGGCGCTGGGTTTCTGCGTGCTCGCGGCGGCGGAGGTCGCGGAGGCGGGTGGCTCGCCGGACGAGGCCGTCGCGGCAGCCGAGAAGCGCGCGGCGGGAACCTCCGCCTACTTCTACGTCGACACCCTGGACCATCTGCGCCGCGGCGGGCGCATCGGGGCGGCGCAGGCGCTGCTCGGCTCCGCGTTCGCCGTGAAGCCGCTGCTGGAACTCGACGGCGGGCGGATCGAGCTGCGGGAGAAGGTGCGGACGGCCTCGAAGGCCATCGCGCGGCTCGAGGAGATCGCTGTGGAACGCGCCGGTTCCGGCGCCGTCGACATCGCCGTCCACCATCTCTCGGCGCCCGAACGGGCCGCCGTCCTCGCCGACCGGCTCAAGGAGCGGGTACCGGGCATGGGGGAACTCCACGTCAGCGAGGTGGGGGCGGTCATCGGCGCCCACACGGGGCCCGGGCTTCTCGCGGTCGTCGTCTCGCCGCGCTGAGTCGGGCTGTCCCTCGCGGGAGTGACGGAGTTGTCCACAGGGTTCTCCCTGTCCACGGAAGCCAGGTGAGTCCCGCACGGCACAGCGGTGCTCCCTACCGTCACCCGCATGACTCTTCGTACACGCATCGCATCGACCACTCCCGACGTCCTGGGCGCGGCGGGAGCTCCGTCCAGCGGACCCGGCAGGGCGCCGGGTTCCGACGGGCGGAGCCGCCTCGGGGCGCGTGGTACGTCCGTGGGGCGGGCCAGGAGGCGGGCCCGGGTCAGGACGGCCGCGACGGTTCCCGGGGGCGTCGCACGGCGGCGGGGGGACGCCCTGTTCCCACCGGCGGCACCGGTGGTACCGGCGGCTCCGGCGGAGTCTCCAGGGGCTCCCGAGGAGGTGGAGCGGGGGTCCCCGCCCGGCGCGTGGAAGCGGATGGCGGCGACGCTGCGCGAGCGCACGCCGGTGTGGGTGCAGACCCGGTGCGGGCTCGAACCGAGGGCACTGGCCGCGCTGTCGGTGGTCCTGGTGGTGGCAGCGGTCCTCGCGGGCGGCTACTTCTGGACGGGTCGGCCGGAGCCGGTGCGCGCGCCCGAACTCGTCCGCGCGGCCCCCGTCGCCGCCGCGCCCGCCACACCGGCCGGACGAGGGGCGGGACCGGGTCCCGGGCCGGCGGCGGGCGGGAAGGTGATCGTCGACGTCGGCGGCAAGGTGCGCAGGCCCGGAGTGCTGACCCTGCCCGCGGGCTCGCGTGTGGCGGACGCCCTGCGCGCCGCGGGCGGGGCGAAGCCCGGCGCCGATCTCACGGGGCTCAACCGGGCCCGTGTCCTCTTCGACGGTGAGCAGGTCCTCGTCGGCCTGCCGGGGACGCCGGTCGGCGGCTCCGGTCCGGGGACCGGAGCCGGCGGGGCCGGTCCGGGAATCCCGCTGAGCCTCAACACGGCCACCGTCGAGCAGCTCGACACCCTGCCGGGCGTCGGCCCGGTCCTCGCCCGGCACATCGTCGACCATCGCACGGAGCACGGGGGCTTCCGGTCGGTCGGCGAGCTGCGCGAGGTCAACGGCATCGGTGAGCGGAGGTTCGCCGACCTCGAACCCCTGGTCCGGCCATGAACGGCGACGGGACGACGAGCGCGGATCGGGAGGCCTCGGGGCCCCCGTGGCGCGAGGGGCCCACCGATCTCCGGCTCGTCCCGCTCGCCGTGGCGGCCTGGGTGGCGGCGGCCTGCGCGGTGGGTGTTCCCGGGTGGTGGACGGTGGCCGGTGTCGTGGTCTGCCTGGCCGGAGCCGCCGCCCTGTCGGCACCGGCCGTGGGGCGGTGGCTCGGCGGCGAGAACGCGGCTCGGGGCGCGCCCGGATGGCGGTTGCGGGCGACCGCCTGCGCGGGGGTCCTGCTGTGTGCCGCGGCGGGGGCCACCTCGGCGGGACTGCACGCGGCGGACCTGCGGCGGGGCCCCGTACCGGCGCTCGCGCGGGAGTACGCGCGGGCGCAGCTGGAGGTGACGGTGACCTCCGATCCCCGGCTCACCCGGCCGCGCGTGCGGGGCAGCGAGACGGTCCCCGTCTCGGTCGTCCTGGACGGCGAGGTGACCCGGGCCGAGCAGCCCGACGGTACGGTCCACCGGACCCGGGCGCCGGTCCTGCTGATCGTGCCGCCGGGGGAGGGCCGGGAGGAGTGGCTGCGGCTCCTGCCCTCCACCCGGCTGAGGCTCGGCGCCCGGCTCGCGCCGCCGTCGCATCCGGGCGAGCCCTTCGCGGCCGTACTCAAGGTCGCAGGGGCGGGCCCGCCGCACGTCATCGGCCTGCCGAGCGCGACGCAGCGGACGGCGGGGGAGCTCCGCGCCGGGCTGCGGCGGGCGACCGAGGGGCTCGATCCCGACGCGCGGGCCCTGTTGCCCGGCCTGGTGGTCGGGGACACCTCCCGGATCGGGCCCGAGCTACGGGACGCCTTCGAAGCAACCGATCTCACGCACCTGCTCGCCGTCTCCGGAAGCAACCTCTCCATCGTCCTGCTCCTGCTCGTCGGCCGGCCCGGGCGGGCACACCAGGTGGAGCGGGGCGGGCTGGCGCCCCGGCTGGGGATGTCGCTGCGGGCCACCGCGCTGGCGGGGGGAGCGCTGACGCTCGCCTTCGTGGTCGTCTGCCGGCCCGACCCGAGTGTGCTGCGCGCCGCGGCCTGTGGGCTCGTCGTGCTGCTCGCGATCGGTACGGGCCGCCGGAGATCGCTGATCCCCGCGCTGGCCGCCGCCGTCCTCCTCCTGGTGCTCTATGACCCCTGGCTCGCGCGGAGTTACGGATTCCTGCTCTCGGTCCTGGCCACCGGGGCGCTGCTCACGGTCGCCCCCAGGTGGAGCGAGGCACTGCGACGGCGCCGGGTGCCGGGCAGGCTGGCGGAGGCGCTGGCGGCCTCTCTGGCGGCGCAGGCGGTGTGCGCTCCGGTCGTGGTGGTGTTCGCCGCCCGGGTGAGCCTGGTCGCGATCCCGGCGAATCTGTTCGCCGAGCTGGCGGTGGCGCCCGCGACGGTGTTCGGCTTCGCCGCGCTCGCCCTGGCCCCGGTCTGGACGCCGGCCGCGGAGTGCCTGGCCTGGGTGGCGGGTTGGCCCGCCGGGTGGATCGCGCGGGTGGCCCGTACCGGCGCCGCTCTGCCGGGGGCGGAGCTCACGTGGCCCGGCGGGTGGTGGGGCGGACTGGCCCTCGCGCTGCTCACCGCGCTGGTGGTGCTCGCCGTGCGGAAGCTGCCGTACCGGCGGCTGGTCGGCGCGCTCGTCGCCGTACTGCTCCTCCTCGTGGTGGTGCGGCCGGTTCCGCTGGTCCGGTGGGCCAACGGATGGCCGCCGCCGGGCTGGGTGTTCGCGATGTGCCAGGTGGGTCAGGGGGATGCGACGGTGCTCGCGGCGGGCGGGGATGAGGCCGTCGTGGTCGACGCGGGTCCCGACCCCGTGTCGGTGGACCGCTGCCTGCGTGAACTCGGGGTGAGACGAGTGCCGTTGCTGGTGCTGACCCACTTCCACGCGGACCATGTGGCCGGGCTGCCGGGGGTGCTGCGGGGGCGGTCGGTGGGGGCGATCCAGACGACGGGGCTGGAGGAGCCGCCGGCACAGGCCCGGTTCGTGCGGCGGACGGCCGCGGCTGCGCGCGTGCCGGTGATCGTCGCGGGGCCGGGGGAGCGGCGGCGGGCAGGGGCGCTGGAATGGCAGGTGCTGTGGCCGACGGAGGGTCCGGGTTTCGGGGTGTCGTCCGAAGGACCGAACGACGCCAGTGTCACGCTGCTCGTCCGGACCGCCGGGGGAGTGACCCTGCTGCTTCTCGGCGATCTTGAACCGCCGGCCCAGCGGGCCCTGCTGCGGGCCCGTCCGGAGCTCGCGCCGGTGGATGTGCTCAAGGTGGCCCACCATGGCTCGGCCCATCAGGACCCCGGGCTGATACGGGCCGTACGGCCGCGGCTCGCGCTCGTGTCGACGGGGCGCGACAACCCGTACGGCCATCCCTCGCCCCGGACGATGGAGGCTCTGCGGGGCGGTGGGGCGCGGGTGCTGCGGACCGATCAGGACGGGGCGATCGCCGTGACGGGAGCGGGGGCGGGGCTGGTGGCCGTACCGAGAGGACGCTTGTAAAGGAGCCTTTCTAAAGATACCTTTTCATCATGCCGGAGAACAGCGAACCGCAGCACGGGGACGAGCAGCCCCGCAGTATCCGACTCACCGACCCGCGCGCTCTGCGGGCCTACGCCCACCCCCTGCGCATGACCCTGGTGGGCCTGCTGCGCGGCAACGGACCCTTCACCGCCACCCGGGCCGCCGAGCTGACCGGGGAGTCCGTGGCCAGCTGCTCCTATCACCTGCGGATACTCGCCAAGTACGGGCTCGTGGAGGAGGCGCCGGGGGGCCGGGGGCGGGAGAAGCCCTGGCGTGCCACGGCCCGGTACACGGAGTGGCCGGAGTACAGCGAGGACCCGACGGTCGCGGAAGCGGCCGACGCCCTCAGCGTCGCCGTCGCCGAGCGCTACTTCGAGCGGGTCACCCGGGCCATGGAGAACCGGCACCGGTTGCCGAAGGAGTGGCGGGAGGCGGAGGAGTTCGGCGACTCCTTGCTCCACCTGACGCCCGAGGAACTGCTCCGCCTCGGCGAGCAGATCCACGCGCTGCTGCGGCCCTACGAGGCCCGTCAGTCGGATCCCTCCCTCCGGCCGGAAGGCGCCCGGCCCGTCACCGTCCTGCGGATCGCCTACCTGGATCAGGACGCTCCCCATGACACCCCCCAGGACCTCCCCGAAAGCGAAGAGGAGTAGCGACGTGGCCCTCGTGGAACGCGTACCGGCCCTGCTGCGCGAGCGGTCCTTCCGCCGCTACTGGACCGGGCAGACCATCTCCCTCGCGGGGGACCAGATATCTCTGATGGCGATCCCACTCGCGGCCGTCCTGGTCCTCGGCGCGGACGCGGCGGCGATGGGCTGGCTCAAGGCCGCCGAGCTCCTGCCCGCCCTCCTGCTCAACCTGCCGCTCGGCGCCTGGGCCGACCGGCAGGCGAGCCGCAGACGCGCCATGATCGCGGCCGACCTCGGGCGGGCGGCGCTGGTGCTGACCCTTCCCGTGGCCTACGCCCTCGACGCGCTGACCCTCACCCAGCTGTACGTGGTGGCCTTCGGGATCGGCGCGCTCACCGTGCTCTTCGAGGTCTGCAACACCACGCTCTTCGTGGCGCTCGTCCCCACCGAGAGCTACGTGCAGGCGAACGCTCTGGTCAACGGCAGCCGTTCGACGGCCTGGCTGGCGGGGCCGGGGATCGGCGGCCTGCTCGTGCAGTTCCTCACCGCTCCCCTCGCCCTGCTCGCGGACGCCCTGACCTATCTGGTGTCGGCCGGATATCTGGCGCGGATCAAGCCGGTGGAGCCCCCGCCGGCGCCCGTGGTGAAGGGCCACTTCACCGAGGGCCTGCGCTGGGTGCTCCGGGACCGCTCGATGCGCGCGTTGTTCGCCGCATCCGGCACGGTCCAGTTCTTCAACTACATGTTCCACACCCTCTTCGTGCTCTACGTGACCACCGAGCTCGGCATCAGCGCGGGCCTGCTCGGTCTGATCCTCGGAGCCGGGGCCGTGGGCGGTCTCCTCGGGGCGATGTTCAGCGGGGCGGTCGTCCGGCGGATCGGCATCGGGGGCTCGCTCGTCGCCGGGTTCCTCGGATTCACGCTGCCCCTGCTTCTGATACCCCTCGCCGAAGGCCCGCTTCCGCTGGTGGTGTTCGTGATGTTCCTCGCCGAGTTCCTGTCGTGCGTGGGCGTGATGATCGTGGACATCGCCGCGGGGTCGTTCCAGATGGCGCTGATACCGGACGCCGTCCGGGCCCGGGTCATGGGGGCGTACCGGACGCTCAACCACGGCTTTCGCCCGATCGGCGCGCTCGTCGGCGGTCTGCTCGGCACCGCGATCGGGCTGCGCCCGACCCTGTGGATCGCCACCGTGGGCGCGGTGCTCGCCGTGCTGTGGGTGCTGCCCTCGCCCCTGCCGCGCATGCGGGAACTGCCCGCGCGGGAGGGGGAGCCGGCGCCGGTCGTCGGATAGGCGTGAGGGATCGTCCCGGGCGGGAAGGCGGGCGGGGGCGGATGGTGAGGCGGGCGGGGAGGCGCTGCGGAACCTCCGATTCGAGTGCCCAGGAGGGCGGCCGGGGGCCGAGGGACGCGCTACGGGGCCTCCAGCCAGCCGTCGTACTCGGCGGCCAGTCCGTCGAGCGCCGCCGGGTCGAGCCGGCCCTCCGGATCCTCGACGACCACCAGCCACTGGGCGTCCTCGGCGTCGTCCTCCCCGGCGAGGGAGTCCCGTACGAGCTGCGGTTCCTCGGCGACGCCGAAACGATCGGGGAGTTCCCCCGCGACCTCCTCGGCGGCGTCGCGGTCGGGGAGTACCAGTACGTGTCGTTCGCTCACCCCGCCATTCTCGGGCATCGCTGTCGGTGCCCCGTGGGATGCTGGATCGCGATGGCCACCAGAAAGACTTCCCCCGACGACCTCCTCGGCCCCGTGACGCTCGCCGTGGGCCAGGAGGACCTGCTCCTCGACCGCGTCGTCCAGGAGGTGGTGGCGGCCGCCCGTGCCGCCGACGCCGACACGGATGTGCGCGACCTCACGCCGGACCAGCTCCAGCCCGGCTCGCTGGTGGAGCTCACCAGCCCCTCGCTCTTCGCCGAGCGCAAGGTGCTCGTCGTGCGGAACGCGCAGGACCTCTCCGCCGACACGATCAAGGACGTCAAGGTCTACCTCGACGACCCGGTCGAGGACATCTCGCTCGTCCTGCTCCACGCGGGCGGAGCCAAGGGCAAGGGCCTGCTCGACGCCGCGCGCAAGGCGGGGGCGCGGGAGGTGGCCTGTCCGAAGACGACGAAGCCGGCGGAGCGGCTGACGTTCGTACGGCAGGAGTTCCGGGCCCTCGGGCGGGCGGCCACGCCGGAGGCCTGTCAGGCGCTCGTGGACTCGATCGGCAGCGATCTGCGGGAGCTCGCGTCCGCGGTCGCGCAGCTCACGTCCGACGTGGACGGGACGATCGACGAGGCCGTCGTCGGGCGGTACTACACGGGCCGCGCCGAGGCCTCCTCCTTCAACATCGCGGACCGCGCGGTCGAGGGCCGGGCGGCGGAGGCCCTTGAGGCCCTGCGCTGGTCGCTCTCGACCGGCGTCGCGCCGGTGCTCGTCACCAGCGCGCTCGCGCAGGGCGTGCGGGCGATCGGCAAGCTGTCGTCGGCGCGGGGCGGCCGGCCCGCCGACCTGGCGCGGGAGCTGGGCATGCCGCCGTGGAAGATCGACCGCGTGCGGCAGCAGATGCGTGGCTGGACGCCGGACGGGGTGTCCGTGGCGCTGCGGGCGATCGCGGAGGCGGACGCGGGGGTGAAGGGCGGCGGGGACGACTCGGAGTACGCCCTGGAGAAGGCGGTGGTCGCGGTGGCGCGGGCGGCGAGGATGCGGCGGGAGTAGCCCGGGGGCGGGGTGGCCGGGCGGTGCCGGGCGGTGCCGGGCCGCGCTGGGCGGTGCCGACCGTGATGGGTCGGGCCTGGCCGGCGGCTCCGGGCCGTGGTGGGTCGGGACTGGCCGGGCGGTTCCGGGCCGTGGTGGGTCGGGACTGGCCGGGCGGTTCCGGGCCGTGGTGGGTCGGGCCGTGCTGGGCGGTGCCCGGGCCCGTGGGTCGGGCGGTGGCAGGCTGTGCTGGGTCGGGCCGTGCTGCGTGGTTCGTGGCCGGTGCCTGACCGGCCCCGCCCCCCTGTGCCCGTTCGTTCCCGGTTCCCCGGGTACGGCGAAGGCCCCGGCGGCTCCTGGGGAAGGAGGCGGCGGGGCCTTCGTCGTACAAGCTGGGTGGGCTCGCACCCGCGTGGCGAACGCGTCCGCGTGCGAGTCCTGGGTGGCCGGGCGGGAGCGGGAGAGAGGGCCCGCTGGGTCCCGTACGGCCGGTTACATCAGAGCTCAGCCCTGGAGAGCGGCAGCCTTGGTGGCCAGCGCCGACTTCTTGTTGGCGGCGGCGTTCTTGTGGATGACACCCTTCGAGACAGCCTTGTCGAGCGCGCGGGAGGCGGCGCGAGTGGCCACGACGGCCTTCTCGACGTCACCCGCGGCGACGGCCTCGCGGGCCTTGCGGATCGCGGTCTTGAGCGACGACTTGACGGCCTTGTTACGCAGGCGCGCCTTCTCGTTGGTCTTGTTCCGCTTGATCTGGGACTTGATGTTCGCCACGAAAAGAGCCTTTACAGGTTCGATGTTCCTTCTGGAGTGTGACTCGAGGCTGAGAGGGCGCACGAGACACAGCTGTCCACAGTATCAGTCACCCTCACGCCCGCCCAAACCGGGCGCAGGGCGACGGGCATGGGACCATGGAGCCTACGTATCGATCCGACATCGCCCCGAGACGAGACCCTGCGTGCCCGCGACTCCTACCAACGTGCCCGAGCCGAGCCGTACCGACCCGGCTCTGATCCGCAACTTCTGCATCATCGCGCACATCGACCACGGCAAGTCCACGCTCGCCGACCGGATGCTCCAGCTGACCGGTGTGGTCGACCAGCGGCAGATGCGTGCCCAGTATCTCGACCGGATGGACATCGAGCGGGAGCGCGGCATCACGATCAAGTCCCAGGCGGTCCGGCTGCCGTGGGCGCCGACCGAGGGGCCGGCTCAGGGCGCCACGCACATCCTGAACATGATCGATACCCCCGGGCACGTCGACTTCACGTACGAGGTCTCGCGTTCGCTCGCGGCCTGTGAGGGCACCGTCCTGCTGGTCGACGCGGCCCAGGGCATCGAGGCGCAGACCCTCGCCAACCTGTACCTGGCGATGGAGAACGACCTCACCATCGTTCCCGTGCTGAACAAGATCGACCTGCCGGCCGCGCAGCCGGAGAAGTTCTCCGAGGAGCTCGCCAACCTCATCGGCTGCCAGCCGGAGGACGTCCTCAAGGTCTCCGCGAAGACCGGTGTCGGCGTCGACGCCCTGCTCGACCGGGTCGTCCGGGACGTCCCCGCGCCCATCGGCGTCGCGGACGCCCCCGCGCGCGCGATGATCTTCGACTCCGTGTACGACTCGTACCGGGGCGTGGTGACGTACGTACGAGTGGTCGACGGTCAGCTCAACAAGCGCGAGCGCATCAAGATGATGTCGACCGGCGCCACCCACGAGCTGCTCGAGATCGGTGTCTCGTCCCCGGAGATGACGCCCGCCGACGGCATCGGCGTCGGCGAGGTCGGCTACATCATCACCGGCGTGAAGGATGTCCGTCAGTCCAAGGTCGGTGACACGATCACCTCCCTGAACAAGGGAGCCACCGAGGCCCTCGGCGGCTACAAGGACCCGAAGCCGATGGTGTTCTCGGGCCTCTACCCGCTGGACGGCTCGGAGTACCCGGACCTCCGCGAGGCCCTCGACAAGCTCCAGCTCAACGACGCCGCGCTCGTCTACGAGCCGGAGACCTCCGCCGCGCTCGGCTTCGGCTTCCGCGTCGGCTTCCTGGGTCTGCTCCACCTCGACGTGATCCGGGAGCGCCTGGAGCGCGAGTTCGGGCTCGACCTGATCGCCACCGCCCCCAACGTGGTCTACCGCGTGGTCATGGAGGACGGCAGCGAGCACACGGTCACGAACCCGAGCGAGTTCCCCGAGGGCAAGATCAACGACGTGTACGAGCCCGTCGTCCGCGCCACGATCCTCGCCCCCAGCGAGTTCATCGGCGCGATCATGGAGCTCTGCCAGACCCGTCGCGGCACCCTCATGGGCATGGACTACCTCTCCGAGGACCGGGTCGAGATCCGCTACACCCTGCCGCTCGCCGAGATCGTCTTCGACTTCTTCGACCAGCTGAAGTCCAAGACGCGCGGTTACGCCTCCCTGGACTACGAGCCCACCGGCGAGCAGGCCTCCAGCCTGGTCAAGGTCGACATCCTGCTGCACGGCGACAAGGTCGACGCGTTCTCCGCCGTCACCCACAAGGACGCCGCGTACGCCTACGGTGTGCGGCTCGTCGCCAAGCTGCGCGAGCTCATCCCGCGGCAGGCCTTCGAGGTGCCGATCCAGGCCGCGATCGGCTCCCGGGTCATCGCCCGCGAGACCATCCGCGCGATCCGGAAGGACGTCCTCGCCAAGTGCTACGGCGGTGACATCTCCCGTAAGCGGAAGCTGCTGGAGAAGCAGAAGGAAGGCAAGAAGCGCATGAAGATGGTCGGTTCGGTGGAGGTGCCGCAGGAGGCCTTCATCGCCGTCCTGTCGAGCGACGAGTCCTCCGGTAAGAAGAAGTAGCGGCCGGAAGAGGCATTCGACGAACGGGTCCACGCGCCACGCGCGCGTGGGCCCGTTCTCGCGACCGCACGAGGGCCGGTTCCCGCGACCACAGGAGGGCCCGTTCGTTATGGAAGCGACGTGAAGCGACGCCCTGTAGCCCCTTACGCGCCGGTCCTCGGCGCTTTACTCTGATCCCGGCTCGAAGGTTACTCGCCAGTTAGTTACGAACCACCAGCAGGCACCGCCGCCGCCCGGAGGACGTCGTGAGCGACACACAGACCCAGATCGAGAACCGGCCGCCTTCCGTGGCGACCCTCTTCCTTGAGCGCGTGGAGCGGACTCCGGACACGGAGGCCTACCGCTACCCCGTGCCCGCCGCCTCCGGCGCCGGTCCGGACGACTGGAAGTCGCTCAGCTGGGGCCAGGCCGCCGAGCGGGTCTACGCGATCGCCGCCGGTCTCGTCGACCTCGGCGTGCAGCCCGAGGAGCGCGTCGCCCTCGCCTCCTCCACCCGCGTCGAGTGGATCCTCGCCGACCTCGGCGTGATGTGTGCCGGCGCGGCGACCACCACGATCTACCCGCAGACCAACGCCGAGGAGTCGGCGTTCATCCTCTCCGACTCGGAGTCGAAGGTCCTCATCGCCGAGGACGCGGCGCAGCTCGCCAAGGCCGTGGAGCGCCGCGCCGACCTGCCGAACCTCCGCCAGGTGGTCGTCGTCGACGCCACCGGCGTGGAGAGCGACGGCGAGTTCGTCCTCACGCTCGCCGAGCTGGAAGCGCGCGGCAAGGCCTACCTGGAGAAGCACCCCGAGGCCGTCAAGGAGCGGGTCGCGGCGATCACCGCGACGCAGCTCGCCACCCTCATCTACACCTCGGGCACCACGGGCCGCCCCAAGGGCGTCCGCCTCCCGCACGACAACTGGTCGTACATGGCGAAGGCCATCGCCGCCACCGGCCTCGTCACCCAGGACGACGTCCAGTACCTGTGGCTGCCGCTCGCGCACGTCTTCGGCAAGGTCCTCACCTCGGGCCAGATCGAGGTCGGGCACGTCACCGCCGTCGACGGCCGCGTCGACAAGATCATCGAGAACCTGCCGGTGGTCCAGCCGACGTACATGGCAGCCGTGCCCCGCATCTTCGAGAAGGTCTACAACGGCGTCGCCGCCAAGGCCCGTGCGGCCGGCGGAGCCAAGTACAAGATCTTCCAGTGGGCGGCCGGTGTCTCCCGCGCGTACGCCAAGGCGAGCCAGGACAACTTCCGCCGCACCGGCACCGCCTCCGCGCCCTTCGGCCTCACCGCCAAGCACAAGGTCGCCGACGCCCTCGTCTACGCCAAGATCCGTGACGCCTTCGGCGGCAACCTGCGCGCGTGCATCTCCGGATCCGCCGCGCTCGCCCCCGAGATCGGCTACTTCTTCGCCGGCGCGGGCATCCACATCCTGGAGGGGTACGGACTCACCGAGTCCTCCGCCGCCTCCTTCGTCAACCCCGGCGAGGCCTACCGCACCGGCACCGTCGGCAAGCCGCTCCCCGGCACCGAGGTCCGCATCGCCGACGACGGCGAGATCCTGCTGCGCGGCCCCGGCATCATGGAGGGCTACCACGGCCTCCCCGAGAAGACGGCCGAGGTCCTGGAGTCCGACGGCTGGTTCCACACCGGTGACATCGGCGAGCTGTCCGCCGACGGCTACCTGCGGATCACCGACCGCAAGAAGGACCTGATCAAGACGTCCGGCGGCAAGTACATCGCGCCCGCCGAGGTCGAGGGCCAGTTCAAGGCCGTCTGCCCGTTCGTCTCGAACATCCTCGTCCACGGCGCCGACCGGAACTTCTGCACCGCGCTGATCGCCCTCGACGAGCCCTCCCTCCTCGGCTGGGCCGCCGAGCACGACCTCGCGGGCAAGTCGTACGCCGAGATCGTCGCCGCCCCGCAGACCGTGGCGATGATCCAGGGCTACGTCGACCGCCTCAACGCCGGCCTCCAGCGCTGGCAGACGATCAAGAAGTTCCGGCTGCTGCCGCGCGACCTCGACATCGAGCACGGCGAGCTGACCCCGTCGCTGAAGCTGAAGCGGCCGGTGGTGGAGCGCGAGTACAAGGACCTCATCGAGGAGATGTACGCGGGCTCCCGGGAGTCCTGACCCCCGCGCGCCACCTTTTCCACAGGCCGTCGTCCACAGGCCGGACGTCCACCTCGGGCAGTACGGGACAATGGGGCTCATGCCTTCCGTACTGCCCGATGGTGAGACCGTTCCCGACGACGGGGCGCTGCCCCCGCACGCCCTGGAAGGGGCCGGTGAGCGGCCGCTCGGGTTCTACCTGCACGTGCCGTACTGCGCCACGCGCTGCGGCTACTGCGACTTCAACACCTACACGGCGAGCGAGCTGCGCGGCACCGGGGGCGTGCTGGCCTCCCGCGACAACTACGCCGACCAGGTCGCCGACGAGATCCGGCTCGCCCGGAAGGTGCTCGGGGACGACCCCAGGCCGGTGCGGACCGTGTTCGTCGGCGGCGGTACGCCCACGCTGCTCGCCGCCGGAGACCTCGTACGGATGCTGAAGGCCGTCAGGGACGAGTTCGGGCTCGCGGACGACGCCGAGGTCACGACCGAGGCGAACCCGGAGTCCGTGACCCCCGCGTACCTGGAGGAGCTGCGGGCCGGGGGCTTCAACCGGATCTCCTTCGGCATGCAGAGCGCCAAGCAGCACGTCCTGAAGATCCTCGACCGTACGCATACGCCGGGGCGGCCCGAGGCGTGCGTCGCGGAGGCGCGGGCGGCGGGCTTCGAGCACGTGAACCTGGATCTGATCTACGGGACCCCCGGGGAGACCGACGACGACTGGCGCGCCTCGCTCGACGCGGCGATCGGCGCCGGGCCCGACCACGTCAGCGCGTACGCCCTCATCGTCGAGGAGGGCACGCAGCTCGCTCGCCGCATCCGGCGCGGCGAGGTGCCGATGACCGACGACGACGTGCACGCCGACCGCTACCTCATCGCGGACTCCGTTCTCGCCGACGCCGGATTCGACTGGTACGAGGTGTCCAACTGGGCCACATCGGAAGCCGGCCGCTGCCTTCACAACGAGCTGTACTGGCGGGGGGCCGACTGGTGGGGCGCGGGCCCCGGCGCCCACAGCCACGTCGGCGGCGTCCGCTGGTGGAACGTGAAGCATCCCGGGGCGTACGCCGCCGCGCTGGCAGCCGGGACGTCGCCGGGGGCCGGACGGGAGCTGCTCTCCGAGGAGGACCGCAGAGTCGAGCGCGTACTCCTGGAGCTGCGGCTCAAGGAGGGCGTCGAGCTGTCCCTCCTCAAGCCGGAGGGCCTCGCGGCCTCCCGCAAGGCCCTCACCGACGGACTGCTCGACGCCGGACCGTACGCCGCCGGGCGGGCCGTTCTGACCCTGCGCGGACGGCTGCTCGCCGACGCGGTGGTGCGGGACCTCGTGGACTAGGGGGTGTCTTGTCGAGTCGATCAGGCCGGGTCCGGCCCGCCCGGCCTTTTTGCCTTCCCCCGCTCGGGCCCGTCAGGTTCCGGGGCCTGTCCGGCGGATCGTGGCCGGGACCGTGAGCACCCCGCGTGACGGCAGGGCGATGAGCAGGGCGCTCAGGACGAGCAGGCCGCTCGCCCACAGCGGTCCGAGCGTCCCCGCCCCGGTGCGGAGGGAGACGGCGGCGACGAGCGGTCCGGCGGCGGCCCCGACGTTGAGCGCCGCGGTCGCGTAGGAGCCGGCCATGGTGGGGGCTCCCGCGGCCTCGTAGAGGACCCGGGCGATCAGGGTGCCGCCCAGCGCGAACGACGCCGTGCCCTGCACGAACACGAGGGTGAGCAGCGCGACGGGCTCCTCGGCCAGCACGGCCAGAGCGGGCCAGCCGACGAGCAGCAGCGGACCGCCGACCGCGACGACCAGGCCCGGGTACCGGTCGGACAACCGTCCCGCGAGGGTGATCCCGGCGAAGGAACCCACCCCGAAGAGGACCAGGGCGACCGGAACCCACAGCTCGCCCAGCCCGGCGGAACCGGTCACGACGGGTGCCAGGAAGGTGAAGCTCGCGAAGGTCGCCGCGTTCACCAGGGCGCCGAGCAGCATCACCAGGAGCAGCCGCGGATGCCCGAGCCGCGCCAGCTCCGAGCGCAGGTCCGGCCCCTCGGCCGTGCCTTCCCCCGCGGGCCGCGCCGGGACTCCCCGGAGGACACCGAGGGCCGCGGGCAGGCAGAGAGCGGCGACGGCCCAGAACGTGGCCCGCCAGTCGAGCAGTGTGCCGAGCAGCGAGCCGGCGGGGACTCCGGCGATCGTGGCGACCGTCGTGCCCGACAGCAGAACGGCCAGCGCGCGCCCCTTCCGGTCCGGCGGCACGAGCCGGGTGGCGGTGGTCAGGGCCACGGCGAGGAATCCGGCGTTCGCGAGGGCCGCGACGATCCTGGTGGCGAACAGGACGGTGAAGCTGGTGGTGACGGCGCCCAGGACGTGCGCCGCCGAGAACACGAGGACGAACCCGAGCAGGCTCGCCCGCACCGGCCAGGCGCGGGCGAGAGCGGCCAGCAGCGGGGCGCCGACGATCATTCCGACGGCGAAGGCCGAGGTGAGCAGACCCGCGCTTCCGACCGTGACGCCGAGGTCGGAGGCGATGTCCGGCACGAGGCCGGCGAGCATGAATTCCGAGGTGCCCATGGCGAAGACCGCCAGGGCGAGCAGAAAGAGCGGGAGAGGCATCGAGTGGCTCCGGGGTGAGGAGAATGACGACAGAGGCATCTCGTCACCGCGGTCAGCACCCACGGGCACCCGCGTCCGGCCGCGGAGTGCGGCGGGACGGCATGGCGGCAGGACTGTGAACCCAGTGGTCCGTAGGAGACGAATCCGGCGTACGTACGCGACGAATCCGGCGTACGTACGCGACGAACCCGGCGGTCCGTACGCGACGAACCCAGTGGTCCGTGAGAAGTCAGGGGTTCAGGGGGCTGACGGCGTGACCGAAAGCCCCCGACGTGTCCGACTCGGGGCTCGACATGCCGCGCACGCTACCCGACCGCGCCCGCCGAGGCACCCCGGTTCGCACGGGGGCGGGAGGGGGCGAGCGGGAAAGGGCAAGGCACCCCCTACGGCGCCGTCACGAAGTCGATCAGTTCCTCCACCCGGCCCAGCAGCTCCGGTTCCAGGTCCTTGTACGAGGTGACCTTCGACAGGATGTGCCGCCACACCGCGCCCGTGTTGTCGTGAGGCCAGCCGAGGGCCCGGCAGACGCCCGTCTTCCAGTCCTGGCCCCGGGGGACCGTCGGCCAGGCCCGGATGCCCAGGGACGACGGCTTCACCGCTTCCCAGACGTCGATGTACGGGTGGCCGACGACCAGCACGTCCGGGGACACCACCTGCGCGGCGATGCGCGACTCCTTCGAGCCCGGGACCAGGTGGTCCACCAGGACGCCCAGGCGGGCGTCCGGCGCCGGGCCGAACTCCGCCACGATCGACGGCAGGTCGTCGACGCCCTCCAGGTACTCCACGACCACGCCCTCGATGCGCAGGTCGTCGCCCCAGACCCGCTCCACGAGCTCGGCGTCGTGGCGGCCCTCGACATAGATCCGGCCCGCCCGGGCCACGCGCGCGCGTGCGCCCGGCACCGCGACCGAGCCCGAGGCCGTACGGGTGGGGCGGGCGGGAGCGGCGACCGGTCGCACCAGGGTCACCACCCGGCCCTCCAGGAGGAAACCGCGCGGTTCCATCGGAAAGACCCGATGCTTGCCGAAGCGGTCCTCCAGGGTCACTGTGCCCGCCTCGCAGCGGATCACCGCCCCGCAGAAGCCCGTCGTGACCTCCTCGACGACGAGGTCACGGTCGGCCGGGATCTCCGGGACGGGCGCCGAGCGCTTCCAAGAGGGTGTCAGGTCCGGGTCGTAGCTGCGCATTTGCGCGACGTTATGACACCCCGAAGCGGTGTGCCAGCTCATCGCGCTGTGCCCGCACGAACGTGGCGTCCACCACCGCACCGTGCCCCGGTACGTACAGCGCCTCCTCGCCGCCCAGCCGCAGCAGCCGGTCGAGCGCGTCCGGCCAGCGGGAGGGGATCGCGTCCGGGCCCGCCTGCGGCTCTCCCGACTCCTCCACCAGGTCGCCGCAGAAGACCACCTCCCGCTCTCCCGGTACCAGGAGCACCAGGTCATGCCCCGTGTGACCGGGCCCGACGTTCGCCAGGAGGACCTGTCGGCCGCCGAGGTCGAGCGTCCACTCGCCGGAGACCACGTGCCGCGGCGCCACCAGGACGTCCACGGCCTCCGCGGCCGCCGTCTCGTCGAGGCCCTGTCGTACCGCGTCCGTGCGCAGCTCCTCCCGGTCCCTCGTCCGGCCGAGCAGCTCGTCCGAGCCGACCGCGCCGAAGACCTCCGCGCCCGCGAAGGCCGCCGTGCCCAGCACATGGTCGAAATGGGGATGGCTGAGTGCGATGTGCGTCACTCTCCGGCCGCCCGTGAGCTCCGCCACCTGGGTCCGCAGCTCGCCGCCCTCGGCGAGCGACGAGCCCGTGTCGTACAGCAGCGCCGCCCGTTCGCCCAGTACCAGTCCCACCGTGGCGTCCCAGCGGGGCAGTCGGCGCCGGCCCACCCCGTCCGAGAGCCGCTCCCACCCGTACGCTTCCCAATCCACGTCCATGGGGCGACGCTAGCCGGTGGGGCGCCGCCTCCTTGCCAGGAGCGACGCCCGCCGCCGTACACTGGCCGGGGGATCGCTGGCACTCGGACAGGGTGAGTGCCAAAAGCGGAGCAACCGGAACGACGACGACAGCTGGAGGTGCGCACGATGCTCAGCGAACGCAGACTCGAAGTCCTGCGCGCCATCGTTCAGGACTACGTCGGGACGGAGGAGCCCGTCGGCTCCAAGGCGCTCACCGAACGCCACAAGCTCGGCGTCTCGCCCGCCACCGTGCGCAACGACATGGCCGTTCTGGAGGAAGAGGGCTTCATCGCCCAGCCCCACACCAGCGCCGGCCGCATCCCGACCGACAAGGGCTACCGGCTCTTCGTCGACCGGCTCGCCGGCGTCAAGCCGCTGTCGACGCCCGAGCGCCGGGCCATCCACAACTTCCTCGACGGCGCGGTGGACCTGGACGACGTCGTCGGCCGCACGGTCCGGCTGCTCGCCCAGCTGACCCGTCAGGTCGCCGTCGTCCAGTACCCCTCGCTGACCCGTTCGACCGTCCGGCACGTGGAGCTGCTCTCGCTGGCCCCCGCCCGCCTGATGCTGGTGCTCATCACGGACACCGGCCGCGTCGAGCAGCGCCTCATCGACTGCCCCGCGCCCTTCGGCGAGACCTCGCTCGCCGATCTGCGGGCCCGGCTCAACAGCCGGGTCGTCGGCCGCAGGTTCGCCGACGTGCCGCAGCTGGTGCAGGACCTCCCCGAGTCCTTCGAGGAGACCGAGGACCGCGCCACGGTCTCGACCGTGCTCGCGACCCTCCTCGAATCCCTGGTCGAGGAGCACGAGGAGCGGCTGATGATCGGCGGCACCGCCAATCTCACCCGCTTCGGACACGACTTCCCCCTGATGATCAGGCCCGTCCTCGAAGCTCTGGAGGAGCAGGTCGTGCTCCTCAAGCTGCTGGGCGAGGCCAAGGAATCGGGCATGACCGTACGCATCGGGCACGAGAACGCCCACGAGGGGCTGAGCTCCACGTCCGTCGTCTCGGTCGGCTACGGTTCGGGCGGCGAGGCAGTCGCCAAACTCGGCGTGGTCGGACCGACCCGCATGGACTACCCCGGAACGATGGGAGCGGTACGCGCAGTGGCACGTTACGTCGGACAGATCCTGGCGGAGTCGTAAGTGGCCACGGACTACTACGCCGTACTCGGCGTGCGCCGCGACGCGTCCCAGGACGAGATCAAGAAGGCTTTCAGGAGGCTCGCCCGCGAGCTGCACCCGGACGTCAATCCCGATCCGAAGACGCAGGAACGCTTCAAGGAGATCAACGCCGCCTACGAGGTCCTCTCGGACCCGCAGAAGAAGCAGGTCTACGACCTGGGCGGCGACCCGCTCTCGGCCTCCGGCGGAGGCGGCGCGGGCGGCTTCGGTGCCGGTGGCTTCGGCAACTTCTCCGACATCATGGACGCCTTCTTCGGCACGGCCTCGCAGCGTGGACCGCGCTCGCGGACCCGCCGCGGCCAGGACGCCATGATCCGTCTGGAGATCGACCTCAACGAGGCGGCCTTCGGCACCACCAAGGACATCCAGGTCGACACGGCGGTCGTCTGTACGACCTGCTCGGGCGAGGGCGCCGCTCCCGGCACCTCCGCCCAGACCTGTGACATGTGCCGCGGCCGCGGCGAGGTCTCCCAGGTCACCCGGTCCTTCCTCGGCCAGGTCATGACCTCCCGCCCCTGCCCGCAGTGCCAGGGCTTCGGCACCGTCGTCCCGACCCCGTGCCCCGAGTGCGCGGGCGACGGCCGGGTCCGGTCCCGTCGCACGCTCACCGTCAAGATCCCGGCCGGTGTCGACAACGGCACCCGGATCCAGCTCGCGGGCGAGGGTGAGGTCGGTCCCGGCGGCGGCCCCGCCGGCGATCTGTACGTCGAGATCCACGAGACCCCGCACGACACGTTCCAGCGGCGCGGCGACGACCTGCACTGCACGGTCACCCTTCCGATGACCGCGGCCTCGCTCGGCACCAAGGTGCAGCTGCAGACCCTCGACGGCCTCGAGGAGATCGACATCCGTCCGGGCACCCAGTCCGGCCAGTCGATCCCGCTGCACGGCCGTGGTGTCACCCACCTGCGCGGCAACGGCCGGGGTGACCTGATCGTGCACGTCGAGGTGCAGACGCCGAGCAAGCTCGACGCGGAGCAGGAGCGGCTCCTGCGCGAACTGGCCAAGCTGCGCGGCGAGGAGCGGCCCACAGGCCAGTTCCAGCCGGGGCAGCAGGGGCTGTTCTCGCGGCTCAAGGACGCGTTCAACGGGCGGACCTGATCCGACCCGGAGGGGGCGGTACCCGCGTGTGCGGGTACCGCCCCTTCCAGCTTTCCGGAGCCGCCCCTTCCATGACCTGACGTACGGATTCGGCCCCGCAGCAGGGCCATGGCACGATGCCCATATGTCCACCACCGCACTGAACGATCTCTCTCGGTATCCGATCGTGCAGGCCCCCATGGCCGGTGGCGCCTCCTGTCCCGAGCTGGTCGGAGCCGTCTGCGAGGCCGGGGCGCTCGGCTTCCTGGCCGGCGGGTACAAGACGGCCGGAGGCCTGTACCAGGAGATCAAGCAGGTACGCGGGCTCACCGGGCGCCCCTTCGGCGTCAACCTCTTCCTGCCGCCCGGCGGACGGCCCGCCGACCCCGCCGCCGTCGAGGTCTACCGCCACCAGCTCGCCGGCGAGGCCACCTGGTACGACACCCCCCTCGGCGAGACCGACGCCGGCCGTGACGACGCCTACGACGCCAAGCTGGCCATCCTCCTTGAGGACCCGGTCCGCGTCGTCTCCTTCACCTTCGGCTGCCCCTCGCCCGAGGTCCTCGCCTCCTTCGCCCGCGTCGGCACGTTCACGATCGTCACCGTCACCTCCGCCGACGAGGCCCTCGCCGCCCAGCGGGCCGGCGCCGACGCCGTGTGCGTCCAGGGCTTCGAGGCCGGCGGCCACCAGGGCACGTACCGCGACGACCCGGCCGACGACGGAGCCCCGGGCACCGGGCTGCTGACCCTCCTCACCCGGGTCCGCGAGAGCGTCGCCCTGCCGATCGTCGCCACCGGCGGGATCATGCGGGGCGCGCAGATCGCCGCCGTCCTCGCCGCCGGAGCCGACGCCGCCCAGCTCGGCACCGCCTTCCTCTGCTGTCCCGAGTCGGGCGCCCACCCGCTGCACAAACGGGCCCTGACCGACCCCCTGTTCACCAGGACCGCCCTCACCCGCGCGTTCACCGGACGCCCGGCCCGCGGCCTCGTCAACCGCTTCATGCGCGAGCACGGGCCGTACGCCCCCTCCGCGTATCCCGAGATCCACCACCTCACCGCCCCGGTCCGCAAGGCCGCCGCCACCGCGGGCGACGCCCAGGGCATGGCCCTGTGGGCCGGCCAGGGCCACCGGCTCGCCCGCGAACTCCCCGCGGGACAGCTGGTCGAGGTGCTGGCCGCCGAACTCGACACCGCCCTCTCCGACCTCTCCGGGCCCGCCCACAGGAGCGCCTCATGACCGCCCCCGTCTTCGTCGTCGACGCCGTCCCCGGCACCGGCACCTTCGTCCTCGAAGGGCCCGAGGGGCGGCACGCCGTCTCCGTGAAGCGGCTCCAGGGCGGTGAGGACGTCGTCCTCACCGACGGCCGGGGCCGCTGGGCCGACTGCGTGGTGCTCACCGCCGAGGGCAAGGACCGGCTGACCGTCCAGGTCTCCCGCGACCACGAGGACCCCCAGGAGGAGCCCCGCGTCACCGTCGTCCAGGCGCTGCCCAAGGGCGACCGGGGCGAAGTCGCCGTCGAGACCATGACGGAGACCGGGGTGGACGCCGTCGTGCCGTGGGCCGCCTCCCGCTGCATCACCCAGTGGAAGGGCGACCGGGGCCTCAAGGCGCTCGCCAAGTGGCGTTCCACCGCGCGCGAGGCCGGCAAGCAGTCGCGCCGCACCCGGTTCCCCGAGGTCTCCGAGCTGATGACGACCAAGCAGGTCGCCGCGCTGCTCGCGGACGCCGACTTCGCGGCCGTCCTGCACGAGGACCGCGACCACCCGAGCGGCGCGCTCGCCACCGCCGAACTCCCCGCGAAGGGTTCCATCGTGCTGATCGTCGGACCCGAGGGCGGTGTCTCGCCGCAGGAGCTCGCGGTCTTCGAGGAGGCCGGGGCGAGGCCGTACCGGCTGGGCCGCAGTGTGCTGCGCACCTCGACGGCGGGCACGGCGGCGGCGGCGCTCGTCCTGGGGCGTACGGGGCGCTGGAGCTAGCCGGGACGGCCCGCCTTAGGCTGACCGCATGGCCGACGAGTCCCCCCTGATCCGCAGTCTGCGCGCCGCCGTGGCCGCCGCGCCCGGCGACGTACCCCTGCGTCTTCACTTCGCCGAACTCCTCCTCTCCGAGGGCCGGAACGACGAGGCCGTCGCGGAGGCGGCGGTCGCACTCCAGCACGCGCCGGGGGACGCGGAGGCGCGTGCCCTGATGATGCGGGCGATGGGCGTGCCGCCGGCCGACAAGCCCGTCGGCAAGCCCCTCGACAAGCCGGCCGACAAGCCCGTCGAGCAGTCCGTGGGACAGTCCGCACAGCAGTCCGCGGAGCAGCCCCTGGAACAGCCCGGGGACCCGCGCCCCGTCGGCGACCGGACCTCCTTCGACTGGGACGCCGCCGAGCAGCAGGTCCAGGACCTCGTCGGCCCCCGCTTCCTCGAGGACCCGCAGGCCGCCGACGGCGAGGGGCCCGCCGGGGACGCGGCGGCCTGGGACGTCGACGCCCCCGGCTCCGTACGCCTCGCCGACGTCGGCGGCATGGAGGAGGTCAAGGACCGGCTCGAAGCCGCGTTCCTCGCTCCCATGCGCAACCCCGAGCTGCGCCGGCTGTACGGCAAGTCGCTCCGCGGCGGACTGCTCCTCTACGGGCCGCCCGGCTGCGGCAAGACCTTCATCGCGCGGGCCGTCGCCGGCGAACTCGGCGCGAACTTCCTCACCGTCTCGCTCTCCGACGTCCTCGACATGTGGATCGGCGCCTCCGAGAAGAACATCCACGACATCTTCGAGACCGCCCGCCGCCAGGCCCCCTGCGTCGTCTTCCTCGACGAGCTCGACGCCCTCGGCGCCAAGCGCTCCCGCACCCACCACAGCGGCCTGCGCAACGTCGTCAACCAGCTCCTCACCGAGCTCGACGGCATCGCGAGCGGCGCCGGCAACGAAGGCGTCTTCGTGCTCGCCGCCACCAACGTCCCCTGGGACGTCGACATCGCGCTGCGCCGCCCCGGCCGCCTCGACCGCACCCTGCTCGTGCTCCCGCCGGACGCCACCGCCCGCGAGGCGATCCTCCGCTACCACCTGCGCGAGCGCCCCATCGAGGCCGTCGACCTCGGCAAGCTCGTCAAGGCCACCGAGGACTTCTCCGGCGCCGACCTCGCCCACGTCTGCGAGAGCGCCGCCGAGACCGCGCTCCTCGACTCCGCCCGCAGCGGCTCCGTCCGCCTCATCACCACCAAGGACCTGCTCGGCGCGGCCAAGCAGATCAAGCCGTCCACGGAACCGTGGTTCGCCGCCGCCCGGAACGTCGCCATGTTCGCCAACGAGGGCGGCCTGTACGACGACCTCCTCGCCCACCTCAAGCGGAAGCGCAAGCTGTGACCGCCCCGACCTCCCTCCTGCGCGCCGAGGCCCTGTACGAAACGGGAAGGTACGCGCAGGCCGGCGAGCTCGTCGCCCGGCATCTGGCCACCGAACCGGAGGACGCGGCGGCGCTCGTCCTGCTCGCCCGCTGCCACCACCAGGCCGAGGACCACCCGGCCGCCCTCGCCGCCGTGGACCGCGCGCTCGCCGCCGAACCCGAGATGCTCATGGCCTGGCTGATGCGCGTCCAGATCCTGCTCGGCCTGCGACGGTTCCAGGACGCCGAGACCGCCGCCCGGTACGCCGTCCGGCTCGCCCCGCAGTACTGGGGCACCCACTACGCCCTCGGCACGGCCCTCGCCCAGTCCGGGGAGCACGCGCGCACGCCCGCGCGTGCCGTCGAGGCGTACGAGGCGGCACGGGCCGCCGTCAGCCTCGCCCCCGAGGAGGACGCGGCCCACTTCCTCGTGGGGCTCACCGCCCAGCGCCGGGGCGACCACGCCACCGCGCAGCGGGCGTACGAGACGACGCTGCGGCTCAACCCGCAGAGCAGCGAGGCCCACAACAACCTGTCGCTGCTGCGGCTGCGCCGCCGCTGGTTCCGGCGCGGGGCCTGGACGCAGGCGGCCGAGGGCTTCGTCGCCTCCGCCGCGCTCGACCTCCAGGACCGCAAGGCCCGCTACAACCTGGAGGCCATGGCCTGGAACACCGTCGCGGGAGCCCGCTGGGTGGCCCTGCTCGGCTTCCTCGCCTCCACGTTCGGCTCCGCCCCGGTCCGCAGCGGAGCCACCGGCGCAGAGGCGGTCGTCCCCTTCGTGATCGGCGCGGCCGTGCTCCTCGGCGCCTGGGTCGGCTGGGTGCTGTGGATGGGCCGCCGGGTGCCGCCCCGTCTGCGCCGCCCGCTGTTCCTCGTGGCGCGCTCCTGCCGGCCGGTGATCGCGATGGCCGCGGCCGTGGGGCTGCTCGGCCTCTACTCGGTGGTGACGATGGCCCTGTGGTCGTTCGGCGCGGGCGTGGCCGGCGGGCTCGGGTCCCCGCTGTTCTGGGCCGTGATCATCACGTACTGGGTGAGCCGCTCGGCCCTGAACCGGCGCGCCCCCAAGGACTGAGGGCGCGGGGATGCCGGAGGCGGCGGATAGCATGCGCGTGAAGTGACCGACGAGGCGAGGAGGCCCAGGGCCATGGCCGGAGAGCCGCAGAGCGACTGCCTGTTCTGCAAGATCGCGGAGGGTGAGGTCCCGGCGACGATCGTGCGTGAGACGGAGACGACCGTCGCGTTCCGCGACATCAACCCGCAGGCGCCGACCCACGTCCTCGTGATTCCGCGCCTCCACTACCCGGACGCCGCGTCGCTCGCCGCCGCCGCGCCGACCGTCGCCGCCGACATACTGCGCGAGGCCGGGGAGATCGCCGCCCAGGAGAAGGCCGACGGCACCGGCTACCGCATCGTGTTCAACACCGGTGCGGGCGCAGGCCAGACCGTCTTCCACACCCACGCGCACGTACTCGGCGGCCGCGGCCTCAACTGGCCCCCGGGATAACCGGTGTCCGTACGCGAACTCGTCGTCCTCGGGACCGCCAGCCAGGTCCCGACCCGGCACCGCAACCACAACGGCTATCTGCTGCGCTGGGACGGACAGGGCCTCCTCTTCGACCCCGGTGAGGGCACCCAGCGCCAGATGCTGCGGGCCGGGGTCGCCGCGCACGACATCGACCGGATCTGCGTGACGCACTTCCACGGCGACCACTCGCTCGGCCTGGCCGGGGTGATCCAGCGGATCAACCTCGACCAGGTCCCGCACCCGGTCACCGCGCACTACCCGGCGAGCGGGCAGCGCTTCTTCGAGCGCCTGCGGTACGCGACGGCCTACCGCGAGACCGTGAAACTCACCGAGTCGCCCGTCGCCGCCGACGGGCCGCTCGCCGTCACCGACACGTTCACCCTCGACGCGTACAGGCTCTCGCACCCCGTCGAGTCGTACGGCTACCGGCTCACCGAGCCCGACGGGCGCCGCATCCTGCCCGGGAAGCTGGCCGCGCACGGCATCAAGGGCCCCGACGTGGGCCGGATCCAGCGCGAGGGCGTCCTCGACGGCGTGACCCTCGACGAGGTCAGCGAGATCCGTCGCGGGCAGCGCTTCGCCTTCGTCATGGACACCCGGCTCTGCGAGGGGGTGCACGCCCTCGCGGAGGGCGCCGACATGCTCGTCATCGAGTCGACCTTCCTCGACGAGGACGTCCGCCTCGCCACCGACCACGGCCATCTGACGGCCGGACAGGCCGCGTCCGTCGCCAGGGACGCAGGGGTGCGGCACCTCGTCCTGACCCACTTCTCGCAGCGCTACTCCGATCCGGCCGAGTTCGAGCGCCAGGCGCGGGCGGCCGGGTTCGACGGCGAACTGAGCATCGCCCAGGACCTCATGAGGGTCCCCATACCGAAACGAACGTGAACATGCCCGTACCCAAGGCCGAACTGCACCTCCACATCGAGGGCACCCTCGAACCCGAGCTGGCCTTCGCCCTCGCTGCGCGGGGCGGCGTCACGCTGCCCTTCGCGGACACCGAGGCCCTGCGTGAGGCGTACCGCTTCAGCGACCTCCAGTCCTTCCTCGACCTCTACTACGGCCTGATGGCGGTCCTGCGGACCGCCGAGGACTTCACGGAGCTCACCGACGCCTATCTGGAGCGGGCCGCAGCCCAGGGCGTCCGGCACGCCGAGATCTTCTTCGACCCGCAGGCGCACACCGCCCGCGGCGTCCCCGTCGGTACCGTGATCGAAGGCCTGAGCACCTCCCTCGAACGCTCCGAGGAGCGGTACGGGATCTCCACCCGGCTCATCATGTGCTTCCTGCGCGACGAGTCGGCCGAGTCGGCGCTCGCCACCCTGGACGCCGCGAAGCCGTACCTGGACCGGATCACCGGTGTCGGCCTCGACTCGGCCGAGGTCGGCCACCCGCCGGCGAAGTTCCGCGAGGTGTACGAGGCCGCGGGGGCGCTCGGACTGCGCAAGGTCGCCCACGCGGGCGAGGAGGGCCCGGCCGCGTACATCCGCGAGGCCCTGGACGTCCTCGGCGTGGAGCGCGTCGACCACGGCCTGCGCTGCCTGGAGGACCCGGAGCTCGTCGACCGCCTCGTCAGGGAGCGGGTGCCGCTCACCCTCTGCCCCCTGTCGAACGTACGGCTCCGCGCGATCGACGTGCTCGCCGACCATCCGCTGCGGACGATGATGGCGGAGGGCCTCCTGGTCACCGTCAACTCCGACGACCCCGCGTACTTCGGGGGATACGCCGGGGACAACTTCGACGCCGTACGGGACGCCCTCGGCCTGACGCCGGAGCAGCTCCGCGAGCTCGCCCGCAACTCCTTCGAGGCCTCCTTCCTGGAGGACGACGAACCGCGCAGGGCCCGCTACCTCGCCGAGGTGGACGCGTACGTGTTCGGCGACGCGCAGGGCGCCTGAGGCCTGACGTACGGGTTTCTCGGCGTACGGGGTCCCCAGGGGCGGCCGTGTGGCGATACTTGGGCGACGGCAGTTGTTTCGGGGGGAGCAGCACGGTGTCAGACACGCCCGGTCCCGCTGGGGACCCCACGGCCAGGCAGCAGGATCACGCCACCGCGGGAAGCCCGGCCTCCCCGGCCGCCGCCGCCCACCAACCGCCCCGGTGGGCCTGGTGGGTGGTCGGAGTGCTGGTACCGCTGGCCGGTGTCCTGGCGACGGTCCTGGCCCAGACGCACCGCGCGGGCGGTGTGGTGCAGCCACCCGCCCAGGTCTTACCGTCCGGGGCGCCGTCCACCGTGACCGCCGCCCCGGCCCCGTCGCCGTCCTCCACGGCACCCTCCTCCGCACCGCCGTCCTCGGTGCCGCCCCCGACGACGGACCCGGCCCGGCCGGCGCCGCCCTCCGCGGCCACGCAGCCCCCTCGCCGCCCCTCGCAGTCCCCGCGGACCGCCCCGCCCGCGGCCCCGCCCGACGAGCCCCCGCCGGAGCTCCCGGCCCGGGTCCCGCCCCCGGCCGACACGCCCGTGCGGATCATGAACGGCAACAGCGGCTTCTGCCTCGCCGTCCCCGGCGCGTCGAGGGAGATCGTCGACCTGAACCAGTTCGGCTGCGGCGACCACCCCGACCACCTCTGGCGGCTGACGCCCTCGGGCACGGACCCCGCCGGACGGACCCGGTACCGGATCGTCAACGGCAACAGCGGCTTCTGCGCGGCCGTTCCCGGCGCCAGCAAGGCACCGGCGGTGAACGTCAACCAGTACCCGTGCGGCCCGGAACCGGACCACTTCTGGCGCGTCGAGTACCAGAAGCGGGACGCGGACGGACGCCCGCTCTACCGGATCGTGAACGGCAACAGCGGCCTCTGCCTCGCCGTCCCCGAGGCGAGCACCCGGCAGGCGACGGACGTCAACCAGTTCCCCTGCGGCCCCTACCCCGACCACTTCTGGCGCTTCGGCCCGCCCTGACGGGACCGGCCGCTTCGGCCCGCCCCGACGGACCGGCGCGGCGGACAGACACCACGCCCTGGGCACTGTCCGACCTTCCCGTCGGATCAGGCCGGGCTCGCTACCCCCGGTCGCTCGGCCTCGCCAGCCGGAACGCCGACTTCGCGAGGCTCCGGCGGCCCGCCGGGGACGGGACCGTGATCGCGGCCACCTCCTGCTCCGGAGCGCCCATCTGGGGGACGAGCGCCGGGGTCGCCGCGGCCGTGCCCGCCAGGACCGCCGCCGGCGCGCCGCCCCTGCGGCGCACCGAGCCCGGGACCAGGGGACGGCCGGAGACATGGCGGGCCACCGCCGTCATCGGGACCGCGACGACCAGGAGCAGGGCGCACAGCACGGCGCCCATGCCCGGATACCCGGCACCCTCCGACAACAGGCTCCCCGCCACCGGACCGCAGGCCACACCGAACGAGGACGCCGAGCCGACCAGGACGGCCCAGCGGCCGCGCGGGTCGAGCGAGGCCGCCAGGCCCAGGAGGTACGACAGGACCACCGGGTAGACGGCGTTCCACAGGATCTCGCCGGTCGCGAACGACGCCAGGCCCCCGGCCGCCGAGCTGAGCAGCACACACCCCGCGATGAGGACCGTCCCCACCCCGATCGGCACCGCCCGGCCCAGACGCGAGCCGAGCGCACCCGCCACCGCGACCCCCGCGAGCCCTGCGCCGAGCGCCGCCGCGAAGACCGCGCCGACGGTGACCTCGGAGAGCCCGGCCTGGGTGAGCCCGATACGGCCGCTCACCCCCCACAGCGCGTTCTGCGCGAGGGACCAGCACAGGATGCCGGCGGCGAGGACGGCCCCGGCCCGCCGGTGGGGGAGAGGCCCCGAGACCGCCGGGGCCTCCCGTACCGCGCGCGTGGCGCCCGGCAGGCGGCCCGTGAGCGGCCAGACGAGCGCCGCCGCGCAGGTGATCGCGAGCAGCGGCGGCGCGTGGCCGCCGGCCAGATGCGGAAGGGCCAGATAGAGGGCGCCCGCCGTCGCCGACACGGACAGCAGCCCCAGCGTGGAGGCCCGGTGCGGATCCCGCTGCCCGGCGATCCCCGCGGCGGCCACCGCCGTCGCCGTGCCCGAGCCCACGCCGCCGAGGACGGCACCCGCGACCACCAGGGGCACAGCGCCGCTCGCGGCGGCGGAGCCGTAACCGACGGCCATCGCGAGCAGGCCCGCACGGGCCGCCCGGCGCGGCCCGAAACGCTCACCGCGCGCGGCGAGCGTGAAACCGGCGGACGAGGAACCGAGCAGCAGCACGGAGCCGACGAGGCCCGCCTGCGAGGAGGTGAGACCAAGCCCGGCGGAGAGCCGTCCGACGACGGTCGGCAGCAGATACGGGGCGAGGTAACCGGCCGTGAAGAGGGCGACGAGGGCGACGAGAGCCCCCGGGACGCGCGGGCGCGACGACATGGGCGTTCCAGGAACTGAACAGGGAAATGAGACGGCGCCCGGTGATCCACGGGGTCGCGGCACCATGTGTATCAAGCATCGGAGTGGGCGGAGAAGGCACTGTCCCCCGATTCGGTCTGTGATACGGGTCACGATCGGTTTGGGACGGGTGCGACGGGGGAACGCGCGAAGGTCATGTGGCGCCACCCCCGTCTCCCCACCCCCATCGGGCACACTGTCCAGATCAGCACCACGGTGCCGATCCGCCTCACCACGACCGGGGAGTCCGCCGTGACCACAGCAAGGGGAGAGCAGCCGCCACACGACACCGGGGTCGACCCGCTGGTATGCCTCCGTGAACCCACCGACCCGGCCTGCGACGTCTTCCTGACCGGCACGGTCTTCCTCGACATCATCTTCACCGGGCTCGACAGCGCACCCGTACGGGGCACCGAGTCCTGGGCCCGCGGCATGGGATCGAGCCCCGGCGGCGTCGCCAACATGGCCACCGCCCTCGCCCGCCTCGGCCTGCGCACCTCCCTCGCCGCGGCCTTCGGCGACGACCACTACGGCGAGTACTGCTGGGACGCCCTGGAACAGGGCGAGGGAATCGACCTCTCCCTCTCCCGCACCGTCCCCGGCTGGCACTCCCCGGTCACCGTCTCCATGGCCTACGAGGGAGAACGGACCATGGTCTCCCACGGCCACGAAGCCCCACCCGACGATGCCGCCGGCGCCCTGCCCGCCTACCCGCCGCACGCGCGCGCGGCGGTCGCCTCCCTGGTCCCCGGCCGCACCGAGGAATGGGTCGCCAGGGCCGCCCGCGGCGGCGCCAAGGTCTTCGCGGACGTCGGCTGGGACGACACCGGTCGCTGGGACCTGGCCGGCCTCGCCGACCTGGAACACTGCGAGGCCTTCCTGCCCAACGCCGCCGAGGCGATGCGCTACACCCGCACCGACTGCCCGCGGGCCGCCGCCCGCGCCCTCGCCGACAAGGTCCGCTACGCCGTCGTCACCCTCGGTTCCGAAGGCGCCTACGCCGTCGACGGCGCCACCGGTGCGACCGCCGAGGTGCCCGCCATCCAGGTCTCCGCCCTCGACCCCACCGGCGCCGGTGACGTCTTCGTCGCGGGCTTCGTCACCGGCACCCTCGCCGACTGGCCCCTCGCCGACCGGCTCGCCTTCGCCGGCCTCACCGCCGCCCTCTCCGTCCAGGAGTTCGGCGGCTCCCTCTCCGCCCCCACCTGGGGCGAGATCGCCGCCTGGTGGCAGCAGGTCCAGGGCCATGCCATGCAGGACCCCGAGACCCTGCGCGACCGCTACGCCTTCCTGGAACGCCTCCTGCCCGCCCCCGCCAGGGCCTGGCCGCTGCGCCGCGCGGTGCCTACGATCGGCTTCCGCGCGGCCCACCCGTAAACCGCTACAGGCTTGTCGGACCTGAGTCGTAGGCTTGATAACCCAGAGGCCGTCGAGCGGCGACAGCCCTGCAACGGGAGGTGTGTGCAGGCCACAGTGCCGGCCCATGACTCAGACACCCGCATCCCCCAACGGTGCGCCCGGCGAAGCCCGCGCCCACTTCACCGTCCCCGCCAAGCACCCGATGGTCACCCTGCTCGGCTCCGGTGACGCGCTGCTCCGCGTGATCGAGCGCTCGTTCCCGCGGGCCGACATCCATGTCCGGGGCAACCAGGTCAGCGCGGTCGGCGACGCGGCGGAAGTCGCTCTGATCCAGCGCCTGTTCGACGAGATGATGCTGGTGCTCCGCACCGGTCAGCCGATGACGGAGGACGCAGTGGAACGCTCGATCGCCATGCTCAGGGCGAGCGAGAACGGATCGGCGGAGGGCGGCGAGGAGACCCCCGCCGAGGTCCTCACGCAGAACATCCTGTCCAACCGGGGCCGCACGATCCGCCCCAAGACGCTCAACCAGAAGCGGTACGTCGACGCGATCGACAAGCACACGATCGTCTTCGGCATCGGCCCCGCCGGCACCGGCAAGACCTATCTCGCCATGGCCAAGGCGGTCCAGGCCCTGCAGTCCAAGCAGGTCACCCGGATCATCCTGACCCGCCCGGCCGTCGAGGCCGGCGAGCGCCTCGGCTTCCTGCCCGGCACGCTCTACGAGAAGATCGACCCGTACCTGCGCCCGCTGTACGACGCCCTGCACGACATGCTCGACCCGGACTCGATCCCCAAGCTCATGGCGAGCGGGACGATCGAGGTGGCGCCGCTCGCATACATGAGGGGTAGGGCGCAGCCGCGCTTCACGAACGTCCTGACGCCGGACGGATGGCGCCCGATCGGTGACCTCGAAGTCGGCGACCTGGTCATCGGCTCCAATGGTGAGCCGACCCCCGTCCTGGGTGTCTTCCCTCAGGGCGAGAAGGACATCTACCGGGTCTCAGCCCAGGACGGCTCCTGGACCCTGTGCTGCGGCGAGCACCTGTGGACGGTCCGTACGGCCTCGGACAAGCGCCGAGACAAGCCGTGGCGGGTCCTTGAGACCCAGGAGATGATCGGCAACCTGCGCGCCGCGCACGCTCGCCGGTACGAGCTGCCGCTGCTCACCGCGCCGGTGGCACTGCCCGAGCGTGAAGTCCCGATGGACCCGTACGCGCTGGGTCTGCTGCTCGGGGACGGCTGCCTGACCGGCTCCACCACGCCCTCGTTCTCCAGCGAGGACCACGAGCTCGCCGAGGCACTGGAAGCGGCGCTGCCCGGGGTCGTTGTCCGGGCGAAGAGCGGTCCGGATTACGTTCTGAACCGTGTCAAGTCTCCCGGTGACGTCGTCACACTGGAGAACCCCGTGACGGGGATGCTCCGCGCGCTCGACCTCGTCGGCACCCGGTCCCATTCGAAGTTCGTCCCGGACGACTACCTGTACAACGCGGCCGAGGTCAGGCTCGCGGTCCTTCAGGGGCTCCTGGACTCCGACGGCGGCCCCGTCACGCAGGCCGACCGCACGTGCCGGATCCAGTACACGACCGCCTCCATCGTGCTCCGCGACGACGTGATCGCGCTGGTCCAGTCGCTCGGTGGTGTCGCCTACACCCGGCGCCGTACGGCCGAGGGGCGTCCGCAGGGGAACGCGCTGGGCAAGCACCGCTACGACGCCCACATCGTCGACATCCGGCTCCCCGAGGGCATCGAGCCCTTCCGGCTCGCCCGCAAGCGGGACACGTACCACGCGGCCGGTGGCGGCGGGCGGCCGATGCGGTTCATCGACTCCATCGAGCCCGCCGGGCGCGAGGAGACGGTCTGCATCCAGGTCGCGGCCGAGGACTCGCTGTACGTCACGCAGGACTACCTGCTGACGCACAACACCCTCAATGACGCGTTCATCATCCTGGACGAGGCGCAGAACACGAACCCCGAGCAGATGAAGATGTTCCTCACCCGCCTCGGCTTCGACTCGAAGATCGTCATCACCGGTGACGTCACCCAGGTCGACCTGCCGAACGGGACGAAGAGCGGTCTGCGGCAGGTCCGCGACATCCTGGACGGGGTCCAGGACGTCCACTTCTCGACGCTCACGTCGCAGGATGTCGTCCGGCACAAGCTCGTCGGCCGTATCGTCGACGCGTACGAGCAGTACGACAGCCGTAACGGCCGCAACGGGAAGTAGTCACAGAAACACCATGTCGATCGACGTCAACAACGAGTCCGGTACCGAGGTCGACGAGCAGGCGATCCTCGACATCGCCCGCTACGCCCTGGCGCGCATGCGCATCCACCCCCTCTCCGAGCTCTCGGTGATCGTCGTGGACGCGGAGGCGATGGAGCAGCTCCACATCCAGTGGATGGACCTGCCGGGGCCGACGGACGTCATGTCCTTCCCGATGGACGAGCTGCGTCCGCCGGCGAAGGACGACGACGAGCCCCCGCAGGGGCTCCTCGGCGACATCGTGCTCTGCCCCGAGGTCGCCACCCAGCAGGGCAAGGACGCGCCGACGGAGCACTCCATGGACGAGGAGCTCCAGCTCCTCACCGTCCACGGTGTGCTCCACCTCCTCGGGTACGACCACGAGGAGCCCGACGAGAAGGCCGAGATGTTCGGTCTCCAGGCGGCGATCGTCGACGGCTGGCGCGAGGAGAGGGGCCTGACCGGCCCGTCCCCGGCGCCGACCGTCTCCTGACCCGATGGACATGTCGCTGATCCTCGGCGCGGTGGCCCTGGTCGTCGTGGCCTGGCTCGCCGCCTGCGCCGAGGCCGGGCTCGCCCGTGTCTCCAGCTTCCGCGCCGCCGAGGCCGTACGGTCCGGGCGGCGGGGAGCGGCGAAGCTCGCCCAGGTCGCCGCCGATCCGACGCGCTATCTCAACGTGGCGCTGCTCGTGCGCGTCGCGTGCGAGATGGCGGCCGGCGTCCTCGTCACGTACGCCTGCCTGGAGGCGTTCCCCGAGACCTGGGAGGCGCTGCTCATCGCCATCGCCGTCATGGTCCTCGTCTCGTACGTGGCCGTCGGTGTCTCGCCCCGTACGATCGGCCGCCAGCATCCGCTGAACACCGCGACGGCCGCCGCGTACGTGCTGCTGCCGCTGGCCCGGATCATGGGGCCGATCCCGCAGCTGCTCATTCTCATCGGCAACGCGCTGACCCCCGGAAAGGGCTTCCGCAAGGGCCCGTTCGCCTCCGAGGCGGAGCTGCGGGCCATGGTGGACCTCGCCGAGCAGGAGTCGCTGATCGAGGACGACGAGCGCCGCATGGTGCACTCCGTCTTCGAGCTGGGTGACACGCTGGTGCGGGAGGTGATGGTGCCCCGTACCGATCTGGTCTGCATCGAGCGGTACAAGACGATCCGTCAGGCCCTCACGCTCGCGCTGCGCTCCGGTTTCTCCCGGATCCCGGTCACCGGTGAGAACGAGGACGACATCGTCGGCATCGTGTATCTGAAGGACCTGGTCCGCAAGACGCACATCAACCGGGACTCCGAGGCCGACCTGGTGGCGACCGCGATGCGGTCCGCCGCCTTCGTGCCCGACACGAAGAACGCGGGCGACCTGCTGCGTGAGATGCAGCAGGAGCGCAACCACGTCGCCGTCGTCATCGACGAGTACGGCGGCACGGCCGGGATCGTCACCATCGAGGACATCCTGGAGGAGATCGTCGGTGAGATCACCGACGAGTACGACCGTGAGCTGCCGCCGGTCCAGGACCTCGGCGAGGACCGTCACCGGGTCACGGCCCGTCTCGACATCGGGGATCTGGGCGAGCTGTACGGTCTGGGGCCCGACGAGTACGACGACGAGGACGTGGAGACCGTCGGCGGTCTGCTCGCGAAGGCCCTGGGCAGGGTCCCGATCGCGGGCGCCAAGGCGGTCGTGGAGCTGCCGGACGGGCGTTCGCTGCGGCTGACGGCCGAGTCCCCGGCCGGCCGGCGGAACAAGATCGTCACCGTCCTCGTGGAACCGCTGGAACCGGAGGAGAAGCCGGAATGACCCCCGACGAGCTGCGCGCCCTCTGCCTGGACTTCAACGACGCGACGGAGGAGTTCCCGTTCGGTCCCGAGGCCTCCGTCTTCAAGGTCGCCGGGAAGATGTTCGCGCTGTCGTGGCTGGACGGCCGGCCGCTGCGGGTCAACCTCAAGTGCGATCCGGACGAGGCGGTACGGCTCCGTGAGGAGCATCCGGCGGTGGCCCCCGGCTATCACATGAACAAGCGCCACTGGAACACGGTGACCGTCGGAGAGCTCCCGGACCGGATGGTCCGGGAGCTCGTCGAGGACTCGTACGACCTGGTGGTCGCGGGTCTGCCGAAGGCCGTACGGCTCCGCCTCGACAGGCCCTGACCCCCGCCCGTCGCGGCGGGGGCCGGGACCGCCGGCGCGGGGCTCAGGACCGGCGCCGCAGGCCGAGGCCGACCAGGGCCGCCGTGCCGAGCACGATCGCCGTGTCCAGGGCGAGCACCGTGCGGACGCCCCCGAACAGATCGCCGCCCGTGGTGGCGAGCACGCCGAGCAGCGGGATGCCGACGGTGAGGCCCACCTGCTGGGTGGTGGTCACCAGGCCGGTCGCCAGGCCCTGCTCCTCGTCCGGGACGCCGGAGGTGACGGTCAGCCCGTACGAGATGATCGCGCCGAGGTGGCACATGGAGGCCAGCGAGACGAGGACGGTCGCCAGGATCACGCCCGACTCCTCGCTCACTCCGAGCAGTCCGGCCGTCAGCAGGCCCTGTCCGGCGAGCGAGCCGACGAGGGTGCGGCGGGCACCGATCCGGCCGATCAGCTTCGGTGCGAAGAGCCCGGCCACGACCGAGGCCGCGCCCTGCACGCCGAAGACGAGGCCGGTCAGGAAGGCCGAGAGGCCCAGGGTCTCCTGGAGGTACAGGGTCAGGACGAAGACGACCGTCGACATCATCGAGAAGGTGATGAGTCCGCCCAGGTTGCCGAAGGCGACCGTGCCCCGCCGCAGCATCGGCAGCGAGACCAGCGGGGCCGCGTGCCGGGACTCGACGCGTACGAACGCCGCGAGCAGCAGGACCCCCGCCACCAGGGTGACCTGCACGTCCGTCCCGCCGAAGCCGCGCTCGGCCGCCGTCGACAGGGCGTAGATCAGGGCGAGCAGACCACCGGTGACGGTCACCGCGCCGGGCACGTCGAGCCGGGGCCGCTCGGGTGTGCGGGACTCGGGGAGGAGGCCGGGGGCGAGCGGCAGCACGATCACGCTGAAGAGGGCGAGCAGGCCCATGGTGGAGCGCCAGCCGAGGGTGTCGGTCATGACGCCGCCGAGGATCATGCCGACGGTGAAGCCGAGCGAGAGCAGGGTGCCGGAGATGCCGAGTGCCCGGTCGCGCAGCGGTCCCTCGGGGAACGTGGTGGTCAGGAGGGACATGCCGGTGGGCACGATGGCGGCGGCGCCGAGGCCCTGGAGGGCGCGTGCGGTGAGGAAGGCGGCCGGGTTCCAGGCGAAGGTGGCGAGCAGCGAGGCCGCGCCGAAGAGGGCGAGCCCGGCGAGGAACAGCTTCTTGCGTCCGTAGAGGTCGCCGACGCGTCCGAAGAGGAGCAGGAACCCGCCGGAGGGCAGCGCGAAGGCGGTGACGGCCCACTGGAGGGCGGAGTGGCCGAGGCCGAGGTCGGCGCCGAGGACGGGCAGGGCCACGTTCAGCACGGAGAAGTCGAGCGCGACCATGAACTGGGCGGCGCAGAGCACGAAGAGGATGAGCCGGGTGCGGCCGGTGAGAGTGGTCGGGGGAGCGGCCGGGGAGGCGGCCGGGGCGGGCGGTGGGGTCAGGGTTGCCATGACCCCACCCTCGGCGCGCGGGAACAACACTGGGGAGCGGGAACTTATCCTGTTGGTCGTACCACCAGGCATCCAGGGGGAGGAAGCACACGTGGCCACCGCTCTCGAGAGCACCACGGCGAAGCAGCACCGACTGGCCGAACTGCGCGAGTTCCTGATGAGCCGCCGGGCGCGGGTGAGCCCGGCCGACGCGGGCTTGCCGGACGGTGGCGCGCGGCGCCGCACGCCGGGGCTCCGGCGGGAGGAGGTCGCGGTCCTGGCGGGGGTCGGGGTCTCCTGGTACCAGTGGCTGGAGCAGGGCCGGGACATCACGGTCTCGCCGCAGGTGCTCGACTCGGTGGCGCGGGTGCTGCGGCTGAGCCCGGCGGAACGGCGTCATCTGTACGTCCTCGCGGCGCTGAACCCGCCGGCCCTGGAGGCGGCTCCGGAGGACCGGGACATGTGCCAGGGGCTGCGGCGGCTCATCGACGCGTGGATGCCGTTCCCGGCGCACATCATGGACGTGTACTGGAACACGGTCCTCTACAACGACGCGGCGGCGATCGTGCTCGGGATGCGGCCGGAGATCTCGCAGAACTGCCTGGTGAACTTCTTCACCGATCCGCTCTACCGCTCGCGCGTGGGGCACTGGGAGGAGCTCGCGCCGAAGGTGGTCGCGCAGTTCCGGTCGGCCTGCTCGGAGTGCCCGGACGACGAGGGTTTCCGGGCGGTGGTCGAGGAGGCCAAGGAGCTCAGCCCGGAGTTCGCGGAGCTGTGGGAACGGCGGGACATCCTGCCGGGCGGCCAGAACCGCAAGGAGCTGGAGCATCCGCTGGTCGGCACGCTGGTCGTGGAGGCGACACAGCTCCGGGTCCCGGCCCGTCCGGACCTGGTGATCGTGATGCACACGCCGCTGCCGGAGGCCGACACGGCGGAGAAGCTGGAGTGGCTGGTCTCCCCCGAGGGGCGGCGCGGGGCGATGTACCCGGTCGCGGGATGAGACCCGGACCGGTCGCGGGCTGAGACGCGGTCCGGGGGTGTCCGGGCCCCGACCTATGCTCGGGGGCATGACACTCAGCAGCGAGCACGGCGACCTCGGCGCCGAGGACCTCAAGATCATCACCCTGGCGCGGAGCGCCCGCGCCCGCAACGGTGTGCCCGAGGGGGCCGCCGTGCGGGACGAGACCGGTCGTACCTATGTCGCGGGAACCGTGGAGCTCGAGTCGCTCAAGCTGAGCGCCCTGCGGACCGCGGTCGCGATGGCGGTGGCCAGCGGGGCGCAGTCCCTGGAGGCGGCGGCCGTCGTGTCGAGCGCGGAGGCCGCCACGGACGAGGACCGGGCGGCGGTCCGGGACCTCGGCGGTCCGGGGACCCCGGTGCTGCTCGCCGGCCCCGACGGGCAGCTGCGCGCGGCGGTCACCGCCGGCTGACGAGCGGCACCCGGCTCGCGGCACACAGAGGGAGGGGCCCGGCGCGTGGCGCGCCGGGCCCTCGCGCGTTCGTGATTGCGCGTTTGTGAGGGATCACCGTGGCTTCTCTTGCCTTCCCCGGCGGTCTGCGCATCAATGGCAGCGACCGGTCCGACGGACCGTCAGATCTCTCGTCATCCACGCAGCGCCCGCACCCCTGCGTTCTTCGATGGAAGGGGTACGACCTCCCATGAGAACCAGAAGCAGCTCAGGAGCGGCCGCGGTGCTCGCCGCGGCGCTCGCCGCCGCCGGACTCGCCTTCGCGCCGACGGCCGCCGCCGTCTCGCCGGGGACCGCCACGGCGACGTACGACTGCGGCAGTTGGGGCGGTGGCACCGCCACCCTCACGGCCACACAGAGCGGCACCGCCGCGACCATCAAGGTCACCTCCGCCGTGACGACGCCGATCGCGGTCGGCGCGGACCAGATCAACGCCACGCTGACGATGGCCAAGGCGGGTGGCGGCACCCGGGTCTTCACCGGCAAGAAGAACCCGGCGCTCGGTGCCGGGCAGTCCGTTGTCATCGGCCCCCTGAGCGGGACCGCGGCCTCGGGTGACAGCCTCAACTCGTACTTCGCGGGTGTCGCCCTCAAGATGGTGATCTTCGGGGTCACGGTGAACTGTGACGCGGTGACCTCGCAGTCGCCGGGTCCGTTCGTCTTCAGCTGAGTCCCGAGCCACCCCGGACCGGTGTCGCCACAGGCGGCACCGGTCTCTGCCGTGACCTGGGGAAATGCCCGCCATGTACCGATCTTGACAGTATCTGATGGGTCATCAGTCGATGTCTTTCGCGTGCATTGACTTATCGAAGCGCGCGGCCGTCAATGGCGCCCACTCATCCCTCAGGAGGGGGCACACCCATGGCACTCACCCGATCCCGGGCGGCGGCCCGAAGACGGCGCTGGACCGCCGTCCTCGGCGCCACCGCCCTCGCGGTCGGCGGCGGCGCGCTCGCCGCCCCGGCCGGCGCGACCAGCAGCTCCGCGGAGGTGCGGTTTCCCACGCGCTGCGTCCCGCCGCCGATCGCCGGCATCCCGCCCATCGAGGGCACCACGACCGCCGCGATCACGGTCGACAAGAGCAGCCCCAAGGTCGGCGACACCGTGACCGTCACCTACACGATCACCAAGCCCGCCGCGTCCAACCCCGTCGACCTCGCGCTCCCGGCCGACATCATGACGCCCAGCGGCAAGGTCGTCCTCGGCGGCGCCCAGACCGGCGCCGTCAGCGTCACCGGCCCCAAGAAGAACCCGCCGGTCCCCGGCAAGGGCTCCTTCCCGGCCTTCTCCATGACCGGCACCTTCACGGTCGCCCAGGCCGGATCGATCACCCTCTCGCCCGGCGACTACAACATCCACACCGGCTACCTCATGGAGCTCGACACCCCCTGTACGGTGCTCAGCCCGCCCGCCCCCGTCTCCGAGACGGTCGTCGCGAGCCCCGTCACCAGCCCCAACACCCGGGCGCTCCAGCTCGACAGCGCCTCGGGGGACCCCGGCGTCCGGGTCACCGTCAACGGCTCGAAGTTCACCCCGCTCACCGAGGTCACCGTCGCCGGCCGCGCCGGAGCCGCGGAGACCGCCGACCGGATGACGGTCACGACCGACAGCGAGGGCGGATTCGCCGCGCGGCTGAAGGTCAACGACGTGGCGACCACCGGGATCGTGGCGTACGAGGGCGCGGCCTGGGATCCCGGCAAGGGTGCGGGACCCGCCGCGTACAAGGTCGTCGTCCCGGCCCCGCCGGACAGCCAGACGATCACCGCGGCCGTCACGGCGGGCGAGCTGTCCATGACCCAGGCCGGGGACGCCGTCCAGCTGACCTCCGTCGACTTCGGCCAGGGCGGCGCCGCCACCGGCGACCTCAACACGGTGACAGTGAAGGACTTCCGCGGCGGCCCCGCCGGCTGGTCCCTCACCGGCAAGGTCACCGACTTCACCGGACCCGGCGGCTCCATCGGCGCCGGGAACCTCAGCTGGACCCCGGCCTGCACCGCCAAGGCCGGCAGCCCCAGCGCCTGCGCGGCCGGCTCGTCCGGCCCCGTCGGCAGCGGCGGCGCGACCCTCGCCTCCACCCCCAACGGCACCCTCACGGGCGGCGAGTTCACCGTCGGCGCCGGGCTCTCCCTCGACGTCCCGGCGTTCACCGCGCCCGGCTCGTACGCGGGCGTGCTGACACTGACCCTGTCCTGACCACCGTGCGGGCCGGGCGCGCACCCGGCCGGCCCGCTCCGCACCCCCGGGGGTTTTCGACTCGTGCGCAGGCTGTACGTACTCCTCCTGAGCGTCCTGCTCCTCCTCCTGGTCCCCGCCCCGCACGCGCAGGCCGCCGAGAACGGCGAGTGGGCCGTCTACCCGGCCGCCGCCCGGCTGGGCAGCCGCCCCTACTTCTTCCTCACCGCCGACCCCGGCAGCACCCACACCGACCGGGTCACCGTCGCCAACAAGACGGCCGCCCCGCTGACCTTCCGGCTCTACGGCGCCGACGCCTACAACACCGACCGGGACGGCGGCTTCGCCGTCCGCACCCAGCGGGAGAGGCAGACCGGCGCCGGTGCCTGGATCACGCCCGAGCGGACCCGGATCACCGTCCCGCCGCGCTCCGCCGTCACCGTCCCGTACACCCTGACCGTCCCCGCCGACGCCGACCCCGGCGACCACCCCGGGGCCCTTGTCGCCCTCGACGAGCGGGTCGGCGCCGGTACGCGGGGCTCCGTCGCCGTCGGCGTCCAGCGCGCGGTCGCCGCCCGTCTCTATCTGCGGGTCAGCGGACCGGCCGTCCCCGCCCTCGCCGTCGAGGACGTCACCCTCGACCAGGACCGGCCGCTGGTCCCCGGCACCCGGACGAGCAGCGCCGTCGTCTCGTACACCCTGCACAACCGGGGCAACGTCACCCTCAGCCCCAAGGTCGCGCTCCGCGCGGAAGGACTCTTCGGCCGCACCCTTCTCGCCCGCGATCTGGCGAAGGTGCCGGCCGAGCTGCTGCCCCGCCAGAAGATCCGGCTCACCGAGCGGTGGACCGGCTCCCCGCAGTTCGACTGGGGCGACGTCACCCTCACCGCGACCGCGAAGGGCGTGCGGGAGACCGGCGCCGTGTCCTTCCTCGCCCTGCCCTGGCTCGCCGCCGCGACCCTGCTCGTCGGGGGTGCGGCGGGCCTCTCCGGCCTGCGGATACGGCGGCGCAGGGCGGCCCGGACGGCCGCGGATACGTACGGAGGTACGTGAGGCGGGCGCGCATCGGGGACAATGGCCCCCATGAGCGCTCGCAACCAAGAAACCGAAGCCGTCCACCGGGCCGGCTTCGCCTGCTTCGTCGGCCGCCCCAACGCGGGCAAGTCCACCCTCACGAACGCTCTGGTCGGCCAGAAGGTGGCCATCACCTCGAACCGGCCGCAGACCACCCGGCACACCGTCCGGGGCATCGTGCACCGCCCGGAGGCGCAGCTGATCCTGGTCGACACCCCCGGCCTCCACAAGCCGCGCACCCTCCTCGGCGAGCGGCTCAACGACGTCGTGCGCACCACCTGGGCCGAGGTCGACGTGATCGGCTTCTGCCTGCCCGCCGACCAGAAGCTCGGCCCCGGTGACAAGTTCATCGTCAAGGAGCTCGCCGCGATCAAGAAGACCCCCAAGGTCGCGATCATCACCAAGACCGACCTGGTCGACTCCAAGACGCTCGCCGAGCAGCTCATCGCCGTCGACCAGCTCGGCAAGGAGCTGGGCTTCGAGTGGCAGCAGATCGTCCCGGTCTCGGCCGTCGGCGACAAGCAGGTCCAGCTCGTCGCCGACCTGCTGATCCCGCTGCTTCCGGAGTCCCCGCCGCTCTACCCGGAGGGCGACCTCACGGACGAGCCGGAGATGGTCATGGTCGCGGAGCTGATCCGCGAGGCCGCGCTCGAAGGCGTACGGGACGAGCTGCCGCACTCGATCGCGGTGGTCGTCGAGGAGATGATCCCGCGCGAGAACCGTCCGGCGGACCGGCCGCTGCTCGACATCCACGCCAATGTCTACATCGAGCGCCCCAGCCAGAAGGGCATCATCATCGGCCCCAAGGGCAGCCGCCTGAAGGAGGTCGGCATGAAGTCCCGCAAGCACATCGAGGCACTGCTCGGCACGCCGGTCTTCCTCGACCTGCACGTGAAGGTCGCGAAGGACTGGCAGCGCGACCCGAAGCAGCTGCGGAAGCTCGGCTTCTAGGGCCTGTCCGACCATTCCCGTCGGGTCCGGCGCCCCTTGTCGGACACGCCCCGGAGCCCGTCCGCGCAGTCCGGCCACGCGAGGCGCGGAGCGCCGTGTTGTCCCCCCGTGCCATCGGCACGAGCATCCTGTCCCACACGTCTGGACACGGCCGGCCCGACCGGCCGACCGGTCGAACATGGGGGCGACACATGGACGTTGTTTTCGACAGTGACGCGTTACCCGAAGCGGCGCGGGCCGCTGCCTGGCAGGAGCTCACGGCCGAGGCCCTCTGCACCACCCAGGTCCGGTTCCCCGACGAGGGCAGGCTGCGGGTCCGGCTCGCGTCGACGGCCCTGGGGGAGGGCGTACAGCTCTCGGCGCTGGCCTACGACTCGCTGGCCTGCCGCCGGACGCCCGAGCTGATCAGACGGTCGGACCCCGAGCTGTACCAGCTGGCCCTGATCACCGGCGGCCGGCAGTACCTGGAGCAGTGCGGCCGGAGCGCTTCCCTCAGCCGGGGCGAGATGGTCCTGTGCGACACCTCTCGGCCCTACGAGGCCTCCGTCGCCGCTGACGGGTCAGGGGCCGGCTCGCTCCTCGTGAACCTCCCGAAGCGGCTGCTGCCGCTCCGGGACGCCCAGCTCTCCCGGATCCTCGCGGTGCCGCTGCCCGCACGCCACGGCGTGGGCAGGATCCTCGCCCATCTCCTCACCGGCTTCGGCGAGGAGGCGGCGCACTGCACGCCCCAGGACACGCACAGGCTCCGGAGCACGGTCCTCGACCTGACGAGCGCGGTCCTCGCCCACCACCTCGACCGGGAACGGGCGCTGCCGGCCCCCGGCCACCAGCGCGTGATGTTCCTGCGGATCGAGTCGTTCATCCGCGCGCACCTGGGCTGCGAGGAGCTGACGCCCGCCGCCGTCGCCTCCGCCCACCAGATGTCGCTGCGGGCCCTGCACCGGCTCTTCGGGCACCACAACACGACGGTGGCCGAGTTCATCAGACGCCAGCGCCTGGAGCACTGCAGGCGGGACCTGGCCGCCCGCCACCTCAGCCACCTCACCGTGCACGCGATCGGCGCGCGCTGGGGTTTTCCCCGGCCGGCCGTCTTCAGCCGGGTCTTCCGCACCGCGTACGGGGTGCCGCCGGGGGAGTACCGGCACAGGGTCCTCACCGGCGCGGGCACGCAGGGATAACGGCCGGGCGCGGAGTGTGAATGCCCCGGCGGCCCGGGGTGGTTAGCGTCCTGCCCGGCGGTGGAACCACCGCTGTTCGCAACGGGAGGAAAGACCGCATGCTGAAGAAGCTCATCGCGAGTGTGGCCGTCATGGCGTCGGCGGGGATCGGCCTCGGCGCCGCCGCCTCACCGGCCGCCGCCAGCCCGTGTCCGTCCGGGATGCTCTGCGCGTACCTGTACACGAACTACGTGGGCGACCCGGGCACGGTCGAGTTCAACAACACCAACCTGCTCCAGTACAACAAGTTCAACAACGCGGTGTCGGTGTCGAACTCGGGCAGGGACTGCAGCGTCCGCATCTACAGCGGCACGGGTTACACCGGGTCCTCGGTGGTCATCCCCCGCGGCTACGGCATCGGCAACCTCGCCGGCACGGCCTACTACAAGAACGTCGCCTCGAACCGCTGGTGCTGATGCCGTGAACCTGCGACCAGCAGCCCTGTTCGTCCTGTGCCTGCTGGCAGTGGGCGGGTGCTCCTCGGCACCCGCCCACCGGGACGCGAGCAGCCTCCCCGTCCCCCTGGACGGGGCCACCGTCGTCCCCGAGCGGCAGGCGGGGACGCTGTACGAGGCCGAGGAACGTGCGGTCGGCGCGTGCATGCACAGGCGTGGATTCGCCTACGAACCGGTGCGGGCCGGCCGGTACGTCCCCGTCAACCCCTACGGCCTGCTCACGGAGGACGCCGCCAGGACCGACGGGTACGGCCTGGCGTCCGTCGCGCTCGCCGGCCGCCCCGACGACCCCAACGCGACCGCGGTCGCCCGGCTCGACGAGACCCGGCGGACGGCCTGGCAGAAGGCACTGACCGGCTCGGGCGAGCGGCAGATCACCCTGACGGCGAAGGGGGCGCCCTCGCTGCGCGTCAACACCGACGGCTGTGTCTACCTGGCCCGCCGCGAGGTGTACGGCGGCGGGTGGGAGCAGGCGGAGGTCGACGCCACCGGAGTGAGCACGGAGGTCGTCTCCCGGGTCGCCGCCGCCCCCGAGTTCCTGGCGGCGCAGCGGACGTGGGCCGCGTGCATGGCGGAGCAGGGGGAGACCGTCACCACGCTCCAGGAGGCCCGGGGCCTCGTCCAGGACGCGCTGTCCAAGGCCGGCGACGACCGCGAGGCCCTGCTGCGGACGGGCCGGCGCGAACAGGAACTCGCCGTGCGGGACGCGCTCTGCCAGGACCGCGGTGACCTCGCCGGGGTCACGCGTACGGCCCAGGAACGCGTCCAGGCCCGGCTGCCGAAGACTTCCTGGGCCAAGGCCACCCAGGTCAGGGAGCTGCGCGAGCAGGCCCTTCGCCGTACGGGCGCTTGATCCGGGAAACGGGCCCCGGGGCTCAGACAGCCCCCAGGGCTCAGGCGCCTTCCTTGAGGACCCTCGTGATGAGGGTCCTCTGGGCCCCGGTCAGGTGCGGGTCGCCGCAGTGGACCGTCTCACCGTCGACGGTGATCTCGTACGAGAAGCCGTCCGGCACGCCCCGGCCCTCGTCGCCGCCCCCGTCGAGGACCGCCACGGCCAGGGCGTGCCACTCGTCGGCGTCCGGCCGGCCGGAGGTGTCCACCTCCGCCGACCGCTCGATGCCAGCGAAACCGCCCGTGCGCCGCACTCGAATCCGCATGGGCCCTGTCTACCAGCCGGTCAGTCGGTGGGCACCCCCACCGCCGCCCAGGCCTTCAGGACCGCCTGGATCTCCTCCCCGTCGCCGAACCGGGCCCGCGCCGCCGCCACCGTCGCCGCCGCGAACTCGGAGAAGCGGGCCTCCGGGGTGAGGGTCCCGCCGGTCATCACGTCGTACCAGATCCGTCCGGCCCGCTCCCAGGCGTTCCCGCCGAGCTCGGTCGCGGCCAGGTAGAAGGCGTGGTTGGGGATGCCGGAGTTGATGTGCACCCCGCCGTTGTCGCGGCCGGTGCGGACGTAGTCGTCCATGTGGGCGGGCTGCGGGTCCTTGCCGAGGACGTCGTCGTCGTACGCGGTCCCCGGGGCCTTCATGGAGCGCAGCGCCGTCCCCTCCACGTTCGGGTGGAAGAGGCCCTCGCCGATGAGCCAGTCGGCCTGCTCGGCGCTCTCCCCGCGCGCGTACTGCTTGACCAGCGAGCCGAAGACGTCGGAGACGGACTCGTTGAGGGCGCCCGACTGGCTGAAGTACTCCAGGTTCGCCGAGTACTGGGTGAAGCCGTGGGCCAGCTCGTGGCCGATGACGTCCACGGGCAGGGTGAAGTCGAGGAAGATCTCGTCGTCGCCGTCGCCGAACACCATCTGCTCGCCGTTCCAGAAGGCGTTGCCGTAGTTCTCGTCGTAGTGGACGGAGGCGTGCAGCGGCAGCCCGGCGCCGTCGATGGAGTCGTGCCCGAAGGCGTTCAGGAACAGGTCGAAGGTGGCGCCGAGACCCGCGTACGCCCGGTTGACGGTGGCGTCCCCGGTCGCCTCCTCGCCCTCGGCGCGGACCCGCTCGCCCGGCAGGTCGGTCCCCTGCCGGCAGTCGTAGACGGTGCGGTGCGGCCGGCCGGCCTCGGCGGGGGCGAGCGTGGGCGTGGCGCCGGGCAGCGGCAGCACGCGGAACGTACGGGCGGAGGCGTCCGCGATCAGGGTGCGGCGGGCGGCGGCGGCGACGGCCGGGTTCGAGGAGTGCGCCAGGTGCTCCAGGAGGTGCGGGGGGACGATCGAGCAGAAGACAGGAGTCTGGGGAGTCATCCTCGCAATGTGGCACTGCGTGAGGGCACTGTCACGGGATGGGACGAGGATTGGCGAAATGGAGTGATGTGTCACTGTTCGGGCTTGACGGCGCGGCCGTCCCGCATACTGAAACGGGACGTCCGCCTCCATCGTCCCTGGGCTAAGCTGCGGCACATCATGCGTTTCGGGCTGCTTCTCCTTAGCTGCCGCGGCGAGGGCCTGTAGTCGTAGGCCGACCCCCTCCCCGCGGGACCTGGTGTTGCGTTCGACAGTCGGCCGTCCCTCCCGTGCTGGACCCGAGGAGCCCTACGCATGTCCCAGTCGCCGTTCATCGAGCGCCCCACGCCCGTCACCAACGCCACGCAGCTGCAGAAGCCGTCCGGGATGCCGATCCACAAGTACGGCCGCTACGAGGCCGTGGCCATCCCCGACCGCACCTGGCCGGAGCAGCGCATCACCAAGGCCCCCCGCTGGCTGTCCACCGACCTGCGTGACGGCAACCAGGCCCTGATCGACCCGATGTCCCCGGCCCGCAAGCGCGAGATGTTCGACCTGCTGGTGCGCATGGGCTACAAGGAGATCGAGGTCGGCTTCCCGTCCTCCGGCGAGACCGACTTCGCGTTCGTGCGCTCCATCATCGAAGAGGGCGCGATCCCGGACGACGTCACCATCTCCGTACTGACCCAGGCCCGCGAGGACCTGATCGAGCGGACCGTGGAGTCCCTGGTCGGCGCGAAGCGCGCCACCGTCCACCTGTACAACGCGACCGCGCCCACCTTCCGCCGGGTCGTCTTCCGCGGCTCGAAGGAGCAGATCAAGCAGATCGCCGTGGACGGCACCCGGCTGGTGATGGAGTACGCGGAGAAGCTGCTCGACGAGCGCACGGTCTTCGGCTACCAGTACAGCCCCGAGATCTTCACCGACACCGAGCTGGACTTCGCCCTGGAGGTCTGCGAGGCGGTCTGTGACGTCTGGCAGCCCGGCCCGGGCCGCGAGATCATCCTCAACCTGCCCGCCACCGTGGAGCGTTCGACGCCGTCCACGCACGCGGACCGGTTCGAGTGGATGTCCCGGAACCTGACCCGCCGCGAGCACGTCTGCCTGTCGGTCCACCCGCACAACGACCGCGGCACGGCCGTGGCCGCCGCCGAGCTGGCGATCATGGCCGGCGCCGACCGCATCGAGGGCTGTCTGTTCGGCCAGGGCGAGCGCACCGGCAACGTCGACCTGGTGACCCTGGGCATGAACCTGTTCAGCCAGGGTGTCGACCCGCAGATCGACTTCTCGCAGATCGACGAGATCCGCCGGACCAGCGAGTACTGCAACCAGATGGAGGTCCACCCGCGCCACCCCTACGCGGGCGACCTGGTCTACACCGCCTTCTCCGGCTCCCACCAGGACGCCATCAAGAAGGGCTTCGACGCGATGGAGGCCGACGCGGCCGCCAAGGGCGTCACCGTCGACGACATCGAGTGGGCCGTGCCGTACCTGCCGATCGACCCGAAGGACGTCGGCCGCTCCTACGAGGCCGTCATCCGGGTCAACTCGCAGTCCGGCAAGGGCGGCATCGCGTACGTCCTGAAGAACGACCACAAGCTGGACCTGCCCCGCCGGATGCAGATCGAGTTCTCGAAGATCATCCAGCAGAAGACGGACGCCGAGGGCGGCGAGGTCACGCCCGCCGCGATCTGGGCCGCCTTCCAGGACGAGTACCTGCCCAACCCCGGGAACGCCTGGGGACGGATCCAGCTGCGCTCCGGCCAGACCACCTCCGACACCGACGGCACCGACACCCTGACCGTCGAGGCGGTCGTCGACGGTGTCGAGACCGTCCTGACCGGCTCCGGCAACGGCCCGATCTCCGCCTTCTTCGCCGCCCTGCAGGCGATCGGCGTGGACGCCCGCCTGCTGGACTACCAGGAGCACACGATGAGCGAGGGCGCCTCCGCGCAGGCCGCCTCGTACATCGAGTGCGCCATCGACGGCAAGGTCCTGTGGGGCATCGGCATCGACGCCAACACGACCCGCGCCTCTCTGAAGGCGGTCATCTCGGCGGTCAACCGCTCCGCGCGCTGACCCGCCTGCCACCGGACCGCCCCGCCCCGCCTCTCCCCGGGGGGCGGGGCGGTCCGCGTCCGCCACCCCGGAGGGTGATCTCGCGACGACCGGTTCGGCCATCGGATCCGGGGCGACCGGTGCCACCGTGGGGGCCGTCCTCGCCGGCGGAGGCTTCCTGGCCTTCGGAAAGCGTCGTCGGGGCGCCTCCCGGCCGTCCCGGGACGATGACGTGTCTCGGCCAACTCCGTGGTGAACTCCTGACGGGGTGCTGACGCCACATCAAGGATGTGGCTAACATCACGCCAACGCCGGCAGTGCAGCCGGGCCGTTGAGGAGGTGCGTATGCCGTCTGCCCGGAATTCACGTGGTGGGAAAGTGGCCGTCTGCGGAATTCGTACCTCCTGGAACACGGTCGGAGACGGCGAGTTCTTCTGCGAGGAGTGCGGCGGCGACCGGAACTACCGGCGGCGCACCGGCCGCCGCAGGTTCGCCGTCCTGGGCGTCCCGGTCCTGCCCCGCGGCTGTACCGGCCCCGTCGTCGAGTGCGCGGCCTGCCACACGCACTTCGGTACGGAGGTCCTCGACCATCCGACGACGAGCCGCTTCTCCGCGATGCTGCGCGACGCCGTGCACACCGTCGCCCTGGCCGTCCTCGCGGCCGGCGGCACCGACTCCCGCGCCGCCCTCGACCAGGCCGTGAGCGCGGTCAGGTCCGCCGGCTTCGCCGAGTGCACGGCCGTCCAGCTCGTCGACCTCGTCGAGGCCCTGGAGGCCGACACCGGGCGCTTCATGCCCGAGGTGAACCCCGAGGGGACGCTCCTCGCGATCGAGCTCCACGAGGCCCTGGAGCCGCTCACCCCGCACCTGGCGGCCGCCGGGCGGGAGTCGATCCTGCTCCAGGCCGCCCGGATCGCCCTCGCCGACGGCGTCTACAGCCCGGCCGAGCGCGAGGTCCTCGGCACCGTCGGGAACGCGCTCGCGCTCGCCCCCGACGACACCGTCCGGCTGCTCGCCTCGGCGAGGACCGTGTCGTAGAGACCCCTACGGGGCGATGTTCTGGTTGAGCCGGAACACGTTGTCGGGGTCGTACCTGCGCTTCACCGTCCGCAGCCGGTCCCAGTTCTGGCGGTAGTTGACCCGCACCCGGTCCTGGTCGTCGGTGTCCATGAAGTTGACGTAGCCGCCCTCCTGGGTGTGCGGGCGCAGCGCCGTGTCGTAGGCGCGGGTCCAGGCGATGTTCCGCTCGGAGTCCGCCGCGTCGGTCCAGGTACCGCCGAAGGAGTGCGAGAAGCACGCGTCCCGGTAGGCGAACGCGGTCTCCTCCGGGCCCACGCGGTGGCAGGCGCCGTCGATCGGGAAGATCGCGGTGTCCGATTCCAGGGACGGCATGGTCGCGCCGTACTCCACATGGGCCGCGATGGCCCCGTCCGTGAGGCCGCGGCTGAAGTTGCCCTTCCAGTAGTGGTACAGGCCCGCCGGCAGCTGTTCGTCGAAGATGGTGTTGATCACCGGGTACGGCATCCGCTCCATGAACCGGCCGATCACCGGGCCGAGTCCGTCGAGGCGGGCGAGGACCTTCTCGTCCTCCGACGCGGGGCCGCTGAAGCAGGTGAACGCGGCGCAGATCGGGCGGCCGTGCCAGCGCTCCGGCAGGAACGGTTCCTCCGGGCCGAGCGCGAGGACCAGGATCACGTTCAGCTCCTCGGGCGCGGCCAGGATCATGTCCCGCCAGGCGCCGATCACGTCCGCGTCGAGCGGATAGCAGGTCAGGCCGCCGAAGACGTCCGCGACCGGGTGCAGCCGGAACACGAGCGAGGTGGCGACACCGAAGTTGCCGCCGCCGCCCCGCAGCGCCCAGAACAGCTCCGGGTCCCGCTCCGCGTCACAGGACACGAGCGTGCCCTCGGCGGTCACCACGTCGGCCGCGAGCAGGTTGTCGCAGCTCAGTCCGGAGCGGCGGGCGAGGTGGCCCATGCCGCCGCCGAGCGTCAGACCGCCCACGCCGGTCGTGGAGATCACCCCGCCGGTGGTGGCGAGCCCGAAGGCGTGGGTGGCGTGGTTGAAGTCGCCCCAGGTGGCGCCGCCATCGGCCCGCGCGGTCCGGGCCTCCGGGTCGACCCGGACGCCCCGCATCCGGGACAGGTCGACGACGAGCCCGTCGTCCACGGTGCCGAACCCGGCCACGGAGTGGGAGCCGCCGCGCACGGCGAGCGGCAGGTCGTGCTCCCGGGCGTACCGCACCGCCGCGATCACGTCGGCCGCGTCCACGGCGTGGACGACGACGGCCGGGCGGCGGTCGTGCAGGGCGTTGTAGACCCGGCGGGACACGTCGTACGACGGGTCGCCGCGGGTCACGACGGTGCCGCGCACGGCACCGCGGAGCGTGTCCAGGGGATCGGTGATGGTGGTCATGTCTCCGGTGTAGCCCCCGGGCTCCGGCGCCCGCATCGCCCGAACCGCCCATGCCGGCGACGGTCCCGCGTGGGCCGTTCAGACCAGACCGTGGGCGTACGCGTAGGCCGTGGCCGCGGCGCGGGAGCCGACGCCCAGCCGGGCGAAGATGTTGTTCAGGTGCCGGGCGACCGTGTGCTCGCTGATCACCAGGGCGCGGGCGATGTCCTTGTTCGTCCCGCCCGAGGCCACGAGGCGCAGGACCTCGGCCTCCCGCGCGGTGAGCCCGCCCGGCAGCCGCCGCCGCGCCCCGGCGGAGAGCAGCGCCGCCGCGCGCCGGGCGTCCGGCACCGCACCGAGCCGCTCGAACACGGCCCGCGCGGCGGCCAGTTCGAGGCGGGCGGCCTCCTCGTCGCCGCCCGCGCGGTCGGCCGCCGCGAGCAGCATCCGTACCTGCGCGGCCTCGTACGGCACCCGGAGCTCCAGCCACCCGGCGAGCGCCCGCCGCAGCAGCCGCGGCGCCTCGCCGCTCCGCTCGGCCAGGGCCACCGAGCCGAGCGCCGTCTCGGCCAGGGCCCGCAGCAGCGGTACGTCCCCGGCCAGGGCGTCGAGCTCCGCCGCCGCGTCCGCCGCCCCCGGCACGTCACGGACGGCGAGGGCCACCTCGGCGCGGGCGGCGAGCAGCCGGGCCCGGCCGAGGAGGTCGTGGTGGGGTTCGCTCCGGCAGGCCAGGGCCAGGTCGACGCCGGCCACCGCGGCGTCGGCCCTGCCCTGCGCGAGGCGCAGCAGCGCGAGGCCGGGCTGCGGGATCCTGCCCAGCTCGTGGGCGTGCCCGTACGACACGGCGGCCTCGTCCAGGCGGCCCTGGCGCCGCTGGACGTCACCGGCGGCGTAGTACGCGGCGGCGGCCGACTCCAGACAGTCCACCGGCACCTCACGGCACGCCTGCCGGGCCTCCGCCTCCGCGAGCGCCCAGACCCCCAGAAGGTCGAGAACCTCCACCCGGTGGGCCCGGCAGACCCCGCGGAACGGGTTCTCGTCCGAGGGCACGGTCATGGGGAGCGGCGTGGAGCCGGACACGTCGGCCGGTTCCGTACGGGTTCCCCGATCGTCCTCCGACGGGTGGCCGGGCCACGGCGGGGCGCACCACTCCATCGCGGCGTTCGTCCACTCCACCGCCCGGCCGAAGTCGGCCGCCTCCATGCACTGGGTGAGGGCCAGGCAGTACAGCCAGCCCGTGAACATGCCGCTCAGCTCGCCCGCCGACACCGCGCACATGGCGTCGTCGAGGAGGGCGAGGGCCTCGGCCCTGCGGCCGGCCGCGAGGAGGACACCGGACTCGGCCTGCCGGCTGAGGGCGAGGAGGTCGGGGCTGCCGGAGCCGAGGGCGAGGGCGGTCATCCGGCGGGCGGCGGCGAGGGCGGCCTCGTGGTCGCCGCGCGCCCGGGCCTCCTCGGCGTCGCTCCAGGCCAGGAAGCACTGCTCCGGACAGTCCGGCAGGCCCTCCAGGTGGTGCCGGGCCCGGTGGAGCCAGCCGGCCGCCGCCGCGGGGCGCCCGAGGCCCAGGTACTCGTAGTGCAGCCACCAGGAGGCGAGCCCGGCGCCCCGGTGGTCGTCGGCCGCGAGACAGGCGGCGTGCGCCCTGAGCCGGGCGGTGACGGACTCGTCGACGTGCCCCGACCACCAGGCGGCGTCGGCGAGCATCGAGAGGTCGTCGGCGGTCAGACCGCGCGAGGGGTGCTGGTCGTGGGCGTGCAGCAGGGCGTACGCCTCGGCCCAGGACTCACGCGCCGCGGCGTCCCTGGCTCGTTCGACGGCGTCGATCGTGGTGGGTGCGGACATGGCCGCTCACCCCTTTCCCGGCCCTTTCAGGATAGGACCGGGGAGGGGTGAGGGCCTGCCGCGAAGGGGTGAGGGCCCGGTGGGGGAGAGTCCGCTACTGGATGGCGCCGCTCGCGCGCAGCATGTCCTCGCGCTCGACGATCTTCACGCGCTCGCGGCCCTGCGGCTCGCCGAGCGCCTTCTCGGCGGCGTCCAGGGCGTACCAGCCCTCCCACGTCGTGTACGTGAGGCCCTTGCCCTCCAGGAAGGAGACGACCGCGTCCGCCTCCGGGGCCTCGGGGGTCAGCAGGCGACCGTTCGCGAAGTCGTCCAGGAGGTTCGCGACGGTCTCGTTGGCGTCGCCCTTGGTGTGGCCGATGAGGCCCACGGGACCGCGCCGGATCCAGCCGGTGACGTACGTGGAGGCCATGTGCTCGCCGGTCTCCTCGATCACCCGGCCGCCCGCGTCGGGGACGGTGCCGCTCGCGGTGTCCCAGGGCAGCTTGGGCAGCTCGTCGGAGAGGTAGCCGACCGCGCGGTAGACGGCCTGCACGTCCCAGTCCGTGGTCGCGCCGGTGCCCTTCACGTTCCCGGTGCCGTCCAGCTCGGTGCGCTCGGTGCGCAGTCCGACGACCCGGCCGTCCTCGCCGAGGATCTCGACGGGCGACTCGAAGAAGTGGAGGAAGAGCTTGTGCGGGCGGTCGCCGATGTCGCGGATCGCCCAGTTCTCCAGGGTCTTCGCGACCATGTCGGTCTGCTTGTTCTTGCGGCGCTCGGCGATCGAGCCGTCGTCGTAGTCGATGTCCTCGGGGTTGACGATGACCTCGATGGTGGGGGAGTGGTCCAGCTCGCGCAGCTCCATGGGGCTGAACTTGGCCTGGGCCGGGCCGCGCCGCCCGAAGACGTGGATCTCCAGGGCCTTGTTGGCCTTGAGGCCCTCGTAGACGTTGGCCGGGATCTCGGTCGGCAGCAGCTCGTCGCCGGTCTTGGCGAGGATCCGGGCGATGTCGAGGGCCACGTTGCCGACGCCGAGGACGGCGACCTTCTCCGCTTCGAGCGGCCAGGTGCGCGGCACGTCCGGGTGGCCGTCGTACCAGGAGGCGAAGTCGGCGGCGCCGTACGAGCCGTCGAGCTCCACGCCGGGGATGTCCAGCGGGCGGTCGGCCATGGCGCCGGTCGAGAAGACCACCGCGTCGTAGAAGGCGCGCAGGTCGTCCAGGTGTACGTCGGTGCCGTAGTCGATGTTGCCGAAGAGACGGACCTGCGGCTTGTCGAGGACCTGGTGGAGGGCGGTGATGATGCCCTTGATACGCGGGTGGTCGGGGGCGACGCCGTAGCGGATGAGGCCGAACGGGGCGGGCATCCGCTCGAAGAGGTCGATGGACACACCCGGCTCGGCGGCGGCCTCGGACTTCAGCAGCGCATCGGCGGCATAGATTCCGGCGGGGCCGGCGCCGACGATCGCGACCCGGAGGGGGCGGGGCATGACTGGGTTCCCTTCGCATACGACGTGGCGGCGAAGCCACCGACACTTAGGTCACCCTAATTAACACGTTCGGCGGAGCGCTACCCGCCCCCGACCTATGGACCCATAAGGTGAACTTATGACTTCCATAAGTGAAGATGTCGGCGTCAGAAATCACCGATGCCGAGAAGGCTGGTGACGACGAGCGCGATCACCCCGGCCGTGAAGAGCAGGCCGAGGCCGAGGCGGAGCGCCGCCGGAATGCCGTCGAACCGCAGCCGGGCCCGCTTCCCGATGGTGGTCACCCGCCCGGGGTCCTGGGGATCGTAGGCGACGTCGATGCTCCACGCGGCGTCGGTCGAGTTCACGTCGCGCCTCGGCCCGGTGGGCCGCGCAGCCGAAATAAGTCACGTACGGCGACTTGTTGATGTGCTTGCGCCATGTGCGTTCGAAAATACCGCCGGTTTGTAGGACTTCATCGATTCGTTCCGCCCCACCCCGCTGCGGCTTTCGAATTCGCCGCTCAAACCGGCCGATGTACGCATCCGACGCGAACACCCGTGCGCCCGGTTACCGCGGGGGAGGCCCGCCTCCCCGCGTTCCTTCGGAACTTCCCCGAAGGGCGCCCGCGCGGCCTGCCGCTTGCCTCTGGCCATGGATTAACTCCCCAAGCCCACCCAGCAGTTGCACGGACCGCGTGTCTGCCGATTCTACGGATCCGGGGCCACCCTGGTGAGGCGAAGCAGGAAATGGATTCAGAAAGGCATACGTTGGTGAAGGAAGACATCATGAAGACGACCACGGGGGCCATCGAAGCCGCACAAGAGGCAGTGACGGAATTGCGCGAGGCACTCGCGAGGGCGGGAATCACACTCCCCTCGCTCGGACTCGACGCCGTCACCCTCGCCGCCGATCCTCCGAGGCCGCTCGTCGAATTGGGATGCTGCACGGCGGAAACGGCTCGGCTCATCGCCGCCGCCCTACTGCCGGGGGAGGAGAACCGGTCATGACCGCACTGCCCATCGGGTCGTACGTCGTGGAGATCCGCACCGGGCGGGTCGGGAGAGTGATGGGACACGAAGGGCCGTACGTCCAGATCCGCCCGCTCGGAGGCGGACGGGAGTGGGACGTGGAGCCCGGGGAGGTCCGGGAGGCGACCACGTCCGAGCGGCTGAGCGCCGCCACGGCGCACGTCAACGCCCGCAGCAGGGGCGAGGTGCCCTGAACCCTCCGCGCCCGTGGACGCGGCGGCGCGCACCGCCCGGCCGTCATACCGATGACGTCCCGCCGGTGGTCGGCCCGCCCCCGGCGTACGGGAGAATGGGCCCATGAGTCTGTTCCGCGACGACGGCATCGTGCTGCGCACCCAGAAGCTGGGTGAAGCGGACCGCATCATCACGATCCTCACGCGCGGTCACGGGCGCGTACGCGCTGTCGCGCGCGGGGTGAGGCGGACGAAGTCCAAGTTCGGGGCCCGGCTCGAACCGTTCTCCCACGTGGACGTGCAGTTCTTCGCCCGGGGGAGCGAGCTCGTCGGGCGTGGCCTGCCGCTCTGCACACAGAGCGAGACCATCGCCCCGTACGGCGGCGGCATCGTCACCGACTACGCCCGCTACACCGCCGGCACCGCCATGCTGGAGACGGCGGAGCGGTTCACCGACCACGAGGGCGAGCCCGCCGTGCAGCAGTACCTGCTGCTCGTGGGCGGCCTGCGGACCCTCGCCCGCGGCGAGCACGCGCCCCACCTCATCCTGGACGCCTTCCTCCTCCGCTCGCTCGCCGTGAACGGCTACGCGCCCAGCTTCGACGACTGTGCCAGGTGCGGCCTCCACGGCCCCAACCGGTTCTTCTCGGTCGGTGCGGGCGGAGTCATCTGCGGGGACTGCCGGGTGCCCGGAAGCGTCGTACCCTCTGCGGAGGCCATCGGCCTGCTCAGCGCGCTGCTCACCGGCGACTGGGCGACGGCGGACGCGTGCGAGCCGCGTCATGTCAGGGAGGGCAGCGGCCTCGTGTCCGCCTATCTGCACTGGCACCTGGAGCGCGGCCTGCGCTCCCTGCGGTATGTAGAGAAAAGCTAGGAGAGACCATCCATGGCCATCGCACGACTCCTCGGGCGTCAGCGACGCGAGTACCGGACCCCCGAGCCGCATCCGTCCGGTGCCCGGCCGCCGAAGCTGCAGCCCGAGTTCGTCCCGGAGCACGTCGCGATCGTCATGGACGGCAACGGCCGCTGGGCCAAGGAGCGCGGCCTGCCCCGCACCGAGGGGCACAAGGTCGGCGCCGAGCAGGTGCTCGACGTGCTCCAGGGCGCCCTCGAGATGGGCGTCGGGGCGATCTCGCTGTACGCCTTCTCCACCGAGAACTGGAAGCGCTCGCCCGAGGAGGTGCGCTTCCTGATGAACTTCAACCGCGACTTCATCCGCAAGACCCGCGACCAGCTCGACGAGCTCGGCATCCGGGTGCGCTGGGTCGGCCGGATGCCCAAGCTGTGGAAGTCCGTGGCCAAGGAGCTCCAGGTCGCGCAGGAGCAGACCAAGGACAACACGAAGCTGACGCTGTACTTCTGCATGAACTACGGCGGACGCGCGGAGCTCACGGACGCGGCGCAGGCCCTCGCGGAGGACGTGAAGGCCGGCCGGCTCGACCCGGCGAAGATCACCGAGAAGACCGTCCAGAAGTACCTCTACTACCCGGACATGCCGGACGTGGACCTCTTCCTGCGGCCCAGCGGTGAGCAGCGCACCTCCAACTACCTGATCTGGCAGAGCGCGTACGCCGAGATGGTCTTCCAGGACGTGCTGTGGCCGGACTTCGACCGCCGCGACCTGTGGCGCGCCTGCGTCGAGTACGCGCAGCGTGACCGCCGCTTCGGCGGCGTCGACCCGGCCGACATGGCCGTCCTCGACAAGGCGTAGGCCTCCGGCCGGGAAGAGGGGGGGACGATGGAGCTGCTGTACACGCCGACGCGCGCCGACGTGGCCGATGCCGTACGCGTACAGATGAGGCACGGCCTGTTCCGGTGGCTGCCACGGGCGCTGTGGCTCGTCGCCGCCCTGACCGCCCTTGTGGCGGCCCTGGAGCTGTTCGGGCCCGGCGACCCGGAGGCATGGCCCGTCCTGCGCATGGTGGGGATCGCGCTTGTGCTCGTGGTGCTCGGGCCACTCGTGCGGTGGGGCACCGCCCGGCTGATGTACGCCATGATCGGGCGGCAGGGGGAGCACCGGGCCCTCGTGGACGAGGACGGCGTGCGCTGGACCACCCGCGACAGCGAGGTCGTCCACCGCTGGCAGCTGCTCTCCCGGTACGCCGAGACGCCCACGCAGTTCGTGCTGCTCACCGCCGACAAGAGCGGTGTCGGAGTGGCCGCCCTGCCCAAGCGCGGCCTCGTCGACCCCGCCGGGGTCGACCGGCTGCGAGAGGTTCTGGACAGGAACCTCACCCGCATGTGAAGCGACATACGAGGGGCCCGCACCGGATCGCTCCGGTGCGGGCCCCTCGTATGTCAGGTCACTTCGCCGCGCACTCCGCGCACGTGCCGAAGATCTCGACCGTGTGCGCCACGTTCACGAAGCCGTGCTCCGACGCGACCGTCTCGGCCCACTGCTCCACCATCGGTCCCTCCACCTCGACGGCCTTGCCGCAGACGCGGCAGACCAGATGGTGGTGGTGGTCGCCGGTCGAGCAGCGGCGGTACACCGTCTCGCCGTCGCTGGTGCGCAGCGCGTCGACCTCGCCCGCGTCCGCGAGGGACTGGAGCGTGCGGTAGACGGTGGTGAGGCCGACCGAGTCACCGCGGTGCTTCAGCATGTCGTGCAGCTCCTGAGCGCTGCGGAACTCGTCCACCTCGTTCAGCGCCGCCGACACGGCGGCCCGCTGCTTGGTCGAGCGCCCTCGTACGGGGGGTCCTGCCGTCACCACGGGGGCCTCCTTGGATGCTTGTCTGCCCCCGCCATTCTGCCAGTCCCCCGTGTCACCCCGAGCTGACCGGATCGGACGGGATCAGACCTTCACGTCGTCCGTCGGCCGCCTGGTGCCCGGAACCGGTGCGTCACAGCTCTCGGCGCCCTTCTCGGCCGCCCGCGCCCGCCGTTTCGCGAGGGGGGTGGCGAGCAGGGTCAGGAGGATGAACACCCCGATCGCGTACAGGACGATCGTCGCGCCGGGCGGCACGTCCTGGTAGTACGAGGTGACGGTGCCCGCGAGGGTGACCGTGATACCGGTCACCACGGCGAGGACGAAGGTCGCGCGGAAGGACTTCGACAGCTGCTGGGCGGCCGCCACCGGCACCACCATGAGCGCGCTGACGAGCAGCAGGCCGACGACCCGCATGGCGACGGTGACGGTCACCGCGGCCGTGACGGCGATCAGCAGGTTCAGGGCGCGCACCGGGAGGCCGGTGACCCGGGCGAACTCCTCGTCCTGGCTGACCGCGAAGAGCTGCCGGCGCAGGCCGACCGTGACGAGGATCACGAAGGCGGCCAGGACGGCGATCGCGGTGATGTCCTCGCTGGAGACCGTGGAGAGCGAGCCGAAGAGGTACGAGGTCAGGTTGGCGTTGGAGCCGGTCGTCGAGAGGCTGGTCAGCATGACGCCGCCGGCCATGCCGCCGTAGAAGAGCAGGGCGAGCGCGAGGTCGCCGCGGGTCTTCCCGTACGCCCTGATCAGCTCCATCGCGACCGAGCCGGCGACGGCGACGGCGGTCGCCATCCAGACCGGGCTGGAGTTCAGGAGGAAGCCGAGACCGACACCGGTCATGGCGACATGGCCGATGCCGTCGCCCATCAGCGCCTGGCGGCGCTGGACGAGGTAGATGCCGACGGCGGGCGCGGTGATGCCGACGAGGACGGCGGCGAGGAGCGCGCGCTGCATGAAGGCGAGCTGGAGGATGTCCATGATCAGGTCAGCAATCCGGTGCGGATCGGCTCGTCGGCCGCGTGGGGGTGGACGTGGTCGTGGCCGGGCAGCGCGTGCTGGCCGAGGGCCTCGGGCGGCGGGCCGTCGTGGACGACGCAGCCGTCGCGGAGGACGACCGCGCGGTCGATCAGCGGCTCCAGGGGGCCCAGCTCGTGGAGGACGAGGAGCACGGAGGTGCCGCCCGCGACCTGCTCGCGCAGGGTCGACGCCAGGATCTCCTGGCTCGCGAGGTCGACGCCGGCCATCGGCTCGTCCATGATCAGGAGTTCGGGTTCCGCGGCGAGCGCGCGGGCGATCAGGACGCGCTGGTGCTGTCCGCCGGAGAGCGCGGAGACGGAGTCCCTGGCGCGGTCGGCGAGGCCGACGAGCTCGACGGCCCGTTCGACGGCGGCCTTGTCGGCCTTGGTGAGCAGGCCGAACCTGCGGCGGGAGAGCCGGCCTGAGGCGACGACCTCGCGGACGGTGGCGGGGACGCCGCTCGCGGCGGTGGTGCGCTGCGGTACGTAGCCGACGCGGGCCCAGTCGCGGAACCGCTTCCGCTCGGTGCCGAACAGCTCGATCGTGCCGCCGGTCAGCGGCACCTGGCCGATGACCGCGCGGACCGCGGTGGACTTGCCGGAGCCGTTGGCGCCGAGCAGGGCGACGACCTCACCGCGGTGGACGGTCAGGTCGACGCCGCGGAGGACGGGCCGGGCGCCGAGCGCCGCCGTGGCTCCGCGGACGGAGATGACGGATTCCGGTTCCGGGGCTGCCGGTGTCTGGGCTGCCATGGCTCGTACCTCCTGCTGTGCTGTGATCACTTCGCGCCGAGGGCCTTCTGCAGCGCGGTGAGGTTGGACCGCATGACCTCGATGTAGTCATCGCCCTTGGAGGCGTCCGTGATTCCCTCGAGGGGGTCCAGCACGTCGGTCTTGAGGCCGGTGTCGGAGGCGAGGGTCCTGGCGGTCTTGTCGCTCGCGAGGGTCTCGAAGAAGACGGTGGTGACCTTCTCCTTCTTCGCCTTGTCCTGGAGTTCCTTGATCCGGGCGGGGCTCGGCTCGGACTCGGGGTCGATGCCGGAGATGCCCTCCTGGTCCAGGCCGTACCGCTCGGCGAGGTAGCCGAAGGCGGAGTGGGTGGTGATGAAGGTCTTCGTCCCGGTGTTCTTCAGACCGTTCGCGAAGTCGGTGTTCAGGTCGCCGAGCTTCTTCACCAGGGTGTCGGTGTTCTTCTTGTAGTCGGCGGCGTGGGCCGGGTCGGCCTTCTCCAGGGCGCTGCCGACTCCCTTGGCGACCTCGGCGTACTTCACGGGGTCGAGCCAGATGTGCGGGTCGGCGCCGGCCTCGGAGCCGTGGTCGTGGCCCGCTTCCTCTTCCGCGTGCTCCTCGCCGGCGTGCGCGGCGTGCTCCTCGGCGGACTCGCCCTCGTGGCCGCCGACCGCGGTGCCGTGGGCTTCGAGCGTGGTGAGGGTGGCGGCGTCGACGGTGTTCTTGACGCCGGCCTGGGCGATCGCCTCGTCGACGGCGGGCTGGATGCCCTTGAGGTAGAGGATGACGTCGGCCTCGCCGAGCTCGCCGATCTGCTTCGGCTTGAGCTCCAGGTCGTGGGGTTCGACGCCGGGCTTGGTGAGCGTGTTGACGGCGACGTGGCCGCCGCCTATCTGCTCGGCCAGGTACTGCATGGGGTAGAAGGACGCCACGACGTCCAGCTTGCCCTCGTTTCCGCCGTCGGCCGCGTCGGAGGTTCCGGCGCAGGCGGAGAGGGCGACGATGCCGAGCGCGACGGCTCCGGCGAGGGCGGTGCTGGGTATCAGGCGACGTACGTTCATGACACTCATTTTCAACAAAATTGGAAACGATTGTCAATTGTCCGGTCTGTGGTCCCGCCCACGCGAACCTCCGCGCGCCCCCTCGCGGCCCCTCGCGCGCCCCCGCGCGATCCCTTCACACGATCCCCTCGCCGAACCGATTTGATACGGGGGGCGTGGGCGCCGGTAACCTGTGGCATTCGCACTTCGTCGTCGTAATGAAGAGAGCACCGTGGCCGCCGACAAGATCGACACCATCGTCAGCCTGAGCAAGCGCCGTGGCTTCGTCTACCCGTGCAGCGAGATCTACGGCGGCCAGCGTGCCGCCTGGGACTACGGACCGCTGGGTGTCGAACTCAAGGAGAACCTGAAGCGTCAGTGGTGGCGTTACATGGTCACCGCGCGCGAGGACGTTGTCGGTATCGACTCGTCGGTCATCCTGGCCACCGAGGTCTGGGAGGCCTCCGGCCACGTCGCGACCTTCACCGACCCGCTGACCGAGTGCACCTCCTGCCACAAGCGCTTCCGGGCGGACCACCTGGAGGAGGCGTACGAGGAGAAGCACGGCCGTCTCCCCGAGAACGGCTTCGCCGACCTCAACTGCCCGAACTGCGGCAACAAGGGCACCTTCACCGAGCCCAAGCAGTTCTCCGGCCTGCTCTCCACGCACCTCGGCCCGACCCAGGACACCGGCTCCGTCGCGTACCTGCGTCCCGAGACCGCCCAGGGCATCTTCACCAACTTCGGCCAGGTCCTGCAGACCTCGCGCAAGAAGCCGCCGTTCGGCATCGGCCAGATGGGCAAGTCCTTCCGGAACGAGATCACTCCGGGCAACTTCATCTTCCGCACCCGCGAGTTCGAGCAGATGGAGATGGAGTTCTTCGTCAAGCCGGGCGAGGACGAGCAGTGGCAGGAGTACTGGATGGAGCAGCGCTGGAACTGGTACACCGGCCTGGGTCTCCGTGAGGAGAACATGCGCTGGTACGAGCACCCGAAGGAGAAGCTCTCCCACTACTCCAAGCGCACCGCCGACATCGAGTACCGCTTCCAGTTCGGCGGCAGCGAGTGGGGCGAGCTCGAGGGTGTCGCGAACCGCACCGACTACGACCTGAACGCGCACTCCAAGGCCTCCGGCGCCAACCTCACCTTCCTGGACCAGGAGTCCGGCGAGCGTTACACGCCGTACGTCATCGAGCCCGCCGCCGGTGTCGGCCGCGCGATGCTGGCCTTCCTCCTCGACGCGTACAACGAGGACGAGGCCCCCAACGCCAAGGGCGTCATGGAGAAGCGCGTCGTGATGCGCCTCGACCCGCGCCTCGCGCCGGTCAAGGTCGCCGTCCTGCCGCTGTCCCGCAACCCGCAGCTCTCCCCGAAGGCCAAGGGCCTCGCGGCGGACCTGCGGCAGAACTGGAACATCGAGTTCGACGACGCCGGCGCCATCGGCCGCCGCTACCGTCGCCAGGACGAGATCGGCACCCCGTTCTGCGTCACCGTCGACTTCGACACCCTCGACGACAACGCGGTGACCGTGCGCGAGCGCGACACCATGAAGCAGGAGCGTGTCTCCCTCGACCAGATCCAGGGCTACCTGGGCAGCCGTCTGCTCGGCTGCTGAGTCGGTTCGCCTCCACGGGAAAGCCCCCGGTTCCTCACGGAACCGGGGGCTTTCCCGTACGCGGTCAGGCCCGCAGCGCGCGCTGCACGAGGGAGACGACCGCCGCGAACGCGTCCGCGATGTCGGGGGCGGACCAGTCCGTGGCGTGTGCCGGGTCGTGGAAGCGGTCCGTCGCGTCGAAGACCGCGCGGGCCGTCGTCGCGAAGTCCCGCTCCGGAGCGGCGAACAGGCCCTCCCGGTGCCCGTCCTCGACGATCCGGGCGATCTGGCCCACGAGGTGCTCCACGTGCCGGTCGACGACCGCGCTGTTCTCGCCGATGAGGACCAGGAAGGTGGCCATCAGCTCGGGATCGCCGCCGGCCTTGTGGCGCTTGAGTCCGAAGAGGGCGGTCAGCCAGCCGGTGAGCCGCTCGTCGGCGGGGCCCGGGCCCTCGGCGTACGGCCGGAGCTCCACGACCGTCCGCTCCAGCCACCGTTCCGTGACCGCCTCGCGCAACGCCGCCTTGGTGCGGAAGTGGCGGTAGACGCTGCCGTGGCTGACGCCGAGCACCCGGGCCACGTCCACGACGGTCGCCTTCGCCGGGCCGTAACGCCGCAGCACCTCCTCGGTGGCTTCGAGGATGCGCTCGGCGGTCAGGGTCTCGGTGGCGGCCATGGAATGACAGTACCTGTCAGCTGCGAACCCGGAGGGGCCGCTCAGCGCTCGCTGTCCAGGTGCGCCATCTGTGCCGCCGGGTAGCGCTCGCCCGCTGCCGCGCCCGCCGGGACGGCCTCCTCGATCGCGGCCAGGTCGGCGGCGTCGAGCGTCACGTCGAGGGCGCCGAGCGCCTCCGCGAGCCGGTCCCTGCGCCGGGCGCCGATCAGCGGGACGATGTCCACGCCCTGCCGGCCGGCCTGGGCGAGGACCCAGGCGATGGCGGTCTGCGCGACCGAGACGCCCTTCGAGCCGGCGAGTGCCCGCAGCCGGTCCACCAGGTCCAGGTTGCGCTGGAGGTTCTCGCCCTGGAAGCGCGGGCTCATGCCCCGGAAGTCGCCGGGCGCCAGCTCGTGGTCCCGGGTGAAGTGGCCGCTGATCAGGCCGCGCGACAGGACTCCGTACGCCGTGATCCCGATGCCGAGCTCACGGGCGGCCGGGAGGATCTTCTCCTCGATGGAGCGGGAGATCAGCGAGTACTCGATCTGGAGGTCGGCGATCGGGGCCACGGCCGCCGCCCGGCGCAGGGTGTCCGCGCCGACCTCGGAGAGGCCGATGTGCCGCACGTGGCCCGCCTCGACCAGCTCGGCGATGGCGCCGACGGTCTCCTCGATCGGTACGTCGGGGTCGACGCGGGCGATCCGGTAGATGTCGATGTGGTCGGTGCCGAGGCGCTGGAGCGAGTACGCCGCGAAGTTCTTCACGGCGGCCGGCCGGCCGTCGTATCCCGTGAACCCGCCCTCGACGGTGCGGAGCGCGCCGAACTTGACGCTGGTCAGCGCCTGTTCGCGGGCGGCGGCGGGGGCGGTCCTGAGCGCCTCGGCGATCAGCAGCTCGTTGTGCCCCATCCCGTAGAAGTCGCCCGTGTCGAGCAGGGTCACGCCCGCGTCCAGGGCGGCGTGGAGGGTCGCGATCGACTCGGCGCGGTCGGCATCGCCGTAGAACGTGGACATGCCCATGCAGCCCAGGCCGAGGGCGGAGACACGGGGGCCGGTGGCGCCGAGGGGGCGGGTGGGGACGGGGCGGGTGGTGGTCATGGCGGTCTCCCGGGGAGGGGACGGACAGGGTGACAGAACAACCATGACATGACCGATGACGGATTTCAATATCTGTCATTACGTGCGGAGGGGGAGTGGTGCACGCGGAAGCGCCGGAGGAAATCGGTGTGCTCGACGGCCGGTGGCCGGGGTAGCGTCACCGGCATGTCTTCGTTCTTCCAGATCTACGAGTGAGCGCCCAGCCCAGCTGATTCGAGCTCGACCATCGCCCACCTCACCGCACGGGAGAACCCCATGGCCAAGCGCAACAACCTCCTCGGCGTCGGCGGACAGCGCAAGAAACTGTCCCGCGACGACCGGCACGGCGCCGTCCAGAGCGCCGGCGCCGCCCGCCGCACGGCCGACGAGCAGAAGCAGGAGCTCCTGAAGAAGATGCGCGAGCGCGCCCAGGGAGCCGAGAACACCGAAGGCGCCGAGAGTGCCACGACCGGCGAGGCCGGCCAGAAGTAGCGGTCACCCGCACGACAGAGGGCCCGGGGCGTGCGCCGCCCCGGGCCCTTCGCCGTACGAGGCCGGCTACGCCACCGTCCTCGGCAGACGCAGCGACAGCGCCGCCGTCAGCAGGATCATCGCCAGCTGGAGGAGGAGCGTCACCGTCAGGGCCGTCCCCGAGCCCGCGGGGCCGGACGCGGCCAGGCTCAGGAAGAGCGAGCCGAGCGTGGCCACGCCGAGGGCCAGGGCGGACTGCTGGGCTGTCACCATGACGCCGCTGCCCACCCCCGCGCGCTCCGGCGGGACCTCCGAGAGCACCAGCCGGAAGAGCACCGGCAGCTGGAGGCCCTGGCCCAGGCCCGCGACGGCCATCCCCGGGAGCAGGAGCCAGACCGAGAGGTCCGGCCAGGCGCGCCAGGCCGTCAGGGCGAGCAGCCCGAGGCCGAGGGCCTGGACCAGGCCGCCCACCGTCACCACGCGCGTGCCCCAGCGCCGTACGAGGCGGGGCCCCGCGAGGGAGGCCGCGAAGAAGGCCACTGCCATCGGGGCGAGCGCCAGGCCCGACACCACCGCGCTCAGCCCCAGGCCCTGCTGGAGCGCCACCGCGATCACGAAGACGAAGCCGCCGAAGCCCATCGACAGCGGCAGGATCAGCAGGAGTCCGCGCCGCAGCGAGGCCAGGTCGAGCAGGCTCGGCGGGACCAGGGGAGTGCGCCCCGCGCGGTCCGCCCGCAGCTCCACCCGCCAGAACGCCCACACCGCGAACGGGAACACCGCCAGGGCGATCCAGGTCCACAGCGGCCAGCCGGCCGCCCTGCCCTCCGTCAGCGGGGCGAGCAGGGCGAGCAGCGCCAGGCCCAGCAGCAGCGTGCCCGGCACGTCCACCGGCGCCGGGCGGTCGGACCGGGTCTCCGGGACGGTACGGAGGGCGAGGACCAGACCCGCCACCGCCACCGGCACGTTCACCAGGAACACCGCCCGCCAGCCCGAGCCCGCGAGATCGGCGGCGACGAGCACCCCGCCCAGGATCTGGCCCACCATCATCGAGAGGCCGACGGTCGCCCCGTACAGGCTGAGCGCCTTCGCACGCCGCGGGCCCGACGTCGAGGCGTGGATGGTCGCCAGGACCTGCGGCAGCATCAACGCCGCCGCGGCGCCCTGTGCCACCCGGGCCCCGACCAGAGTCCAGGCGTCCGGCGCGAGCCCACAGGCGAGGGAGGTGAGGCCGAAGGCCGCCATGCCGGCGAGGAAGAGCCGCCGACGGCCGAAGAGGTCGCCGAGCCGGCCGCCGAGGACGAGCAGCACGGCGTACGACAGGCCGTATCCGGCGACGACCAGTTCGAGCAGGGCCGGGCCCGCGGCGAGATCGTGGTCGATGGACGGCAGGGCGACGTTGACGACGGAGAAGTCGATCAGCGGCAGCGAGGCGCCGAGGAGCACGGTGAACAGGCCGAGCGGGCCGAGTGCGGGGGCTGCGGGGCCCGCAGGGCCGCTCGGGGCCGCCGTACGGGCGGGAGCGGGTGGCGCGGCAGCGGATGGCACGGAAGGCGGTGTCGTGGTCACCCCCAGACGATCCGCCGCCGCTCAGCCTGGTACCAGAGCCTCTTTATCCTGGTACAACCACTACCTGGCACAGGGCCGGCCGGCCCGGCACTCTGGGAGCGTGACGACAGCGATGACCGCCGAACCCGAGACCCGGCGGCACGAGCTCGCCGCCTTCCTGCGCAGCCGGCGCGAGCGCATCAGCCCCGAGCAGGTCGGCCTGCCCCGGGGGCGCCGGCGCCGCACCCCCGGCCTGCGCCGCGAGGAGGTCGCCCACCTCTCCGCCGTCGGCGTCACCTGGTACACCTGGCTCGAGCAGGCCCGGGACATCCAGGTCTCCCCCCAGGTCCTCGACGCCCTCGCCGACGCGCTGCTCCTCGACCCGACCGAGCGCGGCCACCTCTTCGCCCTCGCCGGACAGGCCGACCCCCACCCCGGCGCACCCTGCCCGGCCGTCACCCCCGCCCTGCGCGCGCTCCTGGAGCAGCTGGAGCCCGTCCCCGCCGCCGTCCAGAACAGCCGCTTCGACTTCCTCGCCCACAACCGGACCTTCGGGCGGCTCTTCTGCGACCTCGACGCCCTGCCCCGTGAGGACCGCAACTCCCTCTGGCTGGCCTTCACGAACGAGGACTTCCGGGCGGCGGCCACCGATCTGCCGGAGCTCCTGCCCCTCCTCGCCGGGAAGCTCCGCGCCTCCATGGCCGAGCACCTGGCCGAACCCGCCTGGAAGGCGCTGGTGCGGCGGCTCGAAGCGGCCTCGCCGGAGTTCCGGGAGATCTGGGCCCGGCACGACGTGGTCGCCCCCGGCGGGCGCACCAAGGTCATCAGCAACGCCCATGTGGGCCTGCTCAGGTTCGAGCACACCAACCTCTGGCTCGGCCCGGCCGCCGGACCCCACCTCGTCACGTACATCCCCCTCGACGACGAGACCCGGGCCGGCGTCGAAAGGCTCCTCGCCCTGGTGACCGGGGAACACGGACCGCGGGCGGTCCTGGCCGTGTGAGCTCCGCCATGCGCGGATAGTACGGCTAACTAAAGACCTCCGCGGTGCGCGACAATGGGCCCCATGACCGCGTTCACCCCTCTCGCCATCGGCCCGCACATCGTGCAGCCGCCGGTGGTGCTCGCCCCCATGGCCGGCATCACCAACGCCCCCTTCCGTACCCTCTGCCGCGAGTTCTCCGGCGGCAAGGGGCTGTTCGTGAGCGAGATGATCACGACGCGCGCCCTGGTCGAGCGCAACGAGAAGACAATGCAGCTCATCCGCTTCGACGAGACCGAGAAGCCGCGCTCGATCCAGCTGTACGGGGTGGACCCCGTGACGGTCGGCAAGGCCGTGCGGATGATCGTCGACGAGGACCTGGCCGACCACATCGACCTGAACTTCGGCTGCCCGGTCCCCAAGGTGACGCGGAAGGGCGGCGGCTCGGCCCTGCCCTACAAGCGGCCGCTGCTGCGCGCGATCCTGCACGAGGCCGTGACCAACGCGGGCGACCTGCCGGTCACGATGAAGATGCGCAAGGGCATCGACGACGACCACATCACCTTCCTGGACGCCGGCCGGATCGCCGTGGAGGAGGGCGTCACGGCGATCGCCCTGCACGGGCGGACCGCCGCCCAGCACTACGGCGGTACGGCCGACTGGGACGCGATCGCGCGTCTCAAGGAGCACGTGCCCGAGATCCCGGTGCTCGGCAACGGCGACATCTGGTCGGCCGACGACGCCCTGCGGATGATGCGCGAGACGGGCTGCGACGGTGTGGTGGTCGGACGCGGCTGCCTCGGCCGCCCCTGGCTCTTCGCGGACCTGGTGGCGGGTTTCGAGGGCACGGGCGCCTACGCGGCGCCGGGGCTGCGGGTGGTCGCGGACGCAATGGTGCGGCACGCGCGGCTGCTCGGCGAGTGGCTGGGCGACGAGGCACGCGGTGTCATCGACTTCCGCAAGCATGTGGCCTGGTACCTGAAGGGCTTCTCGGTGGGCTCCGAGATGCGGAAGAAGCTCGCGATCACCTCGTCTCTGGACGAGCTCCGCGCTCAGTTGAGCGAGCTGGACCTGGATCAGCCCTGGCCGGTGGGCGCGGACGGCCCTCGGGGCCGTACGTCCGGAAACAACCGTGTTGTCCTGCCGGACGGCTGGTTGAAGGACCCGTACGACTGCGCCGGAGTGAGCGAGGATGCCGAGCTGGACACGTCCGGCGGCTGAGATTCGGCCTTTCCGGGGGAGTGATCCTCGCCACCCCTGAGGGGGGTGGCGCTCACATGAGCATGTTGCGGTCGACTGCACCGCCTGAAGGGGTGGCACTGGGTGCCACCCCTTTTGCGTTCAAGAGTTGAACGCAAATGCTCGATTGGGCGCTCACGTGAGCGCGGTTCTGCTGGTTTGGGTCAAGGATCCTTCGGGCCGTGAAAGCGGAAGCTTCCGCTCGGTAACTTTCGAAGTGCTGGCGGACGGGTGGTTAAGACCGGATGTCCGCTAGGCGTACCTCCCCAGACGCCTTCGATCTGGGTATGTTCCTCGCCGTCAGGGCAGCCAACCGAGTCATCGAGGAGTCGGGACCCGTGTCGGAAAACAATGATCAGAAGTTCGTGTACGACTTCACCGAGGGCAACAGGGACCTGAAGGACCTGCTCGGTGGCAAGGGCGCGAACCTGGCCGAGATGACCAACCTCGGTCTGCCGGTCCCCCCCGGCTTCACGATCACCACCGAGGCGTGCAAGGTCTACCTCGAGAGCGGCTCGGAGCCCGTCGCGCTCCGCGACGAGGTGTCCGCCCACCTCGACGCGCTCGAGAAGAAGATGGGCAAGAAGCTCGGCCAGGCCGACGACCCGCTGCTCGTCTCCGTCCGCTCCGGAGCCAAGTTCTCCATGCCGGGCATGATGGACACGGTCCTCAACATCGGCCTCTCCGACGAGTCCGTCGCCGGCCTCGCCCGCCAGGCCGACAACGAGCGCTTCGCCTGGGACTCGTACCGGCGCCTCATCCAGATGTTCGGCAAGACCGTCCTCGGTGTCGACGGCGAGCTCTTCGAGGAGGCCCTCGACGAGGCCAAGTCCGCGAAGAAGGTCGCCAGCGACACCGACCTCGACGCCGCCGACCTCAAGAAGGTCGTCAAGCACTTCAAGAAGATCGTGAAGGCCCAGACCGGCCGCGACTTCCCGCAGGACCCGCGCGAGCAGATGGACCTCGCCATCGAGGCGGTCTTCAACTCCTGGAACACGGACCGCGCGAAGCTGTACCGCCGCCAGGAGCGCATCCCGGGCGACCTCGGCACCGCCGTCAACGTCTGCTCGATGGTCTTCGGCAACCTCGGCCCGGACTCCGGCACCGGTGTCGCCTTCACCCGCGACCCCGCCTCCGGCCACCAGGGCGTCTACGGCGACTACCTGCAGAACGCGCAGGGTGAGGACGTCGTCGCCGGTATCCGCAACACCGTGCCGCTGGCCGACCTCGAGTCGATCGACAAGACGTCGTACGACCAGCTCATGCACATCATGGAGACCCTGGAGACCCACTACAAGGATCTCTGCGACATCGAGTTCACCATCGAGCGCGGCCAGCTCTGGATGCTGCAGACCCGCGTCGGCAAGCGCACCGCCGGTGCCGCCTTCCGCATCGCCACCCAGCTCGTGGACCAGGGCCTGATCGACGAGGCCGAGGCGCTCCAGCGCGTCACCGGCGCGCAGCTCGCCCAGCTGATGTTCCCCAAGTTCGACGAGAACGCGAAGGTCGACCAGATCGGGCGCGGCATCGCCGCCTCCCCTGGCGCCGCCGTCGGCAAGGCCGTCTTCGACTCGTACACCGCCGTCAAGTGGTCCCGGTCCGGCGAGAAGGTCATCCTGATCCGCCGCGAGACCAACCCGGACGACCTGGACGGCATGATCGCCGCCGAGGGCATCCTCACCTCCCGCGGCGGCAAGACCTCGCACGCCGCCGTCGTCGCCCGCGGCATGGGCAAGACCTGTGTCTGCGGTGCCGAGGAGCTGGAGGTCGACACCAAGCGCCGCCGGATGACCACGGCCGACGGCCAGGTCGTCGAGGAGGGTGACGTCGTCTCCATCGACGGCTCCACCGGCAAGGTCTACCTTGGTGAGGTACCCGTCGTACCGTCCCCGGTCGTCGAGTACTTCGAGGGCCGGATGCACGCCGGCGCCGACGACGCCGACGAGCTCGTCGCCGCCGTCCACCGGGTCATGGCCTACGCGGACCGCGTCCGCCGCCTCCGGGTCCGCGCCAACGCCGACAACGCCGAGGACGCCAACCGTGCCCGCCGCTTCGGCGCCCAGGGCATCGGCCTCTGCCGCACCGAGCACATGTTCCTCGGTGAGCGCCGCCAGTTCGTCGAGCGGCTGATCCTCGCGGACACGGACGCCGAGCGCGACCAGGCCCTCGAAGCCCTCCTCCCGCTGCAGAAGACGGACTTCGTCGAGCTCTTCGAGGCCATGGACGGGCTGCCCGTCACGGTCCGGCTGCTCGACCCGCCGCTGCACGAGTTCCTGCCCGACATCACCGAGCTCTCGGTGCGCGTCGCCCTCGCCGAGTCCCGCAAGGAGCCGCACGAGAACGACCTGCGCCTGCTCCAGGCCGTGCACCGGCTGCACGAGCAGAACCCGATGCTGGGTCTGCGCGGTGTCCGCCTCGGCCTGGTCATCCCCGGCCTGTTCACCATGCAGGTCCGGGCGATCGCCGAGGCCGCGGCCCAGCGCATCGACGCCAAGGGCGACCCGCGCGTCGAGATCATGATCCCGCTCGTCGGCACCGTCCAGGAGCTGGAGATCGTCCGCGAGGAGGCCGAGACGGTCATCGCCGAGGTCCAGGCCCGCACCGGCGTGGAGCTCAAGCTCGCGCTCGGCACCATGATCGAGCTGCCGCGCGCCGCCGTGACCGCCGGTCAGATCGCCGAGGCCGCCGAGTTCTTCTCCTTCGGCACCAACGACCTGACCCAGACGGTGTGGGGCTTCTCCCGCGACGACGTGGAGGCCTCGTTCTTCACCGCGTACCTGGAGAAGGGCATCTTCGGCGTCAGCCCCTTCGAGACCATCGACAAGGACGGTGTCGGCGCGCTCGTGCGCAGCGCCGTCGAGGCCGGCCGGGCCACCCGCCCCGACATCAAGCTCGGTGTCTGCGGTGAGCACGGCGGCGACCCCGAGTCGGTGCACTTCTTCCACGAGGTCGGCCTCGACTACGTCTCCTGCTCGCCCTTCCGGATTCCGGTGGCGCGTCTGGAGGCGGGCCGCGCGGCCGCCGAGTCCAAGGGCAGCGACAGCCGCTGACCCCGCCGGCTCCCCGGTTCAGGAGTGGCGGTCGGGCCCTCCTGAACCGGGGTTCAGGAACGGCCGCCGGTCCTGCTGAACCCCCGTTCAGCAGCGGCGGCGCGGGATCCACCGGGGCCGCCGCCGGTCATCTCTCACCCTCACCGGCGGGCGGCGGCTCCGGAACCAATAGGGACGGGACGGACACCTTTGTGCGGAGGTGTCCGTCCCGTCGTTTTGATTTTGGGTGAACGTGAGTTCCTGTTCCATCGGGCCGGATTGAATTATTGGCCATTGAACTTTCAGTTTCTTCGGCAAAGAACGGAGCGGGCGCGACCCCCGGATCCCCACCCGGAGGTCGCGCCCTTTACCGATGCCGGGCAGGTGAGCCGCAACCCTCGCCGACCGCCGCCGGACGGGCAAAGCCCCCCACGGTCTTCACCACGTCACCTCGGTCCTGAAGGTTTCCTGCCCGACCCGTACAGCTTTTCGGTTCCGCCCCGATTGCCGCGATGCTTTTCAACTGTGGCTGAAACACCCTGGTAACGGGCAGTGATGCTGTGCATACTCGTCGTCGGGGGTGGTTGCGAGTGCACAGGTGGGGACGTCATGCTGCGGATTCATTTCACCGGAAACGACTTGGCGGGGGTGCGGACGGCCGCCCGGCCCGACGTTCTGTGGGAAACGATTCTGAGCTTTCACCGTTTAAGGGACCGGCGCGGCTCCGTGGTCTACGGAGAATGGCGCTCCGAAACGCGGGGGCGGCTCGGCGGTGAGACCCGGCTCCTCGCGGCGCTCGTGCCGAGCCGCGGCTATTTCCCCGACTTCCTGACGCCCGCCGAGGGCGTCCACGGGCTCGACGAGGGCCTCCAGGCGATCCGCGCGACCGACTCCGGCCGGCTGCGCGCCGAGCTCTCCCTGCTCGCCGCCGACCGCTCGGGCGGCCGTACCGTACCCCACTCGCTCCGTGCCCTCGCCGACGGCGGCGCGGAGCCCTTCGACCGGCTCGTGGGGGCCCTGCGGAGCTACCACCGGGCGGCCGTCGAGCCGTACTGGCCGCACATCCGGGCCCGGGTCGAGGCCGACCGCGCCCGCCGCGGGCGTGCCCTCCTGGACGGCGGCGCCGACGAGCTCCTCGCCTCGCTGCCGCCGATGCTGCGCTGGCGTGCGCCCGTCCTGGAGGCCGACTACCCGGTCGACCGGGACGTCCACCTCGACGGGCGGGGACTGCTGCTCCAGCCCTCGTACTTCTGCCGGGGGACCCCCGTCGTGCTGCGCGACCCCGCGCTGCCGCCGGTCCTCGTCTACCCCGTCACCCACGGCGAGGCGCCGACCGTCCGGGCACCGGGCGGCTCCTCGCTCGCCAAGCTGGTCGGCCACACCCGCTCGGCCGTCCTGCACGCCATCGGCGACGGCGGCACGACGAGCGAACTCGCCCGCCGGGCCGGGGTGTCGCTGGCCTCGGCGAGCCAGCACGCGGGCGTGCTCCGCGAGGCCGGGCTCATCGCGACCCTGCGCCACGGCAACGCGGTCCTGCACACGCTCACGCCGTTGGGCGCCGCCCTGCTCGGCGGCGCCCAACGGACGGTGGACCTACGGTGCCACGCGGGGCGCTACGCGCGGAACGGGCCGGTCACCTCGTAGGTGATGCCGCCCGACGAGCTGCCGCTCGTGCCCCGCTGGCTGGAGAAGTACAGCCGCTTGCCGTCGGGGGAGAAGGCGGGGCCGCAGATCTCGGAGGAGGACTGGCCGCCGATCCGCAGGAAGGGCGCCACGACGTCGTCCGGGGTGATGACGCAGATCTCCATGTTGCCGCCGTCCTCGGCGACGAAGAGGTCACCGGAGGAGGAGCCGGTGACGTTGTCGACGCCGGTCAGCGGGGCGCCGCCGACCACCAGGGAGTCGTCGTAGGCCAGTTCGTAGGTGCCGGCCGCCAGGTTGAGCTGCCACAGCCGGTTGTCGCCCTTGGTGGTGAACCAGACCGTGTCGTTGGCGTAGTGGCAGCCCTCGCCGCCGTTGAACTTCTTGGCGGCCGAGACCTGGTAGCGGGTGGCGGTGGGGGAGCCGTCCGCGTCGGGCACGTTCTGCCAGGTGAACGAGCCGGAGGTGGCGGTGCCCGCCACAAGCACCTGGAGGGTGCCGGAGGAGAGGTTGCCCCAGGTGGACGGGACGAAGCGGTAGAAGCAGCCGTCGGACTTGTCCTCGGTCAGGTAGACCGCCCGGCGGACCGGGTCGGCCGCCGCGGCCTCGTGGTTGAACCGGCCCATCGCGGCCCGGCGGACGGCGGCGTTCACACCCCACGGGTCGGTCTCGTAGACGTAGCCCGTGTCGACCTCCTCGCAGGAGAGCCAGGTGTTCCACGGGGTCTTGCCGCCCGCGCAGTTGCGGTTGGTGTTCCCGAGGATGCGGTAGGCCGAGGTGACGGTGCCCGAGGAGTTGAACTTCAGCGCGCTCGCGCCGCCGGTGCTGGAGATCTCCGAGTTGGAGACGTAGATCCAGCCGGTGCCGTCGGCGAAGCAGGCGCCGCCGTCAGGGGCGTTGTGCCAGGTGTACGAGGTGCCGGCCACGGTCTGGCCGGACCGGGCGATGATCCGGCTGGTGAACCCGGCGGGCAGCTGGATGCCGTTGGCGTTGGCGGCGCCGAGCGCCCCGTACGGGCCCGCGCCCGGCTGGGCGGGGGCCGCGTAGGCGGCCCCGCGCATCAGGGTGCCGCCGAAGGCCGCCGCCGACGTGCCGATGACCGCTCCACGCAGGAAACTGCGTCGCTCCACGTCTCACTCCTGAGAAGGGTGGTGAACCGCCCCGCCATGCCGGTCGGCGGCGGGGTCGCGCGCTTCCGGAACCTAGGAGTACCGAATTGACTGTGCATCAACAAGCGGTGAAGGGGAAGCGGCGGGCATCGGGCAAAGGGCCGCGCTGTCGGTGACGGCCGCTATTTTCGAGCCATGTCGCCCGCACGTTCGAGGCGCGTCTTCTCGCCTCGGCGAAGCTCCCCGGAGGCCGCGCCCCTGGTCAGCGGCGAAGGCTTCGAGAGCCGCCGCGACGGCGCCCGCCGCGCCCTGCTGCTCCACGGCGACGACCTGGAGGTCCACGACCTGGAGGCCCTGCTCGCCGGCGAGCGGGCGCCGACGGCCGCCTTCCCGGTGCCGTGGCCCGCGAGGACCCCCGCCACTGGCTCCTCGACGCCCCCGGCCTGGAGATACGCGGAATCGTCACCTACCCCTCCGGCCCCGCCGACAGCCTGGTCCGTCCTCTCGGGGACGGCAGCTGGCTCACGTACGACGAGCGGAGCGAGACGCTGAGCCGCTGGACCGTGGCGGGGGGCTGAGTCCGCGGGCGGCCCTCGTACGAGCGGGGGGTCGGGGGACCTTCGGCACTTGGGGGGTGGCCGGCTCGTGGGCACACTGGACGCATGCGTGCCACCCGGGACATCCGCGACCGCGACGACCTCGACGTACTGCTGCGCCGCTTCTACGCCGCGGCCTTCGCCGACCCGCTCATCGGGCCGTTCTTCACCGAGATCGCCGGCACCGACCTGGAGGCCCACCTGCCGCGCATCACCGACTTCTGGGAGCGCGCCCTCCTCCGTACCGCCGCCTACGGGCACGACGCCTTCGCCCCGCACGCCGCCCTCCACTCCGCGAGGCCGCTCACCGCCGCCCACTTCGGCCGCTGGGTGCAGCTCTGGCACGCCACCGTCGACGGCCTTCACGCCGGGCCGCGGGCCGAGCGGGCCAAGGCGCAGGGCGAGCGGATCGCCCTCGCCATGCTGCGGCGGCTCGCCGGGCCCGCGGCGGAGACCGGCGGCGGCACCGGGGGGTTCGTCCCGCTGGCGGCACTGCGGCTGCGTTCGGTGGCCTGAACGGAGGAACTTCGGGGAATCGCCGGAAGAGCGATGAGTTCCGGGCGGGACGCCCGTCTTACCTCCTGAGAGCGCCGGAACGCACCGAGCGGGCCGGACCGAAGGAAGAGAGAGAACGTCATGGCCCCGCAGATGATCTTCGTGAACCTGCCCGTGAAGGACCTCGACGCCAGCAAGGCGTTCTACGAGAAGCTCGGCTACTCCATCAACCCGCAGTTCAGCGATGAGACCGCCGCGTGTGTGGTCATCAGCGACACGATCTTCGTGATGCTGCTCACCGAGGAGAAGTTCAAGAGCTTCACCGCCCCGGGCAAGGACATCGCCGACGCCACGAAGGCCACCGAGGTGCTCATCACCCTGAGCGCCGAGAGCCGCGCGAAGGCCGACGAGCTGGCCGACGCGGCCCTCGCCGCCGGCGGCAGCCCGGCGAAGGAGCCGATGGACATGGGCTTCATGTACGGCCGCTCCTTCGCCGACCTGGACGGCCACCACTGGGAGGTCTTCTGGATGGACCCGGCGGCCACCCAGGGCTGAGAGCCCTGGGCCCCGGCGGCCACCCAAGGCCGAGCCTCCTGGGTCCCGGCGGCCACCCAGGGCCGAGCCTCCTGGGCCCCGGCGGCCCACCCAAGACCGAGCCCCCTGGGCCCCCCGGCGGCACCCAGGGCCGAGCCCTCCAGGTCCGGTGCGGCCGCCCACGGCGATCCCCCGGTCCCGGCCCCCGGCGTGCGTCAGGCGGAGACCCCGCCGTCGATCACCAGGTCGGTGCCGACGGCGGAGCCCGCCGCGTCGGAGGCGAGATACAGCACGGCCTCCGCGATCTCGTCGGCCGACGAGATCCGGCCGAGCGGGGACTGCTCCTTCATCCGGACCGCCCGCTCCGCCTCGGTCTCGCCGGGCAGCAGCGACATCGTGGACTCCGCGGCCCCCGGGCTGACCGCGTTGATCCGGACCCCGTCGGCGATGTGGTCCAGGGCCGCGGCCCTGGTGAGGGCCGAGACGGCCGCCTTCGAGACCTGGTAGCCGAAGACTCCGGGGATCCGGACGTGAGGGCCCAGGTTGGACGAGATGTTCACGATCGCCCCGCCGCCGTGCGCCCGCATGTGCGCCACCTCGGCCTGCAGGGCGTGCAGCACCCCCGTCACGTTGATGTCGAGCAGCGTCTGCCAGTCCTCCAGGGGGAAATCGGCCGCGCTGTAACCGCCCCGGAAGACGCCGGCGTTGTTCACGGCGACATCGAGCCCCCCGAAGAGCTCGACCGTGCGCCGGACCAGCGCCCGCGTCGACTCGGCGCCGGACACGTCGGCCGTGACCGCGGCCGCGGTGCCCCCGGCGGCCTCGATCAGCCCGTCTCTTCGAGGGGTCCTGCGGAGCGGCCGGCCACGACGACCTTCGCGCCCTCGGCGGCGAAGGCGAGCGCGATGGCCCGGCCGAGACCGGAGCCGCCGCCGGTGACGAGGACGGTGCGGTCGGCGAAGCGTGCGGATGATGCGGACATATGAGTCAACTCCCCTGTGTCGGCTTCCGGTTGGAAGCCCGTGCTGCTACGTGGTGCGGATCGTGACGGCCGCGAGAGCGGTGAACAGGGCGGCCGCGGCCGCCAGCGACACCGCGTCGCCGCCGAGGGTGAGCAGTGCGGCGAAGAGCACGGTCGGCCCGAGCTCCATCGCCGTGTTCAGGACGCCGCCCGCGAGTCCCGCGCGGTCCGTCGGGACGCCCTCGACGGCGAGGACGGCCGCGCCCGCGAAGGACAGGGCGCCACCGGCCGGCAGGAGCAGGAGGCCGGGCAGTAGCCCGTACGCGTACGGGACGGAGCCGTCGAAGCCGGTCGCGGCGAGCAGACCGAGCCCGGCGGCGGCCGTGCCGAGCCCGGCTCCGGTCACCCGCCCGGGGCCGTACCGCCCGATCAGCGGGCCCGCGAGCCGGCCCGAGCCGAGCAGCGCGGCCGCGAAGGGGGCGAAGGCGGCGGAGGTGAGCGGCGCGGACCAGCCGCGCCCCTCCTGGAGGGCGAGGGACAGCAGCACGAAGACCGTGGCCGTTCCGGCCGCCGTGAGCCCGATCGCCGCGAGGCCCAGGGCGCGGCGGCCGTCGCGCAGGAAGTCCGGCGGCAGGAGAGGGTCGGCCGTCCGCCGCTCCAGGGCCGCGAAGGCCGCGAGGAGCGCCACTCCGGTGACCAGCGGTACGAGGACGGGGGCCGATCCCCACGAGTGGGCGTCGGTGAGGACGAGTCCGAAGCTGGCGAGCGTGATCCCGGCGGTCGCGAGCAGCGCGCCGGGCAGGTCCAGGGCCCGGCCCGTGCCGGGCGGGGTCGCGGGCAGCAGCCGGGGTGCGAGGAGCAGTGCGGCGAGGGTCACGGCGACCGGTACGGCGAAGGTGCCGCGCCAGGAGGAGGCGGCCGCGATCACCCCGGAGAGCAGGTTTCCCGCGGTCGCGCCGAGCACGGAGAGCCCGCCCCAGGTGGCCATCGCCCGGCCGTACGCGACCGGTGCGGGGAACAGTGCCCGGAGTACGGCCATCGCGGCCGGGGCGACGAGCGCCGCGCCGATGCCCTGCCCGAAGCGCGCGGCGAGCAGGGCCTCGTACCCGGGGGCGAGCGGCGCGAGGGCGGAGGCGGCGCCGAAGGTCAGGAGCCCGGCGGTGAGGGTCCGGCGTCCGCCGAACCGGTCGGCGAGCCGGCCGCCGAGCAGGAGCAGCCCGGCGAAGGTCAGCCCGTAGGCGGCGCTCAGCAGGATCAGGTCGGCGCGGTCGAGCCGGAACTCGGCGCCGATGCGGGGGAGGGGGACGGCGAGGGCGGCGAGCGTGAAGATGAGCGCCATCTGGACGCCGCCGAGGAGGATGAACCCGCCGCGGGCGCGGGACCCTCGGTCGCGGGCGTCGGGCCGATGGTGGCCGGTGGTTCCGTCGCGCTCGCGCGCCTGCGCCTCTTGCATCGGTCCATCCCCCCTGGGCAGTGCTTTATTTGACCGTACGTTCCAATATGAGGCCGAAGAAAGGGCGCCCATGAGGGCGCCTCTTCCTCAGTCCAGCAGGCTCAGCGCCTGTTCCGTCGCGTCCCGCACCCGGCCCGGGTCGCTCGACACCTTGCCGACCACCCGGATGCCCTGCATCAGGACGAGCAGCATCCGGGCCAGGGCCCGGGGGTCCCGGTCCGCCGGGAGTTCGCCCCCGGCGCGGGCCCGGGTGAGCGCGGCGTACAGGAGCGTCTCGATCAGCTCCCAGCTCAGATCGACCCGGCGCGCGACGGTGGTGTCGTGCGGCCCCAGTTCCGCCGCCGAGTTGGTGACGAAGCAGCCGTTCAGGCGCTCCTCGTCCGCCGACGCCTGGGCGGCGAAGCGGCGGACGAGCGCGCGGACGGCCGGCAGGGCCGGGCCCGGCGCCGACAGTTCCTCGACGATCGCCGGGTCGCGGGTCTCCAGGTAGCGGTCCATCGCCTTCAGGTACAGCTCGTGCTTGTTCCCGAAGGTCGCGTAGAGGCTGGCCCGGCCGATGCCGAGGTGCTCCACGAGGTCCGACAGGGTCGTCGCCTCGTAACCCCGCGCCCAGAACAGCCCGAGGGCTGCGTCGAGCGCGGCGTCCGGATCGAATTCCTTGGTCCTGGCCACAGGAGGACCGTACGACTATCCGGAACGAACGGTCAAGTTACTTGCCGCGTACCGGATAGACCGCGACCGCCACCTCGTCGTCGTCCAGGCACCGCCCCGTCTCCAGGTCGAAGCGCTGCTTCAGAAGCGGCGAGGCCACGAACGGCCGGCCGTCGACGGAGCCGACGAGCCCCCGGGAGAGCACCTGCGCCCCCGTGAAGGGGTCGCGGTTGTCGATCGCGTAGACCCGCCCCGACCGGTCCCGGAAGACCGCCGCCTGCCGGCCGTCGGGCAGCAGTGCCGCCACACCCCGGCCGGGGGTCAGCCGGGACTCCTCGCAGACCGTCACCCACGCGTCGGGGGCGGGGGAGACTTCGAGCGTCGTCGTGGTGGTGAGGGAGGTGAGAGTCGTCGTCATCGGGAGGAAGCCCCTTCCAGCGTGCTGTTCGTCCTGCCGAGCGTCAGGATCGTGAGGTCCGGCTTGATCTGGTCGCGCTCCGGCACGAACCGGACCGACGGGTCCGGCGCGTCGGGCGCGTTCACGAAGGAGACGAACCGCCGCAGCCGCTCCGGGTCGTCCAGGGTCTGCGCCCACTCGTCCTGGTAGTCGTCGACGTGCGCGGCCATCAGCGCCTCCAGCTCGTCGCAGAGCCCGAGCGAGTCGTGCACCACCACGTCCTTGAGGTGGCCGAGTCCGCCCTCCAGGCGCTCCAGCCACGTCGACGTCCGCTCAAGACGGTCCGCCGTCCGGATGTAGAACATCAGGAACCGGTCGATGAGCCGCACCAGTTCGGCGTCCGACAGGTCCTGCGCGAGCAGGTCCGCGTGGCGCGGGGTCGCGCCGCCGTTCCCGCCGACGTACAGGTTCCAGCCGTTGGCCGTCGCGATGATCCCGAAGTCCTTCGACTGGGCCTCGGCGCACTCGCGGGCGCAGCCCGAGACCGCCGACTTCAGCTTGTGCGGGGCGCGCAGGCCCCGGTAGCGCAGCTCCAGCTGGATCGCCATCTTCACCGAGTCCTGGACGCCGTAGCGGCACCAGGTCTGCCCGACGCAGGACTTCACCGTGCGCAGCGACTTGCCGTACGCGTGCCCCGACTCGAAGCCCGCGTCCACCAGGCGGGTCCAGATCGCCGGGAGCTGGTCCACCCGGGCGCCGAAGAGGTCGATGCGCTGGCCGCCGGTGATCTTCGTGTAGAGGCCGAAGTCCCGGGCCACCTCGCCGATCACGATCAGCTTGTCCGGGGTGATCTCACCGCCGGGGATGCGCGGCACGACCGAGTAGGAGCCGTTGCGCTGCATGTTGGCGAGGAAGTGGTCGTTGGTGTCCTGGAGCGAGGCCTGCTCGCCGTCCAGGATGTAACCGTTGTTCAGGGACGCGAGGATCGATCCGACGGTCGGCTTGCAGACCTCGCAGCCCTCACCGCCCTTCGCCCCGTCCCGGCCGTGCGAGTCGAGCAGCGCGGCGAACGAGGTGATCCGCAGGGTGCGGGCGATCTCGTAGAGCTCGCTCCGGGTGTACGAGAAGCAGCCGCAGAGGCCCTTGTCCTTGGGCGCAGGCAGCAGCTTCTCGATCACCTTCACGCAACTGCCGCAGCCGGTACCCGCCTTGGTGCACTTCTTCACCTCGGCCAGCGACTCGCACTGGCCGATCGCGTGCTTCGTCACGTTGTGGCAGGAGCAGATCACCGCGTCGTCCGGCAGCGCCGAGGGGCCGAGCGCCACCGGCGCGCCGACACCGGCCGGAAGCACCAGCTGCTCGGGGGAGACGGGCGGCACGGAACCGGTCAGCGGGCGAAGCAGCCCGTACTGCTCGGCGTCCCCGACGAGGACACCGCCGAGCAGCACCCCGTCACCGGAGATCACCAGCTTCTTGTAGACACCCGAGCGGGAGTCCGAGTAGACGACGTCGAGGCAGCCCTCGGCCGCGCCGTGCGCGTCACCGAAGGAGGCGACGTCCACACCGAGCAGCTTCAGCTTCGTCGACATGTCGGCCCCGGTGAAACCGGTCCCGACCTCGTCCGCCAGGGTCGCGGCCACCGTCTGCGCCATCTCGTAGCCCGGCGCCACCAGGCCGTACACCCGGCCGTCGGAGGCCAGCGCGCACTCGCCGATCGCGAACACGGCGGGGTCGGACGTCCGGCACAGCTCGTCGACCGCGATGCCGCCGCGCTCCCCGACGGTGAGGCCGCAGTCGCGGGCCAGCTGGTCCCGGGGGCGTACACCGGCCGAGAACACCACCATGTCGGTGGCGACCTCGGAACCGTCCGAGAGCTTCATGCCGGTCACGGCGCCGTCCGCCGTCACGACCTCCTGCGTGCCCGTCCCGGTGTGGACGGTCAGACCCATCCGCTCGATCGTACGGAGCAGGGCGGCGCCGCCGCCCTCGTCGACCTGCACCGGCATGAGACGCGGCGCGAACTCCACCACGTGGGTGTCGAGGCCGAGCCCCTTCAGGGCGCCCGCCGCCTCGAGGCCGAGCAGACCGCCGCCGACGACCGCACCGGTCGTCGCCGTCTTCGCGTACTCCTCGATCGCGAGGAGGTCCTCGATCGTGCGGTAGACGAAACAGCCGCGGGCGTCCTTGCCGGGCACCGGCGGGACGAACGGGTACGAGCCGGTGGCCAGGACGAGCGAGTCGTACGCGAAGACCTGCCCGGAGCGGGCGGTGACCGTACGGGCCTCCCGGTCCACCGACTCCGCCGGATCGCCGACGTACAGCTCGATGCCGTGCTTCTCCATGAAGCCCGCCTCGACCATCGACAGGTCGTCGGGGGTCTTGCCGGAGAAGTACGAGGTCAGCTGCACACGGTCGTACGCCGGGCGCGGTTCCTCGCAGAGGACCACGATCCTGGCCCGCTCGGTGACCCCACGGTCGGCGAGCGACTCCAGGAACCGCTGGCCGACCATTCCGTGGCCGACCAGGACGATCGTCGGGGTGTGCGCGGTCATGTCAGCGCTCATGTCAGGAGCCTCCGTCGTGGGTGAGCAGGTGGAGCAGGGGGGCGTCGGGGAGGGCCTCGTCGCCCTCCCACGCCTGGGCGAGCGAGCCGACCGCGGCCAGATCGCCGAGGAGGACGCCCCCGACGAGCCGGTCACCGCGGACGACGACCTTGCGGTACGCGCTGCGCGTGGCGTCGGTGAGCTGGACGACGTCGTCGCCCGGCCGGGGGGTGGCCTCGCCGAACGCGGCGAGGTCGAGGGGGCGGGCACCGCCGAGGGTGAGCCGGGTGAGGGCGCGGGTGCCGGTGTACCCCGTGGTGGGCGTGACGTGGGTGAGCAGGTCCGCCAGGACGTCGGCCTGTTCGAGCGCCGGCCCCGCGAGGCCGTACACCCGGCCCGCGTGCTCCGCGCAGTCCCCGACCGCGTGGATGTACGGATCGGACGTCCGCAGCTCGTCGTCGACGAGGACGCCCCGGCCGACGTCGAGCCCCGCCTCCCGGGCGAGGGCGACCCGCGGCCGCACCCCGCAGGCCAGGACCACGACCTGGGCGTCGAGCACGAAGCCGTCGGCCAGCTCGACCGCCGTCACCGCCCCGTCCCGCTGCCGGAGGCCGCTCACCCGGCACTCGGTGTGCACCTCGACCCCGAGGTCCTCGACGTGCTCCCGCAGCAGGGCCGAGGCGTGCGCGTCGAGCTGGCGTTCCATCAGGCGCTCGCCCTGCTGCGTGAGGACCACCTCCGCGCCGAGGGCCGCGAGGGCCCGCGCCGCCGAGACCCCGAGGAGCCCGCCGCCGATGACCACCGCCCGCGTCCCGGGCCGGACCCGGTCGCGCAGTGCCAGGCAGTCGTCGAGCGTACGGAAGGCGTGGACGCCCTCAGGCAGCTCCGCGCCGCGCAGTCCGCGCAGCGGCGGCAGCACCGGGTTGGAGCCCGTGGCGAGGACCAGCCGGTCGTAGCCGACGAGCGAGCCGTCCGCGCACTCCACCGTCCGCGCCGCCCGGTCGATCCGCACGGCCCGCACCCCGAGCCGTACCGGCTCCCGGGGCTCGGGCAGGGCGATGACCTCGGGGGCGTACCGCCCGGCGAGGACGTCGGCGAGCAGCACCCTGTTGTAGGGGGCGTGCGGCTCCTCGCCGAGGAGGGTGACGGGCAGGCGCTGGGCGAGCCGGGCGCCCGCCGTCCCGCCCCCGACCACCACGATCCGTGTACTCATACCGGGAAGCGTGCGCGGCCGGTGTTACCCGACGGCATCCCGACTGTTTCCCGTACGGAACGCTGATCTCCGCCACGGCCCGGGTCCGCTGTGAGGGCCAGGGGCGGCCGACGGGCCGCAACCTCAGAGATTGCTCAACGTTCAGGAGATCGATGGACGGGGCAACGATCCCCTCCCTAGGCTCGCGATCATGCCGGAGATCACCCTGACCACTCTTGTCCTGCTCTGCCTCGCCGCGCTGGTGGCGGGCTGGATCGACGCCGTGGTCGGCGGCGGTGGACTGCTCCTGCTGCCCGCCCTGCTGCTCGGGCTGCCGAACGTCCCGCACACCTACGCCCTCGGCACCAACAAGGCCGTCGCGATCGTCGGCACCACCGGCGCGGCCGTCACCTTCGTCCGCAAGGCACCCGTCCAGGTCTGGACGGCGGTACGGGTCGGGCTCGCGGCCCTCGCCGGCTCCATGGGCGGGGCCTTCTTCGCGGCCGGGATCAGCGACGCCGTCCTCCGCCCCGTGATCATGGTGGTGCTCGTGGCGGTGGCGGCCTTCGTCATCCTGCGGCCCTCCTTCGGGGCACGGCCCGAAGGGGCGGACCGGGCGCCGCTCACCCGTGCGCGGATCGTCACCGCGATCGTCGTCGTGGGCGGCGGGATCGGCTTCTACGACGGCATGTTCGGGCCCGGCACGGGCACCTTCCTGGTCCTCGCCCTGACCGCCGTGCTCCACCTCGACCTGGTGACGGCCTCCGCCACCGCCAAGATCGTCAACGTCTGCACCAACGCCGGCGCCCTCGCGATGTTCGCGTACCAGGGCAGCGTGTACTGGCAGCTCGCGGCCGTCATGGCCGTATTCAATCTGGCGGGCGGGATGCTCGGGGCCAGGATGGCGCTGAGCAAGGGCACCGAGTTCGTGCGCGGGGTGCTGCTCGTCGTGGTCTTCTCGCTGGTCGCGAAGCTGGGCTTCGACCAGTGGGCGTGACCGTCTACCGGACGCCGATGAGGTGGCCGAAGGCGACCACGTTCCCCTGGTAGCCGTTCTTCTTCGAGAAGCCGCCGCCGCAGGTGATCACCCGGATCTCGGCCCGGTCGGCCTCGTCGTACACCTTCCGGTCCGGGAAGTCCTTGTTCTCGTACACCTCGACCGCGTCGACCGTGAACACGGCGGTCCTGCCGTCCTGCCGGTCCACCTCGATCCGGTGGCCCTTCCTCAGCGCGCCGAGCGTGTAGAAGACGGCGGGCCCCTCGGCGTTGTCGACGTGGCCCGCGACGATCGCCGTTCCCTTGGCGCCGGGCGGGGTGCCGTCCGCGTACCAGCCGGCCATGTTCCGGTTCCCGGCCGGCGGTACGTCGAGCGAACCGTCCGCGGCCAGGCCGAGCCGCATCATCGGCGTGTCCACGTCGGTCTCGGGGATGCGCAGCCTGACCGGCGCCGAGGGCGGCAGCGGGTCGGCGGCCGCGTCCGTGTGCACGCTCGGCCCGGCGGCGAAGGCCTGCGCGGCCGACGGTACGGGAGGGGTGACGTGCTCCGAGCCGTTCTGGACGAGCCAGAGGCCGACGCAGGCGGCCACGGCTATGCCCCAGCCCTTGCTCCTGTTGCTCACTGGGTTCCCTCGGTCGGTTCGCTTTCCCTGCTGCTGGGGTGTGGCCCTGCCCCCGCCGGGCCGTGAACGGGCGCGCGGCGGGGGCAGGACAGGCGGGTGGTCTCAGTGCCCCCGCGCGCCGCTCGCCCGGCGGCGCAGGAGCAGGACTCCGCCCACGGCAGCCGCGGCCAGCACCGCCGCGCCCGCCGTGACCTGGGCGGTGTCGGGGCCCACGCTGCCCCCGACACCGGTCTGGACGTGGCCGCTGGGACGCCGGTGCTTGACCGTCAGGTCTCCCCGGGCGGTCTTGCCGTTGTCGCAGGCCACGCTGATGCCGTAGGTGCCCGGCTTGGCGTGTTCCGGCACGGTGAACTGACCGACCACGACCTCCTTGTGCGTGCTCGGGCTCAGATGGAACTCACCCGCGCCCAGCGAGTTCGCGTCGCCGACACCGCGGCCGTGCTTGCCGCAGGCGAGGGTGTTGACGGTGACGGTGGTGCCGGGGGAGGCCTCGGCCGGGTAGATCTCCAGCGCCTCGGAGTTCCCGGCGTACGCCGAGGGGGCGGCGAGGGCTCCGATCGCGGCGACCGTCAGCGCGGTACCGGTGAACAGGCGGACAGTGGTGCGCATGGGGGCCTCCGGGGCGCGCGAGCGGTCGAGCGGATCGGCCTCCCGGGAGGGACTTCCCGGAACGGCCTTCTGTGACCGAGATAAGAGCCGTCGCGCGCCCGGCGCCTGCTGATGAGGCATCAGGATTGGGCCGTCCGATACGGCGTGTCGCCTGGGTTCCGGATGTTTACGCAGGTCAGAGCGGGTTTCATGGCGTCAGGTGACTCCCCGTGCCGAACGGGTGATCAGGCGCCCTACAGCTCGTCCCACTCCACCGCTTCGTACGCCGAGCGCACCCGTTCCATGAGTTCCTCGTCCATCGCGAAGGTGACCTCGTCGATCGATGTCACGGGCGCGATGGTCCGTGAGTTGGTCACCAGGGCGGCCCGGTAGCCGGACAGGTCGGCCAGGGTCACCGGGCGCCGGACCGAGGCGAGGCGGGCCGTCAGGAGGGTCATGGTGATCCCCTCCAGGCAGGGCGCGGACGGCCAGACCAGGGAGGCCCCGTCCCAGAAGGCGATGTTGGTGATCGCGCCCTCGGCGATCTCACCGTACGGGGAGGTCAGCAGGGCCTCGTCGTAGCCGGCCCGCCGGGCCGCCTCGCGGTGGTAGCTCTGGCCGAAGCCGCCCAGGTGCTTGATGTGGGGCGCGGGGCGCCAGTACTCGACGCTCGTCAGGCGCTGCGGGGCGCCGGGGCCTTCGGGGGCCGGCGGGGCGACGGTCACCGCGAGGCGGGCGCCCTCGTACCCGTACACCCGCACCGAGGCGTCCCGGACCCCGGCCGTCTCCAGGGCTCCGGCGACGAGGCCGCGGACCCGCTTCCCGTCCAGTTCCCCGCCGAAGAGCTCGTGGGTGGAGCGGTCGAGGCGGGCCAGGTGCAGGCCGAGGCCCCGCACGCGCCCGTCCCGTACCTGCATCGCCGTGAAGTGGCCGAAGCCGCTCATCAGGGCGGCGAGGAGCGCCGGGTCGGCCGCGGGGACGCCGTCGATCTCGATGTGGTGGGGCGGGGTGGTCATGCCCTCACCGTACGTGCCGCGAAAGGGCATTGAGGAGCGGACGCGGAGCACCGCTTGATCTCAACCAAACTTGAGGTATCAGGATCGTCGACATGGACACCACGAACTCCGCCCAGACCCTGCCCCTGCCCCTGCACCTCGTCCTCGTCGTCGCGAGCGACCGCGAAGGCCGCTTCGCCCCCGTCATCACCGACTGGTTCCGCTCCCGCCTCGCCGAGCGCGAGGACTTCACCGTCTCCGTCGTCGACCTCGCCGAACTCGACCTCCCCACCTCCCTCTCCCACGCCCCCTCCCCGGCCGTCCGCGCCGAACTCGCCAAGGTCTCCCCGGTCCTCGCCGCCGCCGACGCCTACGTCGTCATCACCCCCGAGTACAACCACTCCTTCCCCGCCTCCCTCAAGAACCTGATCGACCGGCACTACACCGAATGGCAGGCCAAGCCCGTCGGCTTCGTCTCCTACGGCGGGATCTCCGGCGGTCTGCGGGCCGTCGAACAGCTCCGCCAGATCTACGCCGAACTGCACGCCGTCACCGTCCGCGAGACCGTCTCCTTCCACCACGCCCACGGACAGTTCGACGACGAGGGCCGGCACAAGGACCCCGCCCCCGCCGACGGCGCCGCCAAGGTGCTCCTCGACCAGCTCGGCTGGTGGGGCAGGGCCCTCAAGGACGCCAAGACGGTCCGCCCCTACGGCGCGTGAGGAACCGTCATCATGCTGCTGCGACTCCTCGCCCCCCGCCTCAGGCCCTACCGGGCCCTCCTCGTCCTCCTCGTCGCCCTCCAGCTCGTCCAGTCCCTGGCCTCCCTGGCCCTGCCCACTCTCAACGCCGGCGTCATCGACGAGGGCGTCCTGCGGGGCGACACCGGCCGGGTCCTCCGCGGCGGCGCCGTGATGATCGCCGTCACCCTCCTCCAGGGCGTGGTCGCGGCCGCCGCCACCTACACCGGCGCGAGGATCGCCATGGGCGTCGCCCGTGACCTGCGCTCCGAGGTGTTCCGCCGCGTCCAGGACTTCTCCGCCCGGGAGCGGGGCCGGTTCGGCGCCGCCTCCCTCATCACCCGTACGACCAACGACGTCCAGCAGATCCAGACGTTCACCGTCCTCGTCCTGACCATGCTGGTCGCCGCGCCGCTCCTCTGCGTCGGCGGAATCGCCATGGCCCTGCGCCAGGACGTGCCGCTCGCCCTGGTCCTGCTGCTCTTCGTGCCCGTGATGACCGGCGCCGTCGGCCTGATCGTGCTGCGGATGCGGCCGCTGTTCCGGGGCATGCAGGAGCAGGTCGACGGCGCCAACCGGGTGCTCCGCGAGCAGATCACCGGCGTCCGGGTGGTCCGTGCCTTCGTCCGCGACCGGCACGAGCGGGAACGGTTCGGCGCCGCCAACGACGAGCTGCTGTCGGTCGGCCTCCGGGCCGGCCGGCTCCAGGCCCTGATGTACCCGACGGTGCTCATCGTCTGGGAGCTCACCACCGTCGCCCTGGTGTACGTCGGCGCCCACCGGATCGACTCCGGCACCCTCCAGCCGGGCGGCCTCGTCGCCTTCCTCGGCTACCTGCTCCAGACCGCCATGTCCGTGATGATGGTCCTCTTCCTGGCCATGCACATGCCCCGGGCCGAGGCGGGCGCCGAGCGTGTCCGCGAAGTCCTCGACACCCGCTCCTCGGTCGTCCCGCCGGCCGATCCGGTGCGGACGCTGGACCGGCGCGGGCACCTGGAGGTCAGGGGCGCTGACTTCCGGTACCCGGGTGCGGAGGAGTCGGTCCTGAAGGACGTCGCTCTGGTGGCCCGGCCCGGTGAGACGACCGCGATCATCGGCTCGACGGGCAGCGGGAAGTCGACCCTGCTCGGGCTCGTGCCCCGGCTCTTCGACGCGACCGGCGGAGAGGTCCTCGTCGACGGGGTGGACGTGCGCAGGCTCGACCCCGGACTGATGGCCAGGACCGTGGGACTCGTCCCGCAGAAGCCCTACCTCTTCTCCGGGACCGTCGCCACCAACCTCCGCTACGGCAAACCCGACGCGACCGACGAGGAACTCTGGCACGCCCTTGAAGTCGCCCAGGCCGCCGACTTCGTACGCGACCTGGAGAAGGGGCTCGACGCCCCCATCGAGCAGGGCGGCACCAACGTCTCCGGCGGCCAGCGGCAGCGTCTCGCCATCGCCCGGGTCCTCGTCGCCCGCCCCCGTCTCTACCTCTTCGACGACTCCTTCTCCGCGCTCGACCCCCGCACGGAAGCCCGGCTCCGCGAGGCCCTCCGGGAGGAGACGGCCGACTCGACCGTCGTGATCGTCGCCCAGCGGGTCTCCACCATCCGGCACGCCGACCGGATCGTCGTCCTCGACCGGGGCCGGAACGTCGGCACCGGCACCCACACCTCGCTGATGCGGGACAACGCCACCTACCGGGAGATCGTCCTCTCCCAGCTCACCGAGGAGGAAGCGGCATGAGTACCGCCACGGCGAGCCGCCCCGGCGGCACCGGAAGCACCGGCACCACGGAGGGACCGCCCACCGCCCCCGCCCGCACCGAAGGAGCCCCCAAGGAGCGCGGTCCCGGCCTCCCCGCCGCCGCCGTCCTCGAACGCTCCCTCTCCTTCCGCACCTCCGGACTCCGCCTCCTGCGCACCCTCGCCCCCGACAAGCCCCTCCTCCTCGCCGTCCTCGCCGCCGGTGTCACCGCCGTCTCCCTCTCCGTCCTCGGCCCGCTCCTCCTCGGCCGCGCCACCGACCTCGTCGTCACCGGCGCCACCGGCCCCGCCGGAGTCGACTTCGCGGCCGTCGGCCGGATCCTCGCCCTCTCCGCCGCGGTCGTCGCCGGCTCGGCCCTCTTCACCTGGATCCAGCTCCGCATCGCCACCACCGTCGTCCAGCGGGCCGGACACCGGCTCCGCGAGCGGGCCCAGCACAAGCTGGCGAAGCTGCCCCTCACCTATCTCGACCGGCAGTCACGCGGCGAGGTCCTCTCCCGCACCACCAACGACATCGACAACATCGTCCAGACCCTCCAGCAGGCCCTCAGCCAGATGATCAGGGCCGTGCTGACCCTGCTGGGCGTCCTCGCGATGATGTTCTGGATCTCGCCGCTGCTCGCCCTCGTCGCCCTCGTCACCGTGCCCGTCTCGGTCACCGTCGCCGCCTTCGTCGGGCGGCGCGCCCAGCCCCAGTTCGTGAAGCAGTGGGCGGTCACCGGCAGGCTCGGCAGCCATGTCGAGGAGATGATCACCGGTCACACCGAGGTCGTCGCCTTCGGCCGCCGCGACGAGGCCGTCCGCCGCTTCGACGAGCTGGGCGAGCAGCTGTACCGGTCGAGCTTCCGCGCCCAGTTCGTGTCCGGGTTCATCCAGCCCGCGCTGACCGTCGTCGGCAATCTGAACTACGTCGCCATCGCCGTCGTCGGCGGACTGCGGGTGGCGAGCGGCACGCTGTCCGTAGGCGACGTGCAGGCCTTCATCCAGTACTCGTACGAGTTCAACGGCCCGATCACCCAGGTCGCCGCGATGGCCAACCTCCTCCAGTCCGGAGTGGCCTCCGCCGAGCGGGTCTTCGACCTCCTCGACGCCGAGGAGGAGTCCCCGGACCCGGCCGAGCCGCAGCGGCCCGCCGAGCTCCGCGGCAAGGTCTCCTTCGAGAAGGTCGCCTTCCGCTACGAGGACGGCAAGCCCCTCATCGAGGACCTGTCCCTCACCGTCGAACCCGGCCGTACCGTCGCCATCGTCGGCCCCACGGGGGCCGGCAAGACCACCCTGGTCAACCTGCTCCTGCGCTTCCACGAGGTCACCGGCGGCCGGATCACCCTCGACGGCGTCGACACGGCGACGATGACCCGGGAGGAACTGCGCTCCCACACGGGCATGGTCCTCCAGGACACCTGGCTCTTCGGCGGCACCATCGCCGACAACATCGCCTACGGGGTGCCCGGCGAGGTCTCCAGGGAGCAGATCGTGGCGGCGGCCCGGGCCGCGCACGCCGACCGGTTCGTCCGCACCCTGCCCGCCGGGTACGACACCGTCCTCGACGAGGACGGCGGAGGCCTCAGCGCCGGCGAGAAGCAGCTGATCACGCTGGCCCGCGCCTTCCTCTCCGACCCGGTGATCCTCGTCCTCGACGAGGCCACCAGCTCCGTCGACACCCGCACCGAACTCCTCGTGCAGCAGGCCATGGCCTCCCTGCGCGCCGGGCGGACCAGCTTCGTCGTCGCCCACCGGCTCTCCACGATCCGGGACGCCGACACGATCCTGGTGATGGAGAGCGGCTCGATCGCCGAACAGGGCACCCACGAGGAACTGCTCGCCGCCGGAGGGGCGTACGCCCGGCTGCACGCCGCCCAGTTCGCCCGTACGGTGGAGGCGTGATCGTCACCGTCCTCACCACCACCGACGCGCGCGCCAAGGCCGAGGCCCTGGCGCGCGGCGCCGTCGAGAGCCGGCTCGCCGCCTGTGCGCAGATCTCGGGGCCCGTCACCTCCGTCTACCACTGGCGGGGCGCGATCGAGTCCGCGGAGGAGTGGCAGGTGGTCCTCAAGACCACCGAGGCCCGCTATCCGGCCCTGGAGGCGCACCTCCTCGCCGCCCACGACTACGAGACGCCCGAGGTCGTCGCCACCCGGGTGACCCGGGTCAGCGAGGACTACGCCCGCTGGGTCGAGCGGGAGACCGCGCCCGCCCCGGCGATCGAGGGCCTCGTGCCGACGCACGACGAGCGGCCGTTCTTCGTGTACGGGACGCTCCGCCCCGGCGGGTACAACCACGACCGGTTCCTCCGCGGCCGGATCGGCGACGAGGCGGACGGCGTGCTGTACGGGGCGGTCCTGCACGACGGCCCCGGCTATCCGTACGTCGTCCCGGCGGAGGGGGGCCAGGTGGCCGGCACCCTGCTCACGCCCGCGCCCGGCGCCTACGGCGAACTGTTCGGGCTGCTCGACCGCCTTGAGCTGCCAGTCGGGTACGAGCGGGTGGCGATGGACGTCGTACGGCTACGGGACGGGGCGCGGGTGTCCGCCTGGGTGTTCCTCGCGGCGCCGGACGCGCCCCTCGGCCCGGTCATCGAGGGCGGCGACTGGTTCAGCCGGCCGTAGTCTCCTCCGGAGCGAGCCGTTCGAGGCGTACCGCGCACACCTTGAACTCGGGCATCCGGGAGACCGGGTCGAGCGCCGGGTTCACCAGGGTGTTCGCCCGGCCCTCGCCGTACCAGTGGAACGGCATGAAGACCGTGTCCGGCCGGATCGCCGTGGTGATCCGGGCCGGGGCGACGGCCCGGCCGCGCCGCGACACCACCGCGACCCGCTCGCCCTCGGCCACCCCGAGCCGCTCGGCGACCCGGGGGTGGAGCTCCACGAAGGGGCCGGGCGCCGCCGCGTTCAGCTCGTCGACCCGCCGGGTCTGCGCGCCCGACTGGTACTGGGACACGACCCGGCCGGTGGTGAGGACGACCGGGTACTCGGCGTCCGTCTCCTCGGCCGCCGCCCGGTGCACCACCGGCACGAACCGGGCCCGCCCGTCGGGCGTCGAGAACCGGTCGAGGAACAGCCGGGGCGTCCCCTCGTGCTCGGGCGTGGGGCAGGGCCAGAACACTCCCTGCTCCTCCTCGATCCGCCGGTAGCTGATGCCCGCGTAGTCGGCGGGGCCGCCGGCCGAGGCGCGCCGCAGCTCCTCGAAGACCTCCTCCGGGTCTGCGGAGAAACCCTTCTCCCAGCCGAGGAGCCCGGCCAGCGCGTGCAGCACCTCCAGGTCGCTGCGGACCCCGGCGGGCGGGGTGAGGGCGCGGCGGCGGAGCAGTACCCGGCCTTCCAGGTTGGTCATGGTGCCGGTCTCCTCCGCCCACTGGGTGACGGGCAGCACGACATCGGCGAGCGCGGCGGTCTCGGAGAGGACGACGTCCGCGACGGCGAGGAAGTCGAGGAGGCGCAGCCGCTCCTCGACGTGCGCGGCGCGCGGCGCGGAGACCACCGGGTTGGAGCCCATGAGGAGCAGGGCCTTCACGTCGCCGCCGAGCGCGTCGAGGAGTTCGTACGCGCTCCGCCCGGGGCCGGGCAGCGACTCGGGCGGGACCCCCCACACCCCGGCCACGTGCGCGCGTGCGGCCGGGTCGTCGAGCTTGCGGTAGCCGGGCAGCTGGTCGGCCTTCTGGCCGTGCTCGCGGCCGCCCTGGCCGTTGCCCTGGCCGGTGAGGCAGCCGTAGCCGCTGAGCGGTCGGCCCGCCTTGCCGGTGGCGAGGCAGAGGTTGATCCAGGCGCCGACGGTGTCCGTCCCCTTGGACTGCTGCTCGGGGCCGCGCGCGGTCAGCACCATGCCGGTGGGCGCGTCGGAGAACATCGCGACGGCCTCACGGAGCTGCGGCACGGACACGCCGGTGATCCGCTCGACCTGCTCGGGCCAGTGGGACATGGCCCCGGCGCGCGCGGCCTCCCAGCCGGTGGTGCGCCCGGCGACGAACTCCTCGTCGACCCGGCCCTCGGCGACGACGAGGTGCAGCATGCCGAGGGCGAGCGCGAGGTCGGTGCCGGGGCGCGGAGCGAGGTGCAGATCGGCCTGTTCGGCGGTGCGGGTGCGGCGCGGGTCGATGACGACCAGCTTGCCGCCGTTCTCCCTCAGCTCGGTGAGGTAGCGCAGGGCGGGCGGCATGGTCTCGGCGAGGTTGGAGCCGACGAGGATGACGCACCCGGTCTTCGGGATGTCCTCCAGGGGGAAGGGGAGCCCCCGGTCGAGGCCGAAGGCCCTGCCGTGCGCGGCCGCGGCCGACGACATGCAGAAGCGGCCGTTGTAGTCGATCTGCGAGGTGCCGAGGACGAGCCGGGCGAACTTCCCGAGCGTGTACGCCTTCTCGTTGGTGAGGCCGCCGCCGCCGAAGACCCCCACGGCATCGGGACCGTGGTCGGCGCGGGTCCGGCGCAGCCCGTCGGCGACGGCGGCGAGTGCCTCCTCCCAGGTCGCGGGCGCCAGGGCCCCCGTGTCAGGGCATCGGACCAGGGGCTCGGTGAGCCTGACCCGGGAGGAGAGTACGGAGGGGGCGGTGCGGCCCTTGCCGCACAGGGCGCCCCGGTTGACGGGGAAGTCGGTCCGGTCGACCACCTCGGCGGGCAGCTCCGGGTCGCCGGTGGGGCGGAGCGACATGCCGCACTGCAGGGCGCAGTAGGGGCAGTGGGTGGGTACGGCGGTGACCTCGGACATGCCGCAAGCGTGCGTCAGACGTGTTACGCGGGGCGGCGCCGCGTATTACGGGCGCGGTGCTCTCCGCTCAGCTCACGGCGGCGGGGGAGGTGAGGCGTGCGCCGGGTCACGGCCGGTCGTGGGGGGAGGCGAGCGCCTCGGTGACGCCCTTCTCCGTCGGCCCGAGGAACTGCGGATCCGGCCGCAGGGCGGCGTCGAGGGAGGCCTTGCCCGCGGCGAACAGCTCTCGGGTGGTGCCGTAGTACCAGGTGCCGTCGTGGGGTTCGGGGACCCCGACGCCGTACGCGTCGACGCCCGCGCGGCCGCACAGCGCGACGGCCCGCTTGATGTGGAAGTCCTGGGTGACGAGCACGGCCCGGTCGACCCCGAAGACCTTCCGGGCCCGGACGCAGGAGTCCCAGGTGTCGAAGCCCGCGTAGTCGCTGACGATGCGCCCGTCCGGCACCCCGCGCGCGGTCAGGTAGGCGCGCATGGCGCTGGGTTCGTCGTACGCGGTCCTGCTGTTGTCCCCGGTGACGAGGAGGACCCGGACCTTGCCCGTCCGGTACAGCTCGGCGGCCGTGTCGAGCCGGTGCGCGAGGTACGGGGTGGGGCGCCCGTTCCACAGGCCGGCGCCGAAGACGACGGCGACGTCCCGGGCGGGCACGTCGGCGGTGGTACGGAGCTTCCCGGCGGCGGCGGTGTGCATCCAGGTGGAGGGGAGGAGGGCGAGGACGGCGCCCGCCACCACGGCCTGGACGGTACGGCGGCGGGCCCGGGTGGTGCGGGGAATCAGCCGGGTGAGCCGTGCCGGCATGCGGGAACCTCCGTGGGCGTGGGCGGGTGTCGGTCTGTCACCCCGTCCGACGCGCATCGGCGGGGTTCGGTTCGCCGGCGCCCCGGTCTGTTCCGTACAACACACCGGCCAGGACCATCCCGAGCAGCATGCCGAGCAGCTGGGCGGCGGCGAACGCGGGCACCGAGGAGGGGGCGATCCCGGTGAAGGAGTCGGAGAACGCCCGGCCGACGGTGGCGGCCGGGTTGGCGAAGGAGCCGGAGGAGGTGAACCAGATCGCCGCGCCGATGTACCCGGCGACCGCGACGGGGGCGAGTCCGGGCCGGCCGATGTGGCGCAGCCCCTGCACGACGAGGACGAGCCCGGCGGTCGCGACGGCCTCGCCGAGCAGCAGGTGCAGTGCCGAGCGCGACTCGGTGGCCCAGGCGCCGGGCGTCCGCCCGAACATCGCCTCGGCGAGCAGGGCCCCCGCGACGGCTCCGGCGAGCTGGGCGCCGATGTAGGCGAGGGCCTCACGGCCTCCGCGCTCGTGGCGCGGCCGCCGGGACCACCACTCCGACAGGGTCACGACGGGGTTGAAGTGGGCCCCGGAGAGCGGCCCGATGAGGGCGATGAGCAGCCCGAGACCGAGGGCGGAGGCGGCGGCGTTGGCGATCAGCCGGACGCCGATGTCCTGGCTCAGGGAGTCGGCACGGATGCCGGAGCCGACGATCACGGCGACGAGGGCGCAGGTGCCGATGAACTCGGCGGCGGCGCGCCGGGGGAGCGCGGGCGGGGACATTCTCATAACGGAAAAGATATTCCGTGATTCGGAAGGAAAAAAGAGGGGAGGAGAGGGGCGTGGCCCCCGTACGATCCGCGCATGATCACCGATGCAGTCCTCGCGGACGCGGTCCGCAACAACGCCGAGTGGTGCCAGGCCATGTGCGCCGCCCACGGACTCACCGGCACTTTCGCCCCCCGCGCCTGGACCAGCGCCGACCGGACCCCGCTCTACTACCCGGACGCGGTGACGCTCAGGGAGGACGCGGACGCGAAGGACGTCCTCGCCGGCATCGACCGCACCGCCCCCGGCGCCTCGGTGAAGGACAGCTTCGCCCGCCTCGACCTGGCCGCCGAGGGCTTCCGCCTCCTCTTCGAGGCCCGCTGGATCCACCGGGCGGCGGGACTTCCGCGCCCCCCGGCCGCGCCCGGCTGGCGCCCCGTCCGCACCCCGGAGGAACTCGCCGCCTGGGCCCTCGCCTGGAGCGGTGACGACGCCGAGGACGCGGCGCTGTTCCGCCCCGAGCTCCTCGCCGACCCGGCGACGACGATCGTCGCCGGGTACGCCGACGACGGCCGGATCCTCGGAGGCGCGGTCCTCACCGCGAGCGCCCGTGTCACCGGCCTCTCCAACCTCTTCGCCACGGGGGACACCGACCCGTCCTACACCTGGGCGGGCGCCCTCGCCGCCGCCCCCGAGGACCGCCCGGTCGTCGGCTACGAGTCCGGCGGCGACCTGCCCCCCGCCCTCGCCGCCGGCTTCGAGGACCTCGCCCCACTGCGGATCTGGCTGAGCACCTGACCCACCCCCACGCGGCCCCCCGCGAGGGCACGTGCCCCGCGCCCGCCGTGCGGGCACCCACCCGCGCCCGCCCCACCTCCGTGTGGGCATCCGCCCCGGGCCCGCCCACCCTCCCCGTGTGGGCATTCGTCCCGCTGGGGCGGGACGGGTGGGCACACGGGACGGCGCCCCATGCGGGCGCCTGCGCCCCTTGTGCCTGGACCCGCACCCACTTGTGCGGTGCACCCGGGGTGCGGGGCCGGGCGGCATGAACTGTGCGGCGCGCACCGGGTTCGGGCGCGGAAGCCCGGGCCCGGCGGGAGGCGCCGTCCCGGCGGGGCGGGCCCGGGCGCTGTGAGGTCACGGCAAAGACCCGTCACCCGCCCGAAACGGCCAGGCAACGCGCCCCCGGCAGGATCGGTCCATGACGGAGCCGGACAGCACGTTCGACAGCGCCGCCGAGCTGCTCGGCAGGATCACCGAGCAGCTCGGGACCCAGCTCGGCCACGTGCGTCCGTACGGCCGTCGGCCACGGAAGCACGACGAGGAGGCCCGCCCGCCCATGAACGTCACCACCCTCGTCGCACCGCCCCCCGCCCCCACCCTCGTCGCCGTCGGCCACGGCAGCCGCGACCCCCGCGCACGGGCGACCCTGAGCCGTCTCCTCGACCGGGTCCGCGAGCTGCGCCCCGGGCTCGACGTACGGCTCGCGCACATCGAGCTGAACGCCCCGCTCCTCGACACCGTCCTCGCCGAGCTCGCCGCCGAGAACCGGGACGCCGTGCTCGTACCCCTGCTCTTCGCCCCCGGGTACCACGTCACCCACGACCTGCCCGCCGCCGTCGCCGCCGTGCCCGCCCTCCGGGCCCGGGTCGCCGAACCGCTCGGCGCGCACCCGCTCCTCGTCGAGGCCCTCGCCGACCGGCTCGCGCAGGCGGGCTGGGCCCCCGAGGACGGGGCCGCCCCCGGTACCGGCGTCGTCCTCGCCTCCGCCGGATCCCGCGACCCCCGCTCCGGCGCCGAGATCCGCCGTATCGCCGCGCTCCTCGGCGAGCGCCTCGGGGGCGCCCCCGTCGTCCCCGCCTACGCCTCCGCCGCCGCGCCCACCGTCGCCGAGGCCGTCCGCGCCCTCGCCGCCCGGGGACGCCACCGGGTCGCCGTCGCCTCCTGCTTCACCGCCCCCGGTCTCTTCGCCACCCGCGCCACCGCCGACGCCCCCTGGATAGCCGCCGCCCCGCTCGGCGCCCGCCCCGCCCTCGCCCGTCTCGTCCTCCACCGCTACGACCGGGCCCTCACCACCACGGCCACCCCCAGGCGGGAACTCGCCGCCGTCTGAGCCCTTCTGTCGGTCCCTCCGGTTACCTTCGAGAGATGGAAGGCATCGAAGGCACCGACGGCATCAGCGACCTCACCGACACCCCCGGCTACGACTCCGCCGCGACCGACCGCTGGGCCGCCGAGCCCGACAAGCGCCCCGGACGCACCGCCTTCCAGCGCGACCGCGCCCGCGTGCTGCACTCCGCCGCGCTCCGCAGGCTCGCCGGCAAGACCCAGGTCGTCACCCCCGGCACCCGCGGCCACGCCTGGGACGCCAGCCCCCGCACCCGGCTCACCCACTCCCTGGAGTGCGCCCAGGTCGGCCGTGAGCTCGGCGCCGCCCTCGGCTGCGACCCCGACCTCGTCGAGGCCGCCTGCCTCTCCCACGACATGGGCCACCCGCCCTTCGGGCACAACGGCGAGCAGGCGCTCAACGACGTGGCCAAGGACTGCGGCGGCTTCGAGGGGAACGCCCAGTCGCTCCGCCTCCTCACCCGCATCGAGCCCAAGCGCTTCGTGAAGGACGCCGACGGGGAGCTCGTCAGCGTCGGACTCAACCTCACCCGGGCCACCCTCGACGCCGCCACCAAGTACCCGTGGCCGCGCGGCGGCCACCCCGAGGACCCCGGCTCGCCCAAGTTCGGCGTGTACGAGGACGACGTACCCGTCTTCGCGTGGATCCGGCAGGGCGCCCCCGCCGACCGCAAGTGCTTCGAGGCCCAGGTCATGGACTGGTCCGACGACGTGGCCTACTCCGTGCACGACTTCGAGGACGGCCTGCACGCCGGGCACATCGACCCCAACCTCCTGCTCGCCGAGCCCGAGCGCGCCGACATCTTCTCCGTCGCCGTCGGCCGCTACGTACCCGAGGACACCGACCCGCGGGAGCTCGCCGAGGCCCTCGACCGGCTCGTCGACCAGGAGTGGTGGCCGCACGGCTACGACGGCTCGGCCGTCGCCCAGGCCCGCCTCAAGGACGCCACGAGCCAGCTCATCGGCCGCTTCTGCCTCGCCGCCGAGGGGGCGACCCGGCAGGCGTACGGTTCGGGCCGTCTCACGCGCTACGGCGCCGAGCTCGTCGTCCCCCGCGAGGCCCGCAACGAGTGCGCGGTCCTCAAGGCCGTCGCCGACCGGTACGTGATGCAGCGCCCCCAGCAGGAGGCCCTCCGCGCCGACCAGCGTGTCGTCGTCGCCGAACTCGCCGAGGCCCTCGTCGCCCGCGCCCCCGACGGACTCGAACCGCAGTTCCGGTCCCTGTTCGACGCCGCGCGCGACGACCGGGCCCGCAAGCGCGTCATCGTCGACCAGATCGCCTCCCTCACCGACGCCTCCGCCCGCGCGCTCCACGCCCGCCTCCGCCACCCCCGTTCCTCGTAACGGCCCTCTTCCCCCGCCACCCTCCGTGCGGGACGCTCGCATGCACGCCCCGGGGCGGTACGGCCGGACGAACGCCCGGGGGCGTAGGTTGGAATCGGTCGCAACGAGGAGGAAACGACGTGGTCGACGCGGATCAGACCTTTGTCATCGTCGGAGGGGGCCTGGCCGGCGCCAAGGCGGCGGAGACCCTCCGCTCCGAGGGGTTCAACGGCCGGGTGATCCTCATCGGCGACGAGCGCGACCACCCCTACGAGCGCCCACCCCTCTCCAAGGGCTACCTCACGGGCGCCAAGGAACGTGACAGCGCCTTCGTCCACGAGGCCGCCTGGTACGCGGCGAACGACATCGAGCTGCACCTCGGGCAGCCCGTCATCGCCGTCGACCGCGAGGCCCGCACCGTCCGCCTCGGCGACGGCACCGTCATCCGCTACGACAAGCTGCTCCTCGCCACCGGCTCCGAGCCGCGCCGCCTCGACGTCCCCGGCACCGAGCTCGCCGGTGTCCACCACCTGCGCCGGCTCGCCCACGCCGACCGGCTCCGCCAGGTCCTCGCCGGCCTCGGCCGGGACAACGGTCACCTGGTCATCGCGGGCGCCGGCTGGATCGGCCTCGAAGTCGCCGCCGCCGCCCGCGGCTACGGAGCCGAGGTCACCGTCGTCGAATCCGACCCCACCCCGCTCCACCGGGTCCTCGGCCCCGAGCTCGGCCAGCTCTTCGCCGACCTCCACACCGACCACGGCGTCCGCTTCCACTTCGGCGCCCGGCTCACCGAGATCGTCGGCCAGGACGGCATGGTCCTCGCCGTCCGCACCGACGACGGCGAGGAGCACCCGGCGCACGCCGTGCTCGCCGCGATCGGCGCCGCCCCCCGCACCGCCCTCGCCGAGAACTCCGGGCTCGCCCTCGTCGACCGCGCCGACGGCGGCGGCATCGCCGTCGACGAGTCCCTTCGCACCTCCGACCCGGAGATCTACGCCGCAGGGGACGTGGCCGCCGCCCACCACCCGCTCCTCCACACCCGGCTCCGCGTCGAGCACTGGGCCAACGCCCTCCACGGCGGCCCGGCCGCCGCCCGCGGCATGCTCGGGCAGCACGTCTCGTACGACCGCGTCCCCTACTTCTTCACCGACCAGTACGACCTGGGCATGGAGTACTCCGGCTGGGCGCCCCCCGGCTCGTACGACCAGGTCGTGGTCCGCGGGGACACCGGCAAGCGCGAGTTCATCGCCTTCTGGCTCAAGGAGGGCCGGATCCTCGCCGGCATGAACGTGAATGTGTGGGACGTCACAGACCCGATCCAGAAGCTGATCCGCGCCCGCAAAGCCGTGGACACGGACGCCCTCGCCGACCCCTCCGTACCCCTGGAGAGCCTGATCTGATCACCTCCGCCCCCACGTAGACTTCACACGTGGCAGGCAGGATCAACGATGACGACGTGAAGGCGGTCCGGGACGCGGTCCCGATCGACGCCGTCGTGTCCGAGTACCTCCAGCTCCGCAACGCGGGCGGCGGCAACCTCAAGGGCCTCTGCCCCTTCCACGACGAGAAGTCGCCCTCCTTCCAGGTCAGCCCCAGCAAGGGACTCTTCCACTGCTTCGGCTGCCAGGAAGGCGGCGACACCATCGCCTTCGTGATGAAGATCGACCACCTCTCCTTCTCGGAGACGGTCGAGCGCCTCGCCGCCAAGGCGGGCATCACCCTGCGGTACGAGGAAGGCGGCTACAACCCCGGCCACCAGCGCGGCGAACGCATCCGCCTGGTCGAGGCGCACAAGGTCGCCGCCCAGTTCTACATCGACCAACTCGACTCGCCCGAGGCCGAGATCGGCCGGAAGTTCCTCGCCGAGCGCGGCTTCGACCAGGCCGCCGCCGGCCACTTCGGCGTCGGCTACTCCCCGGCCGGCTGGGACCACCTCACCCGCTTCCTGCGCGGCAAGGGCTTCTCCGACAAGGAACTGATCCTCTCCGGCCTCTCCCAGGACGGCCGCCGCGGCCCCATCGACCGCTTCCGCGGCCGCCTCATGTGGCCGATCAAGGACGTCGGCGGCGAGATCGTCGGCTTCGGCGCGCGCAAGCTCCGCGACGACGACAACGGGCCCAAGTACCTCAACACCCCCGAGACCCCGATCTACAAGAAGTCCCAGGTGCTCTACGGCATCGACCTGGCCAAGAAGGACATCGCCAAGGTCAGCCGGGCCGTCGTCGTCGAGGGCTACACCGACGTCATGGCCTGCCACCTCGCCGGCGTCACCACCGCCATCGCCACCTGCGGCACCGCCTTCGGCGGCGACCACATCAAGATCCTCCGCCGGCTCCTCATGGACAACGGCTCGGCCCGGGTCATCTTCACCTTCGACGGCGACGCCGCCGGCCAGAAGGCCGCCCTGCGCGCCTTCGAGGACGACCAGAAGTTCGCCGCCGAGACGTACATCGCCATCGCCCCCGACGGCATGGACCCCTGCGACCTGCGGCTCGCCAAGGGTGACGAGGCCGTCGCCGACCTCGTCCAGCCCCGCACCCCGCTCTTCGAGTTCGCCCTCCGCCAGATCGTCAAGCGGTACGACCTGGAGACCCCGGCCGGCCGGGCCGCCGCCCTCGACGAGGCCGCCCCCGTCGTCGCCCGGATCAAGAACATCGGCGCGCAGCACGAGGTCGCCGTCCAGCTCGCCGGCATGCTCGGCATCCTCGACACCCAGTTCGTCGTCAAGCGGGTCGCCCAGCTCGCCCGCTGGGCCCGTGACCGCGGCGGCAAGGGCCCCGCGCAGCAGACCCCCCAGCGCGGCTACGACACCCAGCCGGCGCCCGCCGGACCCGCCGGGCCCTCGGGCCCCGCGCTCAACCTCCGCAGCCCCGCCCACCGCACCGAGCGCGAACTCCTCAAGCTCGCCCTCCAGCGGCCCGAACTCGTCTCCCCGGCCTTCGACGCCTACGGCGCCGACGAGTTCACCGCCCCTCCGTACGCGGCCGTCCGCCAGTGCGTCCAGGACGCGGGCGGCGCCACCGGCGCCCCCTCCGACTACCTCGCCGCCGTCCGCGAGGCCGCACCCAACGACACCGTCCGCGCCCTCGTCACCGAACTCGCCGTCGAGACGATCTTCGCCAAGACCGTCGACGAGGCCTACGCCGGCGACCAGCTCGTCACCGTCCGCCTCCGCGCCGTCGACCGCCGCATCCGCGAGGTCCAGGGCACCCTGGCCCGGCTCGGCGCGAACGGCGATCCGGAGCAGCTCGCGGCCGTCCAGAACGAACTGTGGGTCCTCACCCAGTACGGGCAGTCCCTGAGGAACAACGGCGCCGCCGCCCTCTGACGTACGGTCCGTCACCCCCCGGTCTCAAAAAGTCACCGCACGCCCCTCGTGGCGGCGATGTGTCGTACCCCACACTGGTTGACGGTGCCGTTCCGCCCCGCCTGGAGGTCGCCCGTCGTGCAGACCGAGACCCGGACCGTGTCGCAGGAGCCGTCCCCCGACGAACCGGACGGGCCGCCGGACGTTCCGCGCCGCCGCCCCGACCCCGGCGGCAACGGCCCCTCCTCCGACCTGTTCCGCCAGTACCTCCGCGAGATCGGCCGCATCCCGCTGCTCACCGCCGAGGAGGAGGTCGAACTGGCCCGCCGCGTCGAGGCCGGCCTCTTCGCCGAGGAGAAACTCGCCACCACGCCCGACCTGGACTCCCGGCTCGCGCACGACCTGGACCGGCTCGTCGTCCTCGGCCGCATCGCCAAACGCAGGCTGATCGAGGCCAACCTCCGCCTCGTCGTCTCCGTCGCCAAACGGTACGTGGGCCGCGGCCTGACCATGCTCGACCTCGTCCAGGAGGGGAACCTCGGCCTCATCCGGGCCGTCGAGAAGTTCGACTACGCGCGCGGCTACAAGTTCTCCACGTACGCCACCTGGTGGATCCGCCAGGCGATGTCCCGGGCCCTCGCCGACCAGGCCCGGACCATCCGCGTCCCCGTGCACGTCGTCGAACTCATCAACCGGGTCATCCGCGTCCAGCGCCGCATGCTCCAGGAGCGCGGCTACGAACCCACCGCCGAAGAGGTCGCCGCCCAGCTGGACGTGGCCCCCGAGCGGGTCGGCGAGGTCCTCCGCCTCGCCCAGGAACCGGTCTCGCTGCACGCCCCCGTCGGAGAGGAGGACGACGTCGCCCTCGGCGACCTCATCGAGGACGGCGACGCCGCCTCACCCGTCGAGTCCGCCGCCTTCCTGCTGCTCCGCCGCCACCTGGAGGACGTCCTCTCCACCCTCGGCGAACGCGAACGGAAGGTCGTCCAGCTGCGCTACGGCCTCGACGACGGCAGGCCCCGCACGCTGGAGGAGATAGGACGCCTCTTCGGCGTGACCCGCGAACGCATCCGCCAGATCGAGTCCAAGACCCTCGGCAAACTCCGCGACCACGCCTACGCGGACCAGCTGCGGGGCTATCTGGACTAGGGAGTGTCTTGAACCCCACCTCGCGGACGGTGAGCGTCCAGGGGCCGTCCGCCTGCAGGAGCAGCAGCAGGGGGCCCGCCGGGATCGGGACGGTGTGCCGACCCTTGCCCTCGGGCGAGTTCAGGACCAGGGTGCGCGGCCCGGTCATGTCCGTCTGCCCGGCGACCTCGTAGCCGTTGATGCCGATGTAGCCGCTGCCGTTCATCTCCGGGTCGCCCTCGAAGTCCACCTGGAGGCCGGCCGGTCCGCCCGTGTACAGCAGAGCCTCGCAGCAGTACCCCTGGATCATGCCCTCCAGCCGGCGGGCGGCGGCGACGGGCCTCACCCGCAGGGTCCACTCGTTGCCGGCCTGGAGACGCATACGCAGGGGACGGCCCTCGGGTGACCGGCTCCTCCTCCGCCACCTCGACCCCGGGCCATGTGACCCGTGCCGCACATCATGCGGCACGGGTCACAGGTCACATGCCCGTTCAGTCGACCTCGGCGACCGCCTGCGCGAACTGCGCCGCGTACAGCCGGGCGTAGGCCCCGCCGGACGCCAACAGCTCCTCGTGCGTGCCCTGTTCCACGATCGAACCGTTCTCCATCACCAGGATCACGTCCGCGTCCCGGATCGTGGAGAGCCGGTGCGCGATCACGAACGAGGTGCGCCCGTGGGCCAGGCGCGCCATCGCCTTCTGGATGAGGACCTCGGTACGGGTGTCGACCGAACTGGTGGCCTCGTCGAGGACGAGGATCACCGGATCGGACAGGAACGCCCGCGCGATGGTGATCAGCTGCTTCTCGCCCGCGCTGACCCCCACCCCGTCGTCGTCGATGACCGTGTCGTACCCCTCGGGCAGGGTGCGGACGAACCGGTCGGCGTGCGCGGCCCGCGCCGCCTCCTCGATCTCCGCCCGGGTCACCGCGCGCGTGGCGCCGTACGCGATGTTGTCGGCGATGGTGCCGCCGAACAGCCAGGTGTCCTGGAGGACCATGCCGATCCCGGACCGCAGCTCCTCCCGGGACATCTTCGCGATGTCCGCCCCGTCCAGGGTGATCCGGCCGCCCGTCACCTCGTAGAACCGCATGAGCAGGTTCACCAGGGTTGTCTTGCCGGCGCCCGTCGGGCCGACGATCGCGACCGTCTGCCCCGGCTCCACCGTGAGCGACAGGTTCTCGATGAGCGGCTTGTCGGCCTCGTACCGGAAGGAGACGCCCTCGAGGGCGACCTTGCCCTTGAGGTCCGCAGGCGTCTCGCTCTCGCTCTTCGGGGCGTCCGGCTCCTGCTCCTCGGCGTCGAGCAGCTCGAAGATTCGCTCGGCCGATGCGACACCGGACTGCAGGAGGTTCGCCATCGACGCGACCTGCGTCAGCGGCATGGAGAACTGGCGCGAGTACTGGATGAAGGCCTGCACGTCACCGATGGACAGCGTGCCGCTCGCCACCCGGAGACCGCCGACGACGGCCACCAGGACGTAGTTGATGTTCGAGACGAAGAACATCACCGGCTGCATCACACCGCTGTTGAACTGCGCCTTGAAGCCGGCCTCGTAGAGGGCCTCGTTCTGCTCGCGGAAGTCCGCCGCGGACTCCTCCTGCCGGCCGAAGACCTTCACCAGGGCGTGCCCGCTGTACATCTCCTCCACGTGCGCGTTGAGCGCGCCCGTGGACTTCCACTGCTGCACGAAGTGCGGCTGTGAGCGCTTGCCGATCCTCGCCGCGACGAAGACCGAGACCGGCACCGTCACAAGGGCCACGAGTGCGAGCAGCGGCGAGATCCAGAACATCATCGCGAGCACGCCGACGATCGTGAGCAGCGAGTTGATCAGCTGGCCCATCGACTGCTGGAGCGTCTGCGAGATGTTGTCGATGTCGTTGGTCGCCCGGGACAGCACCTCGCCGCGCTTCGCCTTGTCGAAGTACGACAGGGGAAGCCGCGCCAGCTTCGTCTGGACGTCCTCCCGCATGCGGTAGACCGTCCGGTTGATCACCTTGATCGACATACGGGTGGAGACCAGCATGAGCAGGCCCGCCGCCACATAGACGCCGAGGACCACGAGCAGCACCTCGCCGACGGCGGAGAAGTCGATCCCCTGCCCCGGGGTGAAGTCGACGCCGGTCAGCATGTCCGCCATGCCGGAGTCGCCCGCGGCGCGCAGCCCCGCGATGGCCTCCGCCTTCGTGCCGCCCTCGATCTGGTTCCCGATGACACCGGCGAAGACGAGGTCGGTCGCCTTGCCGAGGATCTTCGGGCCGACCACGGAAGCCGCCACCGACAGCACACCCGCGACCAGCATCAGCCACAGCGCACCGCGCTCCGGCATCAGCTGCTTCAGCAGCCGCTTTCCCGAGCCCTTGAAGTCCATCGACCGCTGGTCGGGGCCGCCACCGGCCATCATGCGTCCGCCAGGACCGGCCATCAGGCTGCCTCCGCCTCGGTGAGCTGGGAGAGCACGATCTCCCGGTACGTCTCGTTGTCCGCCATCAGCTCCTGGTGCCGTCCGGTGCCGACGACCCGGCCCTCGTCGAGGACGACGATCCGGTCGGCGTCCCGGATGGTGGAGACCCGCTGGGCGACGATCACGACGGTCGAGTCGGCCGTCTCCTCGGCGAGCGCGGCCCGGAGCAGGGCGTCCGTCTCGTAGTCGAGCGCCGAGAACGAGTCGTCGAACAGATAGATCTCAGGCCGCTGGACCAGCGTCCGCGCGATGGCGAGACGCTGCCGCTGCCCACCGGAGACGTTGGTGCCGCCCTGCGCGACGGGGGCGTTCAGACCGTTCTCCAGCCTCCGTACGAAGTCGGCGGCCTGGGCGACTTCAAGGGCGTGCCAGAGTTCCTCGTCGGTCGCGTCGGGTTTGCCGTAGCGGAGGTTGGTGGCGACGGTCCCGGAGAAGAGGTAGGGCTTCTGCGGGACGAGTCCCACGGTCCTGGCCATCAGTCCGGGGTCGAGCCTGCGCACGTCCACCCCGTCGACGAGGACCTCTCCGCCGGTCGCGTCGAAGAGCCGGGGCACGAGCCCGAGCAGGGTCGACTTCCCGCTGCCCGTCGAGCCGATGATCGCGGTCGTCTCACCGGGCCGGGCCACCAGAGCGACGTCCTTCAGGACCGACTCCTCCGCACCCGGGTACCGGAAGTCCGCGCCCCTGACCTCCAGGTGCCCGCGCCGGTCCAGCGTCCGCACCGGATCGGCCGGCGGCACCACGCTCGACTCGGTCCCGAGGACCTCCTCGATGCGCTCCGCGCAGACCTCGGCCCGCGGCACCATCATGAACATGAAGGTGGCCATCATGACCGCCATCACGATCTGCATCAGATAGGCGAGGAACGCGGTCAGCGCGCCGATCTGCATCCCGCCGCTGTCGATGCGGTGCGCACCGAACCAGACGACGGCCACGCTGGAGATGTTCACGACGGTCATCACCGTCGGGAACATCAGCGCCATCAGCCGGCCGGTCGCCATCGACACGTCGGTCAGCTCGGCGTTGGCCCCGCGGAACCGCTCCTCCTCGTACGTGTCCTTCACGAACGCCCGGATCACCCGGTTGCCGGTGATCTGCTCGCGCAGCACCCGGTTCACCGTGTCGAGACGCTCCTGCATCGTCCGGAAGAGCGGCCGCATCCGCCGCACGATCAGCGAGACGGAGATCCCGAGGACCGGCACCACGGCGAGCAGCACACCCGAGAGCGGCACGTCCTGGCCGAGGGCCATCACGATGCCGCCGACACACATGATGGGCGCGGAGACCATCAGGGTGAACGCCATCAGGACCAGCATCTGGATCTGCTGCACGTCATTGGTCGTACGGGTGATCAGCGACGGCGCCCCGAACTGCCCCAGCTCCCGCGCGGAGAACGACTGCACCCGGTCGAAGACCGCGCCGCGCACGTCCCGGCCCAGGGCGGAGGCCGTCCGGGCGCCGTAGAACACGGCACCGATGTTGCAGACGACCTGGACGACGGAGACGCCGACCATCAGGGCGCCGAACCGCAGGATGTAGCCGGTGTCCCCCTCGACGACACCGTTGTCGATGATGTCCGCGTTCAGAGTGGGCAGGTAGAGGCTCGCGCAGGTCTGCAGGAACTGAAGCAGCACGAGCAGGGCGATGGGTTTTCGATAGGGCCCGAGGTGGGCTCGGAGAAGTCTTATGAGCACGGCTCCTACTATCGCCCGCGCCCCCGAGACGTTACGACTCGTTTAGGGGGCGCGGCGAGCCCTGGCAAAGACTTTACGAACCGGGTCTTCGCGGATCGGGGCGCGAACAGAGTGGCGCACCGGGTCTTCGCGAACCGAGTCGCGCACCGGGGTCTCGCGCACCGGGTCTTCCCCAACCGTGGCTTCGCGCGGGGCTTACGAAGCGAACGCGCCCGGGTGGATCTGCTCCCGCGTCGCCGTGTACTGCTGCCGCACCGACTGTCCGACCGCCAGGTCATCGCCCGGCTCCAGGATCTGCGCGGCGGCGCCCTGCCAGGCCGGGGGAGCGGAGGGCGACAGCGTGCCCCGCGCCACCCCGAGGGCCCAGGCGGCCTGCCGGGCGGCGCCGAGCGCCGCGTAGTCGGCCGGCTGGGGGACGACGACCTGCGCGCCGAACAGCGCGGGCGCGAGGGCCTGCACCGCCGGCAGCGCCGCGGCGGCGCCGAGCAGGAACACCCGCCGCACCTCCACGCCCCGGCCGCGCAGCACGTCCATGGCGTCGGTGAGCGCGCAGAGCATCCCCTCGAACGCGGCCCGCGCCAGGTGCTCCGGCTTCATCGACTCGCGCCGCAGCCCGCTGAGCGTGCCCGCGGAGTGCGGCAGGCTCGGGGTCCGCTCGCCCTCCAGATAGGGCAGCAGGACGAGCCCGGAGGCGCCGGGAGTGGACTTCAGGGCGAGCGCGGACAGCTCGTCGAGGGACTCGGCACCCAGCATCTCGGCGGCGCCGCGCAGGGCCCGTACCGCGTTCGAGGTGTGGACGACGGGCAGGTGCATGCCAGTGGCGTCGGCGAAGGAGGTGATCATGCCGTGGGGGTCGGCGAGCGCCTCGTGGTGGACGGCCATCACGGAGCCGGAGGCGCCGAGCGAGACCACCGCGTCGCCGGGACCGAGACCGAGACCGAGCGCGGCGGCCATCGTCTCGCCGGTGCCGGCGGAGATGAGCAGCCCCTCGGGCGTGGTGCCGGCGGCACCGGCGGGCCCGAGGACCTCGGGCAGCGCGGCCTGGTGGCCGAGGGCCAGCTCGACCAGGTCGGGGCGGTACGCGCCGGTGCGCGCCGACCAGTAGCCGGTGCCGGAGGCGGCGCCGCGGTCGGTGGTGCGGCGGGCGGGCCGGCCGAGGAGCTGCCAGACCAGCCAGTCGTGCGGCTGGAGGACCATCGCGATCCGCCGGGCGTGCTCGGGCTCGGTCCGGGCGAGCCACCGCAGCTTGGCGACGGGCTGCCCGGCGCCCGGCACGGAGCCGACGGCCTCGGCCCAGGCCTGGCGGCCGCCCAGCGACTCGACGAGATCGGCGGCGGCCACCTGGGCCCGCTTGTCGTTGCGGACGAGCGCGGGCCGCACGAGGCCGCCCTGCGCGTCGAGCGGTACGAGTCCGTGCTGCTGCGCGGACACACCGATGGCCTGCACGCCCTCCAGGAGACCGCCGGTCGCGGCCTCCCCGAGGGAGAGCAGCCAGGTCTGCGGGTCGACGTCGACGGCCTTGGGTTCACCCGGGTGAGGGGCGTATCCCTGCCGCAGTACGGCACCCGTGTCCGTGTCACAGACGACGATGCGTGTGAACTCCGCTGAGCTGTCGAGTCCGGCGACTATCCCCATGACACATGATTCTGCCGCACGCGGGGCGGTTCAGGTGTTGCTGGTGCCCCACTCGTCCTCCTCGACCTTCCCGTTGCCCATGCTCCGCTCGCGCATCGCGTGGACCCGGTCGGTCACGGAGGACGGCAGGCGGTCGCCCACCCTGTCGCCCACGACGTGCATGGCCTTGCCCGCGACCTGACGCCCGGTCTGGGCGGCGGACTCGGCGGCGTTGCGCACGGCTGGGTTCCGGGCGAACCCCTGGGCGGACTTCTTCAACTGTTCGTAGCGCTCGCGTCCGGCTCGTGTGCCGACCACGTAACCGAGGGCGAGTCCCATGGCGAACGTCAGCTTGTATCGCATGGCCACCACCTTCCCTGGAGAGCTTCCCTGATGCATCGCTGGTGCCCACGGCGATACCGATTGGCGGAGCACCCCCCTGCTTGCGCTAATGTATGTGTCGCAGCGAGCAACCGCCCGCCCGGAGCATCCGGAGTGGGTACGTTCGGTGCAACGCAGCAATCCCCTGTAGCTCAATTGGCAGAGCAGCCGGCTGTTAACCGGCAGGTTACTGGTTCGAGTCCAGTCGGGGGAGCGCGATCCCCTGTAGCTCAATTGGCAGAGCATTCGGCTGTTAACCGGAGGGTTGCTGGTTCGAGTCCAGCCGGGGGAGCGAGACGGAAGAGGACCCTTCGGGGTCCTTTTTCGCGTCTGCGGGAACCATGCGGAGCGCGCCGCGGTCTTGATGGTCAGCAGAGCCGATCTTCCGGAGCAGGAGATCGTATGAGCGGCTATGCTGCGGCAGACGGCGCGCACACATGTACGCGCCTCACCGATCGGGGCGGTAGCTCAGCCGGTTAGAGCAGCGGACTCATAATCCGTCGGCCGTGGGTTCGAGTCCCACCCGCCCCACCACAGCAGAATCGTCGTGACCTGCAAGAACGTGGGTTTCACGCTAGCTCGGCGGTGGCGTCCGCTGCACGAACGCTGCACGGACCCGCCGTACGATCACTCTCATGGCGTACATCAAGACCAATTCCCGCCTGTCCGGAGACCCCTCCTGCACCGTCATGTGGCGGGCGGGCGGGAGTCGAACGGGGCGCACGTGCCGTGAGACGTTCGACGATGAGGCGCAGGCGGAACGTTTCCGCGACCTGGTCAACGGTCACGGACAGCAATGGCCGCCGGGGTGGGTCAAGGGTGTGGGCTTTGTCGAGATCGACGAGTCGCCGGCGCCAGACGTGGAGAAGTTCAGGGCCTACGCCCACGCCTACGTAGGGCTGCTGACGGACATATCCGACCACACCAAGATCAACTACACGAGGTTCATCGACAACCACATGATCCCGTGGTTCGGAGAGCTGTCCGTCTCCGACCGAGGGGACAAGCTCACCCGCGATCACGTCAGCCGGTGGATCCTGGACCTCCAGGACGGGAGGCCGGGCCCCCTTCATCCTCCGGGCACGGAGCGCCGCAAGTACGCGGCGAAGAAGATCGCCAACCTCCACGGCCTGCTCTACAGCATCCTCCAGTCCGCCGTGGACGCCGACCCGTCCCTCCGTGACTCGAACCCCTGCGCGCACACCAAGCTGCCTAAAGGGAACGACACGGAGGATGACGAGGTCTTCCTGGAGCCCGAGGAGTACGCCCTCCTGCGCGAGCACGTACGTGCTGATGCCGTCGACATCATCGACGTGCTGGTGAGTACCGGCCTCCGGTGGGGCGAGGTGACGGCACTCCAGCCCCGGGACTTCACCTTGGTCTCCAAGCGGCCGACGCTCCGTGTGCAGCGCGCCTGGAAGCGGCGAGGCGAGGGCGGGACCTTCCTCGGCGCCCCCAAGACGAAGAAGTCGCGTCGAACCCTCGTGCTCACCCCAGAGCAGGTGCAGCTGTTCCAGCGGCTCTGTCAGGGGAAGAAGCCGACCGACCTGGTGTTCACCGCCCCGGAGGGCGGAGCCTGGCACTCTGGCGTGTTCCACGCGCACCGCTGGAAGCCCGCGCTGGACGGAGCCAACGCCGCCGGCCTCACCAAGCGCCCGCGCATCCACGACCTTCGTCACACCCACGCTTCCTGGCTCATCGCCGGCAAGGTCCCGCTGCCGGTGATCCAGGCCCGCCTCGGCCACGAGTCGATCACGACGACCGTCGACCGGTACGGACATCTCCTGGAGTCCTCGGATGACGAGGTCGTGGCAGCCGTCGAGTGGGCGATGAGCACTGCGAACCCGAAGGGCCTAGCCAAGGCGGCGTAAATCCGTACTGACTGAGCCCCGGTACCGGCGTCCGTGGTGGCTCCTAGCGTCGTCGGCATGGGAGCCGCGAAGGCCCCGGCCCCGGCATGGTGTGCGGGAGCCGGCCACGTGTGAGATCACCGTCAGGGCGGGCGAGATCAGCCACCTCTTCGCCGGTAGCGCGAGCACCTACGACGCGCCCTGCCAGCAGGCGTTCGTCCGCCTTGCAGCCACACGCACCATGGGCGGTCGGCCGCTGGGATCCTCCCGCTCCTGCGCTCGGCCGCTCCGACGACGCGCTCTTCGGGTTCACGGCCGTCGACCCTTGTCGAGCAGGCCGAGGCGATCAGCACCGGTGCCTGGTAAGAGCTCCGAGTCGGGGTCACGGGTCGCTGAGCGTCCTCCGTGTGAGGGCAGGGCCGGTGACGGTTCGCCGATCAGGGCGACCTTCTCGGGGTGCTCGGCAGAAGCCAGCCGGGGGATGTTCGTGGCCGCGAGCAGGAACAGAGCCCGGGCTCGGTGCCTTCGTCACAGGGCTTACGTCGGACGACCGCCGTCGGCGTTCGGTGCCGGTGAGGGATCCGCGCTCGGCGACGTCACCTCCACCTCAAGAGGAGCCGAGCGAGACCAGCGCGGGCGGTTCCACGCCCGCACTGGCCGCTTCGGCGATTGGCTGAGACGTCACGTGTCTCGGCCAACGAGGGCATGGTCAGCGTTTGACGCGGCTGCGGACAGCGAGGGCGGCCAGGCCGAGGAGGACGGGTTCGGCCAAGCGGGAAGTCATCTCGGTGTAGGTGCCGATGGTGGTGAGACCTTGCCCGGAGGAACGGAAGATTACCGAGTTGATCACCACGCGCAGGCTCTTCTCGAACCGCTTAGTAGTGACGCGGTCGGCCAGCCGGTTAGCGGGGTTGACCGGTTCAGGGGTGTCGGTGGTGAGAGTGATCTGCTGCCCGATGGCGACCTGGCGGCCGGTGGTAGTCGGTTTCGGATCGTCCACGGGCAGGCCCCACAGCATCATCACCGCCATCGTGGCAGTTATGGCCGCTCCCAGCCAAGCCAGGGCGCGCGTGGCGCGCAGTCCGTAACCGGACAGGGCCCAGTAGAGAGTAAGCAGGACCCGCTCGCCGCGGGGCCGGGTGGTGTCGCGGCGGCGCATCTCGCATTCGCCGTAGTAGAAGTCGGCGGCGTCCGGCTCGTTCTTACCATCCTCCAGTGACTTGCGCAGCTGCCGATACAGCGCTGCCACCGCTGCCGGTCTCAAGACAGGTGCGTCCGGCGGCGGGCTGGCCCAGCCCAAAGCGGTGGCCAGGTCGGGGCGGCGGGCGGTGCGCACTCGCCAGTGGTGCTCCTCGGCCAACGTGTTGCGTTGGTTCCATCGCCAGGGGAAGCGGCGGCTCCAGCCGGTGGGGGTGGTGGCAAAGGTGCACCAGCCGTCGACCCTCAGCTGGTCCAGGTGAACGGTGCCGGCGAACCGGCATCTGCTCAGGTCAATGTCGTTGAGCGCCAGGTGCGCGGCATCCACCCCGTCTACCGACATCAGACGCACACCCGGCGCTCGGCCGGACAGCACTGTCTCCGATATCGAGTCAGCCGAGCTGGAGAGGGGGAAGGGGGTAGCACGAGCGGTGACCGGCACCGGGTACTCAAAGACCGCGTCTCTCAAGTCCAACTCGGCGTAGCGAAGATGCAGCGTGGCCGTCGATGTCCACCGGGTGCGCACACAGCTCACTTGTCGGGCGGCGATCTCCAACGTCACTGGCTGCTGGAACACCGCAGCGTCCAACACCACCTGCTTGGCGCATACCATCGGCCCTAGGCGTGAAGCCACTTCAAACCGCACCCGATTAAACAGGGCGTTGCCGGAGAAGCGTGCTCCACCGAACCTGGCGTCGCCTGCGAATGAGACTGCATCGAACAGGCCGGTGCCGGAGAAGGACGCCTCGTCGAACCGAGCATCGCGAGCGAAAGACGCATCGGTGAATCGAGCTTCTCCGGCGAAGGACACTTCGTTGAACAGGGCCTCCTCGGCGAAGGAGGCTCCGACAAACATGGCGTAGCTGGAGAAGGATGCCCTGTTGAACCGGGCGGTGTCGGAGAAAGGCACGTCGTCGAACCGGGCATCGCTGGCGAAGGACGCCTTGATGAACAGAGCCAGGCTGGCGAAGGACGCCCCGTCGAAACTGGCACCCTCGGAGAACGACGCCTCGTTGAACAAGGCGTAGTTGGAGAACGAGGCCCCGTCGAACCAGGCGTTTCCCGAGAACGATGCCCTGTAGAAGCGGGCGTCCTCTGCGAAGACCGCGTCGTTGAACTTGGCATCGCCGGAGAAGGACGCTTTGTTGAACACAGCAGTGCCGGAGAAGGAGACCATGCCGAACTGGGCGTCGCCGGAGAAGGATGCCGTGTCGAACTGGGCGTCGCCTACGTGAGGCTGGCCGGTGCTGGCATCACGAAGGGCGGAGAGTAGCTGGTCCAGCAGTTCAGGGGTGAAGGGGGTGCCGCGGTGGTCGATGGCGGTGCCGGGCGACAACGTTGCGAGGTAGGCCGCGCGGTCGACCCCGCTTAAATGGGCCAGGCAGGCGGTGTGGACGCTGACGCGGATGCCGCGGCAGCCGACAGGGTCGGCCGACGTCGAGCCATGGCCGCAGTGAGGCCACGGGGGCGGGGAGTCAGATGCCGGTTCGGGTGCAGCAGGTGCCATGCACGATGAACGTACCGATGTTGTCCAGAAGTTGCCAGAAGAGATCGCATCGAGGCAGAGAGCGGCTCACCACAGGCTCAAGGGCCTCCCAGCAGCGACCGCGGTGTCGATCCGGGAAGATATTTCTGCCTCGGTTTCGCAGCGAGCGCGGCCGAGACGGATCGCGGCGCCGATCGCGCGGGCGCGGTGGGCGGGGCCGCGGAGGTCGGCCAGGGGGCTGCCGGGGTCGCGGCGGCGGTCGAGCCACTCGGCGCGGTTCTCCGCCGGCGTACCCAAGCGGAGGTGGTTGGGTTGCTGGCAGGAGTGGTTGTCGCAGGTGTGGCAGCCCGTGGGATGGTCGTTGCCCCAGCCGAGGCGCGGGATCACGCCGTGGGCCAGCTGATAGCCGTACAGGTGCCCGGGGACGGTGCCCCGGCGAGTCGGGCCGGGGAGCGAGGTCGCCCGGAAAGTCGCGTGGCCGGTGCTGCTGACCCCGCCGGTCCAGAACCAGCAGCTCGTGCCCGACGAGGTCCTGTAGACCTTCGACCAGTACCGGGCGCGGACGGAGGAGTCGTTGAGCCAGACCGTCCACTCCACCGCGGGGATGCGGACCGGTGACGGGTCACCGATCAGGGCGAGCTGCTCGGGATGCTCCGTCGGGACGGGCCCGGACATTTTCGTCGCCGAGAGCGGGAAACCTCTCGCTGTCGCCCTGTCGGCGGCCACCGGGCTGCCTGCCTGCTTTCTGCGTCGCCAGCCGAAGGACTACGGCTCGTGTCGGCAGATAGAAGGAGTCGATGTCACCAGCAGGCGCGTGATGCTCGTCGATGACGTGGTCCGCTCCGGCACCCAGACCCTGGCCATGGCGGGCTTGCTCCGGGGCGCCGGAGCCGAGGCCGCTCACGCGCTGTGCGTCCTGGAGCGACCGCTCGGTGGCCGACAGCTGCTCGAAGAGCACGGCATCGCCCTCGGCTCCCTGCTGCACGAGACGGACCTACCCGACGTACGGGGAGGTGCGTCGTGAGGCGGGCGGTCCTGTTCGACGTCGACGGAGTCCTCCTGGACAGCCGCAGCACCACGCTCGGCGCCCTCGCAGGCATCTCGACCGCCGCACTCGGGCGCCGAGTCGCGATCGCTGACCTCCTGCCGGACGCGGTCAGCCTCCCGCGCGCCGATGTCCTCACCGCTCTCGGCGTCCCTCATCCGGATGACATCCTCGGTCTGTGGTGGGACGTCGCCGTGGCGTCCGCCCCGCGTCCGCGGGTCTTCCCCGGTGTGCTGGAGGGGCTGGCCGCGTTGAAGGACGCCGAGGTGGCAACGGGCCTGGTCACACTGCAATCCCGGGCCCGGCTTTCGTGGCTGCTGCCCCCGGCGGTCCTGGATCTGATGGACGTGACTGTCTGCTGGGAGGACGCCAAGCCGAAGCCCTCCCCTGAGGGCATCCTCAAGGCTCTCGCCGGCGTCGCCGTCTCGCCGCACCACACGTTGTTCGTGGGGGACACCGTCAGTGATTGGTCCGCAGCTTGTGCGGCCGGAGTCCCCTTCTGCGGAGCGGGCTGGGGATTCGCGGGACCGGATGCGCTGGCCGCAGCCGGTACGCGTGCGTTGCTCTCGACCCCGGCCGAGATCGGGCCCGGCTTGCTCGACCTGATCGATTCCGTTTCGGCCCACTGCCAGATCTAAGCGATCTTGACGCCAGAACCGCTACAGTCGGTGGTGCGGCAATCCTGTTTCGTGTCATGGCGGGCTGCTGCACCACCGACGTGATCGACGGATCTGGAGTCAAGGTGCGACCCATGGGGGCGCGAGCTATCTGCGCCGAGCTGGAGAACTGAGAACCCTCTCAGTCCTCGTTCTCGGCCCGGCTCGGCGTGTGCTCTCCCCTTCCACCTTCCGTGACTCTTCCGTAAGGGCCATACCGCCATGCGCTCGACGCAGATCCGCAGGACGTTCACCGACTTCTTCACCTCTCGGGGCCACCACGAGGTCTCCTCCAGCCCGCTGGTTCCGGACGACCCGACCCTGTTGCTCGCCAACGCCGGGATGAACCAGTTCAAGCCGTACTTCCTCGGCGAGAGCACCCCGCCGTTCTCCCGCGCGACCAGCATCCAGAAGTGCGCCCGCACCTCCGACATCGACAACGTCGGCCGCACCAACCGGCACGCCACTCAGTTGCCTGAGCGCTCAGGGTCGGCGGCCTGCGCCTCGGCGAAGGTGCCGTAATCGGCGGAGGGGTTGAGCAGGGTGAAGTTCCATGTCGCCGGTGGTGAATCGGCTGGTGTGGTAGTGCCCGGTAGCGGCCTTGGGCTTGAGGCCGGTCACCGCTATGCGGCAGGCCCCCTCGTGTCGTGGGCTGCGGTTCTGGTGCTCCACGCGGGGCGTGTTGTTGTAGAGGAACCTGATCTCGGCGGATCCGGAGTTCTCGGGAGCCTTGATGATGGCGTTGCTCGACCGCGAGGTGCTCCCCTTCGCGCGGAGCGTGGCGTGCAAGCTCCAGTAGGTCTCCTCGATCGTCATGTACGTGGTGATCGGGCCCCGGTTTCCCCCCTCGGGAATGTGGCTGTCCGGACTCGGTGAGAGGGTCACGCGCCACAACGCCCGCGATCCCCCGTTGTCCCCCCGCACTCCTCGGCCTCAACTGATCACGAACCAAGCATCACGCGACTATGCCGAAGCCCTGCCCGGCTCCGGCTGACGACGAGCAACCCTGTGCGTCCGCACTGTGCTGGTGCCGTTCGTCTCCGAGGGGGGTTGCCGCGCTGCGAGAATGTCAGCGGGCTCGGATATGAATGAGACCACCCGATGGAAGGAAGCGCACACCTGTGACGATCACCCAGCAAGAGCTCGAATCCCGGCTGTGGGCCGCTGCGAATGCGCTCCGCGGCCCCGTCGACCCGGCCGACTTCAAGACGTACGTCTTCCCGATGCTGTTCTGGAAGTGGATCTCGGACACCTGGGTCTTCGAGCACGACGCGGCACTCGATGAGTACGGCGATGACCTCGATGACGAGATCGAGGCCGAGTTCCACCGGTTCGAGATGCCCGAGGGCACGCTGTGGAGCGAGGTCACCGGGAAGATCGTCAACCTCGGGGCCGAGATCGCTATGACGTTCCAGCGGATCGAGATGGCGAACCCGAAGTCCCTGGCCGGTGTGTTCGGCGACGCTTCCTGGGGCAACAAGGAGCGCATCCCTGAGTCGGCGCTGCTGGGTCTCATCCAGGCGTTCAATCAGATCCGGCTCGACCCGTCGACGGTCTCCCACGACCTGCTCGGTGCGGGCTATGAGTACCTGCTGAAGAACTTCGCCGACGAGTCGGGGAAGAAGGCGGGAGAGTTCTTCACGCCCCGTGAGGTCGTGAACCTGCTCGTCGGGATCCTCCATCCGGAACCTGGTGAGTCCGTCTATGATCCGACCTGCGGTTCGGGCGGGATGCTGGTCGCGACGATCAACCAGCTGCGGGAGTCGGGTAAGGACCACCGCACGCTGCGGGTGTACGGCCAGGAGATTAACCTGACCACCGCTTCGATCGCCCGGATGAACCTGTTCCTCCACGAGATCGAGGACTTCGACATCAAGCGCGGCGACACCCTTCGAGCGCCGGCGTTCAAGGACCCTTCCGGTGCGGTCCGCACCTTCGATGCGGTCATCGCCAACCCGCCGTTCTCTCTGACGAACTGGGGAGCCGACCGCTGGACGTCCGACCCGCGGGCGATCTACGGGGTTCCGCCAGCGAAGAACGGCGACTTCGCGTTCGTGCAGCACATGGTCTCGTCGATGAACGCCGGCACCGGCCGCGTGGGAGTTGTCATGCCGCACGGTGTGCTGTTCCGCAGTGGGGCCGAGGCGAAGATCCGGCAGCGCCTCGTCGAGAAGGACCTCCTCGAAGCCGTCGTCGGTCTGCCGCCGAACCTCTTCTACTCCACCACTATCCCTGCCTGCCTGCTGATCTTCCGCGACCAAAAGCCAGCCGTAAGGAAGGACCACGTTCTCTTCATCGACGGGTCCGCCCGGTTTGAGAAGGACAAGAATCAGAACCGGATGTCGAGGCGCGACGTCGACGCGCTCATCGATGCATACCGGACTGGTGAGGACCCTGACGGGGAAGACGGCGCGAACGTCCGCTTGGTGCCGCTCGACGAGATCAAAGAGAACGGCTTCGACCTCAACATCGGCCGCTACATCAAGGTCGCTGCAGAAGAAACCGCCGATCTGGGCACTGCGCTGGTGGCGTATGCCGACGCCCGGCAGCACCGCATCGACACTGAGACCGCCATGTTTGAACGGCTCGCAGCGGCAGGCGTCGAGCTGAGTGTGTTCGGGGTGTCCAGTGAGTGAGTGGGAGCGGGTCCGGCTCGACGAGGTCGTCGCGCTGGACGTCGAAGCGGTCCCGGTCGAGACGACAGCCTCCTACGACATCGCCGGTGTCTTGAACCGCGGTCGGGGCCTTCTGTACCGGGACCCACTGCCGGGTTCAGAGACGTCATACAAGACCCTTAATCTGATCAGGCCGGATCAGATCGTGTACAGCCGCCTGAAGGCCTTCGAAGGTGCCATCACCGTTGCACCCAGCGACCTTCCTCAGGTTTATGCATCCCAGGAGTTCCCAACCTTTACATGCGGACAGCGGCTCTTGCCGAGCTACTTCAGGCTTCTTACAACGACGAAGGGCCTATGGGACGACCTGCAGAACCTGTCGACAGGGATGGGCGGTCGGCGTGAAAGGGTCAAGCCTGCTGACTTCCTGACGATTCGAATTCCCCTCCCGTCGGTGTCCGAGCAGAACCGCATCGTGGATGTCATGGCAGCAGTGGACGCCGAGATCGAAGCTTTTTCCGCAGAGCGGAAGGCGCTAGGCGGACTTCGAAAGGCGATTCTCGGAGATCTCCAGACGATCGCCGCGACGTCTCCCCAAACCACTCTCGGGGACTTCATTGAAAGTCGGGGCGGTTCGATCAAAACTGGGCCATTTGGCACGGCGCTAAAGGCTGCCGAATATTCGCCCGACGGCGTGCCGGTGATTTCCACAGGCGAGGTGCGTCACGGCTTTATACGCGTCAACGAAAAAACGCCCCGAGTTGGTGCGACAACCTTGGCTAGGCTGCCGCAATACACGCTGGCCCACGGCGACATCGTATTTGCCCGAAAAGGCGCTGTTGACCGGTCCGCGTGGGTGAAATCAGCCGAGGCCGGCTACTTTCTCGGTTCTGACGGCCTTCGGGTTCGGACTGGCACCGATGTCGATGAGGCGCGTTTCATCGCATATCTACTGCAGACGGACTTGATCCTAACGTGGCTGAGCGATCATGCTACAGGGACGATCATGAAGGGCCTGAACCAGAAGATTCTTGCCGCTATCCCCCTAGGCTTTCCTGCCGGTGATGTGCGGCGAAACGTCGTTTCGCAACTCGATTCGCTTGACGAGCATGCCGGATCCATGGAGTTGGAGCTTGCCCACCTCCGCACCTTTCGCTACGCGCTCCTGACCTCTCTGCTGAACCAAGAGATCGAGGTCCCCGAGTCCTACAACGCTCTCCTGGAAGGGGTGTCGTGAAGTGAGCTTCACCGAAGCGAGCACCATACAGCGCTCCTTGCTTGAGTGGGCCGAGGAAGCCGGGTGGGAGCACATCCCAGGCGACGAGCTGCCACGCGACAATCACGATGTCATCATCGAGGCTTGGGCGAGGGAGGCGCTGTTAGCGCTGAATCCGGAGCTCGTCGACGACCCAGAATCAGCCGAACTGATTCTGCACGAGATCAACCAGGCCATCTTGGACGCCCACAACGGGCTGGTGGCTGCCAATGAGCTGCTGACTGTGATGCTGCGCGGTGACCACTCGTTCCCGACGATCGGTGGCAAGCATGTGCCGCGTCGTCTCGTCGATTTCGCGCACCTCGACAACAACCGGTTCACCGTCGCCGATGAGGTCACGGTCAGCGGCGCCGTGAAGCCTCGCAGGTTCGACGTCGTCTACTACGTCAATGGATTCCCACTCGTCGTCGCCGAGACGAAAACCCCTGTGAAGCACCAGGTGTCGTGGGTGAACGCAGCGAAGGACATCTATGGGACCTACGAGGAGGAGTACCCGAACTTCTTCGCTACCAACGTCTTCAACGTTGCGACCGAGGGCCTCGAGTTCCGGATGGCCCCGATCCGGGCAGTGCCGGATCCCGACTCAGAGATCTGGGCACCCTGGGGATCCACGGAGGACGACCCGAAGAAGGTGACCGGTCCTGCGCGTGTTCAGCGCGCCGCAAGGCTGTTGCTGCGACCGGAGACCGTGCTGCCGATCCTGAAGGACCTGGTGATGTACCGGCACGCCCGGGACGCCTCCGAGGTCGACGTGAAGTTCCTGCCGCGCTACCCGCAGTTCGAGGCGGCGCTCGCGATCCACGCGAAGGTCCTTGCGGACGGTCCCGGTGGACTGATCTGGCATCACCAGGGGTCGGGCAAGACTGAGCTGATGGCCTTCGCCGCCGCCCGGTTGCTGCGCGACGCCGCGGTGATCGACATGTACGGCGGCGCACCGACCGTGATCGTGATCGCCGACCGGAAAGATTTGGTGAGACAGACCGCGGAGATGTTTGAGACCGCTGGCATGCCGCGCATGAGCGTGCCGAAGAACCGGCGCGAGCTCTTCGCGTTGCTGCGCAGCGGTGAGCCGGGCGTGGTTATCACTACCGTGCACAAGTTCGCCGAGGCCGGCCATCTCAACGACCGATCGAACATCATCGTCTTGGTGGACGAGGCCCACCGATCTCAGGAGGGCAAGTTCGGGAAGGCCTGGCGCACAGCGGTCCCGAACGCGAAGTTCTTCGGCGCGACGGGCACGGCGATCGAGGATAAGGACCGGTCCACGTTCCGGCTGTTCGGGGATCCTGACGATCCCGACTTCGTGATGTCCCGGTACACGCCCGAGCAGTCGATCGCTGATGGGTTCACCAAGCCGGTGATCGTGGAAGGCCGTTCCGTCGGGTTCGATCTCGACAAGGGCGAGCTTGACGAGGCGTTCGACCAGTTCGCTGCCGAGGAGGACCTCGGCGAGGACGAGAAGGTCTACCTCTCCGGGAAGGCCTCGCACATCGAGACCATCCTCTCCAACCCTGAGCGGGTCGCCGCGGTGTGCGCGGACATCGTCGATCACTTCCTGACGTTCGTCACACCGCTGGGGCAGAAGGCCCAAGTCGTGGCGTTCAACCAGAATCTCGTCATCGCTTATGCGCATGCGATCCGGGCCGAATTGGCGCGCCGGGGTGCGGCGATGCCGGACGGCCGGGCGCGCGAAGTGGGCGTCGTCATGCACGTCGCCGACTCCAAGGACACTCCGAAGGAGCACAAGAAGTACCTGCTCACTCCGGAGCAGGAAGAGGCCCTGAAGCGGCGGTTCAAGAAGGTCGACGACCCCATGTCGTTCGTCGTAGTGACAGCGAAATGGATGACCGGCTTCAACGCGCCCATCGAGGGTGTTCTGTACCTCGACAAGCCAGCCAAAGGGGCGAACCTGTTCCAGACGATCACCCGCCCGAACCGGCCGTGGAAGAACCCCATCACGGGGCAGCGCAAGGATTACGGACGCGTCGTCGACTACATCGGCCTCGCGAAGGCCATCGGCGCGGCGATAGCCGGCCCGAAGGCCAAGGCGGAGGAGGAGCCGGAGCTCAACGTCACAGATTCCTCCCAGCTGGCCGGGAAGTTTGTCTCTGACCTGACACGCCTCTTGGCGCTGTTCGATGGCATCAGCACAGCCGACTCGTCGTTCGAGGGGCTCGCCGAGGCACACGAGCGGATCGTCGAGGGCAGCCCGCAGCGGACCCAGTTCATCGAGACATACGTGGCTCTTCAAACGGTGTGGGAGTTCCTCGACCCTCACCCGATGCTCGCACCGTTCCGGCAGCAGTACTACTGGCTGGCGAAGGTGTATGAGTCGATCCGGCCCAAGGACGTGTCGAAGGCGTTTCTGTGGGACCGTCTCGGTGCGAAGACGACCGCGCTGATCCATGGGCACATGACCGACGTGCGCGTGCGGTCGATGCCGTCGAAGACCGTCACCCTTGACGCCGCTGGCCTGGAACTGGTCAAAAGGATCGCCGAGCAACTGAATCTTCCGAAGACCGAGTCGCCGGAGAACGAGCCTGGCGACGTCTACCAAGAGGTGCTCGATTCGATCGAGGCGCGCCTGAAGCGCCGACTCGCTGAGACGGACATCCCGGCGTACCGGTCATTGGCGGATCGGATCGAAAAGCTGCGCACCAAGGCGATCGAGAACGTCGAGGACTCGCTGGCGTTCCTGGAGCAGGCGCTGAAGATCGCTCAGGACGTGGTCGCCGCCGACCGGGCCGCGGAGGCAGGCGACGAAGAGACGCTGAAAAGACTGGCAGACCCGAAGCGCGGTGCGCTGACACAGATCGTCGAGCAGAACACACCGCCAGGACTGCACAAGATCGTCCCTGACATCGTCGACAGGATTGACTCGATCGTCGCGGAGGTCGCCTACACCGGGTGGGTAGAAAGCGATGCCGGCGACAAGCGCGTCCGCCGCGAGCTCCGAACCGCGTTGAAGGAGTACGGTCTGCCGGTCAAAGGCGACCTGTTCGACAAGACGTACGCGTACGCCCGGGAGAACTATTAGATCGGCCGCGACCGAAGACCGTTAGCTCTCACCGCGCCGGGCCGACACCCAGTGACCGCCGAGCTGCGCTGATGACGCCGTGGGTGTCGGCCCCGTAACCGCCGACTCGTGCAGTGTGCGCCAGAGCTTTAAGTGCAGGGCGATGTTCTCGGCATCGTCCAGCCACATCTCGGCGTGCCGGTCCTCGGCGACCACCAACCGCAGCCGTGGGAGTGCTTTGAGACTACGCAGCGTGACTGCGTGCAGGGCGCGAATGGGTCGGCTGGTGGTGAAGTCCATGGCAATCTACGCAGTGACTCTGGAACGCTGGAGGGGCAGGGCCTTCCTGAGTTCCGCGGATGCTGCCGGAGTGCGAGGCGCAGAGGAAGTGGTGTGGCGAACGCCTAACGGCCCCCGATCGAGCGGGACGGAAGGGGCATGCAGCCGGATGGAATCGGATAGATATGTCCGGTCCTTCGGCATCGTCGCAGGTGAGACGCGTCACTGAAATGGGTTCGAGTCCCCCCGCCCCACCGTAGAAAAACGATCTGACCTGTGAAAACACCCCGGGAGGGGTGGCTTCGCGCGTGGCGATCGCCTCGCGTCGGTGCGGCGAAACGGGCGGCGCTGATCCGCCTCACCGGGCCCCGACCTATTTGACCTGGGGTTTCAGGCGGAGCGTGGGTGTGGGGCCACGACGATGATCCCACGGCGATCCCACGGCTCCGGCGTGTGACACGCCGCACACCGCGCCGAATATCCGCGCCTTCATCGGCATTCCATCGGTCGGGTGGTCGGAGGTGTGTCGACATCGATGAGTCGGTGGGCCGGGCTCAGGCCGAGGGCCTGTGGCTGACCGGTGGGAGGGCTCTTCCAGCAGCTGACGAAGCGGCTGCTGGAGTCCGCCTTGGAGGGTGAGATCACCGATCACCTCGGCTATGGCAAGCACGATCCGGCTGGGAAGAACGGCGGCAACAGTCGCAACGGCACCCGCGTGAAGACCGTCCTGACCGATGTCGGACCGGTGGAGACAACCATGCCCCGCGACCGTGGAGGCTCGTTCGAGCCGAAGATCGTCAAGATGCGGCAGAAGTGCCTGTCCGGGGTGGACGAGATGGTCATCTTGCTGTCCGCGAAGGGGCTGGCGACCGGTGAGGTCCAGGCCCACCTCTGGGAGGTCTATGGCGCCGAGGTCTCCCGTCGGACGACCTCGACGATCACGGACAAGGCCATGGACGGGATGGCCGAATGGCAGAACCGGCCACTGGACGCCGTCTGTCCGGTGGTCTTCATCGACGCCATCCACGTGAAGATCCGCGACGGCGCCGTGGCCAATGGACGCGGGCGGAGGGCGCCCGCCTCGTCGCCGTCGAGGGCCGCGACGCCGCAGGCAAGGGCGGCACGATCACATGGGTCTCCGAGCACCTCGACCCCCGTGTCGCGCGCATCGCCGCCCTGCCCAAACCGACCGAGCGCGAGCGCACCCAGTGGTACTTCCAGCGTTACGTCGAGCACCTGCCGGCCGCCGGCGAGATCGTCCTCTTCGACCGCAGCCGGTACAACCGGGCAGGCGTGGAACCCGTCATGGGTTTCTGTACGCCCGCCGGGCACCAGCGCTCACTGCGCCAGTGCCCGGTCTTCGAGCGGATGCCGGTGGAGGAGGGGATCCTGCTGCGCACGTACTGGTTCTCCGTCAGTGACACGGTCCAGGAGGAAAGGTTCCGGCGCCGGGCCGGGGACCCGCTGCGCCGTTGGAAGCTCTCCCCCATAGGCCTGGAGTCCCTCACGCGCTGGGAGGCGTACTCCAGGGCCAAGGGCGAGATGTTCGTGCACACGGACACGGCGGACGACCCCTGGTACGTCGTCGAGAGCGACGACAAACGCAGCGCGCGTCCCCGAGGCACTGATGCCCGCCGAAGAGATCTTCAGCGGGCATCAGTGTGTTCGGTTCACGCAGTTCGCGGCCGCGCGGGGCGCGCTGCCGTCAGTCCTGGTCAAGCCAGGCGGCGACGTTCTCGCGCTCCGGCTCGGACAGGTCCCCCTGCTCGATCATGTACTGGGCGTACCGGCGGAGGACCGGGACCCGGTGCGGGTCGGGCAGGGCCAGCACGGACATGTATTCCTGGTAGTTCGTGCCGAGGACGACGACGCTCCCCGACAGGGACATGGTGAGCAGTCGCCCGGTCCAGGGGCCCCGGATGGCGTTCGGGACGCGTCCGGCGATGTTCCAGTCATCGCCGAGCCGGACCCGCGCCCAGACCGCGTCCGATGCGTCGTCGGCCCGCACGCAGAGAAGAAATTCCCTTTCCTTTCCGAGCAATCCAAACCGTGTTGCCAGGCGCATCCATGCATCGTTGACATCCCGGAACTGGGTGGGGCTGTCGTAGTGGATGACTTCATCCACCCGGCCGTCCTCCGGCCCGCACGAGGTCGCCAGGCCGGCGACTTCCGGAGGGCAGGTCTTCACCGTTTCCTCGATTCCCAGGAGGGAAATGCCGAAGGAGGTGAGGGCGGCCGACAAGGCGTGCGTGTCCATGGGTTCCTTGATTCTCAGAGGCAGCCGGGTTCGAACTTCTGGAGGCTCCCGTAGTTGTGGAGTCCGTTCTTGCCAGGCGGGATCCACGCCCACTTGTCCGGTTGGCCGGGCTTGGAGCGGACGATGATGCGGTACCCGTCGTCATCTGGCTTGACCTCGTAGATCCTCGTGGTCACCCACTCGCTCGGAGGAAGCGTCTCCCGGTCCTTCTCGGAAGTCGTCCCCCAGAATTTCTTCGCGTCCCCGTTGAGCTCGTTTCCGTTGTAGAAATCGAGATCGCCATTCTTGGTCTTTCGCTGGGGGCGGATGCCCGCCAGCACTTCCCGGGCCGCCTTCTTGACATAGTTCGGCATGTCGCGGGGCTTGCTGGCGTTGTGCACCAGCACCGGGACGGATCCGGCCAGAACATTGTACGTATGGACGGAATTGACCGTGAGGTTGTAGGCCCCTTGCAGGGTCTTCCAGTGACGCACTCCGGCGATGCGTGCCGTGGTGTCGTCCGAAATGCGGAGCTTCTCGCCGGCCTTGAGCGCGGAGGCATCGGTCCACGTACGGGTCGACTCCGACCAGAACGGGTGGTTGCCGGTGGCGGTGACGGTGCCGCCGCCGTCCGCGCTGTCGAGGGTGATGTCGGTGAAGTTCCGGTCGTCCGGGGTGTAGATGGTGGCGTCGACCCGGTGCGGTCCGGCGATATCGGTGCGGGGGTCGGCCGCGTGGACCATGTCGCCCACACGGACCTGCTCGATGGGCTTGGCCGAGCCGTCGCCCATGAGCACGCGGGTGCCGGCCGGGAAGCTGTTCCCGTCGATCGCGCAGTCGACCTTCTTCCACAGCTTGCCGAGGTCTTCGTACACTTCCTTGGCCTTGGGGCCGAACTTGTCCGCGTACTTCGCCCACTTCGCCGGGGTCGCGCCCCATCCGGCGAACGGGATCATGGAGGCGCAGGAGAGTGCGGCGTCCTCCCAGAACCCGTCGCGGCCCGTGTCCCAGAAGTGGTCGATGGTTCCTTCGATCGCGTACATGGCGCAGTTGGCCCCGTCCGCGAGTTCGAAACCGGGGATCGTCCCGACGATGTCCAGCGCGGCATGCCTGGAGTCGATGTAGAACCACATGTCCTCGACCGAGCCGATGCCCTGGATGGCAAAGACGGTCTTCAGCCACGAGGGGAGGCGGTCGAAGGGGTCGTCGACGGTGTCGTTCGCGCTGAAGCGGAGCACTTCCTGGACGGACTGAAGGAACTCGTCGACTCGGTAACGGTCCAGGGTGGTGCGGTACTTGTCCGCGGCGGCTTCGGCGCTCATGCCGGCGTCGAGAGCCGCGTTCTTGGCGACTTCGGCCGCCTTGTAGGCGCTCTCCGCGTATCCGACGGCGGCGATGTGGCTCGCGTGGGCGGAGGCGGCGGAGTCGTCGGCCTTGCGCGCGCTGTAGGCGGCCTCGTTCTCGGCCCTGCGTGCGGTGGCGGCGGACGCGACGGCCGCGCTGGCGGACCGGTCGGCGTTGTCGGCCGACTGCTTGGCCTGGGCGGCGTACCCGGCGGCCTTGCTGGCGTAGCCGGCCGCGGTCAGGGCGTGGGCGTCGGCCTGGTCCGCGTAGCCCTGGGCGTCGGCCGCCGCCTCGGCGGCCTCGTAGGCGTCCTGGTAGGCCTGCGCGACGATACCGCTGGACTTGGCGAGAACCGCCTTGATCTCGGCGACGTGCGTCGCGGTCAGCTGGTCCCGGCGCAGAGCGCGGTACTGGCCGGACTCGATGAAGGTCGTCAGGTGCGTGTCGGGGCTGGCCAGCGCGGCCTCGGCGGCAGCCTTCAGCTCGGGGCCGCCGCCGTCGGACAGGCGGGTCGCCTCGACGCGGTAGTCCTCGATGCGCGCCTGGTGCTGCTTGGCGGTGAGGAAGTCGCTGAGGGCCCGGGGATCAGGATCGGCGAGCGCCGCCTTGACGGCCTCCCTGATGCCGTCGCCGTCGGCGGGCCCGCCGACGGCCGCGTCGCCGATGCGGGTGACCTCGATGCGCTGGTCGGGGGCGGCTGCCTGGTACTGGCCGAGGGTGAGGAAGGCGTGGACCTGAGCGGCGGTGCCCTTCAGGGCGGTCGCCGCCGCGGTGCGGACGTCTGCGTAGGGCGAATGCAGGGAGAGCTCGTTGACTTCTTCGCGCTCGTCCTGCTCCCGGGCGTGCTTCCAGCCGGTGCGGGCGTACTCCACGACGATGGCGTCGTCGCCGGTGAGAGCCGCCTCGGCCGCCGTGCGGCTCCACGCGCCACGGGACTGCAGAGCGGTCACGGCCATCGCACGGCCGGTGGCCGCGATCTGCTGCGCGTCGGCGCCGGGCTGGGCAGCCTGCTGCGCGAGCGCGGTGAAGTCGGCCTCGTGCTTGACCGCCTCCTGCTGCAGACGGACCATTTCGGTCTTGAGGAGGCCGGCGGCCGCCTTCGCGTCCCGGGCCTGGTTGACCATGGAGATGGTGCGCGCGGCGACTTCCTCGGCCTCGGTCTTGCGTGCCGCTGCGTGGACGGAGTCGGCCTTCGTCAGCAGGTCCGCTGCGAGGTCGGCAGAGGCGAGAGCCTGTTCGGCGTTGATCTTGGCAGCGTTGGCGGCGGCCTGGGCGTCGCCGGCGTGCTCGGCTGCCCGGCGGGCCGCCTCGGCCGCTTTACGGGCGTGCCCCGCGGCGGAGCGGGCGGCGTCGCGCGCCTGGCGGGCGGCGAGCACCGCGTCGGCGGCGTGGCCCTGGGCGACGCCGGACGCGCGCTTGGCCTCCGCGGCATGACGGCGCGCGGACGCCGCGGCGGCCTGGGCCTCTTCGTCGCTGAGGCCGGACTCCTTGGCCCAATTCCCGGAGACCACGGCGTGATCGGCGCTTGCGAACATGTCCTCGGTGGCCTTCTTCGCGGCCAGCATGGCCTCGTCGACCTGCTCGAGGGTCCTGGCCGTCGCATCGGCGAGGTCGGCGATCTGCTCCGCCTTCGCGGCGGCGTCGTCGGCGTCCTGCGCGACCTTCGCGTTGGCCTTGCCGTGCGCCGCCACGTCCCATGCCGCGGTCGCGGCCCGGGAGGCGAACAGGGCCGCGGTGGAGGCGTTGTGGGCGGCGATCGCGGCGGCCTGGGCGGCGGCGTTCGCGGCGCGGGCCGCGGCGATGGCCGTCTGGGCCGCGGCGGCGGCGCGCCGGGCGGACGCGGCGGCGCGCCGGGCGGCGTCCGCTGCCTTGATGGCGTCGCCCTTGGCGAGGTTGGTCTCCTGCGCGGCCTTCGCGGTCTCCAGCTTGGCCAGGTTGGCGGCGTTCTTGGCCTTCTCGGCCTCGGCCAGGGCGCTCTTCTTGGCCTTGTCGGCCGCGCCGCCTGCGTCCTCGGTCTGCTTGGCCAGGTCGGCGATCGTCGCGTGTTCCTGGTCCTGGGCGCGTGCGATGTGCTGGCCGAAGGTGAGGAAGTCGCGGACCTCCTCGATGCCGGACTTGAGGGCGTCGGAGGCGGCGCGCTTGGTGGCGGGACCGCCGGTGGATTCGATCTGCGTGACGCGGACGCGGGCGTCGTCGTCGCGCTGCTTGTACTGGCCCTCCTGCAGGAAGGCGCGGATGTCGTCGATCGAACCGCGCATCGCGACGTTGCCGGCCTCGCGGACACCGGGGCCGCCGGCGTCGATGGCCTGGGTCGCAAGGACCCGCTGGTCGTCGGCGAGCGGCTGCTTCCAGCCGTCCTTCATGAACGCGGCAACGTCGTCCGACGTGCCGGCCAGGGCCTTCGCGGCGGCCTCGCTCAGACCTGGGCCCGCGTCGGTGACGAGCTTGAGCGCGGCCTCACGCAGGTCGAGGTCCTCGGCGACCTTCTGGCCGTTCTCGAGGTACGCGCGGACCTGCGCGTCGCCGCCGGCCAGGGCGGCCCCGGCGGCGGACCTGACGGCCGCGCCGCCCGCCTTCCAGTGCTGGAGGACCTGCTCGCGCTCGGTCAGGGTCGGCAGGGCCGGCCCCTCGGCGGCGGCGGGCGCCGCGGAGACAAGGCCGGCGACCAAGGCGACGGGCAGCAGGACGCGGCCGAGCACGCTAGGGCCGGCCCACGCCACCCTCCCCCAACTCCTCGCAGGGCGCTCTGTTTTGTGGCGCACGAAATCTTCCCCTCAATTCTGTGAAAGCCGTGGGTCGCGCGGGCACACGGACGGCCCGGAGCCGCGCGCGGCGGCAACCGTGACGTCGGTGCCCGTGCACGGCACCACGGAGGCCTGCGGGCCGCTCGATGACGCTCCCCAGGCGGAGCGGCGGCAGGCAAGGATCCGGAAACTCCGGCTCCCCAGGGCCCGGTGACGCACCAGCAGCACCGAGCGAGGCCCAGGGTCGCACACCGCCGGTGAGTTACCTTCCTTGGCCCCACCCCAAGACCGGGAGCATTCGGAATGACAGCTTCCAATTGTTCCAAGTCGGCTTGAGATTCACTTCAATGAAATTCCTGGCTATGCTGCGGCGCGGCTCCCCAGGCCGGTTCTGTCAGTCCGCAACGGAGCGGACTGCAACTTGTCGTCACCCGGAAGCGTCGGGCTCCTCTCGCCTACACGGACGCGTAGCCGAGACTGGTTTCAGGAAAGTGAAGTCATCGCCTTGCATACTCGTAGATGGTTGGCTGCTGCCACCGCAACCACGGCCGTCGTACTGGGGGTTCCGACGCAGACCGCATCCGCGGTCGAGGAAGTGCCGGTGAACGCAGCCGCGCCCTTCGCCTTCGAGGACGGGGCCTACCCCAACAGGGACGGCATCCTGAGCGCCACCGGCGCCGACCTGATCGCCGGTGACGGCGGCATCAAGTTCACGAGCTGCGACGGCCCGTACCAGATCATGGTGTGGGCGCGGTACCTGAAGACGAACGACTCCACGATCTGCTTCAAGGCCAACAACACCGGCTACCTCGCCGTCAACATCCCGCGCGCCTACCGCATCGAGACCATCGACCGGGACGTCCAGGCCGCCATCTCGATCAACAGCACCACGCAGACCGTGGACGTTCCCGAGGACACGGTCAAGGCGATCGGCGAGGGCTCGGCCACGGACCCCCAGCAGGCCGTCCTGCTGGAGATGCGCATCACCGGCTCCTCCGCCCCGCGGATGGCGGGTCAGCCCATCAACGACGAGGCGCTCAAGTTCAACGCGAAGCTGGAGATCGGCGACACCAAGAGCTGCTCCGGCGCGCTCGTGGACCCGTACTGGGTGCTCACCGCCAAGAGCTGCTTCGCCGACAAGCCCGCCGAGAGCAACACCGTCGCGGCGGGGGCGCCGAAGGACAAGACCAAGGTTTCGGTCGGCAAGGCCTGGATCATGTCGAGCTCCGGCTTCACCACCGACGCCACCGAACTGGTGCCGCACCCGGACCGCGACCTGGTCATGGTCCGCCTCGCGAACCCGGCCACCGGCATCACGCCCGTCTTCGTCTCCTCGGCCGCCCCCACGACCGGTGAGCAGTTCGACGTCGTCGGGTACGGCCGTACCAAGGAGGGCTGGGGCTCCGTCGCCCGTCACAGCGCGGCCTTCAGCGTGGGCACCACTGCCGCCACCGGCTTCGACCTGGCCGCGAAGACCCCGGCCGACGCGACCGTCTGCAAGGGCGACGCGGGTGCGTCGACGCTGCGCATGATGACCGACAAGCCGACCCTCGTCGGCGTGGTCAGCCGTGCCTGGCAGGGCAGCTGCCTCGGCACCTCGAACGCTGAGCTGCGCACCGGCGCGTTCAGCACCCGTGTCGACGACCAGGGCGACTGGATCCAGCGGGTCCGTGCGCTGTCTCCGGGCTGGCGTACGCAGGCTCTGGTCCAGTCGGGCAGCAGCCTCTACCAGGGCATCCGTCTGGCGGACGGTTCCTGGACCGGTTTCAACGACGTCCAGACGCAGGGTGCCGGCAGCATCGGCGCGATCCGCAGCTCGGCGGTCGTCGGGATGAACGGTGACAGCCACGTCCTGGCCGTCACCAACGCCGGCGGGCTCTTCCACACCATCCGCAAGCAGGACGGCACCTGGGGCACCTTCGGCGACGTCTTCGGCGCGGCCAACGCCCTGGGCAACCTGACCAGCGTCACCGCCTCGAACATCGGCGAGGACCTGCACGTCGTCGCGGTCGCCGACGGCAAGGCGTTCCACACTGTCCGCAACGCGACCGGTCACTGGACGCCGTTCAAGGACGTCACCTCCGGCAAGGTCGCCAACGTGACGGCCGCGGCCGCCGCCGTGGTCCGCGGCGAACTCCAGGTCACCACGATCAGCGGCGGCAAGGCCTTCCACACCATCCGCCAGGGCAACGGCAACTGGCTCGCCTGGGGCGACGTCGCCGGCGCCGCCGGCGCCACCGGTCCGATCACCTCCGTCAGCACGACCGGCTCCGGAGACGAGACGCACATCGTCGTCGCCACCGACAACGGCACCCGCCAGTACCACGCGGTCCGTAACTTCGACGGCACCTGGGCTCCGCTGACCGAGATCAAGAGCATCCTCGGCACGGTCACCGCTAAGTCCGTCGCCACCGCCACCGTCGCCGGCGAGGTCGTCGTGACCGTCACCACCGCCGATGGCAAGCTCCTGCACACCGTCCGGCACGCCGACCGCACCTGGGCCACCACCGGCACCGTCCCCCTTCAGGGCCTGCCCGCCGCCCCCGGCGCCCACGCCATCACGGGCACCTGGAACGGCTGACCCACCCCCCCCCACACACACCGGCCCACACCAGCCGGAACGTGAACACGGCGCCGGTCTCCACGACTTCAGTCCTGGAGACCGGCGCCGCCGTCATTCGGAGGCGAGGACCGCCGTGTCCACGTGCTCGCGGAGCAGAACAACGGCCTCTTCCGCCGCGGACGAGCGGACGGCTGCCGCGACCTTCCGCAGCCACGCGGCGTCGGTGTCCAGGTCGCCGCCGTCCCGCACCAAGGCCCGTTCGGGGAACCGGGACGGCTCACCGGCGCGTTCGGCCCGCACCGCGTACAGCAGGACGGCCGCCTCGGCCGTCGCGTCCCGCTCGACACCGCGGAGCCCCGATTCCGCCAGGGCGTCTCGTACGGCTTCGAGTTGCTCCTGCGAGACGTGACCGGAGAGGGCGAGGGCGCTGTCGCGGATCTCGATGAGGCAGCGGTAGCGGACCATGTCGATGTCCTTGTGCAGGCCCGCGGGCAGGGGAAGGACCACCTCCGGCGTCGACTCCGTCAGGAGCCGCCACAGCGGACGGATGGCCTTCACCTGCCGGTGCAGCCGGGCCCGCGTCGCGCACCCGGCGAGGAACGGCCAGCTCACACTGGCCACGAGTAGCAGCAGGGTGCACGCCAGGAGGACCTGCGTGGTGACGACCACCCCGGGTGCGCCGGTCAGGCTCCGGCCGGTGAGCGCGGCCACCAGGTGGGCGAGCCGGTGGACGACGTACAGCAGCCCGAAGGAGCTGGCCAGTCCCAGCAGTTGCATCGCCGTCCGGGTCGGGCCGGGCGCGGCGTGCCGCCCGTACCGCCAGCACAGGCGGATCGCGCTGAGCACCCCGTACAGGATGTAGCCGAGGAAGATGATCCAGTACGCGGTGATCATCGGTGACCGGGTCACGGTCACCAGGTCGGTCTCCCCGTCCGGGAGCGGGCTCGCGGCGAAGGTGGCGATCAGCCCGGCCTCCGCCAGTCCCAGCAGGATCCAGCGCAGCCCGGAGAACCGGTGGACCCGGGCCCCGGTCGCCTCGCGGATGAACTCGAACAGCGCCCCCATCGCGCACAGCGACAGCATGTGGACCGGCAGGTTCGTGAAGCTCGGAACCTCCACGGCCGCGTCGACGACCCGGCGGACCGCGGGCACGCCGAGGGTGAACGCGACGGCCCAGATGGCCCACATCAGCCACATGAGGCGGTCCTGTCGCGGCGCCGAGCGCAGCCCCGGCGCCTTCCAGCACACGAACAGCCACAGAGGCGGGACGACGACGAGATCGAAAATCCTCAACGGGGCCTCAGGGTGGTGCGTCGGGACAAGGCGCCGATCACCCGGTTGAGGGTATCGGCCGTTTCGGGGGGAGCCGATGCGGCGGCTGCCGGTGCGACGTTGAAGTGCTGCCACATCACGGAGGCGAGCAACTCGGCCTCCTGTTCCTGCCGCGTCGTGGCTTTCGTCCGGGTGCGTCCCAGCAACCGGGCGGCCATGGCCGGGTCCAGGTCGGGGAAGAGCTGTGCGAGCATCCCGGGCTCGGGGGCGGTGGGTTCGCGGTGGTCGAGCAGGATGTGGGCCAGTTCGTGCAGCACGATGTGCGTCTGGTGCGGACGGCTCGTCACCACGTTGTAGTAGACGTGGTCGGAGGTGCCGAACGACACCCACATGCCGCACACTCCGGCGCCGACGGGCATGACCGCGGGCATCGGGAGCAGGTGCAGCGGCCGGCCGCGCTCCGCGGCGATGGCCGCGCAGAGCTCGTCGACCTGGAAGGGGTGAGAGAGGGTGAAACGTCCGATCAGGGTCTCGTACCGCGTTCTCAGCTCACGCCAGTCACGGCGGTCCATGCGCCCCGAGTTCCCTCTCGCTGTTCATCCGATCGCGGGGCCCCGCACGGCCGCCAACGATCTCCGGCGCCAGACTTTACACAGGCAGCGCACGGGCAGTGCGCAGGTCAGTCGGTCGGTGGCGCGGCCGGAGCGTTCCGTGCCCGTTCGATGACGGAGCGCACCGCCTCGATGCCCTGCGTGGACATCGTCGCCACCGCGGCCGCCCGCAGCGCCACCGAACGCACGTCGTTGGCGCGCATCGCGGCGATCAGCGCGAGCTGCGCCGACACCCGGGCCTCGACCTCGTCGTCGATGAAGTAGGCGAGCGGGACGCCGAAGAAGTCGCCCAGGACCCGCAGCGTTCCCACCGTCGGGTTGGGTGCCTTGCCCTTGGCCAGGGCCCACAGCCGACCGACGGACAGCTTCACGTCGTTGGGGCCCGCGGCTTCCTTGATCCCGTCGACGACCTCCTGGAGCGTGAATCGCCGACCCAGTGGCTGTACGTAGGTGAAGAGGTACTCGATCCGTCGGCCGAGCAGCTCCGCTTCCGGGGAGGACGCGTCCTCCCCGGAAGCGGCCGTGCCCTCGGGCGGGTCAGAATCCTCTCGTGTCATGCGCGTTCCCTCCTGCGATTGCCATGACTCTATCCGCCGGGCGAGGCCGGGCACCGGGCGTCCCGGGCGGAGGACACACTGACCTTCCCCCGGCGCCGGGGAGGTACGGCTGCCCGGCCCACTGCCCGGATGTGCGGAGGACGGGGGTGATTCCTCCTGTTGGACAGACATCTGGACGCCGGGCCCTGAGGGGCCGGAGAGAGCGATGTCGCTGAGGGTAATGAACGTTTACTCCTCGGAGTTCAAGGCGGATGCCGTGGATCTGTACGCGTCGGATCCCGACCTCACGACTCCGCGAGCGCCGGGCGCGTGGGCTCCCATGGTGTCGTGGACGGCGCGACCCGCCGGCAGAACACGTACACCACGCCGTCGGGCACGTACACGATCACCGAGGGTCTCGGGGGCGAGTCCGGTGGAACCGCGATGCCGTACACGAGGGTCGACGACCGTCACTGGTGGGTGCGGGACCCGGAGTCGAAGTTCTACAACCGGATGCACACCACTGAGGGCGCGGACTTCCCGCTCACCGAGTCCGGCGAGCGCGGCAGCGAGCATCTGATCAACCATCCGACGCGGTACGCCAAGGCGCTCGTCATCGACTTCAACCGGTGGCCCGCCGTTCCCGGCCGCGGGCCGGGATCTTCCTGCCCGTCCATGGCAGCGGTGCGACGGCCGGCTGTGTGTCGGTGCCGCGGGCGATGGTCGTGCTCGTCAGTTTCCGGTGGCGTACGGGGACCGCCCGCGGCCGTACGGACTCCGGGGAGCGCGGAGTAGAGGGTCGCTCCGGGGCAGAGCGTGGTGTAGCCGTCGCGGTGTCCGGAGACGGTGTTCAGCGTGGCGGCCTGGCCCTTCGTCCATACGCCGGTGTCGGCGGCGGCTGCAACCGACCGTCCGCTTCTTGAGCGGCCCCGCCGGCAGCGCGGCCAGGCCGAACTCCCGGACTGGAAAGACACCTCATGCTGCTAAGCCGTCAAGCGGAGAGCTGTCCAAGGCAGAAATCGCGTACTCGGTGCGGACGCATCCTGAGAGGCTGTGCGGGTGACTGAGACGACCCCTTACGACGCCGACCGTGCCCGATTCACCCGCCAGGCTCTGGCACGCCTGGTCCTCTGCGATCACGCCGCGGACGTCGCCGATGGCGCCGCCGGCCTGGTCGCCACCGAGAACGACCCCGACACCGGCCCCGGGGGCCGGGTCAGCCAGGCATTCCAACTCATCGAACTCGCAGAGCGCGCCCTGGTCTCGGCCGTGATCTACGAACGCGAGCGAGGCAGCTCCTGGACGGATATCGCCCAGTACCTGGGCATCGGTCCAGCAGAAGCGGAAGAGCGCTTTGCTTCGAACCTGGACGGCTGGAACACGGCCTTCGAGGTCCCCTACCGGCTCGACGACACCGGCCGAAAGCGCATACCCCAGCTCCCCACGGCAGCGTATGACCCCGCCTGGGCGTGCGACCGGCTCGATACCTGGGCCGGAAACCGGCTCATCCTCGTCAACGACGACCGTCCCGTCAGCTCCGGTCTCGCCATGGCTCAGTCAGAGGCGTAGCCCCCTGGTCACGCCGCAGCGGCTTCGTGCCCTGCGGGGAAGGCGATGGAGGCGTCGAAAGTCACCCGGTTCTGGAGGCAATGGTGGAGCTGTCCGAGCATGCGGTTGAACAGGTGCCGCAGGGCTTGGGCATGCCAGTCTCCGGCCTCGCGGCGGCGCCGGTGGTGGGCGTTGGCTCCGGGTGAGTGGCTGAGGGTGGCGAAGGCCCACAGATATCCGGCGTGGTTGCGTCGGTTGTTCTTCACGAACCGGCGGCCGACGTACTTGCGTTTGCCGGAGGCCCGGGTGATCGGGGCCTAGCCCGCGTATGCCTTCAGGCCGCCGGCGGTGGCGAACCGGGTCCGGTCGTCACCGATCTCGGCCAGGAGGCGCGCACCGACTCCAGGCCCGACGCCGGGGAAGCTGAGCATGATCGGCGCGTCGGGATGGGTGCGGAAGGTCCGCTCGACCGCCTTCGCGAGCTCGTCGACGGCCTTGCAGGCGGCATTGAGCTGAGTGAGCAGGGCCTTGGCCTGGATGCCCATGGCCTCTTCGACCGCGGCCAGCTGGCGGGCGGCGGGCTGCCGGAAGAGCGTGTGCAGCCGTTCGGCGTCTTCGGTGATGCCGCGCTTGCGGCCCGCGTTGGTCAGCATCAGCCGGAGCTTCCACGTGGGCAGCTGGGCGGCGAGAGTCGGGGTGGGAGCCGCCCCGAGGACCTTCCTGGCATCCGGCCGGGTCAGTGCCCCGGCCTTGTCCCGCCAGGCTTCGATCGCGGCGGGGTAGTACTCGCGCAGCAGCGAGCGGAGCTGGTTGGCGATCTGCTGCCGGTTCCAGACTGCGTCCTGGTGGGCGCGGGCGAGGACGGCGATGGCCTGGGCCAGGTCGCTGTCCGCGGGCAGGGGCCGGTGCATGTGCATGTCGGTGCGGATGATGTTGGCCAGGACCAGGGCGTCGCCGGGGTCGGACTTCTTGCGGCTCACACCGTGCCGGTCGCGGTATCGGGATGCGGCCATCGGGTTGACCGCGAACACCTGCCGGGTGCCGGTCCGCAGGGTGGCGACCAGCAGGCCGCGGCTGGTCTCGATCGCGATCGGGATCGGCGTATCGGCGCTGTCACCGTGCTCGGCCAGGAGGTCGAGTAGGAACTGGTAGCCGTCCAGGTCGTCGTCGATGCGGCACTTGGCCAGCAGTTTGCCGCTGTTGTCGATGATCGCAACGTCGTGGTGTCCCTCCGCCCAGTCGATCCCGCAGAACACGTCCATTCCCCGCCCCTTCGCCGGTGCTGTTCTTGAAGGCGAGCACACGGGCCGCACGGCGCACTAATTCCAGGACTCTAAGGTCCGCCACCTCATCAGCCGTGCGCGGCACCGCCGGACCGCACGGGCGCACGCCGTGTCCAGAGCTCGAGGCTCGTGAGGAGTAACGCGTCACCGTGCGGCAGCTCATCCATCGAGGATCCCGAACCCGACGGGCCTGTGGGGGCAGAACGTGCGAGGACCGGCCGGCACCACAGCGCCACCGGTCTTTCCACAGACCTGATCGGTCGGAGGTGTCGTAGGGGTCACCACGGCACCGACCGGACCACACACGTCCTGCCCTGGGCTGGACAACGCCGCCCCGGGCCCGTCAGAGATCCAGAACCTCTAATTGCTAACGAATTAGAGGAACACAACAAGTCCCACAAGCAAGTCCGAGCCCGCGTCGAGCACATCTTCGCCCGTATGAAGACCTGGAAGATCCTCCGCGACTGCCGCCTCGAAGGCGACGGCGTCCACCATGCCATGCTCGGCATCGCCCGGACAGGGTCCCCGGGCGCAGGACCGGGGGCGCCGGCTACCGGACAGGGGCGCCTCTCGCGCCCCTGGCTGCGAGCCGCACCCTGTCGGCCTCAGCGGCATCAGGCCAAGGGCGGCAGACAGTTGGTCTTCGGGTTCGCGCCGTCTCGGTCAGCGGCCGGGAACAGGGGTGGCGTGGGCAGCCCCTCCGGCGTGTGTCACGATCTCCCCCAACCTGTGGGGGTGTTGCTGAATGGCGCAGGACATTGCGCTGCGGCCGGTGGTGGATCCGGCCCTCGAGGACGCGGAGCGCGCGCTGCTGGAGAAGTCCGCCGACGGACTCTTCCCCGCCACGCTGCCGCTGCCCGAGGAGCCGGGGCTGGGCGGCCGTACCAAGGCGGACATCTGGACGGCCCTGGGGGTCTCCGCGGTGTGCGCGCTACTGCCGGTGACGATCCTGTGGGCGCTGATCGGCGTGTGGTCCGGCCTGGCCGTCGGGCTCGCGGCGCAGGCGGGGCTGATCTGGGTCGGGGTCCAGTTCGGGTTCGAGGCGTTCGTCCTGACCGTTGTGGGCGTGCACCTGCTGGCCTGGCTGCTGATCGTCGTCCTCGGCTGCGGGACCGACGAGCGGCAGCGGGTGGCCCGGCTGCGCCACGGCCGCTACTACCTGGCCGAGGACTTCGGCGACGACTCCCTGCGCGAGCTGCTGGGCCACTCGCCGCTGCGCCGGATGGAGCGCGCCCAGGCCGCCGTGACGGCGGTACTCCAGTCACAGGTCGACCGGGAAGGGCTGCTGGACGACATCGCCAACGACGTGACGCTGCCGGCCCAACAGTACGAGATCGCCCAGCGCCTGGCCGAGCTGACCCGGCTGGCGCGGAAGGTGCGCACCGCTGCCGGGGACGCCTCCGGCTCGCGGGTGGAGGAGGTGCTGCGGACTCAGCGGCAGGCGCTGCGGCTGTCGTCGAGCGCGCTGGAGGAGCGGGTGGAGGCGCTGGAGCGGTACGCCGAGAACACCCGCGCGGCGGACGCGGCGTACCGCGAGTGGGAGGCCGTACGAGAGCTGGAGCAACTCGGCGAGGACATGCACGAGCTGGTGGTGAACACGGTGCGGGACGAGCTGGCCGTCGCCGAGATCGAGGGGCTCGCCGACCGGTCACGGCTCCAGGACCTGCACCGGATACTGGACGAGGCGCGGGAGGCGGGGCTGCTGGCCACGCGGTTCGCCGACGAGCCGGCCGACCGCCGGTCCGGCGACAGCGGCCGGGCGTGAGGGGGAGGACGACATGACGCAGACATCCCAGCCGAGACGCGAGTTCCACTCCGGCCGCGGCAAGAAGATCTTCGACCGGATCCCGGGCGGGTTCTACCTGGTCGGCGCCCTGGTGATCCTCTTCGAGGTGGTCACGCTCGGCGCGGTGGGCCTGGCCCTGGCCATCGGCGACCCGAGCGACGACGGGGCATCCCCGGAAAAGGAACCCCGGCGGGTCGAGGTCACCTACATCGCGACGGGCGACCACCCCTCGGTGAACCTCACCGTCGGGGAGGCGAACGGCAACCACGAGCCCCACGGGATCGTCATCCTGCCGTACCGCAAGACCGTCGAGCTGGCGGCGGGCGCCGACTTCTATCTGGACGTCAGAAGCCGCGAGGACCAGGAAGGGGGCACTCTCACGTGCACCGTGCTGGTCGGCGGCAAGGTGGTCCAGCAGGCACACAGCACACCGGACTCCTCGTCCGCCACCTGCGCGGGCAGCACCGCGGACGCCCCGCAGCGGGGCATCCCCGTGCCCACTCTCACCCCCGGCGCCTCCCCGCTGCCCGAGGAGCGCCGGCTCACCGGGACCGTCAAGGTGCCGGACTACCCGGGCGAGGGCTCGCCGGTCATCGGCACCGTCACGGACTCCTCCCTGGAGTACGCGGAGCTGGGCGGCACGTGGGACCGGAGCAAGACGCTGGATCCGGTCTTCGACGGCTTCACCCGCAAGCAGGAGGGGCGCCAGCGCGCACTTGTGAAGTCCACGCAGGTCGACGAGGACATCATGGCCGCGGCCGGCGGCACCGGGGAGCTGCGGGGCGTGGCGGGCGCGGTGATGGACGAGCGGCGGCGCTACGAGTACCCCCGCGACCAGGCGATCCTGGTCGACGTCGCCTCGCAGCCGCTGAAGGTCGACGGACATGACGCCTGGCTGCTGGTCAGCGAGATCCACTTCCACAAACGCGGGGTGCCGTCCACGATGGACCTGAACGCGGTCCTCGTGGTCGACACCGGGCGGGTTCGCCCCTCGGTGCTGTGGGTCGTACTGCCGGAGACGAACAAGAAGCTCTGGCCGGACCTGAACACTCTGGTCGCATCCGTCCAGGTCCGCTGACCTGCACCGATACGGGACGGGCCCGGGCGCGCGACGCGTCCCGGGCCCGTCCGGTAGAGCGCGACGCCGGCCGGGCACGGCATCGAGTCGGCGGCCACGCACGCCTCTACGGATGGCCGGCCACCGCCACCACGTACGAGCAGAGGGTTCCTTCGATCGGAGTGTGGAAGGAATGTGGGTCGAGCGCATCGCCGAGACCACGAACTGGGAGCCGCTTCGGCTGGAATTCCCTTGGAACAGCATCGAGGAAGAATTCGGCACGGCGTTGCCCGCGGACCACAAGAAACTCGCCGAGACCTTCGGAACGGGAGAATCCTCGGAGTTCATGAGGATCCTGAGCGTCGACGCCAGGCGTCAGTTCGACCTGGCCCATATCTGGCACAGATACCTCGACACCAGCCCTGAGGAAGGGGTCGATCCCGTCCCCGAGCCGTACCAGGTGTACCGGCCCGGCCGTCGAGGCCTGATTCCGTGGGCCTTCGCGGAGATGGAGTGCGACTACTTCCGGCCGGCGTCCTCGGAGGAGGACCCGTCGACCTGGCCGATCGTCACGCAGGGCAACCCGTACTCCTGGCACGAGGTGAGCATGTCCACTTCCGAGTTCGTCCACCGCGTCCTGACGGACCCGGATTCCGAACCCTTCTCCATCGCGCGTCTGATGCCGGAGCCGGGCTTCCACCCGATCGGCCCGGTGTCATGACGAGCCGGCGCCGACCGCGGCTCACCGGACGGGTACTGGGCGCAGCGGGGCTGGCCGCGGCCGTGGGCGCGACAGCGCTTCTCGCCACCGGGTATACGACAGCCACCGTCAACGGCGATGCCATGGACCCGACATACGCACGCGGCGACCGCGTGTTCTTCGAACGAATCGACGCGGACGAGGTCAGGCGGGGCGATGTGGTGCTCCACCGGAGTGGTGACCGCCACGAGGACAGGTCCGTGCTGCGTCGTGTGATCGGCATGGGCGGCGACCACGTCCGTCAGAGCCCCGGCGGGCCGGTGACGGTGAACGACAGGCCGCTGACGGAGCCGTACGTGAAGGACGGCGATCCGTCCGGCGCGGCGCCCGCGTACGACGTGGTGGTGCCCGAGGGGAGGCTGTTCCTGCTCGGTGACCACCGCGCGAACTCCAACGACTCCCGCTTCTCGCTCAGCGCACGGTCGGGCAGCGTCGCGGCCACCACGGTCCAGGCCAGGGCCCTGGACAGCCACACAGGACTGCTCCTGCTGGTACTGACAGCGCTGGCCGGGCTGCTCGGCACCGTCGGCGGGCTCGCGATGGAGATCGCTTACCAGGTCACGCGGGGGGCGAGGCGGTCCCCCCGCACAGAACACCCCCAGGGGTAAAGGCGACGGGCGCCGCGGGGCAACGACGACCGCAGCTCCCGGCGCCGGGCGGGGTGGTCAGCGGAGGCGGTCGTAGATCATCGCGATCTCGCCCAGTTCGCCGGACTCGTGGCGGGTGAGCTTCCACGGCGAGCCGGGCAGACCGTCGTCGAAGAGCCGTTGCCCGCCGCCGGCGATCTCCGGGCAGACCAGCAGGTACAGCCGGTCGACCAGGTCGCCGGCGAGGAGTTGCCTGATGACGTTCGGGCTGGTGTTGGCGAGGATGTCGCCCTCGCCGGTGGACCTGAGCTCGGCGACGACGTCGGCGACGGGGCCGGCCATGAGGCGGGTGCGTTCCCACGGGACCTCGGTCAGGGTGGTGGACAGGACGACCTTCTCCGTGTCCACGAGCCACTTCGCGTAGCCGCGGTCGCGCGGGTCGGCGTTCTCGTCCGCCGCGACGGTCGGCCAGTAGCCCAAGGTCCCTCGGCGTTGACCCGGCCGAGCAGGGCGGTCGTCGCGCTCGACCAGATGCGGGTCATGTGGTCGAGCGCGACGTCGGGGTCGCGTAGCGGACGATCGAGCCCATGTCGCCGGGCCCGCCCGGGCCGTTGTAGCGCCCGTCGAGGGTGATGGCGATGTTCGCGGTCACTTTGCGTGCGGTGGGGTCGGTCATGGCTGTGGGTCCTGCCGGTGAGGCTGTGAGGCCGCGCCGTCGGTGTCGTGTGCGTCTGCGGAACGGGTGTCCGCAGCGATGTTCGCCGCGAGCTTGTCGAGGCTCTGGCCGAAACCGATCTCGTGGGCGGTGAAGGCGACGCGACCGTCGGGCAGCAGCGGGGAGAGCCGGTAGGACAGGTGCTTTCCGGGCCGTACGTCGTCGACGCTGCCCTCCGCGCGGAGGCGGGCGCGGCGGCCGAGGCGCTCCTGGAGCGCCGCATCGTGGGCAAGGCGGTCCTCGGCGTCGCCCACCGGCAGCCCTGACGAACCGACCGAACGCGACTCCGATGCGGCGTCCCGCCCGAACGACGACAGGCGCGGTGCACGGCCGTGAGGACGGGGCCGTCGACCGGGTCGCCCCGGCCGGCGCGGCTCGGCGGAGGTGCTGTGTCGTCCGCCGGCCGGCCGCGACGGTGCTCGTGCGGGCCCTCCAGCTGCCGAACCGGCTTCGTCAGAGGTCGCCCTGCCGGTATGAGCGTGCGGCGGCCATGACGTCCTTGAAGCGATCACCGGCGATCGCCTGCAGCGGGGCGTCGTCCTCCAGCTGCGGGTTCATGCCCATCATCCAGGCGCGGGCGATGTGCCGGTTCTCGCGCTCCTCCACGTACCGGAACACCTGGAAGGCCGTGCGCAGCCGGACTTCGGAGTCGTAGCGCGGTGCGTTCTGCTCCTTGCACCACCTGCCGACCTGCTTGGGGTCCTTGATGCCGGCGAGGAAGGCCACCGTGCGCTGGCTGAAGGTGTCCTGGAGGAACTGCGCGATCTCTGAGATCGGGACGTCCATGGATGCCTGGTGGGCGCGTGCTTCGGCTTCGGCCGTGCGTGCTCGCTCGGTCTGCTGTGTCTGCATGTCTCCTCGTTCCTCGCCGACCGCCGGTGAGGGCGCGTCAGCAAGAGGCGTGCCACAGATGTGGCGTGGCGATGGGGTACGGACGCTGGTGGGAGAGGGCTAGGAGAGCCGCTTCCGCTCGCGTCCTGCTTGCTGCCGGGGGCAGCGCACCGTCTCGGCCTTGAGGAGGAGTGGGGACGTGCTGAGTGGGACGTGCTCGTGGCTGAGCCCGGGTAATTGATCTCTGCGTATCTTCAACATGGCGTCTCCCTCGTCGTGTTGACTGAAGCGTACCCGCTTAGCACACCCTTACTCCATGGTTTTCCCCACGCGAAAACACACCTGAATCCCCGCTCGGAGGAGTCGATGGGTGCGTACGGCCTGCGCGTTCGTGCGGATCGTCGACGGATCGGGCCGGTTCGTCGGCCGTACAGTGTCGACCGGATCGGGTGACAGCGCGTACGGCCGAACGACGTAACGGTGTCATCGCACGGTGAGCCCGTATTCGAGTGCCACTTCCTTGAGTTCCGCCGACTCCACGTGGATGGCTCTCCGCTCCACCTCGTTCAGTTCGGTGTCGCGGAGTATCGCCCAGCACCTTCTCCCGCCGTAGCCGGATCGGTAGGCGATGCCCTCGACGAGCTGGTGACCGGCTTCGTTGCGCCTGCTCACGGCCCACGCCGCGATCTGTCGGGCGACGCGGCGATCGCGACCGTGGATGTGCTCGTCGGTCAGCGGCCCCGTGATGTTCCACTCCTGGAGTGTGGTGCTGAGCTCCCGGGTGAGGACCTCGCGTGTCTCCTCCGAGTCCACATCGAGGAAACGGGCCTCGACGGACGGCTTGAGGCGGACGAGGATGCGGTCTTCCCGCCAGCTGGAGGGAATGTGACCGACTTTCATGAGGTCGGTGTGGGAGAGGTCGGCGTCGCTCATCAGGTCGCGGATCTCGGGAGGCACCCGAAACGTCGCGAGGGCTTCCGCGAAGCAGCCGGTGATCGCGCTCGCGCAGTACAGCATTCCGTAGGAGTAGAGGCTGAAGCGGCCGGCATTCGAGCCGCCGGCGGTCTCCGGCTCGACTCGGTTGTACTGAAGCGGGGCGTTCGCCCGGCCCAGGCGCCAGACGCCCTCCTCGGGGGCGGGGATGAGGGTGACGTTCCGGGTGGTCACGAGAGCCCTCCCGTCGTGTCGGCCGTCCGGTGTGCGGCGGAACCCCGGGCGGAACCCCGGGCGGAACCCCGGTCGGAACCCCGGTCGGAACCCCGGTCGGGACGGCCGGCAGGTCGGGTTAAGGCTGTGATCATCGTTCCTCGATTCTTCTCAGGGAGTCCGGGGACACCGCGGCCGGCGACACGCGGGGTGGATCATTGTCGCCGCGCTCTCCGGCGAGTGACGGCGGCCTTTGCGGTGCGCTGACGTGTTCGGCCGGAGCACGGAGGTACACAGAGGGCGCATCGCCGGTCAGATCCGGTCGAGGTGCAGCCGGAACACGGTGGTCCCGTCGTCGCCTGTTGCCAGCACCAGGGCGGATCGGTCCCTTCTGCCGTCGATCACGGTCCTCAGCGCTCTGACGGGTCTGCCCGTGACGATCTGAAGGAGCTTTCCGGGCCCCCGGGCCGTCTCCCAGACGTGGATACTGCTCCGTCCCGCGGCGACGAGCACCTGTCGTCGCGCCGTGAGCGTCAGCGCGGTCACCGCGCTGAGTTCGCCGTCCTCCGCGTCGAAGCGACCGACTTGGCTGCCGCTCGCCGTGTTCCACAACTTGAGGGAGCCGTCCTGCCCCGCGCTCGCGAGTGTGTGCGTGCCATCCGGCCCCGGGACGAATGCCAGATCGTTGACGATGAACTGATCGCACCTGATGGTGGGGCCGCGCTGTTCCAAGGTGGACGTGTCCCAGACCCGGACGTTGCCGTCCTTGCCGCCCGAGGCCAGCAGCAGACCGTGAGGTGTGCGGCTCGTGGCCAGGCACTGGACGCTGAGATCGTGGTCAGGGAAATCGGCCAGGAGTCTGCCTGTGCGCAGGTTCCACAGACAGATCCGCCCGTCCGGGCCGGCACTCGCCAGAAGGTCTGCGTGAACGTCCGACAGAGGGACGAGCGTCCGGGCGGGGAGATGGTGGCCGGAGAGCTCGTGACGCGGCTCGCCCCGCGGGTCCGCCGGGTCGATCACCAGGATGCGATGGTCTTCGAGGGCGACGGCCAGATGCTGCGTGCCTCTGATGCCGGGCCAGGCGAGGGCTGTCACGTCCGCGTTGTCGAGGACGGTCCTCACCGGCCGCCGCGTCGCGATGTCGCGGACGGCGACGCGGCCGGCGCGGGCCGTGGCGAGCAGGTGCGGAACGGTCGGAGACAACGAACTCGCGGTGACGCGTTCCCGCACGGGCGGCGCCGCGGCGAAGGCCTCTTCGGCCAGGGGCAGGCTCCGCAGGGTGCAGTCGGCTCCTGCCGTGAGGAGCAGTTCCCTGGTCCCCACGGTGAGAGAGGAGAGGGCGGTGATGGGCTCGGTGTGGGCGAGGAGGGGGTTGCCGATCGGCCGGAGGCCCGGCAGCTCCCAGAGCCGGACTGTGCCCTGAGCGTCGGAGGCGGCCAGCGCCAGGTGCTGGTCCACACGCGTGGCCATCAGCGCGGTGACGGCGGCCCTGTGGGAGGGGGGGACCGTCCGGTGGCCGGTGCTCGCGGTGACCACCGTCGCTGCGGCGCCGGCGGTCCCGGTCGTTCCGGCGGTCCCGGTCGTCCCGGCGGTCCCGGTCGTCCCGGCGGTCCCGGTCGTCCCGGCGGTCTCGGTCGTCCCGGCGGTCTCGGTCGTCCCGGTGGTCCCGGTAGTCCCGGTACTTTGGGCGGCCCCGGCCGTCCCGGCCGTCCCGGTCGTCCCGAGAAGGAGGTTGCCCGCCTCGTCGCCCACGGCGAAGGACGCGGACGCGGGGAGCGCGACCAGGGCGCGGATCCTGGCCGGAGTCCGTAACTGATGGGTCGACCGTGTGCCGTCGAACGACAGCACCTCGTCGTGCTGGGTGTACAGAAGCCTGTCCCACCCTTCGGGGGTGGGCAGGCCGGTGAGCACCGGCGGGTAGGAGAGGTTCTCCGGCAGGGCGATCTCTGTGGAGTGGAAGGTCCCTATGTTCAAGGCCACGAGGTGTCCGTCGCTGAAGGCGGCCAGCATGAGCCGGGGGTGGTTCGGGGGCCGGTAGAGGGTCAGCGAGGACACCCATGTGCCGGGGCGGCGAGGAATCGCCTCCGCGAGGTGGCGGCCGTGGCGTGTGTCGATGACGTGCACCGATCCATCGGTGCCGCCGCTGACGACGATGCCTCCCGGCAGGGCGAGCAGGTGCTCGATGACGCCGTCGTGCACGGACAGGGGTGCGTAGGCGTTGCTTCCGTCGCGGTGCAGGACATGCAGGTCGCCGCGGTCGTCGCCGGCGGCGATCAGAGCGGTACGCCCCCGGAAGTCTTCCACGGCCGCCATGGCCGTGACGGTGTGCCGGGTGATGCCCCAGGGGCGGGGCAGTGTCGGCTTGTCGCTCCACTCCAGGGTGACCGGCGGGTCGACGAACGCGGCCGGCGGTGAGGACGGGGCGTCGGAGTACCCGGCGATGCTGTGGGCCAGCTGCAGGCTGGTCATCAGGGACACGGGGTCCACCGCCCGTGCGAAGGGCTCAAGTCCGGCCCACGTGCGGAGCCATCGGCTGGCTTCGGGGTTGCCGTCATCGGTCGCGAGGAGCCGGCGGACCTCCCGGCTGCTTTCCCAGGGGAGGAGTGCCGGCGGTACGTGCGCGTCGTCGAGTACCCGGCCTCGTGCCGCGTGCTCAGCCAGGTGGCGTCGCAGGTAGGGGTGGGGCGGCACTCCCGGATCAGCGGGTACGAGATCGGCGAGCGCCGCCGCGATCCGACGGTGGACGTCGGCGTGCGGCTGCCCGCCTTCCTGGTGGTCCTTCATCGGGCACCCCCGTCGGCGAGCAGGTCAGTTTCTGTGTCCCGCAGCAACGACGCCACAGCTTCGTGCGCGGGCCGGTACACGCGGCGGTCGTCCTCGTGGTCATGGGCCAGGTAGCCGCTGAGCCGGCCGGTCAGCAGCTTCTCGATCATGAGGTCCCATTCCTGGGGAGGAAGGCTTCGCCGGAGGAACACCCCCGCGATGTTGGGCCAGATGTTGGACCAGGGGACCCCGGCGCCCTGAGCGAAGGCTGCCGCCCGCAGCAGGGCCAGGGCCACCTCGGCAGGAAGTCCCTCCTCCTCGACCATCTCCAGGTCTCTCTGCAGCAGGCCACGGATGCCCTGCTTCAGCCGGCCCTGCCACGCGGTGTCGCTTGCCATGGCCGCGGGGTCGGGCGACGCCCGCAGTTGTTCACCGGCGAGGCGTGCGTCGATGAACGAAGGAGTGATCATCGGCGCGATCCGGGCGGCGACCTCGCGCGCCACGTCGTCCCGGCCGCCCGCGCCGATCAGTGCGGTCAGGTACTCCTCGATGTCGCTCCGGGTGTCGTCACCGTCCGTCCGCTCCACCTCGGCTCCCGGGAAAAGGCCTCTGAGAGCCTTCAGCAGCCCGTACTCCTCGTCCTCGGTGACGTCACCGGCGGCGCCGGGCAGCGGCCGGCTGGAACGTACTCCCAGGACGAGACGTACGGCCGGATCAGGATGGTCACGCGACGGTTCCTCCGCCTGGCGCTGCCCAGGGAGACGAGGAGAGCAGAACGCGGCGAGGGGCTGGAGAACGTCGTGGAGGACTCGGGCGCATTCGACGGACTCGTCGAGGCCGTCGATGACGATGGTGACGGGCTTGCCGGAGGTACGTACGACCTCGACGAGCTGCTGTGACCAGCGGACCGAGGCGTCGTCCGCCGGCCGCGTCGTCGGCTCCGGTTCGGTGCCGAGAGCCCGCAGGATGTCGGCGGCGACCTGGGCGGCGGTTCGACGGTGCGCCAGAACGGCGGCGGTGACGGATCCTTCGGGAGGAACCGTGTCCACGGCGGCGAGTTCGAACGCTTCCTTGTAGAGCGGATCCTGGCGGAACGAGGCATCGCTGAGCACGACGGCCCGTGCCACGACCGCCGACTTGCCGCTGCCCACAGCCCCGGTGACGAGAAGGACGCCGCGGTCCCGTGTCGGTCCGAGGAAGGCCGCGACCCGACGGTTGAGCGTCTCCCTTCCGCGGAAGTACCAGCCGGTGTCGGCCTCCTGGGCACGTCCCGTGGCCCGGTCGAGCCAGTGCTCGGCCGCGACCAGTTCCTTCAGCGTCGAACCGGCGGCGTGAGGATCGACGTACCCCGGGTTGGGAAGGCACGGGCTCTGGAAAGTGGGCCCGCTGCCGTCGATGAGATGGTGCAACCGGAACCGCTGCCGGTCCTCCTCGTTCCGCAGTCCCTTCTCGTACTCGGCGATGAAGTCGGCCACCGCGAGGTGGGGCGTGGTGATGCCGGCATTCGTCCGGAGCCGCCGGTGCAGGTCGCTCAACAAGGTCGGGAACCTGCGCACCTGTACGGTCTGGTCGTGGCCGCACGTCGCGATCACGTCCAGACGGCAGCCTTCGCGGCGGTCACGGCGGATGTTCTTGTACAGGGCGTCGAGCTCCGAGCGCAGGCCGCCCGCGTAGCAGGTGTTGACGATCACCAGCACGTTCTTCACGTGGGAGTCGAGCACCGCACCGACGATGTCGCTCGTCCTTACGGCGGTTGCCAGCGGCCGCTTGTCGTCCGACCGCGGGAGCTTGAGGAAGTGAACGTCGGACGAGCCGCTGATGCCATGGCCGGTGATGAACATGACGAGCGCCAGGCCCTGTTTCTCCCGCACTTCCTCGGTCCGCAGGAAGGCCTCGACGTCGTCCCGCGAGCGCAGCTCCGGGGCCGGTACCTGACGGAAGCCCGGGCGTGCCCCGTCCAGTCCCCACCACCGGGCCACGACGCTCAGCTGTTCGTCGATGCCCTCCGCGAACTCCTCGTCCAGACCGCCCTCGTCATCGTCCTCGTAATCGCGAACGGCGAGCGTGAGGAGAGTCCGTAATTCCGATGGATCGGCGGCGCTGTCGGCCCCGGCTGACGCGGACTTTCCCGCAACAGGTCCCCCCGCATGATTCATCTCACTAGTGTCGCAGGCATGAACCAGCCGACGCAGGGGTACACCCCTTCTCTGTCATCTCGCGGCGAGCCGCCGGTGGCACCTGCCGTCACTCACGACGCCGTCGTTGTCGTGCCCGGCATCATGGGCAGCGAGCTCTACGACACCGCACAGGACGAGGTCATCTGGGGGTTGGCCAACGCCGGTTGGCTCACCAGGGCCTGGCTCACGCCCACGGGACTGACGTCGCTCGGGCTCACGGCGCAGGAGCGGGAAGGGGAACGGGGTCGCGTCAAGGCCCGCAGCCTGCTGCGGGTGCCTGCCTGGAGCCCCTTCCTGCGGGGCATCGAGCCCTACCACCAGCTCGTACGGACCATCGAGGACCACGTCGCCCACCGCGACGCCATCATGACCTTCCCGTACGACTGGCGCCTGGCCGTCGCCGCGCACGCCGGGGAACTCGCCACCGCCGCTCGCGAGCACCTCACCCGATGGCGGGCCCACCCGGCTCACGCCGCGGCCCGGCGCAACGCCGTCGACCAGCGAGAAGCCCGGCTCGTCTTCATCGCCCACTCCATGGGCGGCCTCGTCACCTACGCGGCCCTCACCCTCGGCGGCGACAGCGACCTGACGGACGACACCCGCGGTGTGATGACCCTGGGCACGCCTTTCCAGGGATCGGTCGTCGCCACGGCCATCCTCAACGCCCGGCAGGGCGGGCCCCTCCCGCTGCCGCACACCCGCCTGTCCCGGGCCGCCGCCACGATGCCGGGCGTCCACGACCTGTTGCCCCGCTTCCTGTGCCTCGAGGACGGCGCCGACGTCCGCCGGCTCTCACCCGTGGACGTCGGCGACCTCGGCGGCGACAAGGAACTCTTCCAGGCCTCCCAGGCCTTCTTCGACACCCTCTACGACCGCCGGCCGCCATCCCACCTCAGGCCCGTCGTCGGCATCCGCCAGGCCACCGTTCAATCCCTGCGGCTGGACGCCGGCGTCGTCCGCGGCTCCGAATACGGATTCCGCGCCGACACCGACGGCGAACTCAAACGGGACGAGCACGGCCGCCCCACGCGCTTCCCCGGCTGGGGCGACGGCACCGTCCACCGGGGATCCGCGTCACTGATCCGCCGAGTCGTCCCCCTCCACGCGCAGCACGGAGCTCTCGCGAGCGGCAAGGAAGCACTCCGCACCGTCGCCGACTTCCTGCTCGAGGACGACCACCTCGGCCCCGACCAGGCGGACGGCGGCCTGGGCCTGAGCGTCCCCGACTACGTCACCCCCGGCGAGCCGTGGCACCTGTACGTGACGGGCACCGACGACCCCGCCGGAGTCCGCTGCACCGTCTCGTCCGTCGACACCGACCACCTCACCAGGGCATCGCTGGAGGCCGACAGTGGCAACAGGCTCCGCGCCGCACTCAGAGTCCCGGCCGGCGGCCTGTACCGGGTGACGGTCACCGCCGACTACAGCCCCGCACTCACCCAGCTGGTCTTCGCAGGAGAGGCCGGCCAGGGCAGCCTCTCCTGATGGCGGTCCGACGCGCTCGCTCCCGCCAAGAGGCCCTCGGGCACGCGAAGCCCGAAGCGGGTCATTCGGTCCACCATCCCCCTGTGCCTGCCCGGGATGCGTCGGCTGACGGGCGCGGTCGCCGACCTCACGGCGGGTCCTGACCGCCGTTCGACGGGACCGGGGGCGCATGGGCTGGTGCCCATGCGCCCCCGGCCGTGTGCTCCGCGGGAGGGTCAGTACGTCAGGATCGCCGGGTCCGAGTGGCTCGGGAGGGCTGTTTCGATGTGGCCCGCGAGGTGGCGGAGGTAGTCGGGGGACGTGGGGGAGGTGATCGTGAGGTCGTACCAGTGGTGGGCCGCGGAGACGTCCACTGTGAGGGGGACCGTCGCGCCCTGGGGGACCGTCACCGTCCGCGTGGTGTTCGCGTAGGCGTTCCGCAGGGTGAGCTGGGTGGTGGGGCCCGCGTTGGTGAAGGTGAGGTCCAGGGTTGCCGTGGTGGGGTTGTGGCGGGCCTTGACTTCCGGGACGGCCGTCTTGCCGGGGGAGCGGAAGCGACGGACGAAGCCGTTCGGGCCGTGGACCGTGAGGTCGGTGAGGCCCTTGGAGTACGTGGTGTTCCAGGTGTCCGAGAGGGATGTGTTCGCCGCGGTCGTGTACGTCCACGGGGCGTCCGTGCGGTTCGCCGACGTCACGTAGAAGTGGGCGCCCGCCGAGGGGCCGCCGCTGAAGGTCAGGCGATAGATGCCCGCCGCCGTGTCGGCGGCGCCGTCCACGTACGGGGCGTACTTCAGCGGCCGGGTGGGCTTGCCGCCCCGTTCCTGGCGGGGCATCGTGCCGGACGCCGGGGCGGTGGCGAGGAAGTCGGGGTGGCGGCTGCGGTCCGGCGGGTAGTAGCCGTCCGTCGGCGGCAGGGGGGCCGGGCGGGTGTTCGTGCTCGTGAAGTCGAAGGCCGAGGTCAGGTCGCCGCAGACGGCTCGCCGCCAGGGTGAGATCTGGGGCTCGCGCACCCCGAAGCGCTGTTCCATGAAGCGGATGACGGAGGTATGGTCGAAGGTCTCGGAGCAGGTGTAGCCGCCGGTGGACCAGGGCGAGACGACGATCATCGGGACGCGCGGGCCGAGGCCGTACGGGCCGGCCACGTATCCGGTCTTCCCCGGGAAGTGGTCGAGCGCCGTCGGTGTCGTGGAGAGGCCCTGCGCCGACGAGGCCGGGACGTACGGCGGGACGACGTGGTCGAAGAAGCCGTCGTTCTCGTCGTACGTGATGAACAGGGCCGTACGGGCCCACACGTCCGGGTTCGACGTCAGCGCGTCCAGGGCCTGGGAGAGGTACCAGGCGCCGTAGTTGGACGGCCAGTTGGAGTGCTCGGTGAATGCCTCCGGGGCCGCGATCCAGGAGATCTGGGGCAGCCTGTCGGCCTGGACGTCGGCGCGGAGGTCGGCGAGGTAGCTTTCGCCCTTCGACGCGTCCGTGCCCGTCCGGGCCTTGTCGAAGAGCGGGTCGCCGGGTTGTGCGTTGCGGTAGGTGTTGAAGTAGAGGAGGGAGTTGTCGCCGTAGTTGCCGCGGTAGGCGTCGTTGATCCAGCCCCAGTGGCCCGCCGCGTCCAGCCCGTCGCCGACGTCCTGGTAGACCCGCCAGGAGATCCCGGCCGCTTCGAGGCGCTCGGGGTACGTCTTCCAGCCGTATCCCGCCTCGGCGTTGTTGAGGACGGGGCCGCCGCCCGTGCCGTCGTTGCCGGTGTGCCCGGACCACAGGTAGTAGCGGTTCGGGTCGGTCGAGCCGATGAACGAGCAGTGGTACGCGTCGCAGACCGTGAAGGCGTCGGCGAGCGCGTAGTGGAACGGGATGTCCTCACGGGTGAGGTACGCCATCGTGGCGGGCGTCTTCGCGGGTATCCACTGGTCGTACCTGCCCTTGTTGAAGGCCTTCTGCCCGCCCGCCCAGTCGTGGTTCAGGCCCTGGAGGAACTCCATGCCGAGGTCGTCGCTCGGCGGGCGGAACGGCAGGGTGACCTTCCCGCCGTTCGCCTGGTTCCAGACCGACTTGCCGCTGGGGAGGGTGACGGGGCGCGGGTCGCCGAAGCCCCGTACGCCCTTCATCGCCCCGAAGTAGTGGTCGAAGGAACGATTCTCCTGCATCAGGACGACGATGTGCTCGATGTCCTGGATCGTGCCGGTGGTGCCTTGCGCCGGTATGGCGGCGGCACGCGCGATGCTCTCGGAGAGCATCGCGAACGCGGCGGTGCCGCCCGCCAGTTGCAGGAAGCGGCGACGGTCGAGGTCGGCCATGGGGGGTGTTCTCCTCCGGTGAGTACGGGCACGGGTGGGGGTGCGCGTGCTGCGGCCGGGCTGCTCCCCGGCGAGCGCCCCAAGAAGAGCGCCCGCGGATCGCCGCCCGGCGGCCGTCCCATGGCTGCCCGCGGTACGGCGGACGAATCCCTCGTGCCGCTGTGTGAAAGCCCCGGTGCGCGCGGGCGCACCGGGGCTTTCACACGGAGGAGGTCGGTCGAGCGGCTGCTCGACCACGTGACCTACTGCTCGTTCACTCGACGACGAGGTCGACCTTGATGTTGCCGCGGGTCGCCTTCGAGTACGGGCAGAAGGCGTGGGTCTTCTCCAGGAGGGCGCGGCCCGCGTCGCCCTGGAGGTGGTCGGGGAACTCGGCGCGCATGACGACCGCGAGGCCGAAGCCGCCGTCCGTGGCGTCCTTGCCGATGGAGACCTCGGCGGTGACCGAGGCCTCGGAGATGTCGATCTTCTCCTGGCGGGCGACCACACCCATCGCGCTGGCGAAGCAGGCCGCGTACCCGGCGGCGAAGAGCTGCTCGGGGTTGGTGCCCCGACCGTTGCCGCCGAGGGCCTGGGGGTGGGCGAGGGGGAGGTCGATGTGGCCGTCGGAGCTGACGGCGCGGCCCTCGCGGCCGTTGGCGGTGGCGACGGCGGTGTAGATCGCGTCCATGTTCTCTTCCGTTCCTGTCCTCGGGGTGCGCTGTGATGCGGTGGCCCTTTATTGATAGCGCACTATTCAGTTGTGCACAACTCAATCGCGTGTGAGCTGTCCTCGCGTATCCTGGAGCCATGGAGACGCTCGACACGGTCCCGGACGAGGACTTCCTCCGGCTCGACCACCAGATCTGCTTCTCGCTGCACGCAGCGACCCGTGCGTTCAACGGCGTCTACCGCGAGGCCCTCAAGGAGCTGGGGCTCACCTACCCCCAGTACCTCGTCATGCTCGTCCTCTGGGAACACGGCGAGCTGCCCGTGAAGGGCATCGGCGAACGCCTCCGGCTCGACTCCGGCACCCTCTCGCCGCTGCTCAAGCGCCTGGAGGCGGCCGGATACGTCGAGCGGCGGCGCAGCCCCGAGGACGAGAGGTCCGTCACCGTGCGGCCCACCCCCGAGGGGGCAGGGCTGAAGGCCAGGGCCCACGCCGTCCCGCGCCGGATCGCCGCCGCGACCGGCCTCGACCTGGAGGAGCTCCGCGAGCTGCGGGAACGGCTAGCCGTGCTGGCCGCCCGGCTCGACGGCGTCGACCCGGACGACCTCGCCTCCTGCGTCCAGGACAGCCCCTAGGGGGTGTCTGACAATTCGCGCCGGATCAGGCCGGGTCGTTCGGTGCGTGCGATCGGCGTGCGGCCGGGACGCCCTCGTAGCGGAGCTACTTGGGCGTTTCGGCCGTGCGGCGAGCGTGCGTGCCGGGCGGGCCGGACCCGGCGGGAATTGTCAGACAGGCCCTAGGTGCCTGCGGGGGTCAGCTCCGCTACCCAGTGGCCGGCCTCGGCGGAGGGTGTGTCGACGCCGAGGAGGGGACCGGAGGACAGCTTCCGTCTTCCCTTGTCCTCGCTCGCCCAGAATGTCAGGGAGGCGGTGCTTCTGGAGCAGCCCGACGGCTGCTTGTTGTCGGCGAGCTCCGCGGGCGCGGTGCGGAGCCGGGTCGGATCCTGGGAGAACACCTCCGCCTTGTACGCGCACCTCTCGCCCACCGCGCTGATGGACACGAGACGAATGTCGCGTTTCGCCGCGCCCTGACCCATCGTGACTTCGATGCGGTAGGTGCCGTCCGCCGCCCGGCCGCCCCACGAGCCCCGGAACTTCTCCGGCAGGGCGCCCGTGGCGGGCGGCACCTTCTCGAACATGGCAGGTGCGTAGGAGGTCTGTCCGTCGTTGTGGTGGTCGTAGAAGCCCGGGTCGTCCTCCCACTTGAACGCACCGTTCCATGAGGCGACGAACGCCCCGGTACCGTCCGGGCGGGAGGAGCTGTAGTCCTCGGTGGTGTCTTCGCAACGTTCCGCCTCCGACCGGGGGCTCACCCTCTTGAGCCGGCTCGAGCCGAGCGCGATCGCGTCACTCCTGGAGGCGGTGACGGTGCTTTCCCAGACGCACAGCCGCTCCTCGTTGAGCAGGGAGTACTGGGCGGTGCCCGTCCCATCGACGAGCAGGCGTGCGAGCGCCCCCTCCCTGTGCAGGTCGCCCTTGCTCAGGCGCGCCTCCCAGCTTCCCTGCAACGCCTTCGGAGCACTCAGCGACGGTGGTTCCCCCGCCCCGCCCTGCCACGGGCGGAGCGCGAGCAGGCCACCGACGGTGACGAGCACCACGACGGCTGCCGTCCCCGCCACGACGGCCGGGCGACGCCGCTGTTCCGGGGGCTGCGCCGACACACGCGAGCGTGCCGTTTCGTCGTATCCCGGTCCCACCGTGGGCGCCTGCGCGAGCGCGTCCGACGGGGCCGCGGCGGGCGGGGGCACGGGCTGAGGTGCGGCGGGAGCGGGCACGGGCCGGGAGGTGGTCACGGGCCGGGGGGTGGTCACGGGCCGGGGGGTGGGTACGGGCCGGGCGGGCGCCGGCGGAGTGGGAGCCTGACCCGGCACGAGGGCCGTGTGCGGCCGCAGCGGATCGAAGTCCAGCAACTGTGCCGCGTGCCGCCCCAGTTGGCCGAGCAGCGCGCCCGGAAGCCATTCGTCGACGCCTTCTGTGGCGGTGCGGGCGGCGATCTGCTCCGGCGTGGGGCGTTGTGCCGGGTCTTTCTGCAGGCATTCCCGTACGAGTCCGAGGAGCGTCTCCGGCAGCCCGTCCAGGTCGGGCTCCTCCTCGGCGACCCGGAACAGCTGGGCGTGCAGCCCGTTGCCGGTCGCCCCGAAGGGCTGGCGCCCCGTGGCGGCGTAGGCGAGGACCGAACCCAGGCAGAACACATCGGAGGCGGTGGTGACGTGGAGCCCACGTACCTGCTCCGGGGACATGAAGCCGGGCGAACCGATCACCATGCCCGTGCGGGTCTGCAGGCTGTCCCCGCTGATGCTGTCCAGCGCCCGGGCGATACCGAAATCGATGACCCGGGGCCCGTCCACGGTGACCAGGACATTGGACGGCTTGAGGTCGCGGTGGACGAGGCCCGCCCCGTGGATGGCCTGCAGGGCGAGCGCGAGCCGGTTGGCCAGGACCCGCACCGACTGCTCGGGCAACGGCCCGTGCCGCTCGGCCACGACGGCGTGCAGATCGGGTCCGGGAATGTACTGGGTCGCGACCCAGGGCGTCTCCGCGTCCGTGTCCGCGTCGAGCACGGCCGCGGTCCAGGCTCCACCGACCCGCTTCGCGGCGGTGACCTCGCGGGCGAACCGCAAGCGGAATTCGGCGTGCTGGGCGAACTCGGTCTGCACGACCTTGACCGCGACAGTGCGCCCGCCTTCGGAGCGGGCGAGATAGACCCGGCCCATGCCGCCGGCACCTAAGCGGGCGATGAGGCGGTAGGGGCCTATGCGCGGCGGGTCTTCGGCGGTCAACTGGTCCACGACGAAGGAGAGTAGCCCAACGGTCCAACAGCGAGGGGACGGACGGTTTCGTTCCGTGCGGCGGGCGCGGACCGCCCCTGCCCAGCAGAGAATTGCTTGTGTGAGACACCGCCGCCCACAGGCCCAGCCGCGTCCTGCCTCGTGCGGAGACCCGGCAACGACCAAAGAGACACGCTCTAGCGGGTGTCCTGCCCGATCGGGCAAGACACCCGCTGCGGGTCAATACACCCGGGGGGTGTCCCGCCTGATCGGCAGGACACCCCCCAGCGACCTCCCCGCCCTCCGATCCCCCTCGGGGAGGGCGGTCCCTCAGGCGCGCGGGACCTTCCGGAGCAGGGTGAGGACCACGACCGCCGTCACCAGGGCGAACACCGCGCTCAGCGCCGACGCCGAGTGCAGCGCCGTCGTGAACGCCTCCCGTGCCTGCTCCCGCAGCCCCTCGTCCGGCAGGGCGAGCGCCGCCCCCACGCTCTCGTGGGCCGCTGCCGGAGCGTCCGCCGGCACACCGCCCCGGTAGACGGCGACCGCCACGCTTCCGGTGACCGCGATCCCCAGGGCGAGCCCCAGGTCGTACGCCGTCTGACCGGTCGCCGCCGCCGCGCCCGCCTTCTCCGGCGGGGCCGAGCCGACCGCGAGGGCCGTACCGAGCACGCTGATCGGCGCCGCGCCGAACATGATCACCGCAAGGCCGAGGGCGGCCGCGGTCACCCCCTCCGCCAGCGCGATCACCGCGTACCCGGCGAGGGAGACGAGGAGCCCGCCGGCGAGCACATGCGCCGGACGCGCCCGGCGTGCCGCGAACGGCGTCAGCTGTGAACCGGCGATCAGACCGGCCGCCCCCGGCAGCAGCCAGAGCCCCGCATCGAGCGGCGGGAGCCCCGCCACCGCCTGGAGGTACTGCGGAACCAGGTACTCGACGCCGTTGAGCGCGGTCATCCCCAGGAGCAGGGTCAGCAGCGCGCCCGTGAAGGCCCGGTTCTTGAAGAGCCGCAGGTCGAGGAGGGGGGACTCCAGGCGGTTCTGGCGCCGGACGAAGAGGGTCGTGAAGGTCAGCCCCAGGGCGAAAGCGATCCCCGCCTCGGCCGTCGGGCCGTGCGCGGCCAGCGACTTCACGCCGTACACCAGCGGCAGGACCGCCAGGAGGAAGAGCAGCACACTCGCCGGGTCGAGACGCCCGGGACTCGGGTCGCGGTACTCGGGGAGCAGCAGCGGCGCAGTGACCAGCGCGATCAGCATGACCGGCAGGCCCATCAGGAAGACCGAACCCCACCACCAGGAAGCAAGCAGCACCCCGCCGATCACCGGTCCGATCGCGAGCCCCACGGAGAGGGCGGTCACCCACATCGCGATGGCCGTGGCCCGCTGCCGGGCGTCCGCGAACATATGGCTGATCAGGGCGAGCGTGGACGGCAGGACCGCCGCCCCCGCGATGCCGAGGAGGGCGCGGGCCGCGATCAGCGTCCCTGCGTTCGCCGCGTACGCGGCGAGGAGCGAGGCGAGCAGGAAGCCGGCCGAGCCGGCCATCAGGAGCCTGCGGCGGCCGAGGCGGTCGCCGAGCGTGCCCATGACCACGAGGGTGGCGGCGGTGAGAAAGCCGTAGATGTCGGTGATCCAGAGCAACTGGGCACCGCTGGGCCGCAGATCGGCCGAGAGGTACGGGGTGGCAAGCCACAGCACCCCCAGGTCGGCGGTCATCAGGGTGACGGGGAGCAGGAGCACGGCGAGACCGATCCACTGGCGGGCTCCGGCCCGGGGCGGTGTCGCGGTGTTCTCCGCGAGGGTCGTGGTCATCGGGCCGGCTCCTCGTTCTCGGTGTTCTCGGTGGTTGCCGTTGCGGCGGTCGTGGGGGTCGCGCCGAGAAGTTCCTCCGTCAGGGTCCGCTCGGCCTCGTCGAGCAGTTCGGCGACCCGGCCGACGCGCAACTCGACGGGCACTCCCGAGAGTTCGGTGCCGTGCAGGACGCGGAGGGAGGCGTCCGGGAGTCCGCAGAACTCGGAGATGCCGGTCACCAGCATCAGACCGAGGGCGTCGGTCATGCCGAGCCGCGCGATCTCCTCGGGCGTACCGCCCATCAGGGCCAGCCAGAGCAGCCGCTTCCCCGCCAGCCGGGGGCGGCTCCGGCCGTAGGCGAAGCCGTAGTTCCAGACCCGGTCGATCCAGCCCTTGAGAATGGCCGGCGGGGTGAACCACCACACGGGGAAGACGACCACGATGTCGTCGGCGGCCAGGACGCGGTCCATGTGGGCGCGGACCTCGGGGGAGTAGACCTTCTCGCGGTTCTCCCAGTCCGGCTCGTCCTCCGGGCGGAGCGCCGGGTCGAACCCCTCGGCGTACAGGTCGAGTACGTCGACGGTGCCGCCCTCGTCCTTGAGGCGGGCGTGCAGCCGGGCGGCGACCTGGGCGGTGAGGGAGTCGGTACGGGGGTGGGCGAGGACGAGGAGGGTGTGAGCTGCCATGACCGGGAGTTCCTTCGCGTGGGCGAGGAGGGGCGTGGGCGCGTTCGGGGGGAGGGGCGGGCCCGGGATGGTCGCGGGCCCGCCCATGGGTGGCCGGCACCGGGGCCGTCAGAGGCCGAGGCCGGAGCCGCCGCTCGCGTCGATGTTCTGGCCGGTGACCCAGCGGGCGGCGTCGGAGGCGAGGAAGCCGACGACATCGGCCACGTCACCCGGCTGTCCGACCCGGTCGAAGACCGAGAACCCGGCGGCGTGCGCCTTGGCGGCCGGGTCGGCCATCCACGGGTGGATGTCGGTCTCGATGGTGCCCGGCGAGACCGCGTTGACCGTGATGCCCCGCGAGCCGAGCGTCTGGGCGAGCGTGAGGGTCAGCACCTCGACGGCGCCCTTGGAGGCGGCGTACGAGGTCATGCCGGGGAAGGCGACCTTGGTGACCCCGGAGGAGACGTTGATGATCCTGCCGCCGTCGCGCAGCCGGTCGAGGCCCTTCTGGATGATGAAGAACGGCGCCTTGGCGTTGACCGCGAACACCCGGTCGTAATCGGCCTCCTCCACCTCGTGGATCAGGCCGGGCCCGGCGATCCCGGCGTTGTTGACCAGGATGTCGACGCCCCGGTCACCCCCGGCCGCCGCGTCGAAGGCCGCCCAGAGCGCGTCGGCGTCGCCGGGGACGCCCAGCTCGGTGCGGAGGGCGAAGGCGGAGCCGCCGGCCGCCTCGACCGCGGCGACGGTCTCCTTCGCCGCGGACTCGTTGCTCGCGTAGTGGACGCCGACCCGAGCGCCGTCCGCCGCCAGACGGAGGGCGATCGCCCGGCCGATGCCACGGCTGCCGCCGGTGACGAGGGCGGTCTTGCCGGTGAGGGTGCCGCTGCTCATGTTCCTGCTCCTCGGTGTCCGCGGCGGGTGTCCGCCGCGTTGTTTCCTGCTGACGGGAACGACTCTGGCGGGCGGCTGTTCGGGTCCGGCTCGGCTCCTGTTCGGGTCCGGTCCGGGTCCTGTTCGAGCCGGGTTACGGTGGCCGTATGCGATTCGCGGTGCTGGGGGAGACAGCCGTACGGACCGAGGACGGCACGCCCGTCCGGGTCCCCGAGCTCAAGGTGCGGGCCCTGCTCGCCGCGCTCCTCGTCGACGCGGGACGGCCGGTCGCCGCCTACCGCCTCGTCGACTCCCTCTGGGGCGACGAACCGCCCGGCAACCCGCTCCGCGCCCTCCAGGCCAAGGTCTCCCAGCTGCGCCGCGCCCTGGAGGAGGCCGAGCCCGGCGGACGCGAACTCGTCGTCACCCGGGCACCCGGCTACCTCCTCGACGTACCCGAAGGGGCCCTCGACGCCCATCTGTTCGGGCGCCTCGCCGCACAGGCCCGGGACACGGCCGACCCGCGGGCCAGGGCCGAACTGCTCGGCGAGGCGCTCGGACTGTGGCGGGGCCCGGCCTTCGCCGACTTCGGCGAGGAGCCGTTCGTACGGGGCGCGGCGGAGCGCCTGGAGGAGGAGCGGCTCGCCGTATGCGAGACGCTGGCCGAGGTGCGGCTCGAAGCCGGTGAACACGGCGCACTACTGGGTGAGTTGGCGGAGCTGGTCATCCTCCACCCCCTGCGTGAACGCCTGCGGGCCGTCCAGCTGCGCGCCCTGTACCGCGCCGGACGGCAGAGCGAGGCACTCGCGGGGTACGAGGAGCTGCGCGCCCGCCTCGCCGACGAACTGGGGCTCGACCCCAGCCCCGAACTGGCCGCGCTGCACGCCGCGATGCTCCGCCAGGACCCGGCCCTCTCGGCGCCCCGGCCCACCGTCCCGGAGCCCCGGCCGGTGGCGGTCGGCGACCCTGTGCGGGGCAATCTGCCCACGCCGTTCACCGGGATCGTCGGCCGGGACGCGGCCGTCGCCGAGGTACGGAAGCTCCTCACCGAACGACGGCTCGTCACCCTCACCGGGCCCGGCGGCGTCGGGAAGACACGGCTGGCCGTCGAGGCGGCCGGGCGGCTCCGGGAGGAGTTCGCGGACGGAGTGTGGCTGGTCGAGTTCGCGGGCGCGCGCGGAGAGCTCGCCGAGGTCGTCGCCACCGCGCTCCAACTCCGCGACGACGGCGTGTGGGGGCTGCGGCCCGAGGGCGAGCGGCCGCTCGGCACGGGGGAGCGGCTCGCCGAGGTCCTGCGCGGCAGGCGCACCCTGCTCGTCCTCGACAACTGCGAACACGTCGTCGACGAAGCGGCCTCCCTCACCGAACTGCTGCTGCGCACCTCACCCGGGCTCGTCGTCCTGACGACCAGCCAGGAACCCCTCGCGCTCGCGGGTGAGACGCTCTGGGCGGTGGAGCCGCTCGACGGAGCGGGCGCGGTCGAGCTGTTCACGGCACGGGCGGCGGCGTCCGCACCCGGGTTCGGATCGGGCGCCGCCCTCGACCCCGCCGCCCAGGAGGTGATCAGGGCCATCTGCCGCCGTCTCGACGGCATCCCGCTCGCCCTGGAACTGGCGGCGACCCGCGTCCGCGCCCTCGGCGTCCACGGCCTCCTGGAACGGCTCGACGACCGGTTCCGGCTGCTCGACGCGGGCCTGCGCGGCGCCCCCGCCCGGCAGCAGACCCTGCGCGCGGTCATCGACTGGAGCTGGGAACTCCTCGGCGAACCCGAGCGGACGGTGCTGCGACGCCTCGCGGTCCACGCGGAGGGCTGCTCGCTCACGGCGGCGGAGGAGGTCTGCGCGGACGCGGACCGGGAAGCGGCGGGAGGAGCCGCCGGGAACGGGGGCGGTGGGGACGGGGCCGACGGGGGTGTCGTCGCCGGGGACGTGTTCGGGCTGCTCGCGCGGCTCGTGGACCGTTCGCTCGTCGTGGCCGTCGACGGTCCTGACGGGCCGCGCTACCGGCTCCTGGAGTCCGTGGCCGCGTACTGCCTCGAACGGCTGCGGGACGCCGGCGAGACGGAGACCGTACGCGAACGCCACCTCGCCCACTACCTGCGCCTCGCCGAGGAGGCCGGGCCCGCCCTGCGCGGCCCCCACCAGCGCCGCGCCCTCGCCCGCCTCGACGCCGACACCCCGAACCTGCGGGCGGCTCTCGACCGGGCCCTCGCCGCGCCCGCCGCGGGACGGAACGCCGAGGTGGCACTCCGCCTCGTCGACGCGCTCGCCTGGTACTGGATCATGCGCGGCCGCCTCGGCGAGGCGCTGCGCTCGGCGACGGCGGCGGCGACGGTGATGGCGACGGGGGCGCCGCCGGACCCGGACGAGGCCACGGCGCCCGGACTCGCCGTCCTGCGCGCCCGCGTGGAGGTCTGGCGCACGGGCCTCGCGATCATGGGTGGTGACGGAACGGACCGGCGCCGCCGGATCGCGGAGGCCCTCACCACGTACGACGCGGCGACGACAGCCGCGACCGGCCGTCCCGACGGCCACCCCTGGCCCCGCTGGTTCCTCGCCCACGCGCTCTGCGGAACCGGCAGCCAGAGCGAGGGCCGGGACCTCACCCGGCAGGCGCTCGACGGCTTCCGGGCCCAGGGGGACCGCTGGGGCGAGGCGGCGGCGCTCGCGGACCGCTCGGTGCAGCGGCTGCTCGCCGGCGACGTGACGGGCGCGGAGGCCGACGCCGCCCGGTCGGACGCGCTCTTCGCCGAGCTGGGGGACGCGTGCTGCCGGCTCTGGTCGGTGTACCCGCTGGCGACGGTTGCCGAGATCCACGGCGCGTACGAACGGGCCGACCGGCTCAAGCGGGCGGGCCTCGCGGCGGCCGAGGGCTTCGGCCTGACGACCGAGGTGCCCGACCTGCTGGCCGGGATCGGGCGTACGGCCCTGCTCAGGGGCGACCTCGCCGAGGCGCGGACCTACCACGCGGCGGCACGGGACCGGGCCGTGGAGGTCGGGTTCCGCGCGGGCGAGATCAACGCGGTCCTGGGGCTCGGCCTGGGCGCCCGGCGCGAGGGCCTCGTCGAGGAGGCCGAACGGCACCTGCGGGAGGTCCTCGACTGGCACCGGGCGGTCGGTCTCGACAGCGCCAACGCGCTGATCCTGGCGGAGCTGGGCTTCTCGGCGCTCGCGCGCGGCGATGTGGCGGGAGCGCTGAAGCTCCAGGAGGAGGGGTACGGCACCGCGCTGGCCTCCGGCGACCCCCGGGCGGTCGCACTCGCTCTGGAGGGCCTGGCCTCGGCACACGCCCCGGCGGGGCGTGCCGGGGGCGCCGCGCTCCTCCTGGGCGCGGCGGCCGCGCTGCGCGCCTCGACGGGCGCGCCGCTGCCGCCGGCGGAACGCGCGGACGTCGACCGCGCGGAGGAGACGGCCCGCACGGCCCTGGGAGCGACCGGCTTCACGACGGCGTTCACCCACGGCACGACCCTGACCCCGGAGGCGGCGGTGGCGGCCGCGAGCCGCCCGGCGGCGCCCACCCCGACGTGAGGGTGTGTGCCCTTCGCCCCGACCGTCCAACGCCCACCTGCCGCCGGGCGGGTGCCTGACAGCGGGTGGGTGCCTGGCGGAGGACGGGTGCCTGACGGCGGGTGCCTGACGGCGGACGGGTCTGGCGGAGGACGGGTGCCTGACGGCGTGCCCGTCCTCCCTCACCCCCGCCCCTAACCGTAAGGAGCACTATCCGCCCCCACTCCTATACTCACCCCATGCCCGACATCACCATCCGGCGTGCCACCGCCGACGACTCCAAGCGGCTCACCCGGCTCGTCCGGAACTCCCGCGCCTACCAGGGGGACTACGCCGCCATGGTCGACGGGTACCAGGTCGGCGGCGCCTACATCGAGCACCATCGCGTCTTCGTCGCCGTCGACGAGAGCGAGCGCGTGCTCGGGTTCTACGCGCTCCTCGTCGACGAGGCCGAGCTCGATCTCGCCTTCGTCGCCGACAGCGCCCAGGGTCTCGGCATCGGCCGGCTGCTCATCGCGCACATGACCGGCCAGGCCAGGGCCGCCGGGCTCCGGGCCGTGCGGGTCGTCTCACACCCGCCCGCCGAGGAGTTCTACCTGCGTACCGGCGCCGTCCGCACCGGAACCGTCCGGGCCGCCGGGCACATCCACTGGGACCGCCCCGAGCTCCGGTACGACGTCGCGTGACCGCCACCGAGGAGGAGCGCGAGAAGCGGGAACGCCGCAGGGTCTTCGCGGATCTGACCCCGCTGCGGACGTCCGCGCACTACCGCCGTCTCTGGTTCGGGAGCACCGTCTCGTGGGTCGGGCAGGGCATGACGGCCCTCGCCGTCTCCCTCCAGGTGTACGACATCACCCGCTCGCCCTTCTCCGTCGGGCTCGTCGGGCTGTTCTCGCTCGTCCCGCTCGTGGTCTTCGGTCTGTACGGCGGCGCCGTCGCCGACACCGTCGACCGCCGCAAGCTGGGTCTCGTCAGCGCCTGCGGCTCCGCCGTCCTGTCGATCGCGCTCGCCGCCGCCGCGTTCGCCGGCTTCCACCGCGTCTGGTTCCTGTACGCGATCGTCGCCCTCCAGGCCGTGTGCGCCGCGCTCAACTCGCCCGCCCGTACCTCGATGATCCCCCGGCTGCTGCCGCCCGAGCAGCTCCGCGCCGCGAACGCGCTCAACTCGATGGTCATGACCTTCGGCACGCTCGTCGGACCCAGTCTCGGCGGACTGATCGTCGGACTCGCCGGCTACCAGACCGCGTACCTGATCGACGCCCTCGCCTTCTCCGCGAGCCTGTACGCCATGTGGCGGCTGCCGTCGATGCTCCCGGAGCGGAAGGAGGGCGGAAAGAGGGCCTCCGTACTCGACGGGCTGCGTTTCCTCGCCACCCGCCCCAACCTGCGCATGACGTTCCTCTCGGACTTCTGCGCCATGATCCTCGCCCACCCCCGCGCCCTGTTCCCGGCGATCGCCGTGCTCTGGTACGGCGGTGACGCGAAGACCGCCGGACTCCTCGTCGCCGCGCCCGCTTTCGGGGCGCTTCTCGGCGGGGTCCTCTCCGGCTGGCAGGGCCGTATCCGCCACCACGGGCAGGCGATCCTGATGGCCGTGGCCTGCTGGGGCACCGCCATCGCCGTCTTCGGACTCACCCGGAACCTCTGGCTCGGGCTGCTCCTGCTGGCCCTCGCCGGGTACTCCGACACCGTCTCGATGATCTTCCGGAACACGATGATGCAGGTCGCCGCGCCCGACGAGATGCGCGGCAGGCTCCAGGGCGTTTTCATCGTGGTCGTCGCGGGCGGGCCCCGGCTCGGGGACTTCCTCGCGGGCTCGGTCGCCGGCCTGACCTCGCCGGCGGTCGCCGTCACGGGCGGCGGGATCGCCTGCGTCCTCGCGGTCGGTGCCCTCGCCCTCTACGCACGCGGTTTCCGCCGGTACGACGCGCTCGACCCGACTCCGTGATCAATTCACCCCGAACGGCACGTCCTGTTCTGGCGGTTGGCCGCCACGGCACATAACCGCCAGGAGCAACCGGAGTCAACTCCGGCCCCCAGGGCCAAGACTCCTCGCGGCACCCGGAACACCCCCGACCCCGGGTCCGCGAGGAGTTCGAACGATGACGTCGAGGACCACACCCTTCGACAGAGGGAGAGCCGCGCTGCTCGCCGCGGGCGTCTCCCTCGTGATGCTCTCGGCCGGGCAGACCGCCGCCGCCGGGGCCACCACCCCCGCCGTACCGGACACCTTCAGGAAGCCGTCGGCGACGAGTGCCACGGTCACCCTCGTGACGGGCGACCGCGTGACCCTCACCGAGCTCGGCGGTGGACAGCGGACCGTCACCGTCGACCGGGCCGAGGGCGCCACCGGCGCGATACGCAGCCGGATCGTCGACGGCAGGGTCACCGTCGTCCCCGACGAGGCCCGCCCCTACCTCGCCTCCGGCACGCTCGACCCGCGCCTCTTCGACGTCACCGGCCTCGTCGAGCAGGGCATCACCGGCGAGGTGCCGCTGATCGTCACGTACGGAGGCGCCAGGAACGCCAGGTCCGCCGCCGCCCCGCGCGGCGCCGAGACCGTCCGCGCGCTGCCGAGCATCGGGGGCGCCGCCGTCACGGCCACCGATCCCGCCGCCTTCTGGCGCGGATTCACCGCCGCCCCGAAGGCCCGCGCCACGGCGGCCCCCGCCAAGGTCTGGCTCGACGGCCGCGTCGAGGCCGCCATGGCCGAGTCCAACGCCCAGATCGGCACCCCGAAGGCCTGGGAGGCCGGGCTCACCGGCAAGGGCGTCAAGGTCGCCGTCCTCGACACCGGCGCCGACCTCGGCCACCCCGACCTCGCGGGCCGGGTCACCGAGTCCAAGTCGTTCATCGAGGGCCAGGAGGTCGCCGACCGCGACGGCCACGGCACGCACGTCGCCTCCACCGTCGGCGGCAGCGGCGCGGGCTCCGAGGGCAAGGAGAAGGGCGTCGCCCCCGGGGCGGCCCTCGCCGTCGGAAAGGTCCTCAGCGACGAGGGCTCCGGTACGGAGTCGCAGATCATCGCCGGCATGGAATGGGCCGCCAAGGACATCGACGCGAAGGTCGTCTCGATGAGCCTCGGTTCCCGCGAGCCGAGCGACGGCACCGACCCGATGGCCCAGGCCGTCAACGCCCTCTCCGCCGAGACCGGCGCCCTCTTCGTCATCGCCGCCGGAAACTCCGGCGCACCCGGCTCCATCGGCTCGCCCGGCGCCGCCGACTCCGCGCTCACCGTCGGCGCCGTCGACTCCGCCGACCAGGCCGCCTACTTCACGAGCCAGGGTCCCCGACACGGTGATCAGGCCCTCAAGCCCGACCTGTCGGCCCCCGGCGTCGGCATCCTCGCGGCCCGCTCCCAGCTCGCCCCCGGCAGCGGTCTCTACACCTCCATGAGCGGGACGTCGATGGCGACCCCGCACATCGCCGGTGTCGCCGCCCTGCTCGCCGAGAAGCACCCCGACTGGACCGGCGCCCAGCTCAAGGACGCGCTGATGTCGACGTCGAAGACGCTCGGCGCCTCCTCGTACGCGCTCGGCTCCGGACGGGTCGACGTGGCCGCCGCGATCTCCGCGAACGTCACCGCGACCGGCTCCGCCGACCTCGGCTTCACCGCCTGGCCGTACGAGACGAACAAGCCGGTCACGAAGACCGTCACCTACACCAACTCCTCCGGCACGCCGGTCGAGCTGAACCTCGCCGTGGAGGGCATGCCCGCCGGCGTCGCCGTCCTCGCCGACACCACCCTCACCGTCCCCGCCCACGGCTCGGCGAGCACCACCGTCACCGGCGACGGCGCCAAGGCCCCCGTCGGCCGGTCCTCCGGCCGGGTCACCGCGACCGCCGGCGGCACACCCGTCGCACACACCGCGCTCGGCCTGGTGAAGGAGGAGGAGCGCTACACCCTCACCGTCCACGTCAAGGACCGCGACGGCGCCCCCACCCCCGCCTTCCTCGGCGTCCAGAAGCTCACACGGGGAGAGGACCCCTTCCCGGCCACGGTCGGCGAGTCCGGCACCCTCGAACTGCGCCTCAGGCCCGGCACGTACACCGTCGACACCTTCCTCGACGTGCGCGGCTCCCACGGCGCCGACTCCCTCGGTCTCGGCTTCCTCACCGAGCCGGAGATCACCCTCGACCGCGACCGCGAGATCACCCTCGACGGCCGGCGGCTCCGCGAGATCCGCGCCGAGGTCGAGCGGCGCACCGAGACCCGGCAGCTCCTCATGGAGTTCGACCGGGAGGCCAACGGCGCCTCCTACGGCGGAGCCGTGCAGGTCCCGCCGCTGTACGACTCGGTCTTCGCGGCGCCCACCCGCGAGCCCGCCACCGGCACCTTCGAGTACCGGACCGTCTGGCGTCTCGGCAAGCCCGTGCTCGACGCTCGGGTCGACGGAGCCCTGCTCTCCGGCGCCACCCCGCAGGCCGGCACCGGCTTCCTGGAGGGCCGCCACCGCCTCGGCCTCGTCGACGCGGGCACCGGCACCCCCGCCGAGTACACGGGCGAGAACGTCACCGGCAAGGCCGTCCTCGTCCGGCTGACCGATGGTGCCGACCCGACCGCGCTCGCCCAGACCGCCCAGGACGCCGGTGCCAAGGCCCTGTTCGTCACCGACGACAAGGCCGGCCGTCTGATGAAGTGGTTCGGCACCGCCGACTACGAGGACCGGCCGCTCCCCGTCGCCACCGTCAACACCGCCGACGCGCACCGGCTGGCGGCCGGCGCGGCGCGCGGCGCGCGCGTCGACCTGACCGGCACCCGCTTCACCCCGTTCACGTACGACCTCTCCGAGGGGCACCCCGGCGCCATCGGCACCGACCTGGTCTTCCGCCCCGGCAGAGCGGAACTGGCCACGATCAGCTCGACGTTCCGCATGCCGACCAAGCGGAAGGAACTGGGCGGCGAGTTCCGCTACTCGATCACCGACACCTTCCCGGTCGGCTTCGGCTTCAAGGAGTGGATCGCCTTCCCGACCGAGCGCACGGAGTACGTCTCCACCGGCACCGGCCAGCGCTGGCACGAGTCCGTCGACCTCGGCGACTCCCTGGAGCAGCGGTCCGGCACACCCTCGTACCGGGGCGGCAGCCGGGCCGACCTCGACTGGTTCGGTCCCGTCTGGCACCCCTGGCTGGGCACCGGCCTCGGCTGGGGCCAGCAGCGCACCGGCAACGACCTTCGGTTCAACACCCCGGGCTGGGGCGACTCCGGCACCGACCACACCGGCTTCGGCAACGTCTGGGGCGACGACTCGATGACCCAGTACACCGAGGTGTACGTCGACGGGGTCCGCGTCGACCGGAAGATGAGCTCCGGCGCCTACGCCTGGGACGCCCCGGCGGAGGAGGCCACGTACAAGGTCGTCACCGAGACCGCGCTTGACGCGGACCGCTGGCGGCTGGGGAGCAAGGGCCGCAGCGAGTGGACCTTCCGCTCCGCCGAGACCCCGTCCGACCGGACCACCTACCTGCCGATGCTCAACCTCGGCTTCGACGTGGACACCGATCTGAACGGTGACGTCCGGGCCGGAAGCAGGCTGCCCGTCGGCATCTTCGCCGAGTACGTCGAAGGCGCGACCGGCACCGGCACCATCAGGACCGGCACCCTGGAGGTCTCGTACGACGAGGGCGCCACCTGGACGAAGGTCGCCCTCACGAAGGCGCGGCACGGCGCCGCCTGGAACGGCGCGCTGCGGATCCCGTCCGGCGCGGACTCCGTCTCGCTGCGCGCCGGCGCGAGCGACGACCGGGGTGGCTCGGTCGAGCAGGAGCTGATCCGCGCGGTCGGCGTGAAGTAACGCCCGACCCGCTCAGGGCCGGACCCCTTCCCCCGAGGAGGGGGTCCAGCCCTTCCGCCGTCAACTCGCTCCAGGGAGCGCCTTCTTCAGGACCTTGCCCATGTCGTTGCGGGGCAGCGCGTCCAGGTAGCGCACCGCCCGGGGCCGCTTGTGCGGGGCGAGGAGGCGCGCCACGTGATCGGCGAGCTCCGCCGCCGCCGGGGGCGCCGACGCGTCCGCCGGCACCACCCAGGCCACGATCCGCTCGCCCAGGTCCGGGTCGGGCTCGCCGGTGACGGCCGCCTCGCGCACCCCGGGGTGGTCGAGGAGGACGTTCTCTATCTCGCCCGCCCCGATCTTGTAGCCGCCGCTCTTGATGAGGTCGGTGGCCTTGCGGCCCACCAGGCGGATCGTTCCGTCGGCCTCGCGGACCGCCACGTCCCCGGTGCGGAACCAGTCGCCGTCGAAGGCCTCCGCCGTAGCCTCGGGCCGGCCGAGGTAGCCGGAGAACAGGTTCGGCCCATGGACCTGCACCTCACCGACGGTCTCCCCGTCGAGCTCCTTCAGGACGGCACCGTCCTCGTCCACCAGCCGCAGACGGACGCCCGCGAGCGGCGTCCCGACGGTCCCGGGGCGCGCCCCGGCGCCCGGCCGCACGCTGGTGTTCATGAGGGTCTCGGTCATCCCGTACCGCTCCACCACCGCACGGCCCGTCGCCGCCGTGATCCGCTCGTGGTCGTGGACCGGCAGCGCCGCCGAACCCGAGACGAGGAGCCGCGCCCCCGCCATCGCCGCGACGAGCGCCGGATCGTGGGCGAGCGCGTCCGCGAGCCGGTGGTACATGGTCGGTACGCCGAACAGCATGGTGCCGCCCCCGGCGCCCAGCTCCCGCGCCACGCCCTCCACCGAGAACGCGCCCAGATGCCGGACCCCGCCGCCCCGCCGCAGCGGCCCCAGGACCCCGAGGATCAGACCGTGGACGTGGAACAGCGGCAGCGCGTGCACGAGAACGTCGTCCGCCGTCCACGACCAGGCGTCGGCGAGCGCGTCGAGGGACGCGGCGATCGCCCGCCGGGAGAGGACGACGCCCTTGGGCGGTCCTGTGGTGCCGGAGGTGTAGACGATGAGGCCGGGGGACTCGGCGTCCTCGGGGCCCGGGGGAAGGGACCCGGCGGGCCCCGTGAGCGGTACGTCGATCCGGGGGAGGCCCGCGAGCCCGGCGGGCAGTTCGTCCTCCGGTCCCGCGAGGACCGCCCCGGGCGCGCTGTCACCGACGATGTGCGCCAGCTCCCGCTCGCCCGTCCGCGGGTTGAGCGGTACGGCGGGCACGCCCGCGAGCAGGGCACCGACCACCGCGACGGCGGTGTGCGCGCTCGGCGTCGCCCAGACGGCGACCCGCCCCGCGCCCCGGATCCGGGCCGCCAGGGCGCCGGCGGCCCGCGCCAGTTCCTCGTACGTCAGGGTGTCCGCGCCGAAACGCAGCGCGGGCCGGGCGGAAGGGGTCGCAAGGGCCGGGAAGAGCGCACTCACCGGTCGTACTCCTCGGGGTCGGGGTCGAGGGTTGCCGGGGAGCATTCTCCGGGGTGAGGGGGACGTTCCGCCGGGGCGTCAGGGCCTGCCGGCCGTGACCTTCGTCGCTTCCGGCGTCGGGTCCCCGCCGTCCGGCCGGATCCCCCGCATCCGCCCGTACGCGTACACACACCCCGCGAGCGCCAGGTCCGACAGAAGCATGAAGCCGATCGAGTACGAGTCCTTGGCGCTGTAGATCGCTCCCATCACCAGCGGCGGCAGAAAGCCCCCGAGCCCGCCCATCGCACCGACGATGCCGGTCACGCTGCCGACCTTGGCCTGGGGGGTCACCTGGGAGACCAGGGCGAAGACGGAACCGCTCGCCGTGCCGAGCCCGGCCGCCATGACGAGCAGGGCGATCGTGCCGCCCGGATTCAGCCGCGGGTCGAAGGCCTGGACGATCGCGAACAGGGCGACCACACCGAGCGCGCCGGCCGTGACGACCGCCGGGTGGACGCGGTCCGACAGCCAGCCGCCGATCGGCCGGAAGATCACCGTGACCAGGGCGAACCCGGCGGCCTTGGTGCCCGCGTCCGTCGGGTCGAGCGCGTACCAGGTCTTCAGGTACGTGGGCAGGTAGACGCCGAACGCGACGATGCCGCCGAAGCCGATCGCGTACAGCGCCGACAGTTCCCACGTCACCCGCAGCCGGGCCGCCGAGCCCAGCCGGGCCGTCAGGGGTTCCGTGGGCACGGGCCGGTCGGGCCGGTCCGTGATGAGGAACGTGGCGAGCACCGCGTAGGCGGCGAGCGCGATCGCCACCACGACGAACGGCAGGTTCTCGCCGTGCTTCGCGATGCGCGGGGTGAAGTAGCCGGAGAGCGCCACACCGCCCATGCCCATGCCGAACACCCCGAGGGCCAGACCGCGTTTGGCGGGCGGGAACCAGGAGTTGACCAGAGGGATGCCGATGGCGAACGTGGTGCCGCCGAGGCCGAGGAGGAAGGCGACCACCAGCATCAGGCCGTAGCTGTCCTTGACCACGGTCAGCAGCAGCACCGGGATGATCGTCAGCGCCGAGACGAGCGGGAACATCAGCTTCGCCCCGTAGCGGTCGGTCAGCGCCCCGGCCGGGATGCGGCCGACCGAGCCGACCAGGACGGGGACGGCGACGAGCAGCGACTGCTGGAAGGAGCTGAGTTCGAGCCGGTCGCCGTACCAGCTCGCGAGCGGTGCGATCAGGTCCCACGCCCAGAAGGTGAGCGTGAAGCCGATGGTGGCCATCGCCAGGTTGCGGTAGGCGGCCGCTGTCGGGGGTGTGGTCTCGGTGGTCACGAGTCCAGTGAAGATCGGCGAGGGGACGGCGGCGCGCCGGACTGCTCCGTACGGGGTGCGGCGGCCCGCCGCGGCCGCCTCCCGCGCCAACGCCCCATAACCCGCCCCTGCGGCCTCCCGCCGTCGTCCGCGGTCCGCCCCGGCCGCCTCCCCGGGCCAACGCCCTACGGCCAGGTCACGACCGTCGGGGGCGTGCCGTCGTCCTCGACCCGCAGCCGTACGCCCTTCTCCCCGGCCGACACCTCGACCGTGATCGCGCCGACCCCGGCCCGCCGGTGCGCCGCCGCAAGGGCTCCGCGCAGGGTGGCGAGGAGCTTCCCCGCCGTCTCCTCGTCCACGAGGGTGTCGACCGCCCCGGCGAAGTGCACCGACGGCTGGAAACCGAGCAGGGCCGCGGCTCCGCCGGTCTCGCGCAGTACCTTCCCCCGGAAGGAGGTCGGCGCGTCCGCGGGCGGCTGCTGGAGCGCGAAGATGGTCGTACGGACCTCCTGGATCGTCGAGTCCAGTTCGTCCACCGCCCGCCCGAGCAGCGCGTTCTCGTCGGAGGATCCGGCCGCCCGCCGCCGGGTGGACTCCAGCATCATCTCCGTGGCGAACAGCCGCTGCACGACCAGGTCGTGCAGGTCGCGGGCGATCCGGTCCCGGTCCTCGAAGACCGCGAGCCGTTCCCTGTCGTGCCGGGCGCCCGCGAGGACCAGGGCGAGCGCGGCCTGCGAGGCGAACTGCGAGGCGAGCAGCCGGTCCACCGCGCTGTACGGCGGGTCGCCGCGCCGCCGGGGCAGGGCGAGGGTGCCGATGAGCTTCCCGCCGCTCTGCAGCGGCAGCATCATCGACGGGCCGAAACGGGACCGGACATGGGTGGTCATCCGCGGATCGGTCGCCGAGTCCTCGACGAACACGGGTTCGCCGCCGAGCAGTTGGACGAGGACGGGGGATCCCGGCGCGATCGTCGTGCCGACCAGGTCACCCGGGTCGTCCGTGGTCGACGCGGCGACGATCTCCATGCCGCCCGCCGCGGTGGGCTGGAGGACCACCCCTGCCGAGGCCCCGGCGAGGATGCGGGCCCGCTCGGCGACGGTCATCAGGGCGTTCTCGGCGGACGCGCCGGTGAGCAGGGCCGTGGTCACCGCGGCGGCGCCCTCGATCCAGCGTTCCCGCTGCCGCGCGGTCTCGTACAGGCGGGCGTTCCCGATGGCGATCCCGGCCTGCGAGGCGAGGACGCGGAGCAGCGCGAGGTCTTCCTGGGTGAAGGCGCCTCCGCGTTTCCCGGTGAGGTGCAGATTGCCGAAGACCTCGGTGTGGACCCGGATGGGGACGCCGAGGAAGGCGCGCTTCTCCGGCTGTCCGGCGGGTGCGCCGGAGGAGCGCGGTTCGGCCGTCAGGTCGTCGGGCCGCAGCGGCCGCGGGTCCTGGAGGAGGACGCCGAGCAGCCCGGTGCGGCCGTCGGGGAGGCGGTCGATCCGCTGCCGTTCCTCGTCCGTCATGCCGGAGGTGAAGAGTTCGGTGAGCCGGCCGCGCTCGGGGTCGACGACCCCGAGCGCGCCGTAGCGGGCCCCGGTCAGCTCGGTGGCGGAGTCCACGATGTGCTGGAGGGTGGTGCGGAGTTCGAGGTCCGTGCCGACGCTGAGGACCGCTTCGAGCAGCATGGGAAGCCGGGGCGCGTCCGCGTCCGCGTCTTCGTGCGCGTGCCCGTCCGTGTCCTCGTCCGCGTCCTCATCCATGATCGTCATGGTCTCATTGTCGTACTAATCTGGTGGTTTCATCGGTTTGATCCTGGCCGCCCTCCGGGCTCCCCGCGGCTCAGTCCACGTCGGCGAGCGGGTCACGCTCCGTCAGCGGGTCGAGGACCATCGGCTGGACCCTGCCCTCCAGCATCGCGCCGAGGCCGAGGACCGCGCACACGTCCGGACGTTCGGCGATGTGCACCGGCATCCCGGTCGCCGCGCGCAGCATCTGGTCGAGCCCCGGCAGCAGGGCGCTGCCGCCCACCATCATGATCCCGCGGTCCGCGAGGTCGGCCACCAGATCCGGCGGGCAGTCCCGCAGCACCTTCCCGATGCCGTCGAGGACCGCCGTCAGCGGGGTGTGGATGGCCTCCCGTACGGCGGCGGTGTCGACGGTCACCGAGCGGGCCAGGCCCGTGGCGACGTCCCGGCCGTGGATCTCGGTCCAGGCCGGGCCGTGCGGCGTCAGGCCGTTGCCGCTGAGAGCCAGCTGCAGCGGGCGCACCGACTGGCTCGGCAGCATCAGCTCGTGGTGGTGGCGCAGGTGCTGGATGACGGCGTGGTCGATGGCGTCGCCGCCGACCGGCATCCGCTCCGCCGTGACGATCGCGCCGAGTGAGAGCACGGCGACCTGCGTGGTCGCCGCCCCGCACACCATGATCATGGTCGCGGTGGGCTGCTCGACCGGCAGACCGCAGCCGACGGCAGCCGCGATGAGCGTGTCGACCAGTTCGACCCGGCGCGCCCCGAGACCGACGAGGGTCTCCACGGCGGCGCGCTGCGCGAGCGGGTCGCTGTCGTGCGGGGTGCAGGCGGCGGCGCGCAGCCGGGGCTTGCGGCGCAGCTGGCGGCGGAGCTTCTCGCCGAGCAGGTGACGGAGCATCCGCTGCGCCATCTCGATGTCGACGACGGTGCCGCCCGAGACGGGTCTGACGACCCGGATGTAGTCGGGGGTGCGGCCGGTCATCTTCTCGGCCAGCGCGCCGACGGCGATCAGCGCTCCGGTGCGGGTGTTGACGGCGGCGACGCTCGGCTCGTCGACGACGAGTCCGGCGCCCTTGACGAAGACCCGGGTGCGGGCGGCACCCAGGTCGACGGCGACATGGCAACGGCGCAGCTGCTCAAGGCTGACGGTCACGGCGGATCCTCCGGAGTGCGGTGCTGGCACGGGCGAGGTGGTTCGCGTTTCGCGGTCCTGTTGGCATCGTCCGGCCGTCCGGGGCGCGGCGCGCGCTGGGCTGAGCCGCCCGGGGCCCGGAGCCGCGCGCCGGCCGGAACGTACCGAAGCGGGAGAATCGCGGCGCACCTCCGCCGACCTGCGGTTTCCACACAGGATCCTCACTTCCGCGCCTACCTGCCGCCGTACCGGGCCGCATAGCCTGCGGGGCCCATGGACTACTGCCACGCGTGCCGGCGGCATCTCAACGGGGCCCTCGCCTGTGCCGGGTGCGGAACTCCCGTCGAGGAACTGCGGTACGAGACCCCCCACATACCCGTCCAGCCGGTCCAGCCGACGCAGCCGACGCAGCCGGTCGAGCGGGTCGAGCCCGCCGGGCCCGAGCACGTCTACGAACTCGACGTCGTCGAGCCGCCGCGCCGCACCGCCCCCGGCGGCCGCCGTGCTGCCCGGGGCCGCTCCGCCGAGCAGGGCCGCCGCGCCGCCCGGGGCCGCTCCGCCGCACGCGGGCGCGGACGGGCCAGGGGCCGCCGGGGCCGTACGGTCCTGGTCGGGACGCTCGGTCTTGTGCTCGCCGCCGGGTCGCTGACGCTGGCGCGGCTGGCCCTGGAGGAGCCGCAGCCGCTGGGCGCCGCCTCGGTCGTCGAGGAGCAGGAGGTCCCCGAGGTCACGACGTCCCCCGAACCGGTCCAGAGCACCGCTCTCCCGGACGGCGCGGGCCCGTCCCCGGTCTCGGAGGCGCCGACGCGGCCCCGTCAGGTGAGCGCGGACTCGGGCGAGGGCACGGGAGAGGGCGCCAGTACCGGCGCGGGGAAGGGTACGGGATCCGGATCCGGCACCGGCTCGGGATCCGCTACGGGCTCGGGCTCGGGCTCGGGCTCGGGATCCGGATCAGGTACGGGCCCGGGATCCGGTTCCGGTACGGGTGACGGGGACGCCCCCGAGGAGTCGCCGACGTCCAGCGATCCGGCGTCGCCCTCCGTCACCTCCAGCCTCCCGCCCACCGCCACGGCGTCCGCCACGCAGGGCGACGGGACCCCGCCCCCCACGGCGACGACCGGCGGACCGGCCCCTTCGGCCACGGCCCCCAGGCCGACGCCCACCCCGAGCCCCGAGCCGACCTGCACCCGCTTCCTCTGGTGGTGCGTGTAGCGGCCTGATCGACAAGGCGCGCCCCCTAGGAGCCGACCGGCCCGCCCGTCACGTCCTCGCCGAGCATCCGCTTCAGCAGGTCCCGCAGCAGGGTGCGCTCGGTCTCGGTCAGCTCGCCCAGCGGTTCGCGGGCGAAGTCGAGGGACTCGCGCAGCCGGCGGGCCGTGGCGCGGCCCTCCTCGGTGGGCGCGGCGAGTTTCACGCGGCGGTCGGCCGGGTCCGGGCGCCGTTCCACCAGGCCCCGGGCCTCCAGGCGGTCCACGATGCCGGTGATGTTGGACGGCTCGCACTTCAGCCTCTGGGCGATGCGGCGCATGGGCAGCGGGTCGAGCGAGAGCAGGCCGAGGACCCGGGCCTGGGCGCCGGTGAGGGAGTGCTGCGCGGCCGCCTGCTCGTACTCCGCGTAGTAGCGCGCCACGACCGTGCCGATGAGTTCGACGACTTCGACGGTCAGAGGGTCCGTGCGTGAGGTGGCCATGCGACACATCCTACCCAGATACTTGACAACATGAAATATCTAGGCGCATGGTTGTTTCAGGTAGTGAACCTTTTGTGATCTCAAGCTTTACTGGAGGCCGTGCTCATGTCCGTTCTTCCCGCGTCCAGCCGTGAGTGGCACCTCGTCGCCCGTCCGCACGGCTGGCCCGCCCCCGCGGACTTCGCCCTGCGCGAGACCCCGGTCGCCGAGCCCGCCGAGGGCCGCATCCTCGTGCGCAACCTGCACTTCTCGGTCGACCCGTACATGCGCGGCCGGATGAACGACGTGAAGTCGTACGTTCCCCCGTTCAAGCTCGACCACCCCATGGACGGTGGCGCGGTCGGCGAGGTCGTCGCCTCCAACGCCGAGGGCTTCGCCGTCGGCGACCACGTCCTGCACGGCCTCGGCTGGCGCGAGTACGCCGACGTCCCCGCCCAGCACGCGACCAAGGTCGACCCGGAGCTCGCCCCCCTCTCCTCCTACCTCGGCGTGCTCGGCATGACGGGCCTCACGGCCTACGCCGGCCTCTTCGACGTCGCCTCCTTCAAGGAGGGCGACGCGGTCTTCGTCTCCGGCGCCGCCGGCGCCGTCGGCAGCCAGGTCGGCCAGATGGCCCGGCTCAAGGGCGCCTCCCGGGTCATCGGCTCGGCCGGCTCCGACGAGAAGGTCAAGTGGCTCGTCGAGGAGCTCGGCTTCGACGCCGCCTTCAACTACAAGAACGGCCCGGTCAAGGACCAGCTCCGCGAGGCCGCCCCGGACGGCATCGACGTCTACTTCGACAACGTCGGAGGGGACCACCTCGAAGCCGCGATCTCCTCGCTCAACGTGCACGGCCGCGCCACCATCTGCGGCATGATCGCCCAGTACAACGACACCGAGCCGGTCCCCGGGCCGCGCAACATGGCGATGATCATCGGCAAGCGGCTGCGGCTCCAGGGCGTCCTCGTCGGCGACCACTACGGTCTCCAGGAGCAGTTCGTCCAGGAGGTCGGCGGCTGGCTCGCCGCCGGCGAGCTGAAGCACCGCGAGACCTTCGTCGAGGGCGTCGAGAACGGCGTGGAGGCCTTCCTCGGACTGCTCCGCGGCGACAACACCGGAAAGATGATCGTCTCGCTGACCCGCTAGTCTTCCCTCAGCCGTCGCGATCGTGGGCGCGAGTCGCGGCGAACCGATGAAGGAAGTACCACGCATGTCGATCCAGCACTCCGACGTCGTCTACACCGCTGTCGCCACCGCCGAGAACGGGCGTGACGGCCGTGTCGCCACCGACGACGGTCAGCTCGACCTCGTCGTCAACCCGCCCAAGGCCATGGGCGGCTCCGGTGCGGGCACCAACCCCGAGCAGCTCTTCGCGGCGGGCTACAGCGCCTGCTTCCAGGGCGCGCTCGCTGTCGTCGCCCGCAACGAGAAGGCCGACGTCTCCGGCTCGACGGTCACCGCCGAGGTGGGCATAGGCAAGAACGACGACGGCTTCGGCATCATCGTCAAGATCTCGGCGACCATCCCGAACGTGGACGCCGAGACCGCCAAGGGCCTGATCGAGAAGGCCCACCAGGTCTGCCCGTACTCCAAGGCGACCCGCGGCAACATCACGGTCGAGCTCGCCGTCTGAGTCCGGACGCGCGGGACCGCACACAGGGCCGCATCCCCACCGGGGGTGCGGCCCTCGCCGTGCCCGGGCCGCGGGCCCGGCCGCCCGACGGCTGACCTGCGCTCCACCGATAAAGTGGCCCCCATGCGCGATCTCGGGGTGGGTTTCGGATTCCTGGTCCAGGGCCAGAAGTGGGTGGCCCGGCACGGACGGTGGTTCGGATTCGGGCTGCTGCCCGGGCTCGTGACCCTCGTCCTCTACACGGGGGCGCTCGTCGGACTCGGATACGGCGCCGACGACCTGGTCGCCTGGATGACCCCGTTCGCCGACGACTGGACCTCTCCCTGGCTCGACATCGTCCGCGGCACCCTGACGGCGCTGGTCTTCGCCTTCGGGCTCTTCCTCGCGGTCATCACCTTCACCGCCGTCACCCTGCTCGTCGGCCAGCCGTTCTACGAGTCGCTCTCCGAGGCGGTCGACCGCGGAGAGGGCGGCGAGGTGCCCGAGTCCGGGCTGCCGCTCTGGCGCGAGCTGTGGATCTCGGCCCGCGACAGCCTGAAGGTCCTGGTGCGGGTCGCGTTCTACGGCATCCTGCTCTTCGCCTGCGGTTTCATCCCGGTGATCGGCCAGACCGTCGTCCCCGTCATCGGCTTCTGCGTCTCCGGCTTCTTCCTCACCCAGGAGCTGACGTCCGTCGCGCTGCAGCGCCGGGGCGTCGAGTTCAAGGAGCACATCGGGCTGCTGCGCGGGCGCCGGATGGTCGCCCTCGGCTTCGGCGTACCGCTGACCCTCTCCTTCCTGGTGCCCTTCGTCGCCGTCTTCCTGATGCCGGGAGCCGTCGCGGGCGCCACCCTCATGGCCCGCGAACTGCGGGGGGAGACGTCCGGCGACGACGACCGTGACGACCTCTTCCGGAAGAACGGTCGAGAAGGCGGCAACCTTCCTTCCGCCGGTGGCGACCAGGGGGTGCACCACCTCCCCCACTGAAGGAAGTAGCACCATGACGTCCCACAAGCGGAAGACGGGCCGCCGGCGCGCGCTCATCGGAGGCCTGAGCGCCCTCGGCGTCACCGGCGCCGCCGTCATCACCAGCACCCTGCTCGCCCCGGCGGGCGCCGCGCCCGCGGTGGCCGCCTGGCCCCAGGCGAAGGGCACCAAGCCGGTCCCCGCGAGCATCGAGGTCTCCGGCACCTACGACGGCAAGCTCCAGCGCTTCCACGGAACCGGTGAGCTCGGCTCCGGAGGCCAGGACGAGAGCCAGAAGCCGGTCTTCGTCCTCAAGGACGGCGCCGTCCTCAAGAACGTGATCATCGGCTCCCCGGCCGCCGACGGCGTCCACTGCCTCGGCAGCTGCACCCTGCAGAACGTCTGGTGGGAGAACGTCGGCGAGGACGCCGCCACCTTCAAGGGCACCTCGGCGTCCTCGGTGTACGCGGTCTACGGGGGCGGCGCGAAGAGCGCGTCCGACAAGGTCTTCCAGTTCAACGGCGCGGGCAAGCTCGTCGTGACCAAGTTCCAGGTCGCCGACTTCGGCAAGCTGGTCCGCTCCTGCGGCAACTGCAAGAAGCAGTACAAGCGCACGATCCTGATCAACGACGTGGACATCACCACGCCCGGCAAGTCGATCGTCGGCGTCAACGCCAACTACGGCGACACCGCCTCCCTGCGGAACATCCGGATCCACGGCGACACCAAGAAGAAGATCAAGCCGTGCACCCGCTTCACCGGCAACGACACCGGCAAGGAGCCCAAGGAGATCGGCACCGGCCCGGACGGCACCACCTGCCGCTACTCGGCAGGCGACCTCTCGTACGACTGACGGTGAGCGGGGGCGCCCGGCCCTGCCCGGGCGCCCCCCTGCTCAGCCGGCCTCGGCGAGCACGAACCCCGGCCCGTCGCTCCCCGCGTCCGCGATCCGCTCACCGTCCGGGCCCCAGGCCCCGGCCCGGCCCACGGCGACCCCGTCCTCGTTCGGCCCCAGGGCGTTGCCGAGCACCACGGGGAGACCGGAGTCCCGGGCCCGTACCGGATACACCTTCTCGAACGAGTCGTTGCCGGCGGTGAGCACCGAACTCGCCAGGTAGGCCCCGCAGCCGTCGGCGGCGGCCCGCTCGGCCAGCTCGGGGAAGCGGTTGTCGTAGCAGGTGGCCAGGGCGAACCGCACCCCGTCGAGCGTGAACCGGCCGTCGACGGCGCCCGGTTCGAAGACCTCCCGCTCGATCCCGTAGAGGTGCTGCTTGTCGTAGCGGGCGAGGAGCGACCCGTCCGGGCCGATCACGAGCGTGGTGACCGCGGGCCGCCCGCCGGCCGTCCGCACCGGCCCGTTGACCACGGCCGCCGCCGAGACCGCGCGGCAGGCCTCCCGTACGGGCTCCAGGCGGGGGTCGTCCTCGGCGAGGACGAGGCCGGGGGTGTCCCGGACGAGGGACGGCTCGTACCCGGTGAGACAGAGCTCGGCGAAGACGACCACACGGGCTCCCTCGGCCCCGGCGGCCCGGACGAGACCGGCGACCGTACGGACGTTGGCGTCGATGTCCCCGGCGACCGGGGCGAACTGGGTGGCTGCGACGATCATGCCCGTCATCCTCCCGCCCGCCCGCCGCGGGGGAACTCCCGGGGCGTCCTCCGGTTCTCGCCCCCGTCGAGCAGCCGCAGGAAGTCGCGGAAGGCGGACGGCATGTCCACCGCCGCCGGGTCCAGGAGCCACTGGTACTGGAGCCCGTCCATCACCGCCGTGAGCAGGGGCGCCGCCCGCTCCGGGGTGAGTCCGCCCGGCAGCCGCTCGCCGAACTCCAGGCGCAGCACCTGCGCCATGTTCGCCCGCACCTGCGCGTACCGCTCGGTGAAGAAGGTGCGCGCCGGGTGCTCGTCCGTGACGCTCTCGCCGAGCAGCGCGGAGAAGGTCTGGACGATCCCCGGCCGCATCGCGTTGTACTCGACGAGGGATTCGAGCAGGTCGAGCCGCCAGCCCTCGCGGTCCCCGCCGCCGCTGGTGTCCCAGCGGTCGCGCTCCTCCAGGACGGCGACGAGCAGCGCCTCCTTCGTCGGGAAGTAGTGCAGGAGCCCCTGCTGGGTCAGCCCGACCCGTTCGGCGACGGAGCCCAGGGTGGCACCCCGGTAGCCGCGCTCGGCGATCACTTCGAGGGCGGCGCGGAGGATGTCCGCCCGCCTCTCCTCGCTCCTGGCCCGCACCATCGCCTGGGCCCCCTTTCAGGCGCTCGCCTCCGAGGTTCCGCCCGTCCGACAGGACGGTACCCCCTCCAGAAATAACAAGAGCATAACGTTGCCTACCGCGCTACAGGTAGATGGGTGCACGATGGCCGCATCGGGGTCACCAGTACGTCAACGAGGAGGTACGGCCATGACGGAGACCGGCGCGGACACGGCACGGGCGGAGGCGGACGCGGCGCGCGAAGAGGCCGTCGAGGCGGCACTCGCCACGCTCGGCCTTGACGCCAAGACCCGGCTGCTCGGCGGCCAGGACATGTGGTCCCTGCCCGCCCTGCCCGAGATCGGCCTGAAGTCCCTGGTCATGTCCGACGGCCCCATCGGCGTCCGGGGCGTCCGCTGGACCGCAGACGACCCGTCCGTCGCCCTGCCGTCCCCCACCGCGCTCGCCGCCGCCTGGGACCCCGCGCTCGCCCGCCGCGCCGGCCGCCTTCTCGCGCAGGAGGCCCGCCGCAAGGGCGTCCACGTCCTGCTCGCACCCACCGTCAACCTGCACCGCACGCCGCTCGGCGGACGCCACTTCGAGGCCTACAGTGAGGACCCCTTCCTCACCGGCGAGATCGGCACCGGCTACGTCCAGGGCGTCCAGGACGGCGGCGTCGGCACCACGGTCAAGCACTTCGTCGCCAACGACGCCGAGACCGACCGCTTCACCGTCGACAACCGCATCGCCCCCCGACCGCTCCGTGAGCTCTACCTCGCCCCCTTCGAGGCCATCGTCAGGAACGCCCACCCCTGGGGCATCATGACCGCCTACAACCAGGTCAACGGCGTGACCATGACCGAGCACCGGTACCTCGTGAACGAGGTCTTGCGCGGCGAGTGGGGCTTCGACGGCTTCAACGTCTCCGACTGGATGGCCGCCCGCTCCACCACCGGCGACATCGAGGGCGGCCTCGACGTCGCCATGCCCGGCCCCGTCACCGTCTACGGAGAGGCCCTCGCCGCCGCCGTCCGCGCCGGCGAGGTCGAGGAGTCCACGGTCGACACGGCCGTACGCAACGTGCTGCGGCTCGCCGCCCGGGTCGGCGCCCTCGAAGGCGCCCCGCCGGTCGTCACCGAGCCTCCCGCCGCGATCGACGGCGACGCCCTGGCCCGCGAGATCGCCCGCCGCGGCTTCGTCCTCGTACGGAACGAGAACGAAGCCCTCCCGCTGCGGCCCGGCACCGTCGCCCTCTCCGGCGCCGCCGCCCGCGACGCCCGCGTCCTCGGCGGCGGCTCCGCCCAGGTCTTCCCCGACCACGTCGTCTCCCCGCTCGACGGCCTCACCGCCGCCCTGCCCGCAGGGACCCTGACGTACGCGATCGGCGCCGACCCCAGCGACGAACTCGCTCCCGCCGAGCAGGGGTTCACGCTCCGCGCCCGCTGCCGCGACGCCGGGGGCCGGCTCCTCGGCGAGGGCTCCCTGCCCAACGGGCAGGTCCAGTGGATCGGCGACGACCTGCCGGCCGGCGTCACCCATGAGGCCCTCGCCTCCGTCGAGGTCGTCGGCACCTTCACCCCGCGCGAGACGGGCGAGCACTCCTTCGGGACCCGCGGCCTCGGCGCCTACACCCTCACCGTCGGCGGCGAGACCCTCTTCGAGGGAGTCCAGACCATGGGCCCCGAGACCGACCCCTTCGAGGCCTTCTTCGGCTCCCCGGTCGAACGGGCCAGGGTCGCGCTCACCGCGGGCGAGACCGTCGAGGTGTCCCTGCTCCACACCCTCGACAAGGAGTTCGCGGCCCCGCTGCCCGCCATCATGTTCTCCTTCGTCCACCTCGGTCCCCGCCGTGACCCCGACGAACTGATCGCCGAAGCCGTCGAGGCCGCCCGCGCCGCCGACACCGCCGTCGTGGTCGTCGCCACCACCGAGCGCGTCGAGTCCGAGGGCTTCGACCGCACGGACCTCGCCCTCCCCGGCCGCCAGGACGAGCTCGTGCGGGCCGTCGCCGCCGCCAACCCGAACACCGTCGTCGTCGTCAACGCCGGCTCCCCGGTCGAACTGCCCTGGCGCGAGGACGTGGCCGCGGTCCTGCTCAGCTGGTTCCCCGGCCAGGAGGGCGGCGCCGCCCTCGCCGACGTCCTCACCGGCGCCGAGGAGCCCGGCGGCCGCCTCCCCACCACCTGGCCCGCCGCCCTCGCCGACGTCCCCGTCACCGACGTCACCCCCGTCGACGGCGAACTCGCCTACAGCGAAGGGCTCTTCATCGGATACCGCGCCTGGGACCGGCACCAGGAGGCCCCCGCGTACGCCTTCGGACACGGCCTCGGCTACACCACCTGGTCCTACGACTCCCTCGTCGCGGGCCCGGACACGGCCACCGTCCGGCTCACCAACACCGGCGACCGGCCCGGCGGCGAGGTCGTCCAGATCTATCTGGCACCGCGCGACCACGGCCCCGGCCGGCCCGAGCGCCGGCTGGCCGGCTTCGGACGCGTCGAGGCGGGACCCGGCGAGACCGTCGAGACCGAGATCACGCTGCCGCGCCGCGCCTTCGAGATCTGGGACGAGGAGAAGAACGGCTGGACCTTCGTCCACGGCGCCTACGAGGTGCGGGCCGCCCACTCCCTCACCGACACCCGCCTGACCGTGACCCTGGAGGTCTGACCCCCCGGGGAACCCCGCGACCGGCCCCGGGACGGCACCTGACAACCGTCCCGGGGCCCCTCACTCCTTCGTGATCCGCCGGTACGCCAGCTCCGCGAGCCGTGCCTGCCCGTCCCTGCTCGGATGGAACCAGTCCCACGGGCTCAACTGCCGGCCGTCGAAGCGGAAACCGAAGACCGCCCCACCGTCGTACCGGCACCGCGCGTCCTTCGCGCAGACATCCCTCAGGACCGCGTTGTACGCGACCACCCGCTCGTGGACCGTCGCCCGCCGCCGCTCCGCCACCGGACCCAGATCCTCCGCGTCCGCCAGCATCGAGCCGCAGATCCCCAGCTTCCACACCTCGAGCCCCATCGGGCTCAGCCGCCCCGTCGACCACAGGTGCTTGAGATCGGGCACGCTCGCCACGTACACCTGCGCCTTCGGCGCGCCCGCCCGCAGCCGGGTGAGCGCCGCCTCGAAGGAGGCGCGGAAATCGGCGACCGGTGTCATCAGCTCAGGGGTCGGCCGACAGGCGTCGTTCGCGCCCATCATCACCGTCACGAGCTCGGGCTTCTCGGCGGCCGCCCCCGCCATCTGCTCGGGAAGCTCCGCCATGCGCGCGCCCGTCCGCGCCAGGTTCCAGCTGCGGGTGGCCACCTTCGCCGGGCCGAGGAGCCGAAGCGCCAGACTGTTCACCGTGGTGTCCGTGCCGGTCGCCCAGGACACCTCGGGACAGTCCGCGAGGACCTCACAGGCGTCGAAGGCCCGGGTGACGGAGTCGCCGACGGCGGCGACGGAGGCGGGGGAGACGTCCCACAGCGGGGCCGGCTTCGGCGTCGGTCGCTGCGCCGGCTTCGCCGTGGCGGTCTGCGCCGCGGGCTCTTCCGAGGTGCAGCCGGACAGTGCCCCCGCGCACAGCAGCGCCGCCGTCGCGGTGGCGACAGCGGTACGGAATCGGCTTCGGCCGTGCATCCCCGGTCCCTCCTTCGGCGTCCTCGCGAGTGAAAGCTTCGTGTTCACCCGCCCCCGGACCGACCGTACGTCACACCGATGACGGTGCGGCACGGTAGCTTTTCCCCCGTCGAACCAGAGGCATCTTCGCCGACCGGCTCCGGTAAATTACATCACGTCACATGCTGTCCCCTTTTTGAGGGTTTGCGATGTTTTGCTCCTGATGCTGTTTACTGAGGCCGCTGGGGAAGGCGAACCTCGTCCCACACTGGAGGTCCCGGTGACGACACGTGGAGTCCTGTACGTACACTCCGCACCGCGCGCGCTGTGCCCGCACGTCGAATGGGCGGTGGCGGGCGTCCTCGGTGCGAGGGTCCAGCTCGACTGGATCCGTCAGCCGGCGTCCCCCGGCACCTGGAGAGCCGAGTTCTCCTGGCAGGGCCGCACCGGCACCGCCTCCGAACTCGCCTCCGCCCTGCGCGGCTGGCAGATGCTCCGCTTCGAGGTCACCGCGGAGCCCTGCCCCACCGCCGAGGGCGAGCGCTACAGCGCCACCCCCGACCTGGGCATCTTCCACGCCGTCACCGGCATGCACGGAGACATCCTGATCCCCGAGGACCGGCTGCGGGCCGCCCTGGCGCGCTCCGCGCAGGGCGAGACCAAGCTGGAGGCCGAGATCGCCAAGCTCCTCGGAAAGCCCTGGGACGACGAACTGGAGCCCTTCCGGTACGCGGGCGAGGGCGCACCCGTCCGCTGGCTCCACCAGGTGGTCTGACGGGGCTTCAGCGGCGCGCGCGGTAGATTCCGCCTGGGTGTGCAGGGGGCACGCCGGGCGGGAGAGACGTGATACGTGACGGTGTGCCGGGGGCGTTGTTCGGCGCGGCGGTGGTCTTCCTGGGGGCGGGAGCGGTCGGTGGTGCGTGGCCGACGGGCTGGGCGGCGCTGGCGTGCGCCGTGGTCCTCATCGCCGTGGGCGTCACCGTCCGTGCGGCACGGCGGGGCGGTACGGACCCGGTGGCACCGGTGGCCGAGCGGCAGGACGCGGTGCCGCACGGCCACGCGGACACCGCCAAGACCGACAGTGGGACTTCCGCCTCCCAGGGCCGGTCCTCCCTCGTGGCCGCCGCCGTCGTCTGGGTCCTCGCGCTCCTCGCCGCCGGTGTCTGGGGGCTCGCGGCGGGCGACGACGAGGGCGGGCGGGGCGGCGGCGCGGCGCCGCCCACGGCCTCCGGCTCCCCGTCCGCCGACCGGGAGCCGGCCGTGGCATGGACGGTCCCGGGCGCCGGTCAGCGGTACGACCACGGCGTCGGCTCCTGGGGCCTCGGCACCACCGTCGCCCACGGGCGGATCGACGGGCTCTTCGCGTACGACGGCGCCGACGGGACCGTCCGCTGGAGCGTCCCCGCACCCGCCCGCGAAGCGCTGTGCGCGATGACCCCGGGCGTCGGAGAGGGCGTCGGGCTCGTCGCCCACGGCCGCCACGACAAGCCGTGCGCGACCCTGCTCGCCGTCCGCGCCGCGGACGGCAAGGTCCTGTGGAAGCGGAACCTCGGCGGCGGGGGCCTCGTCGGCGGCGCCCTCGCCGTCGGCGGCGCCACCGCGGTCACCGCCGAGGACCGGGCCGTACGGGCCCGCTCCGCCGAATCCGGCGAACAGCGCTGGCAGCGGGCCGTGGCCAAGGGGTGCGGGATCCGGGCGCTCGGCGCCGACGCCACCCGTACCCTCCTCGTCGAACAGTGCGGCAAGGGGGCCCGGCTCCTCGCCCTCGACACCCGTACCGGAGCCCAGCGGTGGGCCCGGGACCTGCCCGTCGAGTCGACGGCCTCGGCCTCGGTGGTCTCCGTCTCCCCGGCCGTCCTCGCCGTCGACGAGGCGGACACCCGGGGCACCCACGCCTTCCTCGGCTTCGACGACGGGGGAGCCCCGACCGTGAGCGTGCCGCTCACCGGTCCCGAGGGTGTCCTCTCCGGCCTCTGGAACGTCCGCGGCGGCCGGACCGTCAGGCCCCTCGTCCTCGACGGCCTCCTCGTCACCCTCGCCACGAGCGATTCGACCTCTCCGAACACGGTCGTCGCGTACTCCCTGAAGGACGGCCGGAAGGTGTGGGCGCACGCCGGCGACGCCCAGATGATGGCACTCGCGACCGAGCCCGACGGCCGGGTCGCCTACCTCGGGTACGACGCGACGGTCACCCTCCTCGACCGCGCCACCGGCAAGGTACGGGGAGTCCTCACCCCCGGCACGGACAAGCGGTCGGAGGTCTCCATCTACCCGGAGCTGGTCCCCGTCCCCGGCGGTCACGTCGTCCTCAACCAGGTCCTGGTCCAGACCGAACCGGCCGCCTTCGCCCTGCGCTGACCCACGCGAAAGGCCCGCCCCCGGTCAGGGGGCGGGCCTCACACGTCAGGCGCGGCTCAGATCGAGCGGAACGCCAGGACCACGTTGTGGCCACCGAAGCCGAAGCTGTTGTTGATCGCGGCGATCGTGCCCTGCGGGAGTGCGCGGGGCTCGTCGCGGACGACGTCCGCCTCGACGGCCGGGTCCAGGTCGTCGATGTTGATCGTCGGCGGGGCCAGGCGGTGGTGCAGCGCCAGGACCGTCGCGACGGTCTCGATGCCGCCCGCGCCGCCGAGGAGGTGACCGGTCATCGACTTCGTCGCGGAGATCGCGACGTGGTCGAGGTCGTCGCCCAGGACCTTCCGCAGCGCCTTGATCTCGGCGACGTCACCCTGCGGCGTCGACGTGGCGTGCGCGTTGAGGTGGACGACCTCGGACGGCTTGAGGTCCGTCGCGTCGAGCAGGTTCCGCATCGCGGCGGCGATGCCCCGGCCGGTCGGCTCAGGCTGCGCGATGTGGTGGCTGTCGGCCGACAGGCCCTGCCCGAGGACCTCGCAGTAGACGCGCGCGCCGCGCGCCTTCGCGTGCTCCTCGGACTCCAGGATCACGACGCCCGCGCCCTCGCCGAGCACGAAGCCGTCCCGGCCGGTGTCGTAGGGACGCGAGGCCTTGGTCGGCTCGTCGTTGTTCTTGGACATCGCCATCATGTTGGCGAAGGCGGCGATCGGCAGCGGGTGGATCGCGGCCTCGGTACCGCCGGCGACGACCACGTCGGCACGGCCGGTACGGATCATCTCGACGGCGTAGCCGATCGCCTCGGCGCCCGACGCGCACGCGGAGACCGGGGTGTGGACGCCGGCGCGGGCGTTCACCTCCAGGCCCACGTTGGCGGAGGGGCTGTTCGGCATGAGCATGGGCACGGTGTGCGGGGACACGCGGCGGACGCCCTTGTCCTTCAGCACGTCGTACTGGTCGAGCAGCGTGGTGACACCGCCGATGCCGGAGGCGATGACGGAACCGAGCCGCTCGGGAACGATCGTTTCGTCGTCGCCGGCCGGACCGGTGTAGCCCGCGTCGGCCCAGGCCTCACGGGCCGCGATCAGCGCGAACTGCGCCGAGCGGTCCAGCTTGCGGGCGAGCGGGCGGGGCAGGACGTCACCGGGGTCGACGGCTGCGGTCGCGGCGATCTGCACGGGCAGTTCGGCGAAGCGCTCACCCTCGAGGGGCCTGACGCCGGAGCGCCCCGCGAGAAGACCTTCCCAGGTCGACGCGGAGTCGCCACCCAGCGGTGTGGTTGCGCCGATACCGGTGACGACCACGGTGCGATTGGTCGAGCTCACAGGAATTCGTTCTCCATGTGTGTGATGGTCGGAATACGGCGCCACCGCCGGGTGGCGGACCGAGTCAGCGAGGGCCGAATCAGGCCTGGTGCTTCAGGATGTAGTCGGCAGCGTCGCCGACCGTCTTGAGGTTCTTGACGTCCTCGTCCGGGATCTTCACGTCGAAGCGCTCTTCGGCGGCGACGACGACCTCGACCATGGAGAGCGAGTCGACGTCCAGGTCGTCGGTGAAGGACTTGTCCAGCTGGACGTCCTCGACCGGGATGCCGGCGATCTCGTTGACGATCTCGGCGAGGCCTTCGACGATCTGGTCCTGGGTGGCGGCCATGGTGGCGCTCCTTCTTGTGATTACTTGTGAAAAGGCTTCCGGGAGAACCGGAGTGCCTAGGGGAGGGTAACGACCGTCGCGGCGAAGACGAGACCCGCCCCGAAGCCGATGATGAGCGCCGTGTCGCCGCTCTTCGCCTTGCCGGTCGCCAGGAGTCGTTCCATGGCGAGCGGAATCGAGGCGGCCGACGTGTTGCCGGTGGTCTCGACGTCACGGGCGACCGTGACATGCTCCGGCAGCTTCAGCGTCTTCACCATGGAGTCGATGATCCGCATGTTCGCCTGGTGCGGGATGAAGACGTCCAGGTCGTCCGCCGAGATGCCGGCGGCGTCCAGGGCCTGCTGGGCGACCTTCGCCATCTCGAAGACGGCCCAGCGGAAGACCGCCTGGCCCTCCTGCGTGATGGCGGGGAACTTGATCTCGCCCTGCTCGTTGAGCGGCAGCTTCGAGACGTCGCCCACGTGGAACTCGTTCCAGGGGACGGTCTGCTTGATCGTCTCGGACTTGTCGCCCTCGGAACCCCAGACGGTGGGGCCGATGTGCGGCTCGTCGGAGGGGCCGACGACCACGGCGCCGGCGCCGTCGCCGAACAGGAAGGCCGTCGCCCGGTCCTCCAGATCCGTCAGGTCGCTGAGCCGCTCGACACCGATCACCAGGACGTACTCCGCCGAACCCTCGACGATCATGCCCTTGGCGAGGGTCAGGCCGTAGCCGAAGCCCGCGCAGCCGGCGGAGATGTCGAACGCGGCCGGCTTCCCGGCGCCGATCTTGTCGGCGATCTCGGTGGCGACGGCCGGGGTCTGCTTGAAGTGGGAGACCGTGGAGACGATCACGGCGCCGATCCGGTCCGGGCTGATCCCGGCGTCGGCGATGGCCTTGCCGGAGGCCTCCACCGACATGGCGGCGACGGTCTCCTCGGGCGAGGCCCAGTGGCGGGTGGCGATACCGGAGCGCGAGCGGATCCACTCGTCGGACGAGTCGATCGTCTCGAGGATCACCTCGTTCGGCACGACCCGGGTGGGGCGGTATCCGCCGACACCGAGGATCCGTGCGTACGGGGCGCCCTTGCTGGGCTTGATCTTCGACATGCTTCTCGACACTCCTTGTCAGACGGCCGCGTGCTCAGCGATGAGCGTACGGGCCGCGTCGAGGTCGTCCGGAGTCTTGAGAGCGACCGTGGCAACGCCCTTCAGGGCACGCTTGGCGATGCCGGTGAGGGTGCCGCCGGGGCACACCTCGATCAGCGCCGTCGCGCCGAGTTCCTGGAAGGTCTCCATGCACAGGTCCCAGCGGACCGGGTTGGCGACCTGGCCGACCAGGCGGGCCACGATCTCGGCGCCGTCGGTGACGACCTGCCCGTCCTTGTTGGAGACGTAGCGGGTGGCCGGGGCGGCCGGGGACAGCTTGTCGGCCGCCTCCTCCAGCTTCGCCACGGCCGGGGCCATGTGGTGGGTGTGGAAGGCACCGGCGACCTTCAGTGCGACGACCCGGCGGACACCCTCGGGCTTGTCGGCCTCCAGGGCCGCCAGCTGTTCCAGGGTGCCCGCGGCCACGATCTGGCCGGCGCCGTTCATGTTGGCCGGGGTCAGACCGAGCTTCTCCAGGTGCGGGACGGTCACCTCGGGCTCGCCGCCGAGCAGCGCCGACATGCCGGTCGGGGTGATCGCGGCGGCCTCGGCCATCGCGAGCCCACGGGTCCGTACGAGACGCAGCGCGGCGGTGTCGTCGATCACGCCCGCGAACGCGGCGGCGGTGAACTCGCCGACGCTGTGACCGGCGACGACGCCGGGGGACACGTCGCCGAGCGCGGCGGCGGACAGCAGACCGGCGGCGACGAGGAGCGGCTGGGCCACGGCGGTGTCACGGATCTCGTCCGCGTCCGCCTTCGTGCCGTAGTGGGCGAGGTCGAGCCCGATGGCGTCGGACCAGGCCGCGACGCGTTCGGCGGCACCGGGGAGTTCGAGCCAGGGAGTCAGGAAGCCGGGCGTCTGGGCGCCTTGGCCGGGAGCGACTAGTACGAGCACCCTCACACTCTCTCTTGCGGACGGCTCCGAGCGCCCGTGGGGACAGGGACGAAGAACCGTCGGGGGAATTGTTGGTGTTCGACAAAAGTCTAGGACTGCGGATCTCCGTCGGCCAAGCGCCCCAGGATGAGCGCGATCCTCAGCGTGAACGCGGAGCGCACATCGGAGGGTGACCAGCCGGTGACGTCGGTCACACGTCGAAGCCGGTAGCGCACGGTGTTGGGGTGGACGAAGAGCATCCGGGCAGCGCCTTCCAGACTGCTGGCCTGCTCCAGATAGACACTCAGAGTTTCCAGGAGAGCCGAGCCCGCCTCCTCCAGCGGTCTGTAGATCTCCTCCACCAGCTGCTCGCGCGCCGAAGGGTCGGAGGCGATGGCGCGCTCCGGGAGGAGATCGTCCGCGAGAACGGGCCGGGGAGCGTCCTGCCAGGCCGTGCACGCCTTGAGGCCGGCGGCCGCCGCCTGCGCGGAGCGGGTCGCGGCGAGCAGGTCGGGGACGACGGGGCCGGCGACGACCGGTCCGGCGGCGTACGGGCCGATGAGGGCCTTCGCCACGGCGAGCGGGTTGTCGTTGCCGCCCGCGATGACGACGAGACGGTCGCCGAGCACGCCGGTGAGGACCTGGAGCTTGGCGTGACGGGCCGCCCGGCGGATCGCCTCCACCGTCAGCTCGCTGTCGCCGTCGGGGGCCGTGCCGAGGATCACGCACACATGGTCGGGGGAGTTCCAGCCGAGGGCCGCCGCGCGGGAGACGGCACCCTCGTCGGCCTCGCCGGAGAGGACCGCGTTCACCACGAGCGATTCGAGACGCGCGTCCCAGGCGCCCCGGGCCTCGGCGGCCTGCGCGTACACCTGGGCCGTCGCGAAGGCGATCTCCCGGGCGTAGACGAGCAGCGCCTCACGGAGCACCGACTCGTCACCGGGGGCGGCGACCTCCTCGATCGCCGATTCCATGACCTCGATCGTGGTGCGGACCATCTCCACGGTCTGGCGCAGGGTGATCGCCCGGGTCAGCTCGCGGGGCGCCGTGCCGAAGACGTCCGTCGAGATCGCCTGCGGGGTCTCGGGGTGCCGGAACCACTCGGTGAACGCCGCGATACCGGCCTGGGCGACCAGACCGATCCACGACCGGTTCTCGGGCGGCATCGCCCGGTACCACGGAAGCGTCTCGTCCATGCGGGCGATGGCACCGGCGGCGAGCCGCCCGGAGGACTGTTCGAGGCGTTTCAGGGTCGCGGCGTGCGAGTGAGGGGCGTTCGTGGGTTCTGGCACGGGGACAAGACTGCCTTATCGGGACGTCGGCGTGCGGGGTCGGGGCGGCTTCGCCTCCGGGGGCGGCACTACCGTAGGGCCCGTGATACGCATCCAGCGCGCCGCCGAGCGGTACCCCGGGGGCGACCCGGCGGCCGGCATCGAGACCCGGCACGCCCTGTCCTTCGGGCCGCACTACGACCCCGACAACCTCCGCTTCGGCGGCCTCCTCGCCTGCAACGAGGAGCGGCTCGCGCCCGGTGCCGGTTTCGACGAGCACCCGCACAGGCACACCGAGATCGTGACCTGGGTCGTCGAGGGCGAACTGACCCACCACGACACGGCCGGCCACACCACGGTCGTCCGCCCCGGCGACCTCCAGCGCCTCAGTTCCGCCGGCGGCGTCCGGCACGTCGAACGCAACGACGCCGGCGTACCCCTGGTCTTCGTGCAGATGTGGCTCGCCCCCCTCTCGCCGGGCGGGGAGCCGTCGTACGAGGTGGTGCGCGGCCTCGACGGGCCGTACGCCCTGCCGGAGGCGGACGCCCGGCTGCACGTCCACCGCCTGACGGCGGGCGCCCGCACCGCCGTACCCGAGGCCGACCTCGTGTACGTCCACGTCGTACGCGGGGCGGTGCGGCTGGACGGCGAGGACCTCGCCCCCGGCGACGCGGCCCGTCTCACCGGCACCGGGGGGACGGAGCTGGCCGCCACGGGCGACGCGGAGGTCCTGGTCTGGGAGATGCGGGACGGGCGCAAGGCCCTGGGCTGACCCTTCAGGCGAGCGCGCTCTTCTTCTTCCACTGCTCCCAGCTCAGATTCCACGCCCCGTAGCCGTTGCCCTCGGCGACCGTGCCCTTGGTGTCCTTGCCGGTGATCTCGAAGGGATCGCCGACGTTCACCGAGGCGTAGAACGACGCCGCGTCCGCGTCGCTCATGCCGATGCAGCCGGAGCTCTTGTTGGCGTTGCCGAAGTACTTCGCGTTCCACGGAGCCGCGTGCGCGTACATCCCCGACCACGTCAGCCGCATCGAGTAGTCGACGTCCTTGTCGTACGCGTCGCCGAGGCCGACCGTCTCCGAGTTCATGTTGATGGTGCCCTCCTTCGCCATCAGGACGGCCGTGCCCCGCCAGGACCGCTTGTCGCCGCCCGGGGTGCCGCCGGAGACCGGGATCGTCCGGACGGCGCGGCCGTCCCGGTGCACGGTCAGCCGGTGCCGGTCGAGGTCGACCTTCACGATCTGCGCGGCGCCGATCGTGAAGCCGGTGCGGTAGTCCCGTACGAACCAGCCGCCGCCCGAGTCCGTGCCGTTCAGGTCCGCTTCCAGGGTGACCTTCGTGCCCGGCTTCCAGTACTCACGGGGCCGCCAGTCGGCCCTGTCCCGGCCCGAGTGGTCCTTCACCCAGCCCCAGGAGCCCTCGGTGGCGTTCGACGTGGTCACCTTCAACTGGCGTTCCACGTCCGCCTTCCGCGTCACCGGCAGGTCGAAGACGATCGACAGCGGATGCCCGATGCCCACCGTGGTGTTCTTGCCGGGCGCCAGGGTCAGTTTGTTGACCCGCGCCGCTTCCGGGGTGGTGAACGAGGACCGGGTCGTCGACTCCTTGCCGTCGGCCGTACGGGAGGTCACCTCCACCGTGTACGAACTGCCCGGCAGGGCCTTGCGGTCCGAGGTCCAGCGCGTGCCGCCCGCGCCCGTACGGCCGGTGAGGGCTCCGCCGTCCGCGTCGGCGACCTTCACCGCGGCGATCGTGCCGCCCGACGCGGTCACGGTCACCGGCCGGCCGGCCGCCGGGTCCACGACGGTCACCTTCGCCGGCGGAGCCGCCGACGACGGGGCCCGGTCCCGCGAGGGGCCGTTCGCCGCCTGCGCCGTACAGGCGGTGAGGGAGACGCTCAGCGCCACGGCCGCGAGAACGGGACGGGGTGTGCGTATGCGCAGCACGGAAGACCTCCGCGATGGTGGGGAAGTGGGTGGGATGTCTGGACTGTAGGTCGCCCCCGCCGCTCGGAGGCCGGGCGAGGCCCATGTGACGAGGGCTGCGACGCAACGGTCATGGTCCGGTCACATTGACCGCGCGCTTCCGTCGAAATCGGCTGTGAGCCTGCTGTGCGCCCCACCACCGAGGGGCGGAACAAGGAGGCTCCCGTTGTGTCAGCGCTGCTCGTGACGGCCGCACCCGCCGACCACCGCGCCCTGCGGCTCGGTCCCGTGACCCCCGAGGCCTACCGCGCCTTCCTCGCCACCCGCACCGGTGCCGACGGGGCCAGCTTCCTCCAAGTGCCCTCCTGGGCCCAGGTGAAGGACGGCTGGAGCCACCAGCTCGTCGGCTGGGGGCCGGAGTCGGGGCCGCTGACCGGCGTCGCCCTCGTCCTGCTGCGGCCCTTCCCCGGCACCAGGAAGTACTTCGCCTACCTTCCCGAAGGGCCCGTCGCCGACTGGTCCGACCCCGACGTCGACGGCTGGCTCGACCCGCTGCTCGGGCATCTGCGCGCCACCGGCGCCTTCGCCGTACGCATCGGTCCCGGACCCGCCCACCGGCGGTGGAGCGCCGCCACCGTCAAGGCCGGCACCGGACCCCGCCGCCGTCTCGCCGACGTCCTCGCCGACGAGGTCGACCCCCTCGGCACCGTCGTCGCCGAACGCCTGCGGGCACGCGGCTGGCGGCGCTGCGGCGGCGAGTCCGAGGACGGCGCCGACGCCCAGCCCCGGCACGTCTTCCAGATCCCGCTCACCGGTCGCACCACCGACGACCTGTGGAACGGCCTCAACCAGGAATGGCGGCGCAACGTCCGCAAGGCCCGCAAGTCCGGCGTCGAGATCACCGTCGGATCCGCCGCCGACCTGCCCGAGTTCTACCGGCTGCTCCGCATCACCGAGGAGCGCGACGGCTTCCGGCTCGGCCGCTCCCTCGCGTACTACGAGCGCCAGTACGCCGTCCTCAACGCCGAACAGCCCGGCCGCATGAAGCTCTACCTCGCCCGCCACGAGGGCGAGATCCTCGCCGCGCACACCATGGTCACCGTCGGCGGGCGCGTCTGGTACCAGACCGGCGCCTCCGCCGACCACCGCCGCGAGGTCCGTCCCTCCAACGCCCTCCAGTGGCGCATGCTGCTCGACGCGCACGCCCTCGGCGCCGCCGTCTACGACCTGCGCGGGGTACCCTCCACCCTCGATCCGGACGACCGCGCCCACGGCCTCCTCCGCTGGAAGCTCGGCACGGGCGGCCAGGTCGTCGAGACGCTGGGGGAATGGGAGACACCGATGCGAGGCACGACCAACCACGCGCTGTACCGCGCCTTCCAGGCGTATCTGGCCCGCCGGTGACGGCCACGCTCACCGCCGAACGCCCACGGTCCAAGGGCACGCCGTCCGCGCTCCGCAGCGGCGCGCTCATGGCCGCCGGTTCGCTCGTCTCCCGCGCCACCGGCTTCGTCCGCGCCGCCGTCGTCGCCGCCGCGCTCGGCGCGGGCTACGTCGCCGACGGCTACGCGGTCGGCAACTCCGTCCCCACCATCGTCTACACGCTGCTCCTCGGCGGCGCCCTCAACGCCGTCTTCGTCCCCGAACTGGTCAAGGCCGCCAAGGAACACGAGGACGGCGGCGTCGCCTACACCGACCGGCTCCTCACCCTCTGCGCCCTCGCCCTCACCCTGATCACGGCCGTCGCGGTCCTCGCCGCACCCCTGATCGTCGACACCTACACCGACTACACGGGCGAGCGACGGGAGATGACCCTCGCCTTCGCGCGCGCGTGCCTGCCGCAGATCCTCTTCCTCGGACTCTTCACCCTCCTCGGCCAGGTCCTCAACGCCCGGGGCCGGTTCGGCGCCATGATGTGGACGCCCGTCCTCAACAACGTGGTCGTCGTCGCCGTCTTCGGTCTCTTCCTCGTGGTGAGCGACGGCGGCACCCTCACCCCCGGCGAGACCGCGCTGCTCGGCTGGGGCACCACCGCCGGCATCGCCCTCCAGGCCCTCGCCCTCGTGCCCTCGCTGCGCGCCGCCGGCTTCCGCTGGCGGCCCCGTCTCGACTGGCGCGGCAGCGGCCTCGGGGCCCCGCTGCGCTCGGCCGGCTGGCTCGTGCTGCTCGTCCTCACCAACCAGGGCGCGTACTGGGTGACCACCCTGCTCGCCACCACGGCCGGTGAATCGGTCAGCGGCGGAGGCCTCGCCGCGTACAACAACGCCTATCTGCTGTGGACCGTCCCGCACGGCATCATCACCGTCTCCCTCGTCACCGCGCTGCTGCCCCGGATGAGCGGCGCCGCCGCCGACGGCGACCTCGCCGGGGTCCGGCGGGACGTCTCGTACGCGCTGCGAACCAGCTCGGCGGCGGTCGTCCCCGCCGCCTGCGCCCTCCTCGCGCTCGCCGTACCGCTGATGACGGTCGTCTTCCGGTACGGGGCGACCACCGGCGACGACATCCGCGCGATGTCCTGGATCCTGATGGCCTTCGCGCCCGGCCTCGTCGCCCTGTCCGGCCAGTACGTGTGCACCCGCGCCTTCTACGCCCTGCGCGACACCCGCACCCCGTTCCTGCTGAACCTGGTGATCGCCGGACTGAACGCGCTCCTGTCGTTCGCCGCCTTCCACCACCTGCCGACGCACTGGGCCGTCGCGGGCATGGCCGCCGGATACTCCCTGGCCCTCTGGGCGGGCTGGGGCCTCACGGCGTACGTGCTGCGGCGCCGGCTGGGCGGGACCCCGGCCGGCGGGGCCGCCCCCGCGCTCGTACGGCTGCTGCTCGCGGCCGTGCCCGCCGCCGGGTACGGGCTCCTCGTCACCGACCTCACCGGTCCGGCCGGGGCGGTGCCCTCGGGCCTCGCGGGGGCGCTGACGGTCCTCGGCGTCTTCGCGGTCCTGGCCGGCCCGCTCCGACTCACGGAGGTCCGAACCCTCCTGGCCACCGCATCGACCCGCCTCCGCCGCCGGTGACGCTCCTCGCCGGCCCCGCTTTCCCGGCCCGCTTCAGCCCCCGCCCTCCTGGAGGGCCCGTCGACCCTGGGATACTCCGCCCATGCCCCGCGTGCTCCTGATAGAAGACGACCCCTCCGTCCGCGAGGGCGTCGAGCTCGGACTCCGCCGCCGCGGGCACGAGGTGCGGACCGCGCCCACCGGGGAGGCCGGACTCGACGCGCTCGGCGAGTTCCGGCCGGACCTGCTGCTGCTCGACCTGATGCTGCCCGGCATGAACGGCGTCCAGGTCTGCCGCCGGGTCCGGGAGAACAGCCAGCTGCCGATCATCATGCTGACCGCCCGCGGCGACGACTTCGACGTCGTCATCGGCCTGGAGGCCGGCGCCGACGACTACATCGTCAAGCCCGCCCGCACCGAGGTCATCGAAGCCAGGATCCGGGCCGTGCTCCGCCGCATCGAGGAGCCCGCGAGCGGCCGGTCCGCCGTCGAGTTCCACGGGGAGCTCGCCATCGACCGGGCAGGACTCACCGTCGCCAAGGCGGGCGAGCGCGTCGCCCTCGCCCCCTCCGAGCTGAAACTCCTGCTGCACCTCACGGCCGCGCCCGAGCAGGTCTTCAGCCGGCAGCAGCTCCTCGAACACGTCTGGGAGCACAGCTACCACGGGGACGCCCGGCTGGTCGACGCCTGCGTCCGCCGGCTGCGGAACAAGATCGAGGACACCCCGGGCGAACCCCGCTACATCCAGACCCTGCGCGGCTTCGGCTACCGCTTCGGACCCCTGTGAAGGCCTGCGTGAGCCCGGAGCCCGAGGCCGAGGAGCCGGACACCGGGCACCGGACGGAGCCCGGCCGTGCGGAGACCGGCCGTGCCGAGCGGCGCGCCGCCCGAGGCCCCCGTCTGCGCCTCCACCCCTTCGGCCTCCGCACCCGGCTCGTCCTCGCCTTCCTGCTGGTCGCCGCCGTCGGCTGCGGCACCACCGCCGCCCTCACCTACCGGGCCGCCCGGAACGCCATCCTGGAGCAGGCCCAGGACACCGCCGTGTCCGCCTTCCGCGAGCAGGTCGAGGCCCTCAACATCTCGCTGCCCGTCGAGCCGGACTCCCTGCGGGACTCCCTCATGCGGATCGCCCGCCAGGGCAAACCCCGCCCCTGGCGCGTCTACGCCGAGTACGGCGACGTCCGCGTCTCCTCCACCGACCGGCCCTCCTCCTCCGTCATCACCCCGGAGCTGCGGGCCCGCGCCGCCGACCAGGCGATCCCGCACGGCAGCTTCCAGCGGGTGGTCAAGGGCGGCACCCCGTACCTCACGATCGCCGTCCCCGCCGTCTTCCTCGCCCACTCGGCCGAGGGGCCGCCCCAGCGCACCGGTCTCGTGCTCTACGCGGTGATGGACCTCGGCGCGGAGGAGGCGAACGTGGAGGCCATGGTCGCGGCCGCCCGCGACGGCGCCCTGCCCGCGCTCGCCGTCGCCCTGATCCCCGCGCTGATCGCCGCGCGGGGTGTGCTCCGGCCCGTGCGCGAGCTGCGCCGCGCGGCCCACAGCATGGGACGCGGCCGCCTCGACACCCGTATCCACGCCAAGGGAAGCGACGAACTCGCCGACCTCGCCCGCACCTTCAACGAGTCCGCCGCCGAGCTGGAACGTTCCGTCGCGGAACTCCGCAACGCCGAGGCCCGCGCCCGCCGCTTCGCCTCCGACGTCTCGCACGAACTCCGTACCCCGCTCGCCGGGATGCTCGCGGTCACCGAGGTCCTCGACGAGGACGCCGGGTCCCTCGACAGCGACACCGCCCGCGCCGTCCGTCTCATCAGCGCCGAGACCGGCAAGCTCGCCGTGCTCGTCGAGGACCTGATGGAGATCTCCCGCTTCGACGCGCGCGCCGCCGAGCTCCACACCGACGAGGTCGACGCCGCCGACTGCGTCCGCAAGACCCTCCAGCACCGGCACTGGACCGATCCCACGCAGGTCGTCCCGTATCTTTCCGAGGGGATCAGAGCCCGGCTCGACCCGCGCCGCTTCGACGTCGTCGTCGCCAACCTCGTCGGCAACGCCCTGCGGCACGGCGGAGCGCCGGTGACGGTACGGCTGTACGCGGAGGGGGACGAGCTGGTGACGGAGGTCGCCGACCGGGGGCCGGGCATCCACCCGGACGTCCTGCCGCACGTCTTCGACCGCTTCTACAAGGCGGACCAGGCCCGTACCCGCTCGGCGGGCAGCGGCCTCGGCCTCGCGATCACCCTGGAGAACGTACTGCTCCACGGAGGCACCGTCACGGCCGCCAACGACTCCATGGGCGGGGCCGTCTTCACCGTACGGATGCCACGGTGAACCGCCGGACGGCCGCCACGGCCCTCCTCGGCCCGCTCTTCCTGGTGGCGCTGTCCGGCTGCGGCATCCAGGAGACCGACGTCGTCGAGGCGGGCGGGGCCGCGACCGTCATCGTCGCGCCGATACCCAACGACCGGATCGTCCTCTACTTCCTCGGTCCCGACGGCCGGTCGATGCCGGTGGCCCGCGACCCCCAGCACCCCGGCCCGGAAGCCACCTTCCCGACGGACGGCTCGACGGCCGACACGGCCACCTACGAGGGATTCGGGCCGGGCTACGAGATATCCGCCGACGACCTGAAACGCTCGGGGGCGGCCGTCACCACCGACAAGATCCTCGCCATGCTCCTCGCCGGGCCGCAGCGCCACGAGGCCTCCGCCGGCATCACGACCGACCTGCCGGCGCTCCACGGCGAAGGACCGCACGTCGTGCCCGTCGACGCGACCACCTCGGCACGCCGGACGCTCCGGCTCCGCGCCCCGTTCCCCGTCAGGGAACTGTCGGACGCGGCCGTCCGCCAGCTGGTGTGCACGACCGCCTACGCCGACCACCCGACCGGCCTGGCCGACGTGTCGGTCACCGGACCCGACGGGACCCTGCCCACCAGCCGCTGCGACGACTGACGGGGGCCGGACACGGCCCAGGGCTTGGCAGGCCCTAGCCCGCGCGCAGCTCCGCGAGGACCGCGTCCGTGAACGGCGGCCAGGCCTCGATCGCCCACGGCCCGAAGGGCCGGTCGGTGAGCGCCACGCACGCGGCCCGCGCGTCCGGGTCGATCCACAGGAACGTGCCGGACTGCCCGAAGTGCCCGAAGGTGCGCGGCGAGGAGGTGGCGCCCGTCCAGTGCGGGGACTTGCCGTCGCGGATCTCGAAGCCGAGGCCCCAGTCGTTCGGCCTCTGGTGCCCGTAACCGGGCAGGATGCCGGTCAGACCGGGGTGCGTGACGCTCATCGCGTCCAGGACGGTACGCGGGTCGAGCAGCCGGGGTGCCTGCACCTCGGCGGCGAACCGCACCAGATCGTCCACGGTCGACACGCCGTCCTTGGCGGGCGAGCCGTCGAGGGAGGTGGCGGTCATGCCGAGCGGCTCCAGGACCGCCTGGCGCAGATACTCGGCGAAGGGGATGTCGGCCGCCTTGGCGACATGGTCGCCGAGCGCCTCGAAGCCGGCGTTGGAGTAGATGCGGCGGGTGCCGGGCGCGGCCATGACACGGTTCTCCTCCATGGCGAGCCCCGAGGTGTGGGCGAGGAGGTGACGGACCGTGGCGCCCTCGGGCCCGGCCGGCTCGTCGAGGTCGATCGCCCCCTCCTCGTACGCGACGAGGACGGCGTACGCCGCGAGCGGCTTGGTGACGGAGGCGAGCGGGAACCGCCGCCCGGTGGGGCCATGGGAGCCGGCCAGGGTGCCGTCCGCACGGACCACGGCGGCGGCCGCGGTGGGGACGGGCCAGTTCTCGATCGACGCCAGGCTCGGCACGCTGCTCTGCATGCGGCCGAGCCTACTTGCTTCGAGTGCACTCCAACGTTTTAGCGTGGGGGTCATGAGCGTGATGGCGAGCACGAGCACGACCACCGGCACGACCCCGAGCCCGGGCACGACCCCGAGCGCGGCCGGCACCCGGGCGCACTACACCATCAGCGAGGTCGCCGCCCTGACCGGCCTCTCGGCCCACACCCTGCGCTGGTACGAGCGCATCGGCCTGATGCCGCACGTCGACCGTTCGCACACGGGCCAGCGCCGCTTCAGCGAACGGGACCTGGGCTGGCTGGGCTTCGTCGGCAAACTGCGGCTGACCGGGATGCCGGTCGCCGACATGGTCAGGTACGCCGAACTCGTCCGCGAGGGCGACCACACCCGCGACGCGCGACGGGAGCTCCTGGAGACCACCAGGCGGGACGTGCTCTCCCGGATCACCGAGCTCCAGGACACACTCGCCGTGCTCGACATCAAGATCAGTCATTACGGGACCGCATGCGGAGGCACAGCTTCATGACCAGCGTGACCAGGATCGACACCGTACGTCTCGGCGGCCAGGACGGACCCGAGATCGGCGTCCAGGGCTTCGGCGCCATGGGCATCAGCGAGTTCTACGGCGACACCGACGAGGCCGCCGCCCGCGACACCCTCGACGCGGCCCTGGAGGCCGGCGTCACCCTGATCGACACCGCCGACATCTACGGCAGCGGCGCCAACGAGGAGTTCCTCGCCCCCTTCCTCGCCGCCCACCGCGACGAGGTCACCCTGGCGACCAAGTTCGCCATCGAGCGGCGCGCCGACGACCCGGCCCACCGGGCCGTCCGCAACGACCCCGCCTACATCAGGAAGGCCGCCGAGGCCAGCCTGCGCCGCCTCGGCGTCGAGACCATCGACCTCTACTACATGCACCGCCGCGATCCGGAGATCCCCTTCGCCGAGTCCGTCGGCGCGATGGCCGAACTCGTCAAGGAGGGCAAGGTCCGCCACCTCGGCCTCAGCGAGGTCACCGGACCCGAACTGCGCGAGGCCCACGCCGTGCACCCGATCGCCGCCCTCCAGTCGGAGTGGTCGCTCTTCTCCCGGGACGTGGAGCGCAGCGCCGTCGGCGCCGCCGCCGAACTCGGCGTCACCTTCGTGCCGTACTCGCCGCTCGGCCGGGGCTTTCTGACCGGGGCGTTCGCGGACGCCGCCAAGGACCTGTCGGGCGGCGACTTCCGCCAGTACCAGCCCCGGTTCACCGGCGAGAACGCGGAGCGTAACGCCGCCCTGCTCGACCCGGTCCGGAAGATCGCCGCCGCGCACGGGGCGACGCCGGCGCAGATCGCCCTCGCCTGGGTGCAGCAGCGGGCCTCCGTGCACGGTCTGACGGTCGTCCCGATCCCCGGCACCCGCAAGCGGGCCCGCCTGGCGGAGAACGCCGCCGCCACCCGGATCACCCTCACCGCGGCCGAACTCGCCGAACTGGAGCCGATCGCCGGCCTGGTGGCGGGCGACCGCTACCCGGACATGCGCTTCACGTCCGTGTCGCGCGAGGCCTGAACTCCGCGGCCCGCTCACGCGAGCCCCAGGGCGAAGACCGCGAACCCCGCAGCGAGCAGCCCCGCGACGGTGCGGCGGGCCGGGCCCGTCCGCGTCCACGGCGACTCGAAGCCCCGGGCGAACCGGCCGGTCAGGACGAGCAGTCCGGCGAAGACCGGCAGCCACGCCAGCCGGGCGAGGATCCAGCCGACCGAGTCCGGCGCTCCGACCAGGCCCGGGACCTCCCCGAGGAAGGAGGCGGGGATCGCGGCGGTGAGCATCGCCGTCTGGTGCCAGCACAGGATCGTCATCGCGGACAGGTTGACCACCACGACCGGGGCCCACAGCGCGGGCCGCTTGAGGAGCCCGCCGAGCCGGTTCCGGAGCAGGATCGCCGCGCCGCTCTGCGCGGCGGCGAGGGCGAGGACGAGCAGCGACGGCGGGTGCGAGTTGGTGCGGGCCTCGCCGGGGACGCCGACCATCGAGGCCGGGTAGCCGAAGACGAGCAGGAGGACGGCGAACAGCGCCGCCCCGCCGATGAGCAGCCCCCGGGCGTGCCGCCGGGTGACCCGGCCCTCGCCCCAGGAGACGCCGAGCTGATAGGCGAAGAGCCAGCCGGGCAGGATGTTCAGGAGGCTCAGCCAGGACGGCACGGCGTCGGCGTACGGCCCGTACCGCAGGAGGTCGACGACGGCGACCGAGCCGAGCAGCGGGGCCGCGGCCCACACCCCGAGACGGCGGGCGGCCCGGACGCACAGCGGGGTGAGCGCGGTGACGACCGTGTACACCCCCACGAACCAGAGCGGCTGGATGACCAGCGTGGACGCCGTCCGCAGGGTGTCGACGGGCACCCCGACGCCGAAGTGGAGCAGCGGCAGAAGCGCCGCCCACACGGCGGTGACCCCGAGGACCGGGCGGCCGAGCCGGGCCAGGCGGCCCTTCAGCCACTCACCCGTTGCCCCCTTCCTCCGCCGGTACGAGAGCACCGAGGCGTAGCCGCCGACCAGGAAGAAGATGCCCAGCATCTGGAGGACCCAGCTGACCGGGGCGAGACCGGCGAAGGTGCCCAGCGGGCTCGCGTTGTGGATCGCGCCGTCGGAGGAGAGCGTGAAGCCGCCGAGCAGCCAGTGTCCGGTGGGCACGGCGAGCAGGGCCAGGGCGCGCAGCCCGTCGATCGCCCGGTCGCGGTGGGTGGGAGTGCTCGATTCGATCTTCTCGACGAGCCTGTTCATCGGACGTCCCCCTCGGCGATCGCGGCGAACGTACGGAGCGAGGCGGTACCCGGCGCGAAGTAGCCGCCGTGGCCGGTGGCGTCGTCGGCCGGGATCCGGCGGGCCCCGAAGGACGGGTCGGTCGGGTCGGTGCCGTGCCCGAGGCCCGCCCACTCGACGTTCGGGACCCGGTCGATCCAGTCGGTGGGATCCTTCGCGGCCCAGACGCGGGCGGAGGTGCCGAGCTCGGTCACGTTCGCGGCGCGCATCCCGGGTGAGCCGAAGACCACCAGGTCCTTGGCCTTCAGTCCGTGGGCGGCGAGGCCGCAGACGACGGAACCGTAGCTGTGACAGAACACGGAGGGTTCGGCCGCGCGGACGGCCGCGAGCCCGTCGGTGAACCGGCTGAGCCGCTCCGCCCCGGCCTCGGCGAGCCGGCCGGTGGCCGCGTCGAGGCCGACGCCGACGGGGGTGGTGTAGCCGGCCCAGGCGACGACCGCCGTACGTCCGCCGGTCGCCCGGCGCAGGGCGGTCGCCATGTCCGCGAGCGGCCGTACGTGGCCGGCGTCGGTGTCCGAGCCGGGCACGATCACCGCCACGTGCTCGGCCCGCGTCAGATCCCCGTACACGAGGGCGACCTGACCCCGGCCGCGAGGATCGTGGGCCAGGACCCGCGCCCCGCCGTATCTCCCGTGCGTGGAAAGGGCGTTGGCCTCGTACCGCAGGGCCAGGGGCGCGCCGTCGAGGTTCCCGACGACCGTGGGGTGGGTGCGGGCCAGTTCACGCTGTTGTACGGGGTCGAGTCCCGCGAAGAAGCGCGCGATCCCGGCCGGGCTCGTCCGCTCGGGGTCCGGCAGCCCCGCGGCCCGCCACCCGGCACTCCCGGCCGGGGCGCCGGTCACGGCCTCCTGGGCGTTCCCGGACGCCCAGCCGGCCGTCCCGGCGGTCACGGTGGCCACCAGGGCCACGGTGGTCAGGATCCTCGCAAAGCGGCGCATGGTCTCGCCCTCCCTCTCCGGTTCTCGCTCGTTCGTCGGCGAGAGGAAGGTAGGAAGACGACGGGTGACGGCACGTCACACCGGGGAGCCAACCGTGGGTTGATACCCGGGTAGGGGGTGGAGGAGCGGGCAACACCAGGGAGAGGGTGGGGTTTTCCCCCGGGGGGTGGCGGGTGTGCGCGGTCACGTGAGGCTCGGGGAGCGCCCGGGTCACCGGGCCTGAGCGCGGCCGGGGGAGGCCACGCGTCAGGCCCGCGTCACCCGGCCTGTGCGCGGCCGGGGGAGGCCACCGTCAGGCTCAGGGAGCGCCCGGGGTCACCAGGCCCGACTCGTACGCGAAGACCACCGCCTGCGCCCGGTCGCGCAGGTCCAGCTTGGCGAGGACCCGGCCGATGTGGGTCTTCACCGTCTGCTCGGCCAGGACCAGACGGTCCGCGATCTCCTGGTTCGAGAGACCCCGGGCGATCAGCTCCAGGACCTCCGTCTCGCGCGGGGTGAGACCGTTCAGGCGCAGGGCCGTGGTGTCCTTGCGCGGTGCGGGCCGGGAGGCGGCGAAGTCGGCGATGAGCCGTCGCGTCACCGACGGGGCGAGCAGGGCCTCGCCCGCCGCCACCACCCGTACCGCCGCGATGAGATCGGCCGGCGGCGCGTCCTTCAGGAGGAACCCGGAGGCACCCGCGCGCAGCGCCTCGTACACGTAGTCGTCCACGTCGAAGGTGGTCAGCATCAGCACCTTCGGCCGGTGCGTGACCCCCGTGGGCGGATGCAGGATCTCCCGGGCGGCGGCGAGTCCGTCGAGCTCCGGCATCCGTACGTCCATCAGGACGACGTCCGGGTGCGTCGACCGTGCCACGTCCACGCCCTGCCGCCCGTCCGGCGCCTCGCCCACCACGTCGATGTCGGGCTGGGCGGCGAGCAGCGCGGCGAAACCGGCCCGCACCATGGCCTGGTCGTCGACGATGATCACGCGGATGGTCACTGGGGTTCCTTGCCGGTCGTGGCGGTGGGGTCGGTCGGGAGCGGCCCGGCGGTCGTCGTGGCCGGGTCCGGGGTCAGCGGCATCCGTGCGGCGACCCGGAAGCCGCCGTCCGGCAGCGGCCCGGTGTCGAGCGAGCCGCCCGTCAACCGTACGCGCTCCCGCATGCCGACGAGCCCGTGCCCGGTGCCGGCCGCGCCCCGCTCGACCGACGAACCCGGCTCGGCCGAGGGCCCGTTGACCACGAGGACCGTCAGCCACCCCTCGTCCGCCCTGACCGACACCCGGGTCGGCGCCCCCGGCGCGTGCCGGACGACATTGGCCAGCGCCTCCTGCACGATCCGGTACGCGGAGAGGTCCACCGCCTGCGGTACGTCCCCGAGGCCGGCGGCGAGCCGCAGCTCGGCCGGCACCCCGGCCCGTACCGTCGCCTCGACCAGCTGCTGGACCCGGTCGAGGCCGGGCTGCGGGGCCCGCTCGCCCTCGCTGCCGTCGCTGCGCAGCACGGACAGGAGCCGGCGCATCTCGGCCAGCGACTCGCGCGCGCTCGCCGCGATCGAGGTGAACTCCTCGCGGGCCGCGTCCGGGAGCCCGGGGATGCGGTACGGGGCCGAGTCCGCCTGCACGGTGATCACGGACATGTGGTGGGCCACCACGTCGTGGAGCTCGCGCGCGATCCTGGCCCGCTCCTCCAGGAGGGTGCGGCGGGCGCGTTCGGCCTCGCTGATGGTCTCCTGCTCCGCGAGCCGCCGCTGGGCGTCGCTCCGCGCGCGTATCGCCGAGGTGAGGAGGAGCAGCACTCCGGTGAGGACGAGCAGCAGCGTGTGGAGGCTGGAGTACCCGTCCGGACGGAAGACCTCCATGGCGTACCCGGCGGCGCCCGTCGCGAGCCAGACCCCGAACAGCGCCCGGCGGGACTCGCGGAGGCCGAGCGCGATCATCAGGGCGCAATAGCCGATGACGGTCGGCGGGGCCCAGGGCCACAGGTGGGCGCGCGGTCCGTCCGATGCGAGCAGGACGAGCGCGCCGAGCACGTCGGCGGCGAAGATGATCCACCAGGCCTGGAGGGGGCGGGCGACGGCGAGCAGCAGCGGCGCGGTCTGCGCGGTGCCGATGGCTCCGGCGAGGGCGCCGTTGACGCCGTAGTCCCCGGCGAGGAGGGTGACCGTGACGGGGAGGAGCGAGGCGACGAGGGCGAGGGCGAGGACGTACGGCAGCAGCCGCGCCCAGCGCCAGGAGGCGTCGGAGAGAAGGGGCGCCCCGGGCTTCGCCGGGGTGGTGAGCGCGGATCCGAGCCCCTGGACCATCTCGCGTGTCCGGGCGCTGAGCCGTTGGAGGGTGGGCGGCTCGTGCCGCGGTTCGGTAGCCATGACGAGCCCAGGGTAGGCAGCGGTCCGGGCCCCCGACGTCATACCGGGGACCGGGCTCCGGCCTGCTACCGGGGTATGACTCCGTACTCGGCGCCCACCCGATGCCTACCCGGCGCCGCTCACAGCTCGGCGAGCAGTTCCGCCTTCTTCGCCGAGAACTCCTCGTCCGTCACCAGTCCCGCCTGGTGCAGTTCACCCAGGTGCCGAATCCTTTCAGCGACCGCTCCGGGAGCGGCGACACGGGCGGGGACGCGGTCCGTGGTCCGGATCGCCGCGAGGACCGCCGCCGCGAAGGGCAGGGACAGGTGCACCGGCCCGTAACCGAGGCCGAAGACGACGGAGGCCGGGTCCCGGTCCGGCTGGGACGCCCGGGGTTCGCCGCCCCGGGGCAGCAGCCGCAGATGCCCGTCGAGGACGTCCGGCGAGCGCCACTCGACCCCGCAGAGGTCCCGTACCTGGAACACCTGGTCGCCGGCCTTCCACTTCTCGGAGGACGCCCCCGTCCAGGACCAGCGGAACGCGACCTCCGCGTGCCCGTCGAAGCTCGCCTTCCCGTCGTACGCCTTGAAGGACCGCGGTCCCGACGGCGGCGCCACCAGAAAACGGTCGGCGGGCGTGGCGTCCACGGTCTCCGGGGCGTCGAGAACGTCACTCGGGGAGTGCGGGAGGCCCGGGGCGTCGAGGGGGTCCCAGGCACTCGTCCGCCGCCGTGCCGCGAGCACCGCCCGCAGCTCGTCCCGGTAGTACTCCGCGAGCGTCTCCCGGTCCGCGGGGAGCACCAGGCGGTACGGATCGCAGTGTTCCGCGAGCTGCCCGGCGGCCGCCTCCATCAGGGGATCGGCACCCGGTCTCGGCACGGCGTGCAGCACGACCGTGCCCCGCTTCCCGGGCGTGAGCGTCACGGACGCCAGCGCCTCGTGCGGTACACGCCGTTCGCGCAGCACGCTGAGGAGCTTCGGCGTGCGGTTCCCCCGTTCGAAGCGGATGACGAGCGCGTCGCTCTCGAACTCCCAGGTGGCATGAATTCCGGCCAGCACATCACCCATACGCCTCATCGTAAGCGGCGCTTGCCCGTGCGTCGCCCCCGTGAAAGGTCCCGACATCACGTGATCTACGCGCGTCAGGGCCCTTCCGCACCGGATATTCCGTTGTGGCAAGCGCTGTCGGCACGTGCGCACACCAGACGGTCGTAGGCGCCGACCCCCAGCGCGGCGAAGTTGCCGAGGCTCTCCGTGCCCGGCTCGAAATAGCCGCTGTGGCCGGCCGCGCCCCGCGCCGAGAGCAGCCGGGCGCCGAACTCCGGGGCCACCGGGTCGGCGCCGTGCCCCATGCCTCCCACCTCCACGTGCGGCACGTCGGCGATCCAGTCGTCGGCGTCCCGCATGGCCCACACGCGCGCGGGGGTGGCGAGTTCCGCCGCGTGCTCCGCCCGCATCCCGGGACTTCCGGCCACGGCGAGGTCGGTCACCCGGGCGGGCAGCCGGGGCGCGGCGAGCCCGCAGAGCACGGAGCCGTAGCTGTGGCAGAACAGCGCCACGCGCGCGTCGCCGGGCAGCGCGTCGGTCAGCTCCAGGAGCCGAGCGGCGCCCACCTCGGCGAGCCGCCCGGTCATCGCGTCGACGCCGACCCCGGCGGGCGCCGTGTAGTCGGCCCAGGCGATCACCGCGGTCCGGGTGCCGGGCGCCGAGCGCCGCTCGGCGGCGTAGAGGGCCTGGGCCATGCCGACGGGAGCCCCGTACCGGCCGTGGGTCTTCTGGAAGGTGAGGAGGTTCGTGTCGACGCCGGGGACGATCACGGAGACGCGCCGGGCCCGCTCCAGATCCCCGAGGACCTCGGCCGTCCGCCCCGTACCGGTCGGGTCGAAGGCGAGGATCTGCCGGCCGGGCCGCGAGAGCGAGGTGAAGCGGTCGAACCGGCGCCGCGCCTCGTGCCGTCCCTCGGCGGAGAGCCGGGTGTCGTCGATCCTGTCCCGCTCGGCGGCGAGCGCGTGGCGCAGGGTGAGGCGGTTGGCGCGGTAGCGCAGGGAGACCGGGACGCCGTCGAGGTTGCCGACGACGAGCGGGTGACGCTCGGCGAGCCGGGACGCGCGCGCGGGGCCGAGTCCGGCGAAGAACGCGGCGACGGTACGGGAGGGGGTGCCCGGCCCCGGCAGCGGGCGGTGGTCGATCCGGTCGCGGGCCCAGGCGGCGAGCGCGGCCTCGCGCGACGGTCCGGGCACGGGAGGGTGCCGGATCGTGGTCCACCCGGTGGTCGCGAGGAGCACGAGGACGACGGCGAGCGTGAGGAGGGCGCGCACGACGACCAGAGCGGGGGAGGCGGCTTCGGCTGAGGTCACGGGCCGCCACCCTACGGGGCGAGGGCGGACAGGCGCCGATCCGGCCCTGGGGTGTCGTGCCGGCCGGGCCGCGAGCCCGGCCTGATCGACAAGACACCCCCTAGGGGAGCGGTGGCCTCCAGCTGGTGGCGAGCGCCGGGCCCAGGTGGTCGAGGTACTCCTCGGTGAGCGCGCGGATGGCCTCCAGGCTCTGGTCCGAACCCCGGCCCCACAGCTGCGCGGTCACCCGCATCACACCGCTGAACGCCGCCACCGCGATCCGGGGGCGCGGATCCGCGTCCACGTCGAGGCCCTCCCGTGTGGCGATGATCCGGGCGATGGTCTCCTCCATCTCGGTGGAGCGGCGCAGATGGACGGCGAGCAGCGCGGGCGTCGACTCGATCATCCGGAAGGTGCGCAGGTGCAGCTCCACCGGTACGACCTCGGTGATCGCTTCGCCGATGGTGTCCCAGGCGCAGAGCACCGCGTTCCGCATCGCGTCGAAGGGCCCCTCGGCCGGCGGGCGCTCTCCGAGGACCTGGACGAAACGCTCCTCCACCATGTGCTGGACGGCGAAGGCGACCTCCTCCTTGGAGGAGAAGTACCGGAAGAAGGTGCGCTGGGAGACCTCGACGGCGTCGACGATCTCGTCGACGGTGGTCCGCTCGTACCCCTGGGTGGTGAAGAGCTCCAGGGCCACCCGGGTCAGCGCGTCGCGCGTGCGTTGCTTCTTCCGCTCACGCAGGCCGGGCAGGGTCACGTCGGGTCCTCTTTTCGGGCATTTCCTCTGCTCAGCGTACCTGTGAGCTACGTGACAGTTACCGGCGTGTGAATCGCTTTGTCAATTGTCAGTGACTGTCACTAGCCTCGTTCATATGAATAGTCAGACCACCGTGGAAAAGGCCCCGCAGGGTCAGGGGGGCGTCCGGGAACCCGTAACGGGCCCGGCGAAAGGACTGCGCGGCCACCCCTGGCTGACCCTCTTCGGCGTGGCCGTGGGCGTGATGATGGTCGCGCTCGACGGAACGATCGTCGCCATCGCCAACCCCGCCATCAAGAGCGACCTCGGCGCCTCCCTCGCCCAGGTCCAGTGGATCACCAACGGCTACCTGCTCGCGCTCGCCGTCGCCCTGATCACCGCCGGCAAGCTCGGTGACCGCTTCGGCCACCGGCAGACCTTCCTCATCGGCATCGCCGGCTTCGCCGCCGCCTCCGCCGCGATCGGCCTCTCCCACAGCATCGGGGCCGTGATCGCCTTCCGCGTGCTGCAGGGGCTCTTCGGCGCCCTGCTGATGCCGGCCGCGCTCGGCCTGCTGCGCGCCACCTTCCCCGCCGAGAAGCTGAACATGGCCATCGGCATCTGGGGCATGGTCATCGGCGCCTCCACCGCGGGCGGCCCGATCGTCGGCGGCCTGCTCGTCGAGCACGTCAGCTGGCAGTCCGTCTTCTTCATCAACGTGCCGGTCGGCGTCGTCGCGCTCGTCCTCGGCCTGGTCATCCTCAAGGACCACCGCGCCGAGAACGCGCCGCGCTCCTTCGACATCCTCGGCATCCTGCTGCTCTCCGGCGCGATGGCCTCCCTCGTCTGGGGACTCATCAAGGCCGGCGAGTCCTGGGGCTGGACCGGCGGCAAGACCTGGGGCTGCCTGCTCGGCGCGGTGCTGCTGTTCGCGGTCTTCGCCGTCTGGGAGACCAAGGTCAAGGAGCCGCTGATCCCGCTGGCCATGTTCCGCTCCGTGCCGCTCTCCGCCGGCGTGGTGCTCATGGTCCTGATGGCCTTCGCGTTCATGGGCGGCCTGTTCTTCGTGACCTTCTACCTCCAAGGCGTGAAGGGGCTCAGCCCGGTCGACAGCGGTCTGCACCTGCTGCCGCTGACCGCGATGATGATCGTCTCCTCGCCGCTGGCGGGCGCGCTGATCACCAAGTTCGGCCCGCGCGTGCCGCTGGTCGGCGGCATGGTCTGCACGGCCGTCGCGATGTTCGGCATGATCACGCTCTCCGCCGGTACCGGCACCTTCGCCATGTCCCTCTGGTTCGCCCTGCTCGGCCTCGGGCTCGCCCCGGTCATGGTCGGTGCCACCGAGGTCATCGTCGGCAACGCTCCTCTTGAGCTCTCAGGCGTGGCCGGCGGTCTGCAGCAGGCAGCGATGCAGGTCGGCGGCGCGCTGGGCACGGCGGTGCTCGGTGCCGTCATGTCCTCCAAGGTCTCCAGCGCGTTCGAGGGGAACTGGAAGGACGCCGGCATCCAGGCGCCGGTGAACCCGCAGCTGGAGCAGGCCGCCGAGTTCGGCATGGCCCCGCCGGAGCTGGCGCAGGCGCCGGGGATGACCCCCGACGCCCTCCAGCAGATCACCGGGGTCATCCACGACACCTTCCTGGACGGCATGGGCCTGGCCTTCACCGTCGCCGGTGCCGTGGCCGTCGTCGCGGCCCTCGTCGCCACGCTGACCAAGCGCGGTGAGAACGCGGAGGCGGGCGGCATGGGCGGTCACATCTGACGTCCTCGGCCCTGAGGCCGTAGTGCTCAGGGTTCCCGTAGGGGGCCGTCACCCGTTCGCGTGAACGGGGGCGGCCCCTCTTCCGTCGGCGGGCGACCTCCGCCATTCTCGTGATTACGGAGAGTGACCAAACGGGGGTTCATCAGCATGTATACGAAGACCGTGCTCGTCATCGCGGCCGTCCTGACCGCCCTTCTCGCGGCCCCGGCCGCGGCACCGGCGGCGGCCGCACCGTCCGGGACCGTCCTCGGGCCCTGCGGACCGGGCCGGCTCTGCCTCTGGGCCAAGCCCGACTTCAAGGGCCGGGCGGGGACCCACGAGCTGGCGACGACCGACCTCGAGAGCTGTGTCGCCCTGCCACCGGGCACCTCGGCGCAGTCCCTCGCCAACCGCACGGGCCGGCCCGTCACCACATACCAGTCGGCGGAGTGCGCGGAGACCGGTGAGTTCGAGACCTACCCGGGGCGCGGGACGTGGGTGCCGCAGACGCCCTACGAGGTCAGAGCGTTCAAGCTGTGGGAGCGGTAGGCACGCGGACGTCCGGGGGCCCGTCAGGAGTGGGCACCCTCACCGGGTCCGAGAGCCGGGACACCTCGGCGCGCAGCTCCCTGACCTCCCGGGTCAGCGCCTCCAGGAGCTCGGTCTGCCGCCGCTCCGCCGCGTCGTCCCGCTCGAAGCGGGAGATGAACCAGGCCGCGATGTTGGCGGTGACGACACCCAGCAGGGCGATGCCCGACAGCATCAGACCCACCGCGAGGACCCGGCCGAGACCCGTCGTCGGGGCATGGTCGCCGTAGCCGACCGTGGTCATCGTGGTGAACGACCACCAGACAGCGTCCCCGAGCGTCTTGATGTTGCCCTCCGGGGCGTCCCGCTCGACGTGCAGCACGGCCAGCGAGCCGAACATCATCAGGCCGACGACCGCGCCCGCCACATAGGCGGTGAGCGTGATCTGCGGGGCCATCCGGGCCCGCCGACCCATGAGGAGGAGCGTGGACACGACCCGCAGCAGCCGCAGCGGCTGCACCATCGGCAGCAGGACCGCCAGCAGATCCAGGGGGTGGGAGCGGACGAAGGCCCAGCGGGCCGGGGCGAGGGCGAGCCGGACCAGATAGTCGAGGACGAAGGCAGCCCAGACCGCCCACTCCACATGGGTGCACAGCCGGTGCACCCAGGGTGCGGCGCCGGGAGCGACGATCGGCACGGCATAGGCGATGCCGAACGCCACGGCGAGCACGAGCAGTGGTGCCCGTGTGCGTTCTTCCCAGCGATCCCTCATGCGAGGAATCGTAGAGAACGCCGAAGGGCGGCGGGACCACGGTCCCACCGCCCTCACCGGACACGCCCCTACGGGCTCAGGCGTCGCCGCCCGCGGCGCCCGGCTCGGCGGCCGCCACGTCGAGCAGCTGGTAGCGGTCCACGGCCTGCTTCAGGACCGACCGCTCGACCTTGCCGTCCCGGGCCAGTTCGGTCAGCACCGCCAGCACGATCGACGGGGCGTCGATGTGGAAGTAGCGACGGGCCGCGCCGCGCGTGTCCGCGAAGCCGAAGCCGTCCGCGCCCAGCGAGGTGTAGGGACCGGGCACCCAGCGGGAGATCTGGTCCGGCACCGCCCGCATCCAGTCCGAGACCGCCACGAAGGGGCCCTCGGAGCCCTGGAGCTTGCGCGTCACGTACGGGACGCGCTGCTCCTCGTCCGGGTGGAGCAGGTTGTGCTCCTCGACGGCCACGGCCTCGCGGCGCAGCTCCGTCCAGGACGTCGCGGACCAGACGTCGGCCCGCACGTTCCACTCCTCGGCGAGGATCCGCTGCGCCTCGATCGCCCACGGCACGGCGACACCGGAGGCCATGATCTGCGCCGGGATCGTGCCCGCCTCGGCCGGCCTGAACCGGTGGATGCCCTGGAGGATGCCCTCCACGTCCACGTCCGCGGGCTCGGCCGGGTGCTGGATCGGCTCGTTGTAGACGGTCAGGTAGTAGAAGACGTCCTCGGCATCGGGGCCGTACATGCGGCGCAGACCGTCCCTGACGATGTGCGCGATCTCGAAGCCGAACGCCGGGTCGTAGGCGATACAGGCCGGGTTGGTCGAGGCGAGGAGGTGCGAGTGACCGTCCGCGTGCTGGAGGCCCTCACCGGTCAGCGTCGTCCGGCCGGCGGTGGCGCCGAGGACGAAACCGCGGGCCAGCTGGTCGGCCATCTGCCAGAACTGGTCGCCGGTCCGCTGGAAACCGAACATCGAGTAGAAGACGTACACCGGGATCAGCGGCTCGCCGTGCGTGGCGTACGCCGAACCGGCGGCGATCAGCGAGGCCGTGCAGCCGGCCTCGGAGATGCCGTCGTGCAGCATCTGGCCGGTCGGGGACTCCTTGTAGGCGAGGAGGAGTTCACGGTCCACTGCCTCGTACTGCTGGCCGAGCGGGTTGTAGATCTTGGCGCTCGGGAAGAACGCGTCCATGCCGAAGGTGCGGTACTCGTCGGGGGCGATCAGCACGAAGCGCTTGCCGATCTCCTTGTCCCGCATGAGGTCCTTCAGGATGCGGACGAAGGCCATCGTGGTGGCGATCGACTGCTGCCCGGAGCCCTTCCTGGCCGCCGCGTAGGCCTTGTCGTCGGGGAGGGCCAGCGGCTTCGCCCGTACGACCCGGGTCGGGACGTACCCGCCGAGGGCGTTGCGGCGGTCGTGCATGTACTGGATCTCCTCGGAGTCCGGGCCCGGGTGGTAGTACGGCGGCAGGCCGTCCTCCAACTGCCGGTCGGTCACCGGGATGTGCAGCCGGTCGCGGAAGCGCTTGAGGTCGTCGACCGTCAGTTTCTTCATCTGGTGGGTCGCGTTGCGGCCCTCGAAGTTCGGGCCGAGCGTCCAGCCCTTGACGGTCTGCGCGAGGATCACGGTCGGCTGACCCGTGTGGGCCTTCGCCGCCGCGTAGGCCGCGTAGATCTTCTTGTGGTCGTGACCGCCGCGCCCGAGGTGCAGGATCTGCTGGTCCGACATGCCCTCGACCATCGCCCGCAGCCGGTGGTCGTCGCCGAAGAAGTGGTCCCGGATGTAGCCGCCGGTCTCCGTGGCGTACGTCTGGAACTGGCCGTCCGGGGTGGTGTTGAACTTGTTGACCAGGATGCCGTCGCGGTCCTGCGCGAGCAGCGGGTCCCAGGAGCGGTCCCAGATCAGCTTGATGACGTTCCAGCCGTTGCCCCGGAAGATCGACTCCAGCTCCTGGATGATCTTGCCGTTGCCGCGCACCGGGCCGTCGAGCCGCTGGAGGTTGCAGTTGACGACGAAGGTCAGGTTGTCCAGGCCCTCACGGGCGGCGATGGAGAGCTGGCCGACCGACTCGACCTCGTCCATCTCGCCGTCGCCGAGGAACGCCCAGACGTGCGACCTGGAGGTGTCGGCGATCCCGCGCGCCTCCATGTAGCGGTTCATCCGCGCCTGGTAGATCGCGCCGAGCGGGCCGAGGCCCATCGACACGGTCGGGAACTCCCAGAAGTCCGGCATCAGCCGCGGGTGCGGGTACGACGAGAGCCCGTTCGGGAACTTCGACCTCTCCTGGCGGAAGCCGTCGAGCTGTGTGTCGCTCAGCCGGTCCAGGAGATACGCGCGGGCGTAGATGCCCGGGGAGGCGTGCCCCTGGAAGAAGATCTGGTCGCCGCCGTCGCCCTCGTCCTTGCCGCGGAAGAAGTGGTTGAAGCCGACGTCGTACAGCGAGGCCGAGGAGGCGAAGGTCGCGATGTGACCGCCGACGCCGATGCCCGGACGCTGGGCGCGCGACACCATCACGGCCGCGTTCCACCGGGTGGCGTTGAGGACCTTGCGCTCGATCTCCTCGTTGCCGGGGAAGAAGGGCTCGTCCCTCGTGGCGATGGTGTTGACGTAGTCCGTGCTGCGCATCTCGGGCACGGCCACGCGCTTCTCGCGGGCCCGCTCGATCAGCCGGAGCATGAGGTAACGGGCTCGCTCACGGCCCCGCTCGTCCACGGCCGCGTCGAGGGAGTCGAGCCATTCCTGGGTCTCTTCCGGGTCGAAATCCGGGACCTGGCTGGGAAGGCCGCCAATGATGATCGGGTTGCGATCGGATCCGGGAGCCACGCTCTTCCTTCGCTGTCGGTGGTGCCCACGGGGCCACGGAGTAGTGGTCGGGATGTCCATCGTGTACCCCGCCGACGCCAGACGTCACATTTACCGAGGGGTAACCCCCAGGGGGTGTCTCGGGGGCGTCCTGCGGGTGTCCGGGTGCGCTCAAGCCGTGTCGTACCGTGCTCAAATCGCAACCTTACGCCCAACCCGCGCATGCGTTTCGTCCGGGCGTTCGGCAGACTGAAACCGCAGAAACAATCAAACCGGGATGAATCATGTGTGCCTGATCACGGAGCGGTTTCCCGCGGCGCCGGAAGTTGCGGCGAGACGGCCCCAAACGTCACCGTTTCGGCGGTCTCCGCGGCCGGGTACTTGCGCGATCCACCCCGGCACGTGTGGACTACGGCCAGCGCCGCGCGCATACGCGCGGCCCAAGCATTTACCGAATGAGCAGGAGGCAAGCCGTGAGCGCGACCGCGGACCACGCGGAGGAGCGGACCAACCCGGCCGGAAGGCTGGGGTTCGAGCCCGGACAGGTGGTCCAGGAGATCGGCTACGACGACGACGTCGACCAGGATCTCCGTGAAGGCATCGAGTCCATCATCGGAACCGACCTCGTGGACGAGGACTACGACGATGTCGCCGACGTCGTCGTGCTGTGGTTCCGGGACGAGGACGGCGATCTCACCGACGCACTGGTGGACGCCATCGGTCTTCTGGAGGACGGCGGCAACATCTGGCTGCTGACCCCGAAGACCGGCCGCGACGGCTACATCGAGCCGTCCGACATCCAGGATGCCGCGCAGACAGCGGGTCTCTCCCAGACCAAGAGCATCAGCGTCGCGAAGGATTGGACGGGCACCCGCCTGGGCGCCCCCAAGCGCTGATCACCACGCTGCGAGAAGCCCCCGCCGGTCCACCGGCGGGGGCTTTCGTGCCCAGGCCGTAGGGTGGGCCTCACCGATTCGGCCCAAGGGCAGGGCTCCGTCGAAGGGATGCGTACGCGATGGCGATCGAGGCCGGCACCGAGGCCCCGGATTTCGAGCTCAAGGACAACCACGGGCGCACCGTGAAGCTGTCCGACTTCCGCGGCGCGAAGAACGTGGTGCTGCTCTTCTACCCCTTCGCCTTCACCGGCGTCTGCACCGGTGAGCTCGGCGAGCTCCGCGACAACCTCCCGGCGTTCGTCAACGACGACACCCAGCTCCTGGCCGTGTCGAACGACTCCATCCACACGCTGCGCGTCTTCGCCGAGCAGGAGTCCCTGGACTTCCCGCTGCTCTCCGACTTCTGGAAGCACGGCGAGGCCTCCCGGGCGTACGGCGTCTTCGACGAGGAGAAGGGCTGCGCGGTGCGCGGCACCTTCGTCATCGACAAGGAGGGTGTCGTCCGCTGGACCGTCGTCAACGCCCTTCCGGACGCCCGCGACATCGGCGAGTACGTCAAGGCCCTCGACGCCATCTGAGCCCTCGGCGGCCGACATCTCCGATTCGTGGGGCGAATCGACTGTTTCGACCGGGAACCCGTCACTAGGATCCAGTCGTTGATCCGAATGCCAACGCACGACCTGGGGGCGCTGCCCCTGGAAACCTATGGAGGGACTCGTGGGAGTCAGCCTCAGCAAGGGCGGCAACGTCTCGCTGACCAAGGAGGCCCCTGGCCTCACCGCCGTGACCGTCGGTCTGGGCTGGGACGTCCGGACCACCACCGGCACGGACTTCGACCTCGACGCCAGCGCCATCCTGGTGACGGACGAGGGCAAGGTCCGTAACGAAGGGGACTTCGTCTTCTTCAACAACCTGAAGAGTGGCGACGGCTCCGTCGAGCACACCGGTGACAACCTCACCGGCGAGGGCGAGGGTGACGACGAGCAGGTCAAGGTCAGCCTGGCCACCGTGCCGCCCGAAGTCACCAAGATCGTCTTCCCGGTCTCGATCTACGACGCCGAGAACCGCCAGCAGTCCTTCGGCCAGGTGCGCAACGCGTTCATCCGCGTCGTGAACCAGACCGGCGGCACCGAGATCGCCCGGTACGACCTCTCCGAGGACGCCTCGACCGAGACCGCCATGGTCTTCGGCGAGCTGTACCGTCACGGGGCCGAGTGGAAGTTCCGCGCCGTCGGCCAGGGCTACGCCTCGGGCCTGCGCGGCATCGCGCAGGACTTCGGCGTCAACGTCTGAGCCGAACCGTTCGAATCGTCCGGCGCCGCACATCCCGTGCGGCGCCGGACGTGCCTCATCACCACCGGGGAGGAACCGAATCATGGGCGTCACGCTCGCCAAGGGAGGCAATGTCTCCCTCTCCAAGGCCGCACCCAACCTGACCAAGGTCCTCGTGGGGCTCGGCTGGGACGCGCGCTCCACCACCGGAGCCCCCTTCGACCTCGACGCCAGCGCCCTGCTGTGCCAGGCCGGGCGGGTTCTGGGGGACGAGTACTTCGTCTTCTACAACCAGCTCCGCAGCCCCGAGGGCTCCGTCGAGCACACCGGTGACAACCTCACCGGCGAGGGCGACGGGGACGACGAGTCCCTCATCGTGGACCTCTCCATGGTGCCGGCCCACTGCGACAAGATCGTCTTCCCGGTGTCGATCCATGACGCCGACAACCGGAGCCAGAGCTTCGGCCAGGTCAGCAATGCTTTCATCCGCGTGGTGAACCAGCTGGACGGGCAGGAACTCGCCCGGTACGACCTCTCCGAGGACGCCTCCACGGAGACCGCGATGATCTTCGGCGAGCTCTACCGGTACAACGGCGAATGGAAGTTCCGCGCGGTCGGTCAGGGGTACGCGTCGGGACTGCGAGGCATCGCTCTAGACTTCGGGGTCAACGTTTCGTAAAGCCAAGTAGTTTCACGATGGGGTAGACAGTGGTTCTGAAAACCTTCGGCTGGTCGTTCGCCATCACGGCGCTCGGCCTGGCCTTCGCCGCTTGGCAGTGGGGGTGGGAGGCGTTCGGGGTCGTTCTGATCCTGTCGATCCTCGAGATCTCGCTGTCCTTCGACAACGCGGTGGTCAACGCGGGAATCCTGAAGAAGATGAATGCCTTCTGGCAGAAGATCTTCCTCACGATCGGCATCCTGATCGCTGTATTCGGCATGCGGCTGGTCTTCCCCGTCGCGATCGTCGCCATCAGCGCCAAGGTCGGCCCGATCGAGGCCATCGAGCTGGCCATGGACAATCCCGAGCGGTACGAGGCCCTGGTCACGGACGCCCACCCGGCGATCGCCGCCTTCGGCGGAATGTTCCTGCTGATGATCTTCCTCGACTTCATCTTCGAGGAGCGGGACATCAAGTGGCTCGGCTGGCTGGAGCGCCCGCTGGCCAAGCTCGGCAAGGTCGACATGCTGTCGGTCTGTGTCGCGCTCATCGCCCTGCTCGTCACGGCCATGACCTTCGCGACGCACGCGCACACCAGCGCCGGCCACGCCGACAAGTCCGCGACCGTGCTGCTCTCCGGCGTCGCCGGCCTGATCACGTACCTCATCGTCGGCGGTCTCTCCGGCTTCTTCGAGAACAAGCTGGAGGAAGAGGAGGAGCGCGAGCACGAGGAGGAGGAGAAGGCCAAGGCCCAGGGCAAGCCGGTCTCCGCGGTCGGCCTCGCCGGCAAGGCCGCGTTCTTCCTGTTCCTGTACCTGGAAGTGCTCGACGCCTCGTTCTCCTTCGACGGTGTCATCGGCGCCTTCGCCATCACCAACCACATCTTCTGGATGGCGCTCGGCCTCGGTATCGGCGCCATGTACGTCCGTTCGCTCACGGTCTACCTGGTCCGTGAGGGCACCCTGGACGACTACGTCTACCTGGAGCACGGCGCGCACTACGCGATCGGCGCGCTCGCCGTCATCCTGCTCATCACCATCCAGCACGAGATCAGCGAGCTCATCACCGGCTCCATCGGTGTCGTCCTGATCGCGCTCTCCTTCTGGTCCTCCGTCCGGCGCAACAGGGCGCTCGCGGCGGCCGAGGGCGGGTCCGGATCCCCGGGCGACAAGACCAAGGTGTCCTCCGGGGTGTGACACCCCCGGCGACGAGGAACGCTTCACTGCGGGGCGGCCGGTGCACCCGGCCGCCCCGCAGGCATGTGCGGTGGTGGTGACGACCAGTGGGGGGTGAAGGCGCCATGGCCTTCTGGGACAACCTGTTTCCGGCGAGGACGGCGCAGTTCGACTCGGGCGCCGCCGCGTCGAACTCGATCGACCTGACGAGACGGCGCCCGTCCGTCTCGCTCACCAAGCAGGGTGCCGCCACCGGAAACCTCCGGGTGAACCTCTCCTGGCGGATGCGGACCTCCGACATCGAGGGCCGCTCCCGGCAGAGCGGACGGCTCCTGCGCAACCCGTCCAAGCTCTTCAAGCCCGAGGTCGTCCAGGCCCACACCCAGGGCATGGTCAACGTGGACCTGGACCTCGGCTGCCTCTACGAGCTCAAGGACGGCAGCAAGGGCGTCGTGCAGCCGCTCGGCGGCTTCTTCGGCGACCTGAACACCGCCCCGTACGTGAAGCTCAGCGGGGACGACCGCTTCGGCGGGTCCTCCGGGGAGACGATCTTCGTCAACCTGGACCAGAAGGACGAGATCAAGCGCCTGCTGTTCTTCGTGTACATCTACGACCAGACGCCGGCCTTCGACCGTACGCACGCCAAGATCACGCTCTACCCGAGCAACGGCCCCCGGATCGAGATCGAGCTCGACGAGCGCGCCCCGCAGGCCCGCTCCTGCGCCGTCTTCTCCGTGGACAACAGCAAGGGCGAGCTCACGGTCCGCCGGGAGGTGCGCTTCGTCTACGGCTTCCAGGCCGAACTGGACCGGCTGTACGGCTGGGGCCTCCAGTGGGGACGCGGCTACAAGACCAAGGCGTAGCCCTTGCCCACGTCCTCGGGGCGGGACGAGCTCTGGCCCCGGCCCTCGGGAGCGGACGAGCTCTTGACCGTGTCCTCGGGAGCGGAAGAGCTCTGGCCCCCGTCCTCAGGAGCGGACGAACTGGGGGCCCATGGGCGGCATCCGGAACTCCGGCGACGGGTGCTGCTCCGGGGCGGTCACCGGCTGCGGATAGCCATAGGCCGGCACGGGGTCGTTCACCGGCGGCTGCGGATAGCCGTAGGCGGGCGCCCGGTCGGGCACCGGCGGCGGCACGACCGGCCGCGGGGGCACGGGGGCGTGGACCAGGGTCAGGTCGAGGTCGGGGGAGCCGGAAGCGGCGGTCGCGCCCTCCTGGGCCGCCTGGGGCTCCTCCTGGCCTTCCTGACGCCCTTCGTGACCGTCCTGGCCGTCCTGGCCGTCGTGTGCCTCAGGGTCTTCCTGCGCGTCCTCGTCGACCGAGATGCCGAAGTCGGTCGCGAGGCCGACGAGGCCGGTCGGGTAGCCCTGGCCCACCGCGCGGAACTTCCAGCCGTCCCCGCGCCGGTACAGCTCGCCGCAGATGACCGCCGTCTCCTCGCCCGTCTCCGCCGTCACGGCGAACAGGGCCAGCGGCTCGCGCTCCGGCCCCGGGGCGGCGTCGTAGATCAGAATGCGCAGGTCGGAGACGGACCGGAAGGTGCCGCCGTCGGAGGAGGCCGCGATCACCACCCGGTCGACCGAGGCGTCCAGAGAGCCGAGATCGGCCTCCACGGTGTCCGTCAGGCCCTCGGGCACCCGCTTCTTCGGCAGCCGCCGCACCATGCCCGAGGGGTGGCGCGGCTGGTTGTAGAAGACGAAGTCCTCGTCGGACCGCACGCGACCGGAGGGCCCGAGCAGCAGAGCCGAGGCATCCACGTCGGGGACCCCGGGGCCCGGGGTCCAGCGGAGCACGGCCCGTACGGCCGCGGTGTCGAGAGGGACGTTGGAGCCCTTCAGCATCGCGTGCGTCATGACCGTAATCCTGCCCTCCCGGCCGACCCGCGGACAACGCGGGGGCACCACCGATACCCGCGTGGGGGGACGGATGCTGACGAGTTACCTGGATTTCATGCGTGAATGGAACTGCGGACACCCGCACCTACGTACTATTACCGGCCACATGTCGTCAGGACGAGAAAGGCAGACGGGGGACTTATATGCGTCATTTCGGGCACATCCCGTCCACCGCGCGGGCTGGGCTGTTCCACCGGGAGCCGGCCTCGTTCACGGCGGACTCGCCCGCAGGCACGCTCGCCGTGGCCCTGGGCGCCACGCTCTACAGCCCGGCCACCCGGCCGCGGCTCGCCGACGACGTGCGCAAGCAGGCAGCCCGCGGAGTGGTCTCCATGGTGCTCTGCCTGGAGGACTCCATCAGCGACGCCGACGTCGAGGACGGCGAGGCCAACCTCGTCCGCCAGTTCGCCGACCTCGCCACCACGACCGTGACGGACGCCGACACCGCCACGGACGTGCCCCTGCTCTTCATCCGGGTCCGCGAACCGCGCCAGATCACCGACCTCGTCGACCGCCTGGGCGAAACGGTCCGCCTGCTGTCCGGATTCGTGCTGCCCAAGTTCACCGAGAGCCGCGGCCACGCCTTCCTCGAAGCGCTCACCCAGGCCGAGCGGACGAGCGGCCGACGCCTCTTCGCCATGCCCGTCCTGGAGTCCCCCGAGCTCCTCCACCTGGAGACCCGGGCCGAGACCCTGGCCGGCATCGCCGCGATCACCGACAAGTACCGCGACCGCGTCCTCGCCCTGCGCCTCGGCGTCACCGACTTCTGCTCCGCCTACGGTCTGCGCCGCTCGCCCGACATGACCGCGTACGACATCAAGATCGTCGCCCATGTCATCGCCGACGTCGTCAACCTCCTCGGCCGCTCCGACGGCACCGGCTTCACCGTCACCGGACCCGTCTGGGAGTACTTCCGGCCCGGCGAGCGCATGTTCAAGCCCCAGCTGCGCCGCAGCCCCTTCCTCGAAGGCCGCGCCGAGGACCTGCGCACCGCCCTCATCGAGCACGACCTCGACGGCCTGCTGCGCGAGATCGAACTCGACCGCGCCAACGGACTGCTCGGCAAGACCTGCATCCACCCCACCCATGTGGTGCCGGTGCACGCGCTCTCCGTCGTCAGCCACGAGGAGTGGAGCGACGCCCAGGACATCCTGCGGCCCGACCAGGGTGGTGGCGGAGTGCTGCGCTCCGCCTATACGAACAAGATGAACGAAGTGAAGCCGCATCGCGCGTGGGCCGAGCGCACCCTCCTGCGCGCCGAGGTGTTCGGCGTCGCCAAGGAGGACGTCGGTTTCGTGGATCTGCTCACCGCCGGACTTGCCGGCTGACGAAGGGACGTCGACGACGTGGTGTGGACCGGAACGTGGGTCGCGGAGCGACTGGGCGTCGAACTGATCGGCGGCGAGGAGCTACCGGCCCTGTTGGGCCTCGCACTGCGTCGCAACCCCAAACGGGCGCATCTGCTGGTCTCCAGCGTGCTCGGCAAGCACGTGCCGCAGCGGCCGTCCGTGGTGTACGGCTCCGGCCTCGCCCTCGGCCGGCGCGTCCGGGCGCTCCTCGGCGACGAGGAGGCCGCGCGTTCCGTCGTCCTCGGTTACGCGGAGACCGCCACCGCCCTCGGCCACGCCGTCGCCGACGGCCTCGGCCTCGCCCCGTACCTCCACTCCACACGACGGCCGGTGCCCGGCGTCGCCCGCGCGGGCGGCTTCGAGGAGTCCCACTCCCACGCCACCTCGCACCTGCTGCTCCCCGAGGACCCGAAGCTGCTCGCGGGCGACGGCCCGCTGATCCTCGTCGACGACGAGTTCTCCACCGGCAACACCGTCCTCAACACCATCCGCGCACTGCACGAGCGCTACCCCCGCGACCGGTACGTCGTCGTCGCCCTCGTCGACATGCGCTCGGCCGCCGACCTGGGCCGCCTGGACGCCTTCGCGGCGGAGATAGGAGCCCGCGTCGACCTGATCTCCGGCGCGGCGGGAACGGTACGCCTCCCGGACGGGGTCCTGGAGAAGGGCCAGGCGCTGGTGGCGGAGTACGAACGGCGAACCGAGCGGGCGCGGGGGAGCGCCGCGGGTGCGGAGTCCGGCGGCGGTGCGGTGGGTGAGGCGGGTCTGGAATCCGGTAGCGGTGCCGTGGGTGAGGCGGGTGCGGAGTCGCGCGTCGCTCCTGTGGGCCAGGCCGGCTCGCCGGGCGCTGCCGACGCCCCCCGCCCCGCCCCCGTCCGGATAGCGCTCGGCTGGCCCGACGGCATACCCGACGGCGGACGGCACGGCTTCACCCCGGAGCACCGAGCGGCCCTGGAGGCGGCCCTGCCCGCCATGGCCGCCAGGATCGCCGAGGCACTGCGCATCCCGATGCCGGAGGGACCCGCCGCGCAGGGGGCGCTCGCCGGCGCGGAAGCGCCCGCCGAGGCGCTGGGTGGCACCGAGGGCCCTGGTGGTGGTCCCGTTGCCACGGAGGCGTCCACGGAGGCGGTGAGTGGTCCCGTTGCCACGGAGGCGTCCACGGGGGCGGCGAGTGGCCCCGTTGCCACGGAGGCGTCCACGGAGGCGGCGAGTGGCCCCGTCGCCACGGAGGCGTCCGTGGAGCCGTCCGCCGAGCCGCCGGGTGGCCCCGAGGCGCTCCTCAGCCCCCTCACCGCCGCCCCCACCCAGCCGCCCGCAGCAGGGCCCCGCGTGCTCGTTCTCGGTTTCGAGGAGCTCATGTACGCCCCGCTCCGCCTCGGCACCGCCCTGGAGGACGCCGGGCTCGACGTCCGCTACTCCACCACCACCCGTTCGCCCGTCCTCGCCGTGGACGACCCTGGCTACGCGATACGCACCCGGCTCGTCTTCCCCGCCCACGACGACCCCGCCGACGGACCCGGCGAGCGCTACGCCTACAACGTGGCCGGCGCGGGCTTCGACGCCGTCGCCGTCGTCGTCGACTCCACGGCCGACACCCCGGCCCTGCACGCCCCCGACGGCCTCCTCGCCCAGCTGGCCGCGCACATCCCGCGCGTCGTGCTCGCCGTCGTCCCCTCGTACGCGCCGTACGGGCAGACCGTGCCGTCGTCCACGCCGTACACCCCCCAGCTCTCCGACTCCGAAGCTCCCGAAAGGAGCTCCATGCTGCCCGAGCCCCTCCGCGGCCCCGCCTTCTCCTCGTACGCACCCGAGGAGGTCGGCTGGCTGCTCCAGGACCTCTCGGACGTCGAGCTCGAGGCGCCCACCGAGGAACGCGAGGAAGCCATCCAGAGCGGCGGCGCGCACTACGCCGAGTCGCTCCCCGTCGAGTACCAGCCCAGCGCGCGCTACCAGGAGCTCTTCCACACCGCCCTGGAGAGCTCCGCCGCCCGGATCGCCCACGCCGTGGGCACCGTCACCGAGACCGTTCTCGCCGAGCGGCCCGGCCGTCGCCCCGTGCTCGTCTCGCTCGCGCGGGCCGGCACGCCCGTCGGCGTCCTCATGCGCCGCTGGGCGGGGGCACGCCACGGCCTCGACCTGCCCCACTACGCGGTCTCCATCGTGCGGGGCCGCGGCATCGACACCAACGCGCTGCGCTGGCTCGCCGCCCACCACGACCCGGCCGACGTCGTGTTCGTCGACGGCTGGACCGGCAAGGGCGCCATCACCCGCGAACTCGCCGAAGCGATAAGGAAGTTCGAGGGGACCGAGGGAATCAAGGGCTTCGACCCGGAGATCGCGGTCCTCGCCGACCCCGGCTCCTGCGTCCGTACCTACGGCACCCGGGAGGACTTCCTCATCCCCTCCGCCTGTCTCAACTCCACGGTCTCCGGGCTGATATCGCGTACGGTCCTGCGTGCCGACCTCGTCGGGCCCGACGACTTCCACGGCGGCAAGTTCTACCGCGAGCTGGCCGGCGCCGACGTCTCGAACGACTTCCTCGACGCCGTCACCGCCCGCTTCGACGAGGTCGCCGGGACCGTCGACGCGGACGTCAAGGAGCTCCTGGCCGCCGACCGCACCCCCACCTGGGAGGGCTGGGCGGCCGTGGAGCGGATCAGCGAGGAGTACGGCATCCACGACGTCAACCTGGTCAAGCCGGGCGTCGGTGAGACCACCCGCGTCCTGCTCCGCCGCGTCCCCTGGAAGATCCTCGCCAAGCGCGGCGCCGACGCCGACCTAGCGCACGTCCGCCTGCTCGCGGAGCAGCGCGGAGTACCGGTCGAGGTGGTCGACGAACTGCCGTACAGCTGCGTGGGTCTGATCCACCCTCAGTACACCAGAGGTGCGACAGGGGCCGACGGCAAGGCGGTGGTGTCCCAGTGAGTACGACCCAGGGAACGACGCCGGCCGACGACATGACCGCGAACACCCAGCCGCCCACGACACAGAGCACGACGCTGATCGCGACACCGGCCGCGGCGCAGGACGCGCCTCCGGCCACGCTCCCGATCGCGCCTCCGGTCACCCTCCCGGCCGCGACGCCGAGCGCGGCGCAGGACGCGCTCCCGATCACGGCACAGAGCACGATCCTGGTCGCGAGCGACCTCGACCGCACCCTCATCTACTCCTCGGCCGCCCTCGCCCTCGGCATGCCCGACGCCCAGGCACCCCGGCTGCTCTGCGTCGAGGTCCACGAGGCCAAGCCGCTCTCCTACATGACCGAGGACGCGGCCGGGCTCCTCGCCCAGCTGTCCGACGAGGCCGTCTTCGTCCCCACCACGACGCGGACGCGCAAGCAGTACCAGCGCATCCAACTCCCCGGCGCCACACCGAAGTACGCGATCTGCGCCAACGGCGGGCACATCCTCGTCGACGGCGTCACCGACGAGGACTGGCATGCCTCCGTCCTGGGCCGACTCGCCGAGGAGTGCGCGCCGCTCTCCGAGATCCGGGCGTACCTCACGGCCACCACGGACCTGTCCTGGGTGCGCAAGCACCGCGTCGCCGAGGACCTGTTCGCCTACCTCGTCGTCGAGCGGGAACGGCTCCCCGAGGAGTGGCTGGGGCGCTTCGGCGACTGGGCGGCGGACCGCGGCTGGACGGTCTCGCTCCAGGGCCGCAAGGTGTACGCCGTACCGAAGCCGCTCACCAAGAGCGCGGCGGTCCGCGAGGTTGCCCGCCGCACCGGCGCCACACTCACGCTCGCGGCCGGCGACTCCCTCCTCGACGCCGACCTGCTGCTCGCCGCGGACCGGGCCTGGCGCCCGGGCCACGGCGAACTGGCCGACAGCGACTGGACGGCCCCCCACCTCGACGTCCTCGTGGAACGCGGTGTCGCGGCGGGGGAGGAGATCCTGCGTCGCTTCAGGGCGGCGGCCGCCGTGTAACGCGTATCAGCCGCAGCAGCCCCCACCACAGCAGCCGCCGCCGCCCCCGCCGCCGCTCGGCGCGGGGGCGGCGGACGAGCCGCCGACGGCCACGGCCGAGAGCAGCTTCACGGTGTCGTCGTGCCCGGCGGGGCAGGAGGCCGGATCGGAGGACTCGGCCATGGGACGGCTGAGCTCGAAGGTGTCGCCGCAGGTACGGCAGCGGAATTCGTAACGAGGCATGGGACCAGGTTAGGGGGTGTCTTGTCGATCAGGCCGGGCTCGCGGCGTCCGGTGCCGCGCCTCGCCGCGTTGTCGTCGGTCGGCATGGCTCCGCCATGCCTCCTTCCTCCGCCTCGCGATGCACGGCACCGGACGCCACTCCCTGCTC